>NZ_MKXB01000106.1:0-74599 GCF_001865245.1 Streptomyces sp. CC53 | reverse complement strand
GGGTGCGTCCGTCGCTGAGGTCGCGGTCGTAGGCGCCGACGGTGATGCGGTGGGGGCGGGTGCCGGTGCGGTCGAGGGTGAGGGACCAGCGTCCGGGGGTGGTGGTGACGGCGGCGGTGAGGGTGTCGGTGCCGGTGGTGCGGAGCCAGGCTTCGGCCCAGGCGTGGACGTCGCGGTCGGTGGCGGAGGCGAGGCTGTCGAGGAAGTCGGTGAGGGTGGCGTTGCCGAACTTGTGGCGGGCGAAGTGGGTGTTGATGCCGGCGAGGAAGTCCTTCTCGCCGAGCCAGGCGACGAGCTGGCGGAGGGCGGAGGCGCCCTTGGCGTAGGAGATGCCGTCGAAGTTGAGGAGGGCGGAGGCGGTGTCGGGAACGTCGTGGGGTTCGGGGGCGACGGGGTGGGTGGAGGGCCGCTGGTCGGCGTCGTATCCCCAGGCCTTGCGTTCGACTCCGTAGTCGATCCAGGTGTCGGGGTAGCGGGTGGTGGCTTCGTTGACGGTCTGGTAGCCCATGTACTCGGCGAAGGACTCGTTGAGCCAGATGTCGTCCCACCAGGTGAGGGTGACGAGGTCGCCGAACCACATGTGGGCCATCTCGTGGGCGATAACCATGGCGCGTCGCTGGCGTTCGCTGATGGTGACGGCGGAGCGGAAGACGAATTCGTCGCGGAAGGTGACGAGGCCGGGGTTCTCCATGGCGCCGGCGTTGAATTCGGGGACGAACGCCTGGTCGTAGGAGTCGAAGGGGTAGGGCTCTTCGAACTTCTCGTGGTAGCGGTCGAAGCACTGCCGGGTGACGTCGAGGATCTCGTCGGCGTCGGCGTCGAGGTGGGGGGCGAGGGAGCGGCGGCAGTGGATGCCGAAGGGGAGGCCGGCGTGGCGGGTGCGGACGGAGTGCCAGGGGCCGGCGGCGACGGCGACGAGGTAGGTGGAGATGCGGGGGGTGGTGGCGGCGGTCCAGCGGCCGTCGCCGGTGTGGGTGGTGGTGCTGTTGGCGAGGACGGTCCAGTGCCGGGGGGCGGTGACGGTGACGTCGTAGGTCGCCTTGAGGTCGGGCTGGTCGAAGGCGGCGAAGACGCGTTGGACGTCGTCGAGGAAGAGCTGGGTGTAGACGTAGGTCTCGCCGTCTGCGGGGTCGGTGAAGCGGTGCATGCCCTCGCCGGTGCGGGAGTAGCGCATGGTGGCGTGGACGTGGAGTTCGTGGGGGCCTTCGGTGAGGCCGGTGAGGGGGAGGCGGTTGTCGTCGAGGGTGGTGGGGTCGAGGGGCTGCCCGTCGAGGGTGACGCTGTGGAGGGTGGCCGGCTTGAGTTCGACGAAGGTGTCGCCGGGGGTCCGGGTGGTGAACCGGATGCGGGTGACGGAGTCGAAGGTGTCGTCGCCGGTGGTCAGGTCGAGGTCGACGGTGTAGTGGTCGACGTCCAGGGTGCGGGCTCGGGTCTGCGCCTCTTCGCGCGTCAGTGCGGGCATGGGCCCATGCTGCCTGATGCGGTGGGGGCTGGTCAGCGGGTTGCGCCGGCCGCTTCGGGAGGGGGCTGCGGAGGGTAGGATCGGCCGGTTTCGGCAGCGGTGTCCCGGGTGGTGTGGCGTGCTCGGTCGGCGGCTCGGCGGTCTGTTCCGGGGGCTGTGCGGCGAGTGCGCGGGGTGCGGGGGCACTGGGGCATGGTCCGCGTGGTGGTGGTGCGGCCCGGGGGCGCGGGGCGCCAGGCGTGGCGGGGACGGCACTGCCGGCGGGTGGCGGGGCGTGGTCGGCAGCCGGGTGGCGCGTCGTCCTTTCCGTGGGGGTGGCCGGCGGGGTGCGGGTGTGCGGGCCTCGCCCGGACCGCGGTGAGGAGTGCTGGTGCTGCTGCGCGATGTGGAGGGCGGCGGCCTCGGTGCGTACGTCCGGATGCGGTGTGACCCGGCCGTGATGGACGGGTTGGGCGGTCCGCTGCCCCGGGAGGGCATGGAGGCGAAGGTCCGCCGTGCTGTCCACCCTCCAGACCAACGGCACCCTCCTGGACGGCCGACCTGGGCCCGGTTCCTGTAGGACAACGGCTTCCTCGTCGGCCTCTCCGTCGACGGTCCCCGCGCCCTCCACGACGCCTGCCGGGTCGACAAGGGCGGCAAGCCCACCTTCGGCCGCGTCATGCGCGGCCTGCGCCACCTGCGCGAGCACGGCGTGCAGTCCGGCGGGCTCGGGAGGACGCCGACTGGATCAAGAGATCGTGCCCGGGGGTGCCGGGCCGGGTGTGGTGGTCCTCCGCCGGCCACTCCCCCCCGGGGGCGGTGCCGGGCCGGTGTCGGAGACCGGCTGGATGGTGCTGCCGGAGTTCCAGGGGCGGGGGCTGGGCAAGCAGGGTGTCCGCATGCTGCTCGAACCGGCCCGCGAGGACGGCCGGTGGAGGCTTGTGCACGCCTTTCCTGCGACGGGCAACACTCCGTCGAACGGGATCCGCCGCAGCCTCGGGTTCCGGCACCTCGGAGAGGGGTACGTGTCCTTGCCGGCCGGGTGCTCCGCAGCAACCACCGGGTCGCCGATCCTCGTACCGATCTGATCTGACGCCGGTCAGCGCAGGCCGGTTCATCTGTCGCCGGGCCCTCCCCCGCGCGGCCCGGCCGGTGGCCCGGGGCCGGCGGCTCAGCGGGTCACTGCGGGGCGGCTCCGGAGACCTCCGGGGTGGCTTCGTCGCTGGTCAGGGGGTCTTCGGCGATCTGCTCGTGGTGGCGGATCACTTCAGCGATGATGAAGTTGAGGAGCTTCTCCGCGAAGGCCGGGTCGAGTTTGGCGGACTCGGCGAGGTGGCGCAGGCGAGCGATCTGGCGGGCCTCGCGTGCGGGGTCGGCGGGGGGCAGGTGGTGGCGGGCCTTGAGGAGGCCGACCTGCTGGGTGCACTTGAAGCGCTCGGCGAGCATGTGGACGACGGCGGCATCGATGTTGTCGATGCTCTCGCGCAGGCGGGTCAGTTCGGCGCGGACGGTGTCGTCGATGGGGTCGCTCGTGCTCATGCGGCGAGCTTAGACGGGTTGCGGACGGTTCGTCGGGGGGTGTTCGGGATGCGGGACGGGCGGGGACTGCCCGGGGGCCCGCCCGTGCGGCGGGGTTCCGGCGGTCTGAAGCCCGGATGCCCGGGAGCCCCCTGTCCGGCGGGCGCGGCCCGCCGGCGAGGTCGCGGGCCGCGTGGAGGGCCCGGCCGTCGGGGGGCGCGGGCCGCAGGGAGGGGGCGGGCCTGCCCGGGGCGCCCCGGGAGGGGCGGGCCACCGGGTCGTGGCGGTGGCCCGCCGTTTCGGGGTGCGGCCGGGGGCTACAGGGTGGCCGCGGCCTGCTTGATGGCGGTGGCGAAGGTGGACACCTGGGCGTAGACGCCGGGGTACTGGGGGCGGGCGCAGCCGTAGCCCCAGCTGACGATGCCGACCTGGATCCAGGCGCCCCTGTCGTCGCGGCGGAACATGGGGCCGCCGGAGTCGCCCTGGCAGGTGTCGACGCCGCCCTGGGGCAGGCCGGCGCAGATCTCCTCGGCGGGCACGAGGGAGCTGCCGTAGGCCTGGCGGCAGGTGGCGTCGGAGACGAAGGGCACCTGGGCCTTGAGGAGGTGGCGCTGCTGCCTGCCGCCTTCGCGGTCGGCGCCCCAGCCGGCGACGGTGAAGGTGCCGTTGTCGTAGGCGGTGGTGGTGGCGATGTTCAGGGTGGGGAGGTTGACGGGGCGGGCCAGTTTGATGAGGGCCCAGTCCTTGCCCTGGCCGTTGTAGCCGGGGGCCTGGAGGACCTTGGTGGAGCGGACCTTGATGGCGGATCCGCTCTGCAGGTCGGTGACGCCGGCGGTGGCGGTGATGCTGGTGTTGTTGCCGGAGCCGCTGACGCAGTGGGCGGCGGTGAGGACGATCTGCTGGGTGAGGAGGGAGCCTCCGCAGCCCATGGAGAGGCGGACCATCCAGGGGAACTCGCCCTGGGAGGCGGGGCTGCCGCCGACGACGGGGTCGGGGGCGGTGGGCGGTTTGGGCAGGGCGTCGGCGGTGGCGGGGTGGAGGCTGAGGGCGGCGAGGGTGACGGCGGCCGCGGCGGCGAAGCGCTTCAGGGCGCGCGGGAGTGTGCTGGTGGTGGTGTTCACCTGGGTGCCTTTCGTGGGGGGTCGGCCCGGGAGCACCCATGCATGGCATGAGCGCGTCAAGGCTTGTGCCGGATTATCCGGAGGCCCGGAGGGCCCCCGCAAGGCGTCCTTTCGGACAGCGCCGTGCACGAGAACACCGGCCCCCTCCCCGGTCGGCGCCCGGGTCGCGGCGGGGACCGCGGCGACGACCGGGACGCGGCCGGAGGGCGGTCCGGACGGCCGGTGGCGCGGCGACCCCGGTGAGCGGCGCCGCGGCGCCGTACTGTGGAGGCAGTGGGCGGCGTACGCGGGGGCCGCCGCGGCGGCTGTGGTCCACGGGGGTGCGGGACATGGCGGGGAGCGGACCGGGAGCGGAGGTCGTCCACGGCTTCCCCCACCTGGACACGGTCCGGGCGGCGATCACCGCCGTGCACCGGCGGATCTCGTACGAGGGCCTGGCCGCGTACGCGGTGAGCGTCCCGCCCGACGCGGTGGCCTTCGGTGACGGCGACGACCTGCACCTGGGGACGCACCGGGTCGCGGGGGCACTGGTACGGCAACTCGGGCTGCCGGAGGCGCGGATGATCGTGAGCTTCCGCGCGATGGAGCACGCCGCGAGCGTGGAGCTGGAGGCCGGGCCCGAGTACTTCATCGAGCTCAACGACCGGTTCAGGACCCACCGGCGGGACATCGGCGCGGCCCTCGCACACGAGATCACGCACGTGCTGCTGCACCGGCTCGACCTGGCCTTCCGCGGGACCCGGGACAACGAGATCCTCACGGACACCGCGACCGCGTACCTGGGTGCCGGCTGGCTGCTGCTGGACGCCTACCGCGAGGACGCGCTGTCCAGCCAGAAGCTGGGCTACCTGACACCGGAGGAGTTCGGCTACGTGCTGGCCAAGCGGGCGCGGCTCTTCGGCGAGGACCCCTCGCCGTGGTTCACCAGCCCCCAGGGGTACGAGGCGTACGTACGGGGCCGGGAGGAGGCGCTGCGCGACGAGCGGCGGCCCCCGTCGGCGGCTGCCGGGCGGGCCGCGCGGCACCGGTACGCGAAGGAGAAGAAGCGGTACGCCGCCGGGCGCACCGGGCCGGCGGTCCCCTCCGGCCCGGACGGGTACGCGTTCGAGGGCGGCGGGACCGCGGAGCTGCGGGTGTCGTTCCCCTGCCCCACGTGTCTGCAGCGCATCCGGGTGCCGGTGCGGGGCCGCACGCGCGTGCGGTGCGGACTGTGCCGGGCGGTCCTGGAGTGCGACACGTAGGCAGGCCGTCGGCCCCGGGGCGCGCATCGGGGCGAATGTGTTTGCGAAGGACTCGCGGGCGGGTCAGGGTCGACGTATGACCATGGTTCCGGCACCGGTGTACGAGGATCTGTTCGAGGCCGTCCTGAGTGGGGACGTCGACGCGGTGGTGCGGCTGCTGCGCTCGGGGGCCCCGGCGGAAGCGACCGACGAGGACGGCGGCACCGTCCTGTACACGGCGGCGGTCAACGGCCGCGCGGCGGTCGTCCGGCTGCTGCTGGCCGCGGGCGCCGACCCGGGCCGGGGCAGCGGCGGGACGGCGGGTGACCTGCCCCTGTGCGGCGCCGCCTGCAACGGCCACACGGAGGCGGTGCGGGCCCTCCTCGCGGCCGGGGCGTGGCCGGACCAGCGGGAGGAGTTCGGGTACACGGCGCTGGCGTGGGCGGTGCGGCAGGGGCACTCCGGGACGGTCGAGGCGCTGCTGGAGTACGGCGCCGACCCGGCGCGGCCCGGCCCCGACGGGATGGTGCCGCTGGTCGCGGCGGCCCGGCGGGGCTCGCTGCCGATCGTGCGTGCGCTGCTGGAGCGGGGCGCTCCGGGGCGGGAGGAGGCGCTGGCCGAGGCCCGTGCGTGGCGGGGGCGGGACGTGGCGGCCGTGCTGCGGGAGGGGTTGGTGGACGCGCACGGCCCCGGGGGCACCGCTGACGTCGTCGTACGGCGTCTCCCGGAGGACGAAGGGGTGACGGTGGTGGTGGAGGTGCTCGTCGACGGCGCGCCGGCTGCGGGGAACGAGCAGCAGACGGGGCACGCGGCGATCGTGACGCTGCTGGAGGAGGCGCTGGGCGTGCGGGCGCCGGCCGAGGAGCTGGCGGGGCGGGCCCTGGGGTGCGCCGACCCGGGGCTCGGGGACTGGACGGAGGCCGTGGAGGCGCTGGGGCGGCGGGGTGACGAGGAGACGTGCGCGGCCGCGGTGGGCTGGTGCGGGGCCCCGGACCCGCTGCGGCGGACGCTGGGCGCGGACGTGCTCGCGCGGCTCACCGCGCACGGCGGCACCGGGGCCGCCGTGGTGCGGGCGCGGGCGCTGCCCGTGCTGCGGGAGCTGGGCCGCGAGGCGCGCGAGGCGGAACTGGCGCTGGCGGTGGTGCGGGCGCTCGGGGCGCAGGGCGACGCGGCGGTCCTGCCGGACGTCCTGCGGCACGCGGTGCACCCGGACGCGCGGGTGCGGCGCGGGGTCGCGGTCGCCGTGACCGGGCTCGTGCCGCATGGGCACCGGGAGGCCGTGGCGGCGCTGACCGCGCTGGTCCGCGACGGGGACGCCGGGGTGCGGGCGGCCGCGGCGCACGCCCTGGCCGTCGCGGCGGAGGACTCCCCCGGCGTACGGGAGGCCTTGGTGGAGGCGTCGGCGGACCCGGACCCGGTGGTCGCGGCGGAGGCGGCACGGGGCCTGGCGATCCGGCAGGACCCGCGGGCGGTCGACGTGCTGGACCGGATCCTGGTGTGCGGGGACCCGGACGGCCGGGCCTGCACGGTGGCGCGTGAGGCGCTGGAGCACATCCAGGACGAACGCACCAGGAACCGCCTGGAGTTCGCCTGGCCGCGCCGCTGACCGCCCACCCCGCGCGGCGAGCGCACAGCCCTGGGCGAGGACGTTCACCGCTGGGTGGCCCCCGCAGGACGCTGCCGGTACGCACGCCGGACGGGTGCTTCACCCTACGGGTGGCTGTGGGAGGGCTGCTGCCCACCGGCGGCTGTTCCCCGGCCCGGGGCCCGGTCGGCAGGGGGCCGGGGCGGGCCCCGTCACGTGCTGCCGGGCGGTCCGTAGGGCTGGAGGAGTTGGTCGACGGGCGCGTGGTCGTCGGTGAGTGGCCGTGCGTCGCCGATCCAGGAAGCGAGGTCATCGCCGGTGGCGATCCGCCAGCCCGTGCGCCGCGTGTCCAGCGCCTCCTGGGCCGCGCGCAGGTCGATGGGCCGGGTGGAGGCGAGCACCACCAGGTTGCCGCCCCGGGCGGTGCCGCTCGGGGCGGTGCCGATGTCGGCGGGCTCGCCGACGAGGGCGACGTGCGGGAAGGTCGCACGGAGGGTGGCTGCTTCGGCGCGGGCGAACGCCAGGTCCCCGTGGTCGATGAGGTTGGCGACGTACAGCCCGTCCTCGTCGAGCACGCGCCGCACGTCGGCCATCGCCTCCCGGGTGGTGAGGTGCCACGGCACGCTGACACCGCCGAAGGCGTCGCCGACGACGAGGTCGCGGCTGCCGGCGTCCAGCCGCCGCAGTCCGAGCCGGCCGTCCTCGACGCGTACGGTGACGCCGGGGACCGACCGCAGCCCGAGGCGGTCGCGGTCGACGCGGGCGACTCCGCCGTCGATCTCGGAGACCACACTGCGCGTCCCCGGCCGGGTGGCCGCGAGGTACCGGGGGAACGTCAGCCCGCCACCACCCAGGTGGTGGGCGGAGAGGGGGACACGCTCGGGAAAGGCGGCGTCGACCACGGACGCGATGGCGCGCACGTAGGTGAACTCCAGGTGCGTCGGGTCGTCGAGGTCGACGTAGGAGTGCCGCAGACCGTCGAGGACGAGGGTGCGGCCGCCCCTGCGGTCGGGGTCCGCGACGACCCGTACGCAGTGGTACCGGGTCTCCGTGTCGCAGGCCCCGGGCGCGACCGTGGCGGCGAGGCTGCCGGCGACGACCGCGAGAGGCAGGGCGGTGGTGCCCCGCCACGTGCGCGTCCGCCACCCGGTCAGCACCGAACCGGCGACCAGCAGCGCTCCCAGGCCGATCAGGATGCCGCTGACCGGCCAGCGGGACACGAGCACGAACCCGGTGAGGACGGTGCCCACGATGGCGCCGAGCGTGCCGACGCCGGACAGCCGGCCGACGACCGCCCCGGTCTCGGCGAGGCTGGTGAGACGCAGCTTGGTCACGAGCGGCGTCACCGCGGAGAGCAGCGCGCCCGGCACGAGGATGGTCAGCGAGGCGAGCAGGACGAGCAACGGCGGCGCCCACTCCGCCGTGGCGCGCAGCACGGCCGGAGTGAGCGCCACGACCACTCCCGACACCCCGAGCGAGGGGCCTATGAGCCGGCGGGGATCTACCCGGTCGGCGACGACCCCGCCCAGCCAGGAGCCGAAGGCGATCGCGGTGAGAGCGATCCCGATCACCATCGTGCTGGTCTCAAGGGTGAGGCCGAGGTACGGGGCCAGCAGTCGCAGGGCGGCGATCTCGACCACCAGGACCGCTGCCGAGGAGCCGAACACGAGGACCGCGGCCGTACGGGGACCCGGACCGCGGGTCCGTGGCGTTCCCTCGGCGGCGGACGGGGAGGACGATCCGGTCACGGGTGACATCCTTCCATGCCCGGCGTGCCCGGCGTCCGGCGTCGGGCGCCCCTCCCCCTGCGTCAGGGGCGGCACGGTCGGCCCCCGCGCGCCCGCTCGGCGCCGAGGTCCGGCCGGGGAGGGCGGGGCACGGCAGGAGGCGGATGCCGGCGAGGGCCGCCCGGCGTGCCGCTCAGCTCTGAGGGTCCGTCACGGCCCGTTCCGCGGCGCTGCGCTCGACGCACAGCTCGTTGCCCTCGATGTCCGCGAGGACCACCCAGCCCGTGCCGTCGGGGCGGCGCCGGTCGTCGACGAGGGCGGCGCCCAGGGCGAGCAGCCGGTCCACCTCCTCGTCGCGGGAGCGGTCCTGCGGCTGGAGATCGAGGTGGACCCGGTTCTTGACGGTCTTGCCTTCGGGGACGCGGATGAAGAGGAGGCTCACGCCGGGCGACTCCACCACGGCTTCGGGGTCGCCGGGCCGGTCGTCGTCGCCGAGGGGCGCGTCCAGGACGGCGGACCAGAATCCGGCGAGGCGGTAGGGGTCGGCGCAGTCGAACGTCACATGTCGCACGAGGGAGGTCATGGGAGCCAGCCTGCCATCGGAGGGGCGCTCAGGCCGAACGGATTACGCCCTGGGCGCGGGCAGCGGCCAGCCACGCGGGGAATTCGGCGACGAGCCGGTCGTACAGGACGTCGTCGGGGACGCGGCGCGGGTCGTGGCCGGCGTGGAAGAAGCCGGCGTTGTCCACGGGGCGCTTCGCCGGTACGGGCAGGTCGTCGAGGCGGCGCAGGAAGTCGAACTGGCGGCTCGTCGGGTCGCCGAAGCCGACGAACTGCCAGAACAGCGGGAGCCGGGCGGCCTTGCACAGCCACTTCTCGGCGGCGAGGCGGCTGAGGGGGCCGCCGTCGGTCTGGAAGACGACGAGGGCGGGGGCGTCGGCACCGCTGTCGAGGTGGTGGTCGATGACGGCGTCCATCGCGAGGTGGTAGTTGGTCTTCCCCATGTGGCCGAGTCCGGCCGCGATCCGCTCGATGCGGCCCCGGTGGTCGGCGAGGTCGATCGTCGTTTCGGCGTCGACGTCGGTCGAGAAGAACACGACGGGGACCCGGCCGTCGTCGTCGAGCTGGGCGGACAGGCCCAGGACCCGGTCGGCGAGGGCCTGGACGCTGCCGTCCCGGTAGTAGGGACGCATCGAGCCGGAGTGGTCGACGACGAGGTAGACCGCCGCGCGCTGCCCCTCCAGGCCATGCTTGCGCAGGGAGACCCCGGCGGACTTGTAGAGGTCGACGAGTGCGGGCGCGGACTTCTCCAGCGTGCGGAGGCCGATGGCCATGTCGTGGTCCCCCCTGCGTGACCGGCGCGGTACGCCCCGACGGTACGCCATGCGGGGTGCAGCCCGCCCGGCGGGCGGACGCACGGTGCGGCTCACGGGGCGGGGGCCGCACCACCGCGCGCGTCACCCCGCCGGGCGGCGGCCCGCACCGCCGCTTGCGGGGAGTCCTCCGGGGACACGGCTGTGCGTTCCGGGCGGCTGGGCCCGCCTGCGCCGCGGACGCGGTCGGCACCGCGCTCCGGGCCCTCCTCCCGCGGGCAGGGCCGGAACCGCCGTTCCCGGGAGCCCTCCGGCCTCCCCCGCCGACGCGCCGGCCCCGCCGTGCGGGCCGTGCGGGTCCCGCACGGCGGGGCCGCGCAAAGGCGCAGCGCCTGCCACGGTCCGGTCGGGGACGTGAGGCAGGCGCTGCTGTGTTCCGTACGCCGTTGTACGGGACGTTCCAGGGCCGTCAGACCGCGAGGGCGCGGTCCGTCGGGCGGATCGGGGCCGGCAGGTCGCTGGCGCCGGTGAGGTAGCGGTCCACGCCGCGGGCGGCGGAGCGGCCCTCGGCGATGGCCCACACGATGAGGGACTGGCCGCGGCCGGCGTCACCGGCGACGAAGACGCCCGGCACGTTGGTCTGGAAGTCGGCGTCGCGGGCGATGTTACCCCGCGCGTCGAGGTCCAGACCAAACTGCTCGACGAGGCCGTTCTCCTGGTCGGTGCCGGTGAAGCCCATGGCGAGGGTGACCAGCTGCGCGGGGATCTTCCGCTCGGTGCCCGGCTTCTGCGCGAACTTCCCGTCGACGAACTCGACTTCGACGAGGTGCAGCCACTGCACGTTGCCGTCCTCGTCGCCCTCGAAGTGGGTGGTGGAGACGGAGTAGACCCGCTCGCCGCCCTCCTCGTGGGCCGAGGTGACCTTGTACAGCATGGGGAAGGTCGGCCAGGGCTGTCCGACCGGGTCGCGGTCGTCGTTCGGCCGCGGCATGATCTCCAGCTGGGTGACGGAGGCCGCGCCCTGCCGGTGGGCGGTGCCGACGCAGTCGGCGCCGGTGTCGCCGCCGCCGATGACGACGACGTGCTTGCCCTCGGCGGTGAGTGGCGGCGTGACGAAGTCGCCCTCCTGCACCTTGTTGGCGAGCGGCAGGTACTCCATCGCCTGGTGGATGCCGTTCAGCTCGCGGCCCGGCACGGAGAGGTCGCGGGCCACGGTGGCGCCGGCGGCGATGACGACGGCGTCGTACCGCTTGCGCAGGTCCGTGGCCTTCAGGTCGCGGCCGATCTCGACGCCGGTGCGGAAGCGGGTGCCTTCGGCGCGCATCTGCTCGATGCGCCGGTTGATGTGCCGCTTCTCCATCTTGAACTCGGGGATGCCGTAGCGCAGCAGGCCGCCGATGCGGTCGGCGCGCTCGAAGACCGCCACGGTGTGCCCGGCCCGGGTGAGCTGCTGGGCGGCGGCCAGGCCGGCGGGGCCGGAGCCGATGACGGCGACGGTCTTGCCGGACAGGCGCTCCGGGGGCTGGGGCGTCACGTTGCCGGACTCCCACGCCTTGTCGATGATCGAGACCTCGACGTTCTTGATGGTGACGGCCGGCTGGTTGATGCCGAGCACGCACGCCGCCTCGCAGGGCGCCGGGCAGAGCCGCCCGGTGAACTCGGGGAAGTTGTTGGTGGCGTGCAGCCGCTCGTAGGCGGCGCCCCAGTCCTCGCGGTAGGCGAAGTCGTTCCACTCGGGGATGAGGTTTCCGAGCGGGCAGCCGTTGTGGCAGAAGGGGATGCCGCAGTCCATGCACCGGGACGCCTGCTTGCTGATGACCGGCAGCAGGGAGCCGGGGACGTAGACCTCGTTCCAGTCCTTGACGCGCTCGTCGACGGGGCGGGACGTCGCGCCCTCGCGGCCGTGGTTCAGAAAGCCCTTGGGATCAGCCATTGGTCGCCGCCTCCATCATCTTCTCGGTGGTCTCGGTCTGGGAGAGACCGGCCCGCTCGGCGGCGTCCTTGGCGGCGAGCACTGCCTTGTACGTGGTCGGGATGATCTTGCTGAAGCGGTCCGCGGCGACGGACCACTCGGCGAGGAGCTTCTCGGCGACGGTGGAGCCGGTCTCCTCGTGGTGGCGGCGCACCACGTCGTGCAGCCATGCCTTGTCGGTGTCGTCGAGCGCCTCGACGGCTCCCAGGTTGCCGGAGTTCACGTTGTCGCGGTCGAGGTCGACGACGTAGGCGACACCGCCGGACATGCCGGCCGCGAAGTTGCGGCCGGTCCCGCCGAGGACCACGGCGTGGCCGCCGGTCATGTACTCGCAGCCGTGGTCGCCGACGCCTTCGGAGACGACGAGCGCACCGGAGTTGCGGACGCAGAAGCGTTCGCCGGTGCGTCCGCGCAGGAAGATCTCGCCGCCGGTGGCGCCGTAGGCGATGGTGTTGCCGGCGATGGTGGAGTACTCGGCCAGGTGGTCGGCGCCGCGGTCCGGGCGGACGACGACCCGGCCGCCGGAGAGGCCCTTGCCGACGTAGTCGTTGGCGTCGCCCTCCAGGCGCAGGGTGACGCCGCGCGGGAGGAAGGCGCCGAAGGACTGGCCCGCGGAGCCGGTGAAGGTGATGTCGATGGTGTCGTCGGGCAGGCCCGCGCCGCCGAAGCGCTTGGTCACCTCGTGGCCCAGCATGGTGCCGACGGTGCGGTTGATGTTGCGGATCTCCAGCTGGGCGCGGACCGGCCGGGCGTCCTCGGCGGTGGCGGCGCCGAGCGCGTCGGCGGCGAGCTCGATGAGCTGGTTGTCCAGGGCCTTCTCCAGGCCGTGGTCCTGCTCGACGAGCTGGTGGCGGGCGGCGCCCTCGGGCAGCTCGGGGACGTGGAACAGCGGGGCCAGGTCGAGGCCCTGGGCCTTCCAGTGGTCCACGGCGCGGGCCGTGTCGAGCAGCTCGGCGTGGCCGACGGCCTCCTGGAGGGTGCGGAAGCCGAGCTCGGCGAGGAGCTCGCGGACCTCTTCGGCGATGAACTCGAAGAAGTTGACGACGAACTCGGCCTTGCCGGAGAACCGCTCGCGCAGCACCGGGTTCTGGGTGGCGATGCCGACCGGGCAGGTGTCGAGGTGGCAGACGCGCATCATGACGCAGCCGGAGACGACGAGCGGCGCGGTGGCGAAGCCGAACTCCTCGGCGCCGAGCAGCGCGGCGATGACGACGTCGCGGCCGGTCTTCAGCTGGCCGTCGGTCTGGACGACGATGCGGTCCCGCAGCCCGTTGAGCAGCAGCGTCTGCTGGGTCTCGGCGAGGCCGAGCTCCCAGGGGCCGCCCGCGTGCTTGAGGGAGGTGAGCGGGGAGGCGCCGGTGCCGCCGTCGTGACCGGAGATCAGCACGACGTCCGCGTGCGCCTTGGACACGCCCGCCGCGACCGTGCCGACGCCGACCTCGGAGACCAGCTTCACATGGATGCGGGCGGCCGGGTTGGCGTTCTTCAGGTCGTGGATGAGCTGGGCGAGGTCCTCGATGGAGTAGATGTCGTGGTGCGGCGGCGGCGAGATGAGGCCGACGCCGGGCGTGGAGTGCCGGGTCTTGGCGACCCACGGGTACACCTTGTGGCCGGGCAGCTGGCCGCCCTCGCCGGGCTTGGCGCCCTGCGCCATCTTGATCTGGATGTCGTCGGCGTTGACGAGGTACTCGGAGGTGACGCCGAAGCGGCCGGAGGCGACCTGCTTGATCGACGAGCGGCGGGCCGGGTCGTAGAGGCGCTCGGGGTCCTCGCCGCCCTCACCGGTGTTGGACTTGCCGCCCAGCTGGTTCATGGCGATGGCGAGGGTCTCGTGCGCCTCCTTGGAGATGGAGCCGTACGACATGGCGCCGGTGGAGAACCGCTTCACGATCTCGCTGACCGGCTCGACCTCGTCGATCGGGATCGGCTTGCGGTCGGAGGTGAAGCCGAACAGGCCGCGCAGCGTCATGAGCCGCTCGGACTGCTCGTTCACGCGCTCGGTGTACTTCTTGAAGATGTCGTACCGCTTGGCCCGGGTGGCGTGCTGGAGGCGGAAGACCGTCTCCGGGTCGAACAGGTGCGGTTCGCCCTCGCGGCGCCACTGGTACTCGCCGCCGATCTCCAGGGTGCGGTGGGCCGGGGCGATGCCGCTGGCCGGGTACGCCTTGGCGTGGCGGGCGGCGACCTCCTTGGCGACGACGTCGATGCCGACGCCGCCGAGCTTGCTGGAGGTGCCGTTGAAGTAGGTGTCGACGAAGTCCTGGTCGAGGCCGATGGCCTCGAAGACCTGGGCGCCGCGGTAGGAGGCGACGGTCGAGATGCCCATCTTGGACATGACCTTCAGCACGCCCTTGCCGAGCGCCTTGATCAGGTTGCGGATGGCCTGCTCGGGCTCGACGCCCTCGATGAAGGTGCCGGCGCGGACGAGGTCCTCGACGGACTCCATCGCCAGGTACGGGTTGACGGCGGCGGCGCCGTAGCCGATGAGGAGGGCCACGTGGTGGACCTCGCGGACGTCGCCGGCCTCGACCAGCAGGCCCACCTGGGTGCGCTGCTTGGTGCGGATGAGGTGGTGGTGGACGGCCGCGGTGAGCAGCAGCGACGGGATCGGCGCGTGCTCGGCGTCGGAGTGCCGGTCGGACAGGACGATGAGGCGGGCGCCGTCCTCGATGGCGGTGTCGGCCTCGGCGCAGATCTCGCGGATGCGGGCGGCGAGGGCGTCGCCGCCGCCGGAGACCCGGTACAGGCCCGACAGGGTGACGGCGGTCATGCCGGGCATGTCGCCGTCGGCGTTGATGTGGATGAGCTTGGCCAGCTCGTCGTTGTCGATGACCGGGAACGGCAGGGTGACGCTGCGGCAGGACGCGGCGGTGGGCTCCAGCAGGTTGCCCTGCGGGCCCAGCGAGGAGAACAGCGAGGTGACGAGCTCCTCGCGGATGGCGTCCAGCGGCGGGTTGGTGACCTGCGCGAACAGCTGGGTGAAGTAGTCGAAGAGGAGGCGCGGCCGGTCGGACAGCGCGGCGATCGGCGAGTCGGTGCCCATGGAGCCGATCGGCTCGGCGCCGCTGCGGGCCATCGGCGCGAGGATGACGCGCAGCTCCTCCTCGGTGTAGCCGAAGGTCTGCTGGCGGCGGCTCACCGAGGCGTGGGTGTGGACGATGTGCTCGCGCTCGGGCAGGTCGC
The DNA here is from genome assembly GCF_001865245.1 of Streptomyces sp. CC53. Taxonomy (GTDB): domain Bacteria; phylum Actinomycetota; class Actinomycetes; order Streptomycetales; family Streptomycetaceae; genus Streptomyces. The sequence goes on along the minus strand of NZ_MKXB01000106.1, from coordinate 59,519 downwards.
CGAGCTCGATGGTGCCGGACTCCAGCCACTCCTGGTACGGGTGCTCGGCGGCGAGGGCGGCCTTGATCTCGTCGTCCTCGATGATGCGGTGCTCGGCGGTGTCGACGAGGAACATCTTGCCGGGCTGCAGGCGGCCCTTGCGGACGACCCTGGACGGGTCGATGTCGAGGACGCCGACCTCGGAGGCGAGCACGACGAGACCCTCGTCGGTGACCCAGTAGCGGCCGGGGCGCAGGCCGTTGCGGTCGAGGACGGCGCCGATCTGGGTGCCGTCGGTGAAGGTGACGCAGGCCGGGCCGTCCCAGGGCTCCATCATCGTGGAGTGGTACTGGTAGAAGGCGCGGCGGGCCGGGTCCATGGAGTCGTGGTTCTCCCACGCCTCGGGGACCATCATCAGCACGGCGTGCGGGAGGGAGCGGCCGCCGAGGTGGAGCAGTTCGAGGACCTCGTCGAACGACGCGGAGTCGGACGCGTCGGGGGTGCAGACCGGGAAGACCCGGTCGAGGTCCTTGCCCTGGCCGAGGAGGTCGGAGACGAGCTGGGACTCGCGGGCGCGCATCCAGTTGCGGTTGCCCTTGACCGTGTTGATCTCGCCGTTGTGGGCGATGAAGCGGTACGGGTGGGCGAGCGGCCAGCTCGGGAAGGTGTTGGTGGAGAACCGGGAGTGGACCAGCGCGACGGCGGAGGCCATGCGGCGGTCGGACAGGTCCGGGAAGAACGGCTCCAGCTGCCCGGTGGTGAGCATGCCCTTGTAGACGAGGGTACGGGCGGACAGCGACGGGAAGTACGCGCCGGTCTCGCGCTCGGCGCGCTTGCGCAGCACGAACGCCTTGCGGTCCAGGTCGATGCCGGTGGTGGCGCCGTCGGTGACGAACACCTGACGGAAGGCCGGCATGGTGGAGCGGGCAGTGGCGCCGAGCAGGTCGGGGGTGACGGGGACCTCGCGCCAGCCGAGGACGGTGAGGCCCTCCTCTGCGGCGATCGCCTCGATGCGGGCGGCGTCCTCGTCGGCGGTGCCGGCGGGCAGGGACGCCGTGCCGGCGGCGTACGCGCCGGCCTCGGGCAGGTCGAAGCCGGCGACCTCGCGGAGGAAGGCGTCGGGGACCTGGAGGAGGATGCCGGCGCCGTCGCCGGAGTCGGGCTCCGAGCCGGTGGCGCCGCGGTGCTCAAGGTTGCGCAGTACGGTCAGCGCCTGCTCGACCAGCTCGTGGCTGGGAACACCGGTGAGGGTGGCCACCAGCCCGACGCCGCACGCGTCGTGTTCGTTGCGGGGGTCGTACATCCCCTGCGGGGCGGGGCGACCGTCCATGGGCGACCAGGCGTCGGAACGCATCGGCTCTCCCGTCGTCGTCGTGGCATGTGCAAGTGCCAGAGGGACGACGTTGGCCCTCCGCGAAATTTCGTGCAGGTTACATGATGGGCTGGTTCTCGGCTAGCGGATAGTCCATTCCAACATGCGGACACCGCGGTGACGCGGTGCGAGGGTTCCTGCGGTCTGGGGGGTGGTGCGATGGGGTCGTACGGGGAGGCCGTGCAAGGGCTCCCACAAGGGTGAGGACGGGGCTGGGAACAGGACGCGGATGGCGTCCGCCGGTCCGTCCGGGGTGGCGGGCTTCGTTGCCCGCGGCGCTCACGACTCATGCCCTGGGATGAGGGACTCGAAACCGCCGTGTAACAGCTGTGTATGTGGCGCTCCGCATAGTGTCCCACCGGCGGCCCGATCCTGCTATTGGAGGTTCGTCACAGACCTGCGCCGCGCGACCGCCCCCGGCCGTCCCGCGTGCGGACGGCCGGGGGCGGCGGGGGCGGGACGGCGGGCGCGCGGCGAGCGCGGGGCGGCACGGCCCGTGCAGCGCACGCGGGGCTGCGGGGCGGGACGGTCCGGCCCTGTGGCGGACACAGGACTGCGAGCCGGGGGCAGGGTGGCCGGCCGCGCGGTGCGGGCGGGCCGGCGTACCGTGCCGCAGCGAGGGGCGGTGGTTCACCGCCGGTGCGGCGCCGGTGCCTCAGAGCACGGCGCCGAAGGCCGCCCCCAGGGCGTAGGTGACGGCCGCGGCGGCGCCGCCCAGCGCGAGCTGCCGCAGCCCGCTGTACCACCAGCTGCGGGCGGTGACCCGGGCCACGAGGGCGCCGCAGCCGAAAAGGCCGATGAGGGCGCACAGCACCGCGGGCCAGAGCGCGGTCGCGCCGAGCAGGTACGGCAGCACGGGCAGCAGGGCGCCGAGGGCGAAGGACGCGAACGACGAGACGGCGGCGAGCAGCGGCGACGGCAGGTCGTCCGGGTCGATGCCGAGCTCCTCGCGCGCGTGGATCTCCAGGGCCTGCTCCGGGTCGCGGGACAGCTGCATCGCCACCTCGCGGGCCAGGGCGGGCTCGACGCCCCGCGCCTCGTAGAGCGCGGCCAGCTCCTCCATCTCGTCCACCGGGTGCTTGCGCAGCTCGCGGCGCTCGACCTCCAGCTCCGCCTGCACCAGCTCCCGCTGGGAGGCCACGGAGGTGTACTCGCCCGCCGCCATGGAGAAGGCGCCCGCGGCCAGGCCGGCCAGGCCGGTGATGACGATGGTCTGCGGGGCCACCGAGCCGCCCGCGACACCGGTCATCAGCGCGAGGTTCGAGACGAGTCCGTCCATGGCGCCGAACACGGCGGGCCGCAGCCAGCCGCCGTTCACATCGCGGTGGGTGTGGTTGTCGCGGTGCGCCGCGTGCAGCGCGGCCTCGGTCTCGATGATGGACACAGCTCTCCCCAGGCTCCCCGGGCGGGCCCCGTACGGGCGTCGCCCCTCCTGCCGTCGAAAGTACGCGCGATGTAAGGGGCGCGCCAGCAAGGCAGGCTTTACTTAGTAAGGGCCGCCTGACCTGGGAAACCGCGGGCGGGGCCGCATCGCGGACCTCTCTGGAGGTCGGGGGTGCCGCGGGCGTCGGAAGGGGAGAATCTCCGGCATGACGCTCCCGCCCGCGGGCCCGCCCGCCTCCGGCCCGCCGCACGCCCCCCGCATCGCCGTGCTCGGCAGCGCCAACATGGACCTCGTGGCCTACGCCCGCCGGGCCCCGCGGCTCGGTGAGACCGTGCGCGGCCGGGAGTTCCGCACGGTGCCCGGCGGCAAGGGCGCCAACCAGGCCGTGGCCGCGGCGCGGGCCGGCGGGACGGTGTCCATGATCGGCGCGGTCGGCTCGGACGACTTCGGCGCCAGATTGCGGGCGGGCCTGGAGGAGTCGGGGGTGGACACGGCGCTGCTCCGCACCGAGGAAGGCCCGTCGGGCACCGCGCACATCGTCGTCGACGACGAGGGGGGCAACGCGATCGTCGTCGTGCCGGGCGCCAACGCCGCGGTGACGGGCCTGAGCCCGGCGGACGAGGAGTGCATCGCGGCCGCCGGCGCCCTGCTGCTCCAGCTGGAACTGCCACTGGACGCCGTGGCTGCCGGTGCGGAGGCGGCCCGCCGCCACGGGGTCCGTACGGTCCTCACGCCCGCGCCCGCCCTGCACCTCCCGGACGAGCTGCTCGCCTCGGTCGACCTGCTGCTGCCCAACGAGCACGAGGCCGCGGAGCTGACCGGTGCGGCCGACCCGGCGGCTGCCGCACAGGAGCTGCTGCGCCTGGTGCCCGAGGTGGTGGTGACCCTGGGCTCGGCCGGGTGCCTCCACGCGGCGCGCGGCACCCGCCCGGTGACTGTGCCGGCCCGGCGGGTGCGGGCGGTGGACACGACCGCAGCCGGGGACACGTTCGCGGGCGCGCTGGCGGTGGCGCTCGGCGAGGGCAGGCCGATGCCGCAGGCCCTGTCGTGGGCGTCCGCGGCGGCGTCCCTGTCGGTGCAGCGGCGCGGGGCGTCGTCCTCGATGCCGTACCGCGCGGAGATCGACGCCGTGTGAGACGGCGGGCGGCAGCCGCCGCACGCGGCGGGGCGGCCACCGGAGCCCGAGGCCCGGTGGCCGCCCCGTACGGCGGTCGTGGTGTCGCTACGACTTCTGCTTCTGGCGGGCCGCGTCCCCGGAGCCGCCGGCGGAGGAGCCGCCCCCGGCGGCCTCGGCGCCCTGCCCGTCCCCGGAGTCCCTCTCGTCCGCGGCGTCCTTGGGGTCCTCGGCGTCCTTCCCGCCGTCGGCGGTGGTGCCGTCGGCGTCCCCGGCGCCCGGTTCCACGACCTCCTCGCGCCCCGGCCGGACCCGCGCCGACACCACGATGTACGTCACGGCCAGCAGGAAGACCAGCAGCGCGGTCCACACGTTGAGGCGCAGGCCCAGGATGTGGTGGGCGTCGTCGATGCGCATGTACTCGATCCAGGCGCGGCCGGCGCAGTAGGCGGCGACGTACAGCGCGAAGGCCCGCCCGTGGCCGAGGGTGAACCGCCGGTCGGCCCAGACGACGAGGAGGGCGACACCGACGCACCACAGCGACTCGTACAGGAAGGTCGGGTGGTAGAGGCCCGCCTCCCGGTTCACGCCCTCGGAGATCTCCAGCGCCCAGGGCAGGTCGGTCGGCTTGCCGTACAGCTCCTGGTTGAACCAGTTGCCCCAGCGGCCGATGGCCTGGGCGAGGGCGATGCCGGGCGCGATGGCGTCGGCGTACGCGGGCAGCGGGACGCCGCGCCTGCGGGCCCCGATCCAGGCGCCGACCGCGCCGAGGGCGATGGCGCCCCAGATGCCGAGGCCGCCCTCCCAGATCTTGAAGGCGTCGACCCAGTTCTCACCCTCGCTGAAGTACAGCTGGTAGTCGGTGATCACGTGGTAGAGCCGGCCGCCGACCAGCCCGAACGGCACCGCCCAGACCGCGATGTCGGCCACGGTGCCGGCTTTGCCGCCCCGGGCGATCCAGCGCTTGTTGCCGTACCAGACGGCGACGAAGACACCGATGATGATGCAGAAGGCGTAGCCGCGCAGCGGGACCGGTCCGAGTTCGAGGACACCGGTCGACGGGCTGGGAATGTAGGCAAGGTCCATGGCAGGACCGACGCTACCTTGCCGGGCCGACCGGAGGGCAGCCCACCCGGCAAAGACTGCATAACGTCACTGCCGCCTCCGCTCCCCCACCAGGGCCGGCTCCGAGCCGACGGCGACCGCCCGGCGCCCCACCACCGCGCAGCCGGACGGCGCCGGCCCGTCCCGGGCGGCGGGTCCTGGCAAGAGCAGCCCCGCCCGCGGGCTCCTTGCGCACGCCGACCGGCCGCGCCGCGACGGGCCCGACGCCGCGTCCCCGGCCCGGGGCCGCCGGGCCCGTCCCCGGAGGGAACGGGCCGAGCGCCGGAGGGACCCCGACCGTCGGCACCGGGAGGGGGCGCGGGCGAGTACGCCCTTGCGCACCATCAGACCGGAGCCGCAGCCACCGCGGCACGGGCCGGTCACGAACCGGGCGCGCCCCCACGCCCGCCGGGGCCGGAACGGCCCCGGGACCATCCAGGCCGGGCCGCAGCCTCGGCGGCCCGGCCGGTCATGAACCGTGCGCGTGGACGCGGCCGCTGCGACGCCCCGGGGTACGGCACGCCCCGGGGTACAGCGGGGCCGACGTACCCCGGGGCGTGCCGTGGGGGCTCAGCCGGCGGGGGACGCCGTCGCGGTGGCGGCGCCGGTGGGGGTCGCCGTGCCCGGCTCCTTGCCCTCGTTGGCCTCGGCGACCCACTTCTTCAGGTTCTCCGGCGAGATCTGCTCACTGCCCTTGGCCGGGAAGACCGACTCTCCGTTCAGCAGCACCGTCGGCGTGCCGCGGAAGTCCCCGGCGAGGAACGCCTCGTTCGACTCGTTCACCCATGCCTTGTGGGTGCCGTCGGCGACGCAGCTGCGGAACGCGGGGGTGTCGAGGCCCTCGACCTTGGCCGCAAGGTCGAAGAGCGTCTGGTTGTTCGAGAAGGCGTCGTCCGTCTCCATCGGCTGGTTCTGGAAGAGGACGTCGTGATAGGGGACGAACCGGTCGGCGTCCTGAGCGCACGCCGCCGCGTTGGCCGCGTTCAGTGACCCGCTGCCGCCCATGTTGCCGTCGATGATCGTGGCGAGCCGGTACTCGACCTTGATCTGGCCCGAGTCGGTCAGCTGGTGGATGGTGTCGCGGTACGTGGTCTCGAAGAACGCGCAGGCGGGGCAGCGGAAGTCCTCCCACACCGTGAGCGTGGAGGGCGCGTCGGAGGCGCCGACGGGGATGATGAGCCGGTCGTCGCCGACGGTGCCGGACGGGGCGACGACGGGCCCCGCGGCGCCGTCCCCGCCGTCGCCGCCGCTGTTGGCCGCCACGATGCCGACCACGGCGGCCAGGCCGAGCACGCCGACGACGGCCGCCGTCACGAGCAGGGCCCGGCGGCGCTTCTCCCGGGCTTGCTCCCGCTGGCGCTGCTGCTGGAGCCGTTCCCGGGCGCTCCGCTTTCCCTCGCTGCTGTTCTCGTTCACGCCCGGCAAACGAACCGGGGAGGCACCCGCGTGCCTCCCCGGACCGACATCCACCCGTTCGAGCGACGAAACTCCCGGAACCGCTAGGAGTCGCGTCGTACGCCCCGGGCGAGTTCGCCCGCCAGTTCCCGTACGGCGGCCAGTCCGCTCGTGCGGTCGTCGGCGTCCAGCAGCCGCTTGACGAAGGCGGAGCCGACGATGACGCCGTCCGCGAAGGAGGCCACCTCGGCGGCCTGAGCGGCGTCGGAGACGCCGAGTCCGACGCAGACCGGCAGGTCCGTGGTGGCGCGGGTGCGCTCCACGAGGTCGGCGGCCTGCTCGCCCACGGACGCGCGGGTGCCGGTGACGCCCATGAGGGAGGCCGCGTAGACGAAGCCGGAGCCGGCGGCCGTGATGGTGGCGAGCCGCTCGTCCTTGCTGCTGGGGGCCACGACGAAGACGGTCGCGAGGCCGTGCTTCTCGGCGTGCTCCCGCCACAGCGCGGACTCCTGGACCGGCAGGTCCGGCAGGATGCAGCCGGCGCCGCCCGCCTCGGCCAGCTCGGCGGTGAACCGCTCCACGCCGTAGCGGTCGATCGGGTTCCAGTACGTCATGACGAGGATCGGCTTGCCGCTCGCCTCGTACGCCTCCCGCACCGTCCGCATCACGTCGGCGATCTTCACGCCGCCGCGCAGGGCGATGTCGTCGGCGGTCTGGATGACCGGGCCGTCGAGGACCGGGTCGCTGTGCGGCAGACCGACCTCGACCACGTCGGCGCCGCCGTCCAGTACCGCCTTGATCGCGTCGATGCCGTCGTCCACGGTGGGGAAGCCGGCCGGCAGGTAGGCGATGAGCGCCGCCCGGTTCTCCGCCTTCGCCTTGGCGAGGGTGTCGTTCAGCAGGTGGATGGTGCCGCTCACTCGGACCCCTCCCCGTCGTAGAGCCCGAAGTAGCGGGCGGCGGTGTCCATGTCCTTGTCGCCGCGGCCGGACAGGTTGACCACGAGCAGCCCGTCCGGGCCGAGTTCGCGCCCGAGCTCCAGCGCCCCGGCGAGGGCGTGCGCCGACTCGATGGCCGGGATGATCCCCTCGGTGCGCGACAGCAGGCGCAGCGCCTGCATGGCGGCGCCGTCGGTGACGGCCCGGTACTCGCCGCGCCCGGAGTCCTTGAGGTAGGCGTGCTCGGGGCCGATGCCGGGGTAGTCCAGGCCGGCCGAGATCGAGTACGGCTCGGTGATCTGGCCCTCGTCGTCCTGGAGGACGTACGAGCGCGACCCGTGCAGGATGCCCGGCTCGCCCGCGGTGAGGGTGGCCGCGTGCTCGCCGCTCTCGATGCCGTGCCCTGCGGGCTCGCAGCCGACGAGGCGGACGGAGGCGTCGGGAATGAAGGCGTGGAAGAGGCCGATGGCGTTGGAGCCGCCGCCCACGCAGGCCACGGCGGCGTCGGGCAGCCGGCCGGCGCGCTCCAGGACCTGGCGGCGCGCCTCGACGCCGATGACGCGGTGGAAGTCGCGCACCATCGCCGGGAACGGGTGCGGGCCCGCGACGGTCCCGAACAGGTAGTGCGTGCTGTCGACGTTGGCGACCCAGTCGCGGAACGCCTCGTTGATGGCGTCCTTGAGGGTGCGGCTGCCGGACTTCACGGCGACGACCTCGGCGCCGAGCATGCGCATGCGGGCCACGTTGAGGGCCTGGCGCTGCGTGTCGACCTCACCCATGTAGATGGTGCAGTCGAGTCCGAACAGCGCGCAGGCGGTGGCGGTGGCGACACCGTGCTGCCCGGCGCCCGTCTCGGCGATGACGCGGGTCTTGCCCATGCGCCGGGTGAGCAGGGCCTGCCCCAGCACGTTGTTGATCTTGTGGGAGCCGGTGTGGTTGAGGTCCTCGCGCTTGAGGAAGACGCGGGCACCTCCGGCGTGCTCGGCGAACCTCGGCACCTCGGTCAGGGCGCTGGGCCGGCCGGTGTAGTGCACCAGCAGCTCGTCGAGCTCGCGGGCGAAGGCGGGATCGGCCTTCGCCTTCTCGTACTCGACGGCGACCTCGTCGACGGCGGCGACGAGGGCCTCGGGGATGAACTTGCCGCCGAAGGCGCCGAAGTAGCCGGCGGCGTCGGGGACCCGGCGTTCCGGGTCGGGGATGAAGAACTCGCTGGACATCAGCGCATGCTCCTATGCCAGGACCGGCCCCCGCGGGGGCCTGCGATGGTGTGGGTGCACGTGGTGGTGCCGTCGGCGGTCCGCTCCCCCGCGCTGCGCGGGAGAGCACACGGAGGCGATGCCTCCGCCCCCTGGGTCATACGTCCGGGGGTACGGGGGGCGCGGGGCGCCCCCCGGGTGGACCGCTAGCGGCACGCGGTCCTGACGCGCCATCGCATCCCGTTGACCTGGCCCGGTTCGTCGCCGATCACGTACCGCACCCGCCGCCCGTGCACGCGCCGGGCCGGGGCCCGGCAGCCGCGCGGGCGGCAGCCCCGGGCCAGGCGGGCGTACGCCGCGGGGGGCGCGGCGGGGTGGCGGGTGACAGGGGCGGTCATGGCGGGGGGTCAGTCCCGCCCGTGGCGCAGCGCGGGGTGGGCGCCCGCGGCGACGAGGTCGGCCACGGCCGCCTTCGGGTCGCGGACGGTGACGAGCGACTCGCCGACCAGGACGGCGTCGGCGCCGGCGTTGGCGTAGGCGATCAGGTCGTGCGGTCCCCGGACACCGGACTCGGCGATCCTGACGATGCCCGACGGGATCTCCGGGACGACCCGCTCGAAGGTGGAGCGGTCGACCTTGAGGGTCTTGAGGTCGCGGGCGTTGACGCCGATGACGCGGGCGCCCGCGTCGACGGCCCGGGCGACCTCCTCCTCGTCGTGGACCTCCACGAGCGGGGTGAGCCCGATGGACTCGGCGCGCTCGATCAGCGAGACCAGCGCGGGCTGGTCCAGGGCGGCCACGATCAGCAGGGCGAGGTCGGCGCCGTGTGCCCGCGCCTCCCAGAGCTGGTACGCGGTGACGATGAAGTCCTTGCGCAGGACGGGGATGTCGACCCGGGCGCGGACGGCCTCCAGGTCGGCGAGCGACCCGCCGAAGCGTCGCTCCTCGGTGAGGACGGAGATGACGGCGGCGCCGCCCGCCTCGTAGTCGGCCGCGAGGGCCGCGGGGTCCGCGATGGCGGCGAGGGCTCCCTTGGAGGGGCTGGACCGCTTCACCTCGCAGATGACCTGGACGCCGTCGCCGCGCAGTGCGGCGGCTCCGTCACGGGCCTGGGGCGCCTTGGCGGCCCGCTCCTTGAGCTCGTCGAGGGAGACCCGCGCCTGCCGCTCCGCGAGGTCGGCGCGCACTCCGTCGATGATCTCGTCGAGCACACTCACGCGAGAGGCCCCCTTCCGGAGGGTGTGATGTCTGATCAGCCGGACACCTCGATGGTATCCGGCCGCGCGGCGGGAAACCGCACGGGCCGCGGCCGGTGCCGTCGGCTCTCCTCCACCCTACGGCTCTGACCTGCTGTTTCGGGGGACCGTCTCACGGAGCGAGCGCGCCACCGAACGGCAGGTTCCGGATCACGCAGAACAGGGCGCCCGCGGTGCCGAACACCCACCAGGCGGCGGGATGGACGGTGAGGTGGAACCGTACGCCGCGGACGGCCCTGACGAGCCAGACGAGCATCAGTGCGGCGAAGACGACGTAGCCGGCTACGGCCATCGCGTTCGCCCCGAGTGCAGTGGCCAGGTCCCCGTGGGCGAAGGCGTGCGCGCTGCGCAGCCCGCCGCAGCCGGGGCAGTACAGGCCGGTGTACTGGAGCAGCGGGCAGGCCGGGTAGTGGCCGGGTTCGTTGGGGTCCACGGCGGCGACGAACGCGAAGGCGGCTGCGGCACCGGCGAGCAGCCCCAGGGGACCGGCGACCCGCCGGGCCAACGGCGGGGGGGCGCCGTACGGCGGGACCGCGCGGGGTGCCGGAGCCGCGGGGGGCCGGGCGGCGTGCGGCGGCACGGTGGCCTCCCCCTGGAGCGGGGCGGGCCCCCCGGGGGTCCCGTGGGTCGGGGCGGGGTGCTCCGGGGCCCCGGCGGCCGGGTGCGGGGCGGCCTGCGGTGGGGCGGGACGGGGCGGGGCGCTGGCGTGCGGGGTGGCGTCCATCCGGTGATTGTCGCCGCGGGCGGGAGGCCGCGCAGCCCCACCGGTCCGCGCGGGTGCCGCACGGGCGCGGCGCACAGCGGAAAGGCGCGGTCAGGGGCTTCCGGACCGCGCCTTGCGCGCGCCGCCGCCGTCCGCGGCGGACCCGAGGGTCAGGAGGCCGCCTGGGCGCCCGCGGCGCGGGAGCGGGCCTCCAGCTGCTCCGCGGTCGGCTTCTGCTGGCCCATGCCCATCATGCGCATGATGCCGCCGACGACGCCGCCGAGCACCACGATCCCCAGACCGGCCCAGAAACCGAGCGGGTTGGCCGCCACCATGAAGACACCGGCGACGCAGAAGCCGATGAAGGCGATCATGACACCGGTCCAGGCGGCCGGGGTGTGTCCGTGGGCGCTGCCCGCCATGAGTTGCTCCTCGTTGATGTTGCTCTGTGGTGAGGCCCCGCGGAGTGCGGTCGCTCGCGGCCATTGTCCCGCACGCGCGCACCCGCGGGTGATCCGGGGGTGCCGTCGCACCCGGGGGCTGGTGGGCGCGGCCTCGGGTCAGTCGGTGCGGTCGACCGGGTCCGTGGGGTCCTCGCCGCGGTCGAGGGCCTTCCACAGCTCCTCCGGCCGCTCGGACTCCTCGGCCGGGCGGCGGGCGGCACGGGTGCGCGGGCCGCCGTCCCTCTCGTACCGGCCGGACATGGTGGGCCAGGCGGAGCCGTGGCGCAGGGCGATCAGCCCGGCGGCGAGGAGCAGCAGGGCCGCCGCGCCCGCCACGGTCGGCCAGGCGGTCTGGGCGAGGCCCTCGACGCGGGCGGCGGCGTCGCCGGTGGTGCGGGCGGCCTCCGCGTCGAGCGCCGCGGTGTCGGACGCGCCCAGGAAGGCGGCCAGGGCCGCTCCCGCGCCGCTGGCGGCGAGCAGCAGGGCGACGATCCGCCGGCCGGTGCCGCGGGCCGCGAGGACGGCGACGAGGGCCGCGAGTCCGACCACCGCGAGGGCGGTCGGGACGCCGGTGACGTCGCCGCCCGACGCGTCGAGGCGGAAGCTGCCGCCGCTGCCCGTGACCGTGCCCGTGGTCCAGGTCTGGCCGGAGGCGAGGAGGACGACGGCGGCGCCGACGGCGCCCAGGAGGAGGGCTGCGGCGAGGCTGCGGCGGCCGCCGCCTGCGGCCGCCGCGTCACCCGCGCGCGCGGGACGGGGCTGGGGTACGGATGCGGCACTCACGCACCCACTATCCCCCATGCCTCCCGGCTCGCCGCAGTCAGACCCGGTTCATCCGGTTGGCGGTGTGGACGGCGCGCAGCACCGCGGCCGCCTTGTTGCGGCACTCGGTGTCCTCGGCGACCGGGTCGGAGTCGGCGACGACACCTGCCCCGGCCTGCACGTAGGCGGTGCCGTCGCGCAGCACGGCCGTGCGGATGGCGATCGCGGTGTCGGAGTCGCCCGCGAAGTCCAGGTAGCCGACGGCGCCGCCGTACAGGCCGCGCCTGCTGGGCTCCAGTTCCTCGATGATCTGCATGGCGCGCGGCTTGGGCGCCCCGGACAGCGTCCCCGCGGGGAAGCAGGCGGTGAGCACGTCGAAGGCGGAGCGGTCCTCCGCGACCCGGCCGGTCACGGTCGACACGATGTGCATGACGTGCGAGTACCGCTCGATCGACATGAAGTCGACGACCTCCACGGAGCCCGGCCGGCAGACGCGGCCCAGGTCGTTGCGGGCGAGGTCGACGAGCATGAGGTGCTCGGCGCGCTCCTTGGGGTCGGCGATGAGCTCGTCGGCGAGGGCCTGGTCCTCCTGCGGGGTGGCCCCGCGCGGCCGGGTGCCGGCGATGGGGTGCACCATCGCGCGGCCGTCCTCGACCTTGACCAGCGCTTCGGGGCTGGACCCGACGACGTCGAACCCGTCGAAGCGGAAGAGGTACATGTACGGCGACGGGTTGGTGGCCCGCAGGACCCGGTACACGTCGAGGGCGCTCGCCGTGCAGGGCGTCTCGAACCGCTGCGAGGGCACGACCTGGAAGGCCTCCCCGGCGCGGATGCGCTCCTTGATGTCCTCCACGGCGTCCTGGTAGGCCGGACCGCCCCACCGCGCGGTGGAGTCGGGCAGCTCGGACGGCGGGAGGGCGGCGGGCGCGGACTCGACGGACTTGGTGAGGTCGGCCTGCATGGCGTCGAGCCGGGCCACGGCGTCCGCGTACGCCTCGTCCACGCCGGAGTCCGCGGCGTCGTGGTTGATCGCGTTGGCGATCAGCAGGACCGTGCCGTCCCAGTGGTCGAGGACGGCGAGGTCCGAGGTGAGCAGCATGGTCAGCTCGGGCAGCCGCAGGTCGTCGGTGCCGTGCTCGCCGATGCGCTCCAGGCGGCGCACGATGTCGTAGCCGAGGTAGCCGACCATGCCGCCGGTGAAGGGCGGCATGCCGCCGGCCAGGTCCCGGGGGGTGTGCAGGGCCTCGACGGTGGCGCGCAGCGCGGCCAGCGGGTCCCCGTCGACGGGGACGCCGACGGGTGGCGTGCCGAGCCAGTGGGCCTCGCCGTCGCGCACGGTGAGGGCGGCGGAGCTGCGGACCCCGACGAAGGAGTAACGGGACCAGGAACGGCCGTTCTCCGCGGACTCCAGCAGGAACGTCCCGGGGCGCTCCGCGGCGAGCTTGCGGTAGAGGCCCACCGGGGTGTCGCCGTCCGCGAGGAGGCGGCGGCTGACGGGAATCACGCGGCGGTCGGTCGCCAGCTTGCGGAAGGTCTCGAGGTCCATGGCGCCCGACCTTACTGGCCCAGGGGGAGGACGTCGGCGTCGAAGCAGGTACGGGCGCCGGTGTGGCAGGCCGCGCCGATCTGGTCGACCTTGACGAGGAGGGTGTCGGCGTCGCAGTCCAGGGCGACGGACTTGACCAGCTGGACGTGGCCGGAGGTGTCGCCCTTGACCCAGTACTCGCGGCGGCTGCGGGACCAGTAGGTGCAGCGGCCGGTGGTGAGGGTGCGGTGCAGGGCCTCGTCGTCCATCCAGCCGAGCATGAGCACCTCGCCGGTGTCGTACTGCTGGGCGATGGCCGGGACCAGCCCGTCGGGGCTGCGCTTGAGACGGGCGGCGATGGCCGGGTCAAGGTTGCTGGTCATGAGGCCATTGTGCCGCGAGCGGCGGGGCGCTCCCGGCCGTGTCCACTGGGCGGACCGGGGCGGACCGCCGTACGCTGGCCGACATGTCGACCCATGCGAAGCGTGAACGGCTCCTGCTGGCCGATCTGTTGGAGGCGGTCGGGCCGGACGCCCCGACCCTGTGCGACGGATGGACGGCCCGCGACCTCGCGGCCCACCTGGTGGTGCGGGAGCGGCGCCCGGACGCCGCGGCGGGGGTGCTGGTGGGGGCGCTGCGGGACCGGCTGGAGCGGGTGCAGGCGGAGTTCGCGGCGAAGCCGTACGAGGAGCTGGTGCAGCTGATCCGCAGCGGGCCGCCGCGGATGTCGCCGTTCTCGATCAAGCAGGTGGACGAGGGCGCGAACACGGCGGAGTTCTACGTGCACACGGAGGACGTGCGGCGGGCGCAGCCGGACTGGACGCCGCGCGAGCTGGACCCGGTGTTCGCGGACGCGCTGTGGGCCCGGCTGGAGAAGGGCGCCCGGCTCGCGGGCCGGCGCTGCCCGGTGGGCCTGGTCGTGCGCCGTCCGAACGGCCAGACGGCGGTGGCGCGCCGAGGTGCGCCCGTGGTCACGGTGACGGGTGAGCCGGGTGAGCTGGTGCTGTTCCTGTACGGGCGGCAGGAGGCGGCCCGGGTGGAGCTCGACGGCGACAAGGACGCGGTGGCGCGGGTCCTGGAAGCGGAACTGGGGATCTGAGCCGTGCGGATCGCGATGACCAACGTGTTCGTGGACGACGAGCAGAAGGCGCACGCCTTCTACACGGACGTGCTCGGCTTCGAGACGCGGGCGCACATCGATCTCGGCGAGGCCCTGTTCGTCACCGTCGGCGCGCCGGGCCAGGACGTGGAGCTGCTGCTGGAGCCGGGCGACAGCCCGGTCGCCCGCGCCTACACCAAGGGCCTGCGGGAGGCGGGCCTGCCGTGCATCGTCTTCGCGGTCGACGACCTGCGGGCGGAGTACGAGCGGCTGCGCGCGCTGGGGGTCGCCTTCACGCAGGAGCCCGTCGAGCAGGGCCCCGTGCTGACGGCCGTGCTGGACGACACGGTGGGCAACCTGGTCCAGCTGACGCAGCGCCTCGGCTGACCTCGGGCTCCGAGGCGCCCGCCGGCCGCACGGCGGCGCTCCCGGGCGCCGACGGTGGCCCCGCCGGACCCGGCGGGCCACCGCGGCCGGCAGGCGCTCCGCGACCCGGCTCGCCGGACCGGTCGTGCAGCGCAGCGGACCCCCGGGCCGGGTGCCCCGTCACGTGCAGAGGCCCGCTGTGGGCCTCGCGGCGCTTCCCCGGCCCGGCACGGGCGGTCGACGGGCCCCCGCGCACGCTCCCGTGCCCGGAGGGTGTGCTCAGCGGGCGCTGTCGCCTGCCGGACGTCGACGGGCGCCCGCGCACCTCGGCGGGGCGGCCGGCCTCCCCGCGCTCCCCGCCCGGCAGGGCGCTCAGCGGACCTGGTGGCCCGCCTCGCGGAGGGCGTCCTTCACCTGCGGGATGCGCAGGTCTCCGAAGTGGAACACCGACGCCGCCAGGACCGCGTCCGCGCCCGCCTCGATGGCGGGCGGGAAGTCCGCCAGTCGTCCCGCGCCGCCGGACGCGATCACCGGGACGCCGACGTGCCTGCGCACGGCGGCGATCATCTCGATGTCGTAGCCGTCCTTGGTGCCGTCGGCGTCCATGGAGTTCAGCAGGATCTCGCCGGCGCCCAGGTTCGCGGCGCGGTGGGCCCACTCGACGGCGTCCATGCCGGTGCCGCGGCGGCCGCCGTGGGTGGTGACCTCGAAGCCCGACGGGGTGCCGGGCGCCCGGCGGGCGTCGACCGACAGGACGAGGACCTGACGGCCGAAGCGCTCCGCGATCTCCCGGATCAGCTCGGGCCGGGCGATCGCCGCCGTGTTGACGCCGACCTTGTCCGCGCCCGCGCGCAGCAGCTTGTCGACGTCCTCGGCGCTGCGGACGCCGCCGCCGACCGTGAGCGGGATGAAGACCTGCTCCGCGGTGCGGCGCACCACGTCGTACGTGGTCTCCCGGTCGCCGGAGGAGGCGGTGATGTCGAGGAAGGTCAGCTCGTCGGCGCCTTCGGCGTCGTACAGCTTGGCCATCTCGACGGGGTCGCCGGCGTCGCGGAGGTTCTGGAAGTTGACGCCCTTGACGACACGGCCGTTGTCGACGTCCAGGCAGGGGATGACACGGACCGCGAGGCTCATGACGCGGCTCCTCCGTTCGTGCGGTAGGCCTCGACCTCGACCTCGACGAGCAGCCGGGAGTCGACGAAGCCGGAGACGATGAGCATCGAGGACGCGGGGCGGACGGCGTCGAACAGCTCCTTGTGGGCGCGGCCGACCTCCTCGACGTCCCGGGCGTGGGTGAGGTACATGCGGGTGCGCACCACGTCGGCCGGGCCGAGGCCGAGCTGCTCCAGCCCGGCGAAGGCGGCGCGGAAGGCGTTGAGGGCCTGCTCGTAGGGGCCGCCCTCGACGATCTGGCCGTTCACGACGGACGTGCAGCCGGCGACGAGCACCAGGCCGTTGGGCAGCTCCACCGCGCGGGAGTAGCCGAACTGCTCCTCCCAGGGGGCGCCGGTGACGACCTTCCGTACGGCGCCGGCCGTCATGCGGCCACCGCCGCCAGGGCCTCTTCCAGGGTGAACGCCTCGGCGTACAGCGCCTTGCCGACGATGGCGCCCTCGACGCCCAGCGGGACGAGGCCGGCGAGGGCGCGCAGGTCGTCCAGCGAGGAGACGCCACCGGAGGCCACGACGGGGCGGTCCGTGGCCGCGCAGACGTTCTTCAGCAGGTCCAGGTTGGGGCCCTGGAGGGTGCCGTCCTTGGCGATGTCGGTGACGACGTAGCGGGCGCAGCCCTCCTTGTCGAGGCGCGCCAGCGTCTCGTAGAGGTCCCCGCCGTCGCGGGTCCAGCCGCGGCCGCGCAGGGTGGTGCCCCGGACGTCGAGGCCGACGGCGATGCGGTCGCCGTGCTCGGCGATGACCTTGGCGACCCACTCCGGGGTCTCCAGGGCGGCGGTGCCGAGGTTGACGCGGGTGCAGCCGGTGGCGAGGGCGGCGGCCAGGGAGGCGTCGTCGCGGATGCCGCCGGACAGCTCGACCTTGAGGTCCATGGCGGCGGTGACCTCGGCGATGACGGCGCGGTTGTCGCCGGTGCCGAAGGCGGCGTCGAGGTCGACGAGGTGGAGCCATTCGGCGCCCGCGCGCTGCCACGTCAGCGCCGCCTCCAGCGGGGAGCCGTAGGACGTCTCCGTGCCGGACTCGCCGTGGACGAGCCGCACGGCCTGGCCGTAGCGGACGTCGACGGCGGGGAGGAGTTCGAGCTTGGTCATCTCAGCGGTCCTAGCGTCTGTCTGGAAGGAGTCGTCGGAGCGGGTCGCGGTCGTCGTCGGAGCGGGGGCGCGGGTCAGAGGGTGGCGAGCCAGTTGGTCAGCAGCCGGGCCCCCGCGTCGCCGGACTTCTCCGGGTGGAACTGGGTGGCCCACAGGGCGCCGTTCTCCACGGCGGCGACGAACCGCTCGCCGTGGGTGGACCAGGTGACCTTGGGGGCGCGCAGGGCGGGGTTGGCGGTCTCCAGGGTCCAGTCGGTCACGGCGTACGAGTGGACGAAGTAGAAGCGGGCGTCGGCGTCGAGTCCGGCGAACAGCTCGCTTTCCTCGGGGGCCTCGACGGTGTTCCAGCCCATGTGGGGCACGACGGGCGCCTTGAGGGGGCCGACGGTGCCGGGCCACTCGTCGAGGCCCTCGGTCTCCACGCCGTGCTCGACGCCCCGTTCGAAGAGGATCTGCATGCCGACGCAGATGCCCATGACGGGGCGGCCGCCGGCGAGCCTGCGGCCGACGATCCAGTCGCCGCGGGCCTCCTTGAGCCCGGCCATGCAGGCGGAGAACGCGCCGACGCCGGGCACGAGGAGCCCGTCGGCGTTCATGGCGCGGTCGTAGTCGCGGGTGATCTCGACGTCGGCGCCGACGCGCGCGAGGGCGCGCTCCGCCGAACGGACGTTGCCGAAGCCGTAGTCGAAGACGACGACCTTCTTCGCGGTCATGCGGTGCTCACTCCCAGAGTCCCTGGATCCGCAGGACGCCCGCGACCAGGCAGAGCACGGAGGCGCCTGCCAGGAGGCCGATGAGGCTCTTGGGCATCTTCTGCTTGGTGAAGGAGTACACGCCGCCGGCCAGGAAGAGGCCGACGACGATCAGGACGGCGGACAGTCCGGTCACGGTGTCCCCCCGTGCGCTCCCGTGGCAGCGGTGGCGCGCGGGGCGGGGGCGGTGCGGGCCGGGTGACGGGTGCCGGTGGTCACAGTGCGCCCTTCGTCGACGGCAGGATGCCGGCGGCGCGCGGGTCGCGCTCGGAGGCGTAGCGGAGGGCGCGGGCGAGGGCCTTGAACTGGCACTCCACGATGTGGTGGGCGTTGCGCCCGTACGGGACGTGGACGTGCAGCGCGATCTGGGCCTGGGCGACGAACGACTCCAGGATGTGCCGGGTCATCGTCGTGTCGTAGGCGCCGATCATCGGCGCCATGTTCTCGGGCTCACTGTGCACGAGGTAGGGGCGGCCGGAGAGGTCGACGGTGACCTGGGCGAGCGACTCGTCGAGCGGCACGGTGCAGTTGCCGAAGCGGTAGATGCCGACCTTGTCGCCGAGGGCCTGCTTGAAGGCTGCGCCGAGGGCGAGGGCGGTGTCCTCGATGGTGTGGTGCGAGTCGATGTGGAGGTCGCCGTCGGTCTTCACCGTGAGGTCGAACAGGCCGTGGCGGCCGAGCTGGTCCAGCATGTGGTCGTAGAAGCCGACGCCGGTGGAGACGTCGACCTTGCCGGTGCCGTCGAGGTCGATCTCGACGACGACGGCCGTCTCCTTGGTGGTGCGCTCGACCCGTCCTACGCGGCTCATGAGCTCTGCTCCTTCTTCAGTGCGCGAACCGCATCGAGGAACGCGTCGTTCTCTTCCGGCGTGCCGGCCGTGACCCGCAGCCATCCCGGTACGCCGTTGTCGCGGACGAGGACGCCCCGGCCGAGGATGCCGCGCCAGGCGGCCCGGGTGTCCTCGAACCGCCCGAACTGGACGAAGTTCGCGTCCGACTCCGTGACCTCGTAGCCGGTGGCGCGCAGCTCGGCGACCAGCCGGTCCCGCTCGGCCTTCAGCTGTTCGACGTACCCCAACAGGGTATCGGTGTGTTCGAGCGCGGCGAGTGCGGTGGCCTGGGTGACGGCGGACAGGTGGTACGGGAGGCGTACCAGCTGCACGGCCTCGACGACGGCCGGGTGGGCGGCGAGGTAGCCGAGGCGCAGTCCGGCGGCGCCGAACGCCTTGGACATGGTGCGGGAGACCACCAGGTGCGGGCGCTCGTCGATGAGCGGGAGCAGCGAGGGACGGTGGCTGAACTCCACGTACGCCTCGTCGACCACGACCAGGGACGGCTTGGCGGCCTGGGCGGCGTCGTACAGGGCGAGCACGGTGTCCGCGTCGACGGCGGTGCCCGTGGGGTTGTTGGGGGAGGTGATGAAGACCACGTCGGGACGGTGCCGGGCGATGGCCGCCGTGGCGGTGTCCGCGTCGATGCGGAAGTCCTCGCCGCGGGGGCCGGGGATCCAGCCCGTGCCGGTGCCGCGGGAGATGAGGGCGTGCATGGAGTACGAGGGCTCGAAGCCCATCGCGGCGCGGCCCGGCCCGCCGAACGCCTGGAGGAGCTGCTGGAGGACCTCGTTGGAGCCGTTGGCGGCCCAGACCTGGGCGGCGCCGACCTCGTACCCGGTGGTGCGGGTGAGGTAGCGGGCCAGTTCGGTGCGGAGTTCGACGGCGTCGCGGTCGGGGTAGCGGTTGAGGTGCCGGGCGGCTTCCCGCACGCGGTCGGCGATGCGCTCGACGAGCGGTTCCGGGAGGGGGTACGGGTTCTCGTTGGTGTTCAGCCGGACCGGCACGTCGAGCTGCGGGGCGCCGTAGGCGGACTTGCCGCGCAGTTCGTCGCGCAGGGGAAGGTCGTCGGCGCGGAGGGCGTCGTTCACTGCTGCGGCACCTTCCAGCCGAAGCGGGCCTTCATGGCGGCGCCGTGGGCCGGCAGGTCCTCGGCCTCGGCGAGGGTGACCACATGGTGGGCGACCTCGGCGAGGGCGTCGCGGGTGTAGTCGACGATGTGGACGCCGCGCAGGAAGGACTGCACGGACAGGCCCGAGGAGTGGCAGGCGCAGCCGCCGGTGGGCAGGACGTGGTTGGAGCCGGCGCAGTAGTCGCCGAGGGAGACCGGCGACCAGGGGCCCACGAAGATCGCGCCGGCGTTGCGGACGCGCTGGGCGACGGCGGCCGCGTCGGCGGTCTGGATCTCCAGGTGCTCGGCGCCGTACGCGTCGACCACGCGCAGGCCCTCGTCGAGGCCGTCGACGAGGACGATCGCGGACTGCTTGCCGCTCAGCGCGGGGACGATGCGGTCCTCGACGTGCTTGGTGGCGGCGATCTGCGGGGCCAGTTCCCGTTCCACGGCGTCGGCGAGCTCGACGGAGTCGGTGACGAGGACGGCCGCGGCGAGCGGGTCGTGCTCGGCCTGGCTGATCAGGTCGGCGGCGACGTGCACCGGGTCGGCGGTGGAGTCGGCGAGGACCGCGATCTCGGTGGGGCCGGCCTCGGTGTCGATGCCGATGCGGCCGGTGAAGTAGCGCTTCGCGGCGGCGACCCAGATGTTGCCGGGTCCGGTGACCATGTTGGCGGGGGCGCAGGTCTCGGTGCCGTACGCGAACATGGCGACGGCCTGGGCGCCGCCGACCGCGTAGACCTCGTCGACGCCGAGGAGGGCGCAGGCGGCGAGGATCGTGGGGTGCGGCAGTCCGTGGTGCTCCCGCTGCGGCGGGGAGGCGAGGGGGATGGACTCGACGCCGGCCTCCTGGGCCGGGGCGGGCTTCATGATCACGGACGAGGGGTAGACGGACCGGCCGCCCGGTGCGTAGAGGCCGACGCGCTCGACCGGCACCCACTTCTCGGTGACCGTGCCGCCGGGCACGACCTGCGTGGTGTGCGCGGAGCGGCGCTGGGCGCGGTGGACGGTCCGGGCGCGCCGGATGGACTCCTCCAGGCCGGCGCGGACGGCGGGGTCCAGCTCCTCCAGGGCGCGGGTCAGCGCGGCGGCCGGAACCCGCACCTGGTCCAGCTTCACGCCGTCGAACCGCTCGGCGTAGTCGATCAGCGCGGCGTCTCCCCGATGATGGACGGCCTCGCAGATGGGCCGCACCTTGTCCAGGGCGGCCTCGACGTCGAACTCGGCTCGGGGCAGCAGGTCGCGCAGGGCGCCGCCCTTCGGGAGGGCGTCACCGCGCAGATCGATTCGAGAGATCACGGGTCAATTCTCGCAGACCGCTTCGGCCGGCCGGCCTCCCGTATCACTGGCTGATACACGCCACACCACCCCCGGACTGTCACTGCTGACCGTTAGCGTTCACCTCGTCACTCAGCGGGAAGAACGGCTGTACGAATTCGGGGAAGCGAGGGGTGGCAGTGACCGAGCCGCACGACGCTCAGGGCGGGGAGCCGGCAGGGGACGGGCACGACGCCGAGGTGCCCGGCGACCTGACGGCGGTCGAGGCGGGGATGTGGCTGGCGTACCGGGTGGGCGCGTGGCACGACCTGCGCGCCGGCCATCCGGTGCTGGACGATCCGTTCTCGCCCCGGGTGTGGCCCGGGGAGCGGCGGGTGCGGGCGGAGGTGGTGGCGCGGCTGCTGCTGTCCGGGCCGACCGCCGCGGCGGGCCGGGTGCCCGCGCTGAAGCTGCGCGGCGTGCTGATCACCGGGACGCTGGACCTGGCGGGTGGCCAGATCGCGCCGTACGTGGAGCTCCGGGGCTGCCGGTTCGAGAACGAGGTGGTGCTGCCCGAGTCGCGGTTCACGACCCTGCGGATGGTGGGCTGCGCGATCCCCCGCGTGGAGGCGGCCAGACTGCACACGGAGGGCGATCTGCACCTGCCGCGCTGCCGGGTGGACCGGGGGGTGCGGCTGAGCGACGCGCAGATCGGCACGGACCTGCTGATCAGCCAGATCCACGTGGAGCCGGACCGGCGCGGGCAGGCGATCGTCGCGGACGGCCTGTCGGTGGCGCAGGACCTCCAGGCGGAACTGGTCGAGACGTACGGCGAGTTCAGCATGCGAGGCGCCAAGGTGGGCGGATCGCTGAGCCTGCGCGGGAGCCGCCTGCGGGGCGCCGAGGGGCGCCGCGCGCTGAACGCCCCGCAGCTGTCGGTGGAGCGGACGCTGTACATGACGTACGCGTGGGTGAGCGACTCGGTGGGCGGCCCCGGCGACTCGCTGGGCGGCACACCGCCGTACGGGCTCGGGGACGTGCACACGCCGATGCGGGGGACGCGGATGCGGCCCTTCGAGTGCCACGGCGGGGTGCGGCTGGACGACGGGAGGTTCCAGGACGCCGTGGACCTGCGGCACTCCCGGTTCCTGCTGTCCTCGGCCCGCAAGGAGGAGCTGTCGATGCGCCGGATCGTGACCCCGGAGCTGCGGTTCACCTGCGAGCGGCCCGAGGAGGGGCGGGTGGTGCTCAACGGCGCGAAGGTGGTGACGCTGGTCGACCAGGCGGCGAGCTGGCCGGGCCCGGGCGGCCTCGCGCTGCACGGGTTCGTGTACGAGAACCTCGTGCCGTATGGGCCGTTCCCGCTGACCCGCCGCCTGGAGTGGGTGGCGGCGGCCACCCCGGAGTACTCCCCCGAGCCGTACGAGCGGCTCGCGGCCGTGCTGCGGGCCACCGGCGAGGACGCCGACGCCCGGGAGGTGCTGCTCGCCAAGCAGCGGCGGCGGCGCGAGACCCTGCCGCTGGGCGCGAAGCTGTGGGGGTACGTGCAGGACCTGGCCGTCGCGTACGGCTACCGGCCGGGCCGGGCGGCGGTGTGGATGGCGGTCCTGTGGGCGGCGGGGGCGCTGGCGTTCTCCCGGTACGACCCGGTGCCGATCAAGGACGACGAGGCCCCGCACTGGAACGCGGCGCTGTACGCCCTGGACCTGCTGGTGCCGGTGATCAACCTGGGGCAGGAGGGGTACTGGCAACTGACGGAGCCGTGGCAGTGGATGTCGACCGCCCTGATCCTCATCGGCTGGGTGCTGGCCACGACCGTGGCGGCGGGCGCGTCCCGCCTGCTGCGGCGCAGCTGAGCGTCGCCCTGCGGCCCGGCCGCCCCGGCGGGGGCGGGCGCCCGGCAGGGGCCGCCCCCGCCGGAGCGCGGCCAGGTAGTCCACCGGCCGGGCGGCCGGGGCGGGGCCCGACGCAGGCCGGGCACGCGGTCGGCGGCCGGGCGTCCCGGGCCCCACGGCCCGAGCGGGGCTGCCGACCGGCAGCAGGCAGCACGGGCGTCGGTCGCCCAAGGGTGCGGGCGCCCCGGTACAGCAGGTTCCGGGCGGGCGCGCCCGGCCTACGGCTGCCGCGTGTACGGGCGCCCGGCGTACGGGGCCCGGGGCGGTGTGGCGTACGAGTGCCGGGCGTGCGGGTTCCGGCTCCCCACCCGGCTCCCACCAAAGCTTCACAGCACGGCCCTGGCGCACCCCCCACCTGCGGCTTTCAATGGGCGGCACCATGTCTCTGCTGCGTTCCCTGCTGAGCCGTCCGCGTCCGGTCCGCCACGCCGCGCCGCCCGCGGACGAGCCGTCCGCGTCCGGGCTGGCACCGGACGACGCGGTGCTGCTGGACGTGCCGGACGAGCGGCTCGGTCCGGCGCTGGTGGCGGCCGCCCGCGGTGACCACGCCCCGGCCGCCGCACTCATGGCGGCGACGCGACGGTCCGCGGACTGGGAGGCCCGCGACCGGTACGCCCTGCGGTTCGCGCTCTTCGCGCGCAGCCGCGACTCCTGGCTGACCCGCTGGCTCACCCAGGTGCCGGACGACCCCGACGCGCTGCTGCTGTCCGCCCAGCTGTCGGTGCACCGGGCCTGGCGGTCGCCCGCACGGGCGGAGCGGCTCCGCGAACTGGAGCCGGCGATCCGCACGGCCGCGGAGGCCGCGCCCCACGACCCGGTGCCGTGGCGCCTGGCACTGGACCACGCGCGCGGGGCACGCACCCCGCACCAGGTGTTCGCCGCGCTGTGGGAGCAGGCGCTGCGCCGGTCGGCCCACCACTACGGATGCCACCTGGCGGCGCTCACCTACCTGTCGGCCCGCTGGTACGGCTCGCACCGGGTGTGCTTCGACTTCGCCGAGCAGGCCGCGCTCGACGCCCGCCCCGACTCGCCGGTCCAGACGCTGCCGCTGCGCGCGGCGCTCGCGCAGCTGACCGCCGGAGGACCCGGCACCGTGGCCGGCGCGCGCAGCGATGCGGCGGCCGACCGTGCCGCCGCGTTCTGCGCCCGCCGCCGGCCGGGCGACCCGGCGGCCGCGGAGGCCCGGAACACCCTCGCGTACGTGCTGGTCGCACGCGGGCGGTGGTCGGCTGCACTGGAGCAGTTCCGGCTCACCGGGCCGTACGCGACGTCCTTCCCGTGGTCGCTCGGTGGCGGCGGCGACCCGCTGGGCCGCTTCCTGGACGCCCGGGAGCTGACGCGCCGCGCGGCCGCCGCGGAGGCGGGCGCGGCTCCGGTCCTGGTGCCCTGCACGGCGGGAGGGGGAGCGGTGCGCGGACGGGCCGGACGCGGCGGGGCGGTCGGCCATTAGGCTTGACCGCTGTGACCACCGCTTCCCTGCCCCTCTTTCCGCTGAACGCGGTGCTGTTCCCGGGCCTCGTCCTGCCGTTGAACGTCTTCGAGGAGCGGTACCGCGCGATGATGCGCGAGCTGCTGACCATCGACGAGTCGCAGCCGCGCCGCTTCGCCGTCGTCTCGATCCGCGACGGGCACGAGGTCGCACGGACCGCACCGGGCATGCCGGACCCGACCGCCCTGCCGGAGAAGGGCCCCGCCGCGGGCTTCGGGCCCGATCCCGCCGCCGCGTTCCACCGCGTGGGGTGCGTCGCGGACGCGGCGAGCATCCGGGAGCGGGAGGACGGCAGCTTCGAGGTGCTGGCGACCGGTACGACCCGGGTCCGGCTGCTGTCGGTGGACGCGGGCGGCCCGTTCCTCAAGGCGGAACTGGAGGAACTGCCGGAGCGCCGCGGGGAGGGGGCGGGGGCGCTGGCCGAAGGCGTGCTGCGGGCGTTCCGCGCCTACCAGAAGCGGCTGGCCGGCGCGCGGGAGCGGTCCCTGGCGGCGGCCGAGCTGCCCGACGAGCCGTCGGTGGTGTCGTACCTGGTGGCCGCCGCGTCCGTGCTGGACACGTCGGCCAAGCAGCGGCTGCTGGAGGCCCCGGACACGGCGACCCGGCTGCGTGAGGAGCTGCGGATGCTGCGGTCGGAGACGGCGCTGCTGCGCCACCTGCCGTCGCTGCCCGCGGTGGACCTGACCCAGACCCCGACCAGCCCCAACTGACGGGCGGTCGGGGGCGTACGAGAGAAGAGGGGAACGCGAGGCGTTGGCGAAGAAGGCGAAGAAGCAGGCGAACGGCACCCCGGCGACGGTGGCGCTGACGGCGGCGGGCACACCGTTCACGGTGCACGCGTACGACCATGATCCGGCGTCCCCGTCCTACGGCGAGGAGGCGGCCGAGGCTCTGGGGGTGTCCCCGGACCGGGTGTTCAAGACGCTGGTCGCGGACGTGGACGGCACGCTGACCGTCGCGGTGGTGCCGGTGGCGGGGCAGCTCGACCTGAAGGCGCTCGCGGCGGCGGTGGGCGGCAAGCGCGCGGCGATGGCCGATCCCGCTGCCGCCGAACGCACCACGGGTTACGTCCGGGGCGGCATCTCGCCCCTGGGCCAGCGCAGGAGGCTGCCGACGGTGCTGGACGCCTCGGCGTCGCACCACGAGACGATCTGTGTGTCGGCGGGCCGCCGCGGGCTGGAGGTCGAGCTGTCCCCCCGTGACCTGGCCGACCTCACGGACGCGGTCGTCGCCCCGATCGGCCGCGGCTAGCCGGCCAGCCGGGCCGGTGGTCGCCCCGGCTCGCGCAACCGAGCTGCCCCGCCGCGCACCGGCCGGGCCGCAGCCGCGGAGCCACCCCGCCGCACGGGCGGTCCGGATCCGCCCCACGGCACGCCCCGCGAAGGCGCATGGGACTGGTGCTCTCCTGGCAGCCGGCGCACTTCTCCGCGGGCCCTCACACCGCGTCACGCGCCGCGGAGGCGGCCTGCCGGTCCGGGCCGCCCGGGCGGAGTGCACGCGGCGGGGTCGGGGCCCGCACGGGGGAGCCGGTCTGCCCGGTCGCGGCCGGCGCCGCGGAACCCTCCCACCGGGCCGGGTCCGCGGCGTCGTGCCGGCGCTCACCGCACGGCCGCATCGGGGGCTCAGGCGCCGGGGCCGCCCTGCGGCGGCTCGTACCGTGGCGGAGCCTGCGGCGGGGCGGGCAGCCCCGGCTCCCACACCGCTTCGGGTTCGCGGGGGGCGAAGAGCGCCGTGAGGGCCAGATGGACGAACATCGCGGCGACCGGCCAGACCAGCAGCGCCCCGAACGCGCGGAGTTCCAGCGGCGCGTCGAACGTGACTCCCTCGCCGACCTCCTTGGCGTGGGCCACCACGTCGTGCGTCGGGCCGAGCAGCGTCCCGGTGCCCCAGCCGAGCACCGATCCCAGCAGGCCGCCCAGCGCGAGCCCGACGACCACGGACACGCCGCCCTCCCGCCGCAGCAGGTACACCACGGCCGCGCTGACCGCCCCGAACGCGACCGCCAGCAGCACGAAGGTGCCGTCGGCGCCGACCGCGCCCTCCCCTTCCGTCTCCTTCAGCAGCACCGCCGAGCCGTCCGACACCAGGGGGATGCGCGGGGCGAGCCACAGCCACAGCAGGCCGAGCAGGATGCCGGGGACCGCCACCGCGAGCAGCACCAGGGCCCCGCGCCGCACCTCGCCGGCCACGTCCGGTGCCGTCGGCTCGGCCTCGCCGTACACGGAGGGGTACGGCGGCACGGGGTGGCGCGGCGGCCATCCGGTAGGGCCGCCGGGCGCGGGCTGCTGCGGCCGGTGCGGGTGGTCCGGTACGTCGTGGGGCACGTTCTCACTCGATGGCTGGTGGGATGGGGTCAAGGGTGGGGTCACCCTGTCATCGTGCCAGGTGCCGTCGGGGGCCGCCGCGCCTACCGGCGGCTCCCCGCCGCCCCTGTCGTCTCACCGGACGGCGGCCCTGCGGTACGCCCACGTGGCGAGCGCCAGCGACACGACGCCGACGGCCGCGCAGACGGACAGGTCCGCGGCGACGGCCGCCCAGTCCGGGCGCGCGTCGAAGCTGCGGGCCAGCGCCTCCACGCCGTACGTCGAGGGCAGCAGGTCACGCGCCCAGCCGATCGGACCGGGCAGCCGCTCGGCCGGCAGGACCCCGAGGAGCAGGGCCGCCGACATGCCGAGCTGCCCCAGCAGGGTGGCCAGCTCCTGGCGGGGGGCGAGCAGCCCGAGCGCCGCGCCGAGCCCGGAGAGCGCGGCACCCGCCAGCGGCACCACGGCGGCCAGCACCCACAGGTGCGTGAGCGGCAGCCCGAAGAGCAGGGAGCCGGCGACCGCCGTGACGGCCGTGCCGGGCACCGTGAAGGAGGCGTAGGCGCCCGCGGCGCCGAGCACGACGGCGGCGGGCGGCACCGGCAGGGTGGCGTAGTGGTCCAGGCCGCCGCTCGCGCGGAGCTGCCCGAAGTACTGGGCGAGCAGGTTCAGCGCCACGAACGCCACGACGAGGACGGACGAGCCGGCGACGACGGCGCGGGCCTCGCTGCCGCCGTCGACGACTCCGCGCATCAGGACCATGATCCCGACGGACTGGAAGGTGGCGACGAACAGCAGCGGGATCCTGGCCACCCGGGCCCGGGACAGCTGGGCGCGATAGACGGCGGCGAGTGCGGGCAGCAGCCGGGCGCGCGGGGCCAGCGGCGCGGCCCGGTCCTCGGGTGCCGCGGCGGCCTGTGCGGGCACGGCACTCGTCGACAGCGCCTCCGCGGGCAGAGTGCTCACCGTTCGCTGCTCCCGTCGTTGTCGCCGGCCTGCCGGGCGGGGTGCGGGGCGGTCATGCCTTGACCAGCCCCTTGGTCGTCTCGCCGCCGAGCGCCAGGTAGACGTCCTCCAGGCTGGGCGTGGCGAGGGTGAAGTCGTCGAGGGCCGCGAAGGCGGAGCCGCCGGTGACGGCGGCCACCGCGGCGCGGGCTTCGTCCGGGGGGAGGCGCAGCACCCAGCGGCGCCCGGACTCGCGGGCGGCCGCGCGCAGGGCCGCCACCTCGGGCAGCTCCAGGGGGGCGCGCTCGCGCCACACCAGTTCGACGCGGACCTCGCCGGCCAGGCGCTGCTTGAGCCCTGCGGGGCTGTCGCAGGCGATGACCCGGCCGCGGTCGAGGACGGCGACCCGGTCGAGGACGGTCTCCGCCTCGATGACGTTGTGGGTGACCAGCACGACGGTGGCGCCGTGCTCGGCCCGGCGGCGGTCCACGGCGGCCCAGACGGCGCGGCGGGCCACCGGGTCCATCCCGGTGGTGGGTTCGTCGAGGACGAGGAGGGACCGCCGCCCCACCAGGGAGGCGGCGAAGCAGGCCAGTCGGCGCTGGCCGCCGGACAGCTTCTTCAGGGGGCGGCCGGCGAGCTCGCCGAGACCGAGCTCGGCGAGCACGGCGTCCCGCTCGGCGCGGGCGTCGCGGGCGGTGAGGCCGCGCAGCCGCCCGGTGGTCTCGGCGGCCAGGGACACGGTGAGCTCGTCGAGGGCGGTGGACTCCTGGCCGAGGTACGCGATGAGGCGGGCGGCCCGCTCGGGGTGGCGGACGAGGTCGTGGCCGAGGACCTCGACGCTGCCGGAGTCCGGGCGCATGAGGCCGGTGAGCTGGCGCACGAGGGTGGACTTGCCGGCGCCGTTGGGTCCGAGCAGCCCGAAGACCTCACCGCGCCGCACGTCCAGGCAGACCCCGTCGGTGGCCCGCACCTCGGGGGTGGCGGGCGCTCCGCGTCTGCCGCGCGCGGCGGGGTACGTCTTCACCAGGTCCCGCACCACGCACACCGTACTCACGAGGGATGAGCCTAAGGGGTCGGGGCGGCCGGGCCGAGTCCGGGGCGGTGCCGCGGTGCCGTCCGCCGGCGTCACTCGACGGGCGCGGCGGGCCCGGCGTGGGGGGCCGACGGGTGCCCGGTGTGGTTCGCGGCGGCGGCGCGGACGTCGATCTCGCGCCAGAAGCCGGCCCGGATCGCGTAGCGGTCGTGCTCGTCGATCTGGTCGTCCTTGTGGGCGAGGAGCCCGAAGCGGGCGGCGTAGCGGAGCAGTTCGCCGTCGATGCGGTGCGGGATCCGCGGGTACATGCTGGAGAGGTTGTCGACGTGGGAGGGGTCGGGCAGCCGGTCCATCCAGCGGCGGGCGAAGACCTGGCCGACCTCGAAGGGGTCCCCGCCCACGGTCGTGATGTCCTCCTCGCGGTCCGCCCAGCGCTGCTCGGCGCTGGTGAGCTGGGCGAGGGTGGGCAGGGAGGCCGTCTCGGGGGGCTCGCCGACGGGGCCGCCGGGCCGGTCGATCCAGCCGCGGTCGGACGACCAGCGCAGGGTGGCGTTGGCGGGGACGGCGGGGGCGGGCGGCGCCTGGGGGTGTCCGGGAGGGCGCAGCCCGGCGAGGTCCTTCGGGGTGGGGACGCCCCTGGAGGCCGTGGAGGGTGCGGAGGCGGCGCCGGACGCGGTCCCGTCGGCAGGCGCGTCGGACGCACCGGATCGGGAGGTGCCGGCGGGCCGGGAAGCGGGGGCGCCAGGGTCCTGGCCGGTCCCCGAGGCGTGGGAGCCGTTGCCGGAAGCACGTTCGGTGGAGGCGGCGAGGGCGGCCTCGGGGAGCGGTGCGGCGAGGATCGCGGCGATCTCGGGGCGGGGGGCCGGGGGCGGGGCGCAGGGGCCGGTGAGGTCCTTGGCGCGGACGGCCCGGGTGATCCAGGCGCGGTCGAGGACGCGCCGCTCGTCGGCCTCGGCGACGAGGTCCTCGGACTGGTTGTAGTCGCCGTCGGCGGCCTGGACGGCCCACAGGTGGACGGCGACCCCGTGTTCCTTGGCGGACATCAGGCCGGGCAGAAGGTCGCCGTCGCCGGTGACGAGCACGACGTCGGAGCAGGCGCGGTTGCGGGCCAGTTCGGTGAGTTCGGCGTGCATGGCGGCGTCGACGCCCTTCTGCGCCCAGCGTCCGTCGCTGCGGGTCAGGGCTCCCAGCCGGACGGTGACGCGGGGCATCACGCGCAGCCGGCGGTGCTCGGGCTGCGGGACGCGGTCGGGGGCGCCGTCGAACCAGTAGATCCGCAGCAGGGGTTGCCGGGTGTCCGCCTCGGCGCCTTCGCGCAGGGCCTGGACGAGGGCGGCGTGGTCGACGGTGATCCGGGAGCGGGCCGGTTCTCCGGCGATGAGGCTTGCTGCGGCGCCGAGCAGATAGCCGGCGTCCACGAGCACGACGCAGCGGTCCACGTGTTCCACCCTCTTTCGGGAACCTCGGGATCGGAGGTTGCTTCGGGTTTCCTTCGAGTCTGCCCGACTGCCGGGGTCTTAACGGCCGGAACGCGATCTTCGGCGTGGCGCCTCACCGTACGCGCTCGGCCCGCTCCTGACTACGGGTCCGGTGGGGTGCGCGGTCGACGAACGGGCTCCGCTACGGTCCGCAATGATCCAAAATGCGCAGCTCATGGGGGTGTGTGAGGCTGGTCGCGGCCCTGGCCCCCACACATCCCCCCCCCAGGAGGCACCCTCATGGCCAAGAACAAGAAGAGCGACCGCACCCAGCAGCAGCGGCAGTCCGAGCGCGAGACGCAGCAGGCACGGGACACGTCGATGGAGCAGCATGCGGCGCACGTGACGCCGGCGGACGTGGCGCAGAAGGGCCGGCAGAAGAGGTTCGGCCACAACTGACGCGGTCGGCAGGGAAAAGGGGCGTGGCCGTGACGACGGCCACGCCCCTTCCGCCTGGCCGTGACGACGGGCCCGGCCCCTCCGCCTGGCCGTGACGACGGGCCCGGCCCCTCCGCGTG
This sequence comes from Streptomyces sp. CC53, assembly GCF_001865245.1. Lineage (GTDB taxonomy): Bacteria > Actinomycetota > Actinomycetes > Streptomycetales > Streptomycetaceae > Streptomyces. The sequence goes on along the minus strand of NZ_MKXB01000106.1, from coordinate 29,006 downwards.
GCCGTGGGGGGCGGGCCCGTCGGCCGGCGTGCGGTGCGGTCCGGCTGTGGGGTGTGCGGTCAGCCGGCCAGGCAGGACGGTCCGAGGAGCCCCTTCAGGTCGCCGTAGAGCGCCGGGTCGGGCTGGACGCGGTGCCGGTCGAGGCGGAGCACGGTCGTCTTGCGGGGGCCCTGGAGCTTGATCCGCACCTCGGTGTTGCCCTTGTGGTGGCTGAGGATCTCGCCGAGGCGGCCGACCATGGGCGGGGTGACCTTCAGGGCGGGGATGGTGATGACGACCGGCGCGTTGGTGCCCGCGTCGGAGAGGTCGGGGACCATCAGCTCCATGGCGACGAGCCGGGGCACGTCCTCGCGCTTGTCGAGCCGGCCCTTGACGAAGACCACGGCGTCCTCGACGAGCTGGGTGGAGACCAGCTGGTAGGAGGCGGGGAAGAACATGCAGTCGATGGAGCCGGCCAGGTCCTCGACGGTGGCGATGGCCCAGGCGTTGCCCTGCTTGGTCATCTTGCGCTGGAGGCCGGAGATGATGCCGCCGATGGTGACGACGGAGCCGTCGGAGAGGTCGGCGAGCTGGGCGATGGACGCGTCGGCCTTGTCGGTGAGGACGTGCTCGATGCCGAAGAGCGGGTGGTCGGAGACGTACAGGCCGAGCATCTCCCGCTCCTGCGCGAGCAGGTAGGACTTCTCCCACTCGTCGTCGGAGAACACCACGTCCATGCCGAAGCCGGGCTCGCCACTGTCCTCGTCGCCGCCCATGCCGCCGAAGAGGTCGAACTGGCCCTCGGCCTCCTTGCGCTTGACCGCGACCACGTTGTCGATCATCGGTTCGTGGTGGGCGACCAGGCTCTTGCGGGTGTGGCCCATCGTGTCGAAGGCGCCGGCCTTGATCAGCGACTCGACGGTCCGCTTGTTGCAGACGACGACCTCGACCTTGTCGAGGAAGTCGGGGAAGGAGGAGTACTTCCCCTTCGACTTGCGGCACTTGATGATCGATTCGACGACGTTCGTGCCGACGTTCCGTACGGCGGACAGGCCGAAGAGGATCACGTCGTCGCCCTGGGCCGCGAAGTTGGACTCCGACTCGTTGACGTTCGGCGGGAGCACCTTGATGCCCATGCGGCGGCACTCGTTCAGGTAGACGGCCGACTTGTCCTTGTCGTCCTTGACCGAGGTGAGGAGCGCCGCCATGTACTCGGCGGGGTGGTTCGCCTTGAGGAAGGCCGTCCAGTAGGAGACCAGTCCGTACGCGGCGGAGTGGGCCTTGTTGAAGGCGTAGCCGGCGAAGGGGACCAGCACGTCCCAGAGCGCCTGGATGGCCTCGTCGCTGAAGCCCTTCTCCCGGGCGCCCTTCTGGAAGAGCACGAAGTTCTTCGCGAGCTCCTCGGGCTTCTTCTTGCCCATGACGCGGCGGAGGATGTCGGCCTCGCCGAGCGAGTAGCCCGCGATGATCTGGGCGGCCTTCTGCACCTGCTCCTGGTAGACGATCAGGCCGTAGGTGACGTCCAGGACCTCCTTGAGCGGCTCCTCCAGCTCGGGGTGGATCGGGGTGATCTCCTGCTGGCCGTTCTTGCGGAGGGCGTAGTTCGTGTGCGAGTTCATGCCCATCGGGCCCGGCCGGTAGAGGGCCGAGACGGCGGAGATGTCCTCGAAGTTGTCGGGCTTCATCAGCCGCAGCAGGGACCGCATGGGGCCGCCGTCGAACTGGAAGACGCCGAGGGTGTCGCCGCGCTGGAGCAGTTCGAAGGTCGTGGGGTCGTCGAGCGGGAGGCTCAGGAGCTCGATGTCGATGCCCTTGTTGGCCTTCACCATCTTGACGGCGTCGTCCATGATCGTGAGGTTGCGCAGGCCCAGGAAGTCCATCTTGAGCAGGCCGAGCGATTCGCAGCTCGGGTAGTCCCACTGGGTGATGGTCACGTTGTCGGTGTGCCTCACCCACACCGGGACGTGGTCGGTGATGGTCTCGCTGGACATGATCACGCCGGCGGCGTGCACGCCCATCTGCCGGACCAGGCCCTCGACGCCGCGCGCGGTGTCGATGACCTTCTTCACGTCGGGCTCGTTCTCGTACATCGCCCGGACCTCGCCCGCCTCCGAGTAGCGCGGGTGGTTCGGGTCGGTGATGCCGGAGAGCGGGATGCCCTTGCCGAGGACGTCGGCGGGCATGGCCTTGGTGATGCGGTCGCCCATCGCGTACGGGTAGCCCAGCACGCGCGCGGAGTCCTTGATCGCGTTCTTGGCCTTGATGGTGCCGTACGTGCCGATCTGGGCGACCTTGTCGGCGCCGTACTTCTCCGTGACGTACCGGATCACCTCGCCGCGCCTGCGCTCGTCGAAGTCGATGTCGACGTCGGGCATGGAGACGCGCTCGGGGTTGAGGAACCGCTCGAAGATCAGGCCGTGCGGGATCGGGTCGAGGTCGGTGATGCCGAGGGCGTACGCGACGATCGAGCCGGCGGCGGAGCCTCGGCCGGGGCCCACGGCGATGCCGTTGTTCTTGGCCCACATGATGAAGTCAGCGACGACGAGGAAGTAGCCGGGGAACCCCATCTGGATGATGACGTCCATCTCGTACTCGGCCTGCTTCTGCCGGTCCTCGGGGACGCCGCCGGGGAAGCGGCGCTCCATGCCGCGGCGGACCTCCTCCTGGAACCAGGTGACCTCGGTGTAGCCCTCGGGGATGTCGAACTTCGGCATCAGGTCGCGCTTCTCGAACATGCCGGTGGTGTCGACCTGCTCGGCGACCAGGAGGGTGTTGCGGCAGCCCTCCTGCCAGGCGTCCGAGGAGTCGATGGCGTACATCTCGTCCGTCGACTTCAGGTAGTAGCCGGTGCCGTCGAACTTGAAGCGGTCGGGGTCGGAGAGGTTCTTGCCGGTCTGGATGCACAGCAGGGCGTCGTGGGCGCCCGCCTCGTGCGCGTACGTGTAGTGGGAGTCGTTGGTGACCAGCGGCGGGATGCCGAGCTTCTTGCCGATCTCCAGCAGGCCGTCGCGGACCCGGCGCTCGATCTCGATGCCGTGGTCCATCAGCTCCAGGAAGTAGCGGTCCTTGCCGAAGATGTCCTGGTACTCGGCGGCCGACTTCAGTGCCTCGTCGAACTGTCCGAGGCGCAGCCGCGTCTGGAGCTCGCCCGAGGGGCAGCCGGTGGAGGCGATGAGCCCCTCCGACCACTGGGAGATGGTCTCCTTGTCCATGCGCGGCCACTTCTGGAGCCAGCCCTCGGCGTAGGCGTCGGAGGACAGCCGGAAGAGGTTGTGCAGACCCGTGTTGTTCGCCGCCCAGATCGTCTTGTGCGTGTAGCCGCCGGAGCCGGAGACGTCGTCCCTCTTCTGGTGCGGCTGGCCCCACTGGATCTTGCGCTTGTTGCGCCGGGACTCGGGGGCCACGTACGCCTCGATGCCGATGATCGGGGTCACCCCGGCCTTCTTCGCGGTGTGGAAGAAGTCGTACGCCCCGTGCAGGTTGCCGTGGTCGGACATGGCGATGTGGGTCATGCCCATCTCGTTGCAGGCGTTGAACATGTCCTTGAGCCGCGCGGCACCGTCCAGCAGCGAGTACTGGGTGTGCACGTGAAGGTGCGTGAACGGCGGCTTCGACACGGCTGCGGCCTCCGGGGTTCCTGGGAAGGGGGGTCGCTGGGAAGTCTACGGCTCCGCGGTGACACCTCCGGGCGCGTCGCGACACAGCGCGCGGGGGCGCACACGGCGCGGGTACGGCGCCCCGAGGGACGCTCCGGCCACGCGAAGCGCGTGGGCGCCGAGCACGGCCGGGCCCCGCGCAGGGCACGCGTGCGGTGCCTCCCGGTCGGCCCGTACCGAACCGCCGGGACGGGTGCGGGCGGGCCGACGGCGGCGGGCGGGCGGGTGGCGCGGGCCGGCCCGCCGTCCCGTCCGGACGAGGCCGCCGGCAGGGACGGTGACTGGATGCCCGGAGGCGGTACGGGGCCGCGCGGGGGCTCGGGCGGGACGGCGGGCGCCGCCCGGCGGCCGTGCCGACGGCTCGGGGGCGGGCCTCACCGCGTACGGGAACCGGCCTCGCGGTCGGTTTAGCGGGTCCTTACGCGCAGGCGTGGCACACTCTCCGACGATGGACGCGATGGACGGCACGGCCGGGACCCGGTTGAGGGGGCTGCGGGCAGCGATCTTCACGGCACTCGTCGTGACGCTGTCCGTCGCCTCCCACGTGCTGCTGTCGCGCGTGCCGCTCCCCGTGACGGCCGTGCTGCTGGTGGCGGGCGGCGTGTTCGCCGCAGCCTACGCCCTGGCGGGACGGGAGCGCGGCTTCTGGTCCATCGCCGGGCTGCTGGTGCCGCTGGAGCTGGCCGCGGACACGGTGTTCACGGCCGGCCAGCACACCTGCTACGGACCGTCCGGCGGGCCCATAGCGGGCTCCCTGCGCGCGGTCGGGCTCGACGTGCTGTGCGGCGACGCCCTGGGCATGCCCCTGCCGGGGGTGGCCGCGCCCGACTCCGCCGTGGGCGCGCTGGTCCACTCCCCCGACCCCGCCGTGCCGTGGCTGCTGCTCACCGCGCACGTGGCGGTCGGGCTGGCCGCGGCCGCCTGGCTGCGGCGCGGCGAGGCGGCGCTGGCCCGGCTGGCGCGCGCGGCGGCGACCTTCACGTTCCGGCCGCTGCTGACCGCCTGCGCCGTCGTGGTGGCGGCCGCCGGGGGCGGCGGCGGACGCCGGGTCCCGTCCGCCCGGCCGCGGGTGCGGGCCAGGGCCTCCCGCACGCGGCTGCTGGTGCACTCCGTCGGGCGGCGGGGGCCGCCGCGGGCCGCGCTCGCCTGAGACGCGGGCCGCTCTCGTCCGGGGCACGGGCGGGAGCGCGCAGCGTGGGCTCGGGCGAGCACCGCGCCCCTCACCCCCTCGTTTGACGCAGACGGAGACACACCACCATGAGTGCACGCAACAGCAAGGCGAACAAGGCAGCGGCCCGCGAGCGGCTGCGCCGTGAGCGCGAGCTGCAGGCGAAGAAGGAGAAGCGGCGCCGCCAGCTCACCGTCGGCCTGGTCGGCGTGGGCGTGCTGGCGCTGACCGGCGGCATCGGCTACGCCGTCGTCCAGGCCAACAAGCCCACGGCCTGGGAGGCGGCGGCCGAGGTCAAGGACGTCAAGGCCCCGAAGAACACCTCCGGTGAGAACGGGACGACGGTCGTCGTCGGCAAGGCGACGGCGAAGAAGACGCTGGAGATCTACGAGGACGCGCGCTGCCCGGTCTGCGCCGTGTTCGAGCAGCGGGTCGGCGAGACGGTCGCGAAGGACGTCGAGGCGGGCAAGTACAAGCTCCGGTTCGTGGGCGCCTCCTTCATCGACAACAGCTTCCCGGGTGAGGGCTCCAAGAACGCCCTGTCCGCGATGGGCGCGGCGCTCAACGTGAGCCCCGAGGCGTTCATGGAGTTCAAGTCGGCGCTGTTCTCCACCGACTTCCACCCGGAGGAGTCGGAGGACAAGTTCGCGAAGGACTCCTACCTGCTGGAGATCGCGGACACCGTCCCCGCGCTGAAGAGCAACGAGCAGTTCAAGAAGGACGTCGAGGACGGCACCTTCGACGCGTGGGCGCTGAAGATGTCGGAGACCTTCAACAAGAGCGGCGTCGAGGGCACGCCGACGCTGAGGATGGACGGCAAGAAGGTGACGGGTGCGGACGGCCAGGGCACGCCGATGACCGCGGCCGACTTCACCGCGGCGATCGACAAGGCCCTCAAGGGCTGACGCCTCCCCCTCCCCCGAAGGGCCTGCTCCGGCCACCGGAGCAGGCCCTTCCGTGTATGAGCGGCGAACACCGGCCAACCACACGGCGAAGAGGCCGACTTACGGCGTACCCGTGAGTAATGTGACGGGTAGTCTGATCGCCCGTGACCAGTCGAAACACCCTGCACAGCAGCACCCCCAGCCGCCGTACGGTCGTCAAGGCCGCCGCCGCCAGCGCCGTAGCCGCGCCCGCCCTGCTCGCCGCCGCCCCGCCCGCCGCCGCGGACACCCGCGCCCCTGCCTTCCTCCACGGAGTCGCCTCGGGTGACCCGCTCCCCGACGGCGTCCTGCTCTGGACCCGCGTGACCCCGGCCCCGGACGCCACCCCGGGCTCCGGGAAGGGGCCGGACACGGAGGTGAGATGGGAGGTCGCCGAGGACAGGGCGTTCACCCGCACCGTCGCCCGGGGCACGACCGTGGCGGGCACCGACTCCGACCACACCGTGAAGGTGGACGTCCGCGGGCTGCAGCCGGCCACCACCTACTGGTTCCGGTTCTCCGCGGCCGGCGACGCGGGGAGCGGCGCGCAGGCGCCGTCCCCCGTGGGCCGCACGCGCACGGCACCCGCGTACGACGCCGCGCTGCCCGGCATCCGGTTCGGCGTGGCGTCCTGCGCGAACTGGGAGGCGGGCTACTTCGCCGCGTACCGCCACCTCGCCGCCCGCAACGACCTGGACGCGGTGCTCCACCTCGGCGACTACATCTACGAGTACGGCTCGGGGCAGTACCCCAAGACCAGCAGGGTGCTGCGGCCGCACGAGCCGCGGCACGAGATCGTCACCCTGGCCGACTACCGGGTCCGGCACGCCACGTACAAGACGGACCGCGACCTGCAGGCGCTGCACGCGGCGCACCCGGTGATCGCGATATGGGACGACCACGAGTTCGCCGACGACACGTGGTCCGGCGGCGCCGACAACCACACCCCGGAGGGCGAGGGCGCCTGGGCGGAGCGCGTGGCGGCCGCGAAGCGCGCATACTTCGAGTGGATGCCGGTGCGCACGTCCACCGAGGGCACGGTCTACCGGCGGCTGCGCTACGGCAAGCTGGCCGACCTGCACCTGCTGGACCTGCGGTCCTTCCGCTCGCAGCAGACCGCGACGGGCAGCGGGGAGGTGGACGACCCGGAGCGCACCATCACGGGCCGGGCCCAGCTGGACTGGCTGAAGGCGGGGCTGGCGTCCTCGGACGCGACGTGGCGGCTGGTCGGCACGTCGGTGATGATCTCGCCGGTGGCGTTCGGGTCGCTCCCGGCGCACCTGCTGGGGCCGGTGGCCGAACTGATGGGTCTGCCGTCGGGCGGGCTCGCGGTCAACACGGACCAGTGGGACGGCTACACCGACGACCGCAGGGAACTGCTCGCGCACCTGACGGAGCGGGGCGTGCGCAACACCGTCTTCCTCACCGGGGACATCCACATGGCGTGGGCGAACGACGTGCCGGTGACCGCGGCCACCTACCCGAAGTCGCCCTCGGCGGCCACGGAGTTCGTGGTGACGTCGGTGACCTCGGACAACCTCGACGACATCCTGCGCGTCCCGGCGAACACCGCCTCGTACGTGGCGGCGGCGGCCATCAAGGCGGCCAACAGCCATGTGCACTGGGTGGACATGGACCACCACGGGTACGGCGTCCTCGACGTGACCGCGGAGCGGTCGCAGATGGACTACTACGTGCTCTCGCAGCGCAAGGACCCGGCCGCCTCCGCCCGGTGGACGCGCTCCTACCGGACGCTGAGCGGAACACAGAAGGTCGAGCGGGCGTACACACCGATCCGCTGAGCTGACGCAAGGGCGAGTATCAGCCAAAGACGGTCCCGTTAAGCGGTGATCACAAGCGTGTGACGGGCGGTGCGTCCGGGAGATCGAATCCGGACACACCGCCCGCCCACGTATGCACGCGCATGACGTCCGCATCTCAACTCCCGGGACAGACCGCAGGATTTCTCATCGACGCCTTCATCCTCCCAACGATTGATTGGGCCGGAACGATTCTCTTCCAGATCTGACATGGCCACGTAATGTCCTCCCGGCGGTGGCGAGGAAGGCCCTCCCACAACCCCCCGCGAGGAGTCGCCCATGCGTGCTCTTGTCCGAATATCGCCGCGTACGCACCGCCGTGTCCTCGGCGCCACGGTCCTGGCCGGAACACTGGCCCTGGCTCCGTTCTCCGCGCCCACCGGCGCCTCCGCCGCCACCACGTCGGCCGCCACCGCGGCCGAGGAGTGCGAGGAGACCGGCACGAACGCCCACGCCCGCGCAGCGCATCCCGGGGAGGGCGTCCACAAGCACGAGCCCAACGAGGTGACCGCCGCCAAGGCCGAGGCGATGGAGCGGGACCTCAAGACGAAGCTGAAGGCGGCCGCGATCAAGGGCCTGGACGCCGGACGCTTCGACGCCTCCCGGGCGCAGGCCGCCGCGGTCTCCGTCCCGGTCTACTTCCACGTCATCCACGACGGCACCAAGGGCAAGCTGTCGAGCAGCGACATCAGCGCGCAGATGGCGGTCCTCAACTCCGCCTTCGGCGGCCAGGGCTCCGGCAACGCCGACTCCGGCTTCCAGTTCACCCTGGCCGGAACCACCTACACGGACAACGCCGCCTGGTACAACCTCTCCTCCGGCTCACAGGAGGAGAAGGCCATGAAGTCGGCCCTCCGCCAGGGCGGCGCGGGCGCCCTGAACTTCTACACCGCCAACCTCAGCGGCGGCCTCCTCGGCTGGGCGACCTTCCCGTCCTCGTACAAGTCCAACCCGGAGATGGACGGCGTCGTCGTCCTCGACGCCTCCCTGCCGGGCGGCACCGCCGCCAACTACAACGAGGGCGACACCGCCACCCACGAGGTCGGCCACTGGATGGGCCTCTACCACACCTTCCAGGGCGGCTGTAACGGCAACGGCGACTACGTGGCGGACACCGCGGCCGAGAAGAGCCCCGCGTACCAGTGCCCCGAGGGCAGGGACTCCTGCACCCGCAAGGCGGGCCTGGACCCGGTCCACAACTTCATGGACTACACGTACGACTCCTGCATGTACCAGTTCACCCCGGGCCAGGTGCAGCGCATGCAGGACCACTGGGTCGCCTACCGCGCCTGACGGGCGGCACGGCCGGCCCACCCGGGCCGGCCCGGGACCACGGGCACGGGCACGGGCACGGCGCGGCGCAGACGCCGCCCCGGGCCCGTGCCCTGCCCGCGCGCGGGACGGCGGACCCGCGCCGGAGACCGGACCCTGCGCCCTCCTGCCACCACCACGCGGCAGAACGGCGCGGTCCGCGCGGCACGGCTGCGGCCCCACCGGTGCGGTACGCCCGACCGCTCACCGCGCGCACCGGCAGGCGCCCGCCGCATGGCGTTCCTCACACCCCGCCCAGCGCCGGACCACCGGGCGGGGCCCGTCACGGCTCCGCCGCTGCCCCCGCCCAGGGGCTCACAGGGTCTCCAGGTACGCCAGGGCCGCCGTCCAGGCCGCCTCCGCCGCCTCCTCGTCGTGGTCCGGCAGGCCCGGGTCGGTGTACAGGTGCCCGGCGCCCCGGTACCGGTGCACCTCCACGTCCGCGCCGGCCCGCTCCATGGCGAGGTACCAGGAGTTCAGCCAGTCGTCCGGCTCGTACGCGTCGGGGTCCGCGAGGTGCAGCTGGACCGGCAGGCCGGCCAGCGACGGGCCCTCCCCCACGTCGTACGTGCCGTGCAGCAGGAGCAGCCCTCGTGCCTTCTCGTCGCCGGTGGCCAGGATCTGCGCGAACGCGGCCCCCAGCGAGAGCCCCGCGTAGACCAGCCCCCGCTCGGAGTGCGGGGCCGCGGCGCGCACGGCCCGGCGCACCAGCTCGTCCCAGCCGATGCGGTCCTTGATCGCCAGGCCCTCCTCCGCCGTGTCGGCGGTTTGCCCCTCGAAGAGGTCGGGCACGTGCACCTGGTGCCCGGCGGCCCGCAGCCGCTCGGCGGCGGCGTGCACGGCCGGGCGCAACCCGTACATCGAGTGGAACAACATGATCTCCATTCGGTCATGGTGCCACTCGCCGTCTAGCGTGTCGGAGTCATGGAGAACGTACTGCGCCCGTTGATCGTGCTCGGTGGCTCGATCGTCCTCACCCTCCTGGTCGGCTGGCTGGCCGATCAGCTGCTGCAGAGGATCGACGCCCGCCACCCCGAGACCCCGTTGTGGGGCATGCTGCGCCGCTGCCGGCTGCCCCTGCAGACGGTGCTGCTCACCGCCCTCCTGCGGGGCTCCTACGAGCAGACGCAGTGGCGGATCATCCAGGACCACGAGGTCGGCATCGGCCGTGCGCTGACGGTCCTGCTGATCGGTGCGAGCGCCTGGCTGGTGGTGCGGATCGCGTCCGCCGCCGTGGAGGCGACCTACGCCCGGTACGCGGCGCTGACGGTCGACGCCGCCCGGGTCCGCCGGGTCCGCACCCAGGTCACCCTGATCATGCGGATCGTCACGGCGGTCGTCGGCGTGGTGGCCGTCGCGGCGATGCTGCTGACCTTCCCCGACTTCCGCGCGATCGGCACGTCGATGCTGGCGTCCGCGGGCATCATCGGCATCGTCGCCGGTGTGGCCGCGCAGTCCACGCTGAGCAACATGTTCGCCGGGTTCCAGATCGCGTTCGGCGACATGGTGCGGATCGGCGACACCGTGGTGGTGGACGGCGAGTGGGGCGTGGTCGAGGAGGTGACGCTGACCTTCCTCACCGTGCGGACCTGGGACGAGCGCCGGCTCACCATGCCCGTGTCGTATTTCACCAGCAAGCCGTTCGAGAACTGGTCGCGCGGCGGCGCCCAGATCACCGGCACGGTGTTCTTCCAGCTCGACCACGCGGCGCCGGTGGCGCTGATGCGGGAGCGGCTGCGGCAGGTGCTGGAGCAGTCCCCCACGTGGGACGGGCGGGGATGGTCGCTGGTGGTCACCGACACCACGCCGAGCACGATGGTCGTGCGGGCCGTGGTCACCGCGAAGGACGCCGACGACCTGTGGACGCTGCGCTGCTCCGTGCGCGAGGAGCTCATCGCCTGGCTGTACGCCCGCCACCCGTACGCGCTGCCCCGCGTCGCCACGATGCCGGCGCCCGACCGGCACGACGCCGGCGGTACGGTGACCCGCCAGGACGGCGGCGGGGCGGCCCGCCGCGACGACGGCTGAGGCGGCGCGGGCTCAGCGCAGGCTGCGCACGTCGAGCCGGTGCAGCACCCGGTCGACGACCTCCGGGTCGGCGCCGGGCTCGGTGCGGGCGACCAGCACCTCGCTGCGGGCGGCCGACATCAGCTCGCGCCTGACGCGCAGGACGAGCCCGACGCGCTCCCTGCGCCGCGTGTGTTCCGTCGGCTGTCCCGCGTCCGCGGCCTCGGGACTGATCAGGGCGCCGATGTCGTACGCGGTGCCGCGCAGCCGCTCCACGAGTTCCTCCGGCAGGTCCTCCGCCTCCTCGATCTGCCCCAGGCGCCGCCTGGCGGCGTGAGCGGCGCGGACCGCGAGCTCCCGCTCCAGCCGCCGTTCGGCGCCGGTGTCGGCGCGCACTCCGAGCCGGCCCACCAGCCAGGGCAGGGTGAGGCCCTGCACGACCAGCGTGGCCATGATCACGCAGAAGGCGACGAAGACGATCTCGTCCCGGCCGGGGAACGGCTCCCCCGCGTCCGTGCGGTACGGCAGGGCCAGCGCGAGGGCGACGGTCGCGACGCCCCGCATGCCGGACCACCACATGACGACGGCCTCCCGCCAGGTCAGGGGGATCTCCTCGGCGGTGTCGCGCCGTGAGTGGAGCCGCTTGGTCAGCCACGTGGCGGGCAGCAGCCACAGCAGCCGCACCGCGACCACGGTGGCGGCGACCACCGCACCCCAGCCGAGCATGGCCGGCAGCCGGCCCTCGGCGCTGTCGAGGACGGTGCTGAGCTCCAGGCCGACGAGGCCGAAGGCGACCCCGGTCACGAGGGTGTCGACGACCTCCCAGAACGAGCGCCCGGTGAGCCGCCCCAGTACGTCGTCGGCGTCCACCGTGGACGCGGACAGGGCGAGGGCCGTGACCAGCACGGCCAGGACCCCCGAGCCGTGCAGCTCTTCGGACACGGCGTAGGCCGCGAAGGGCAGCAGGAGCGTGAGACCGGTGCGGAGGGTGGCGTCACCGAGGGCGTCCATGAGGAGCCCGCCGAGCCGCCCGAGACCGAGCCCGACGGCCACCGCGACGACGGCGGACAGCAGCAGTTCCACGGCGGCGCCGCCCCACGAGAACGCCCCGGCGACCACCGCGCCGACGGCCACGTGGTAGACGACGATCGCGGTCACGTCGTTGAAGAGCCCCTCGCCCTCCAGGATCGACACCAGCCTGCGGGGCAGGCCCAGCGACCCGGCGACGGCGGTCGCCGCGACGGGGTCGGGCGGCGCGACGAGCGCGCCGAGGGCGACGGCCGCGGCGAGCGGCAGGCCCGGCACCACGGTGTGCGCGACGGCACCGGCTGCGGCGGTGGTGACGAGGACCAGTGCCACCGCCAGGAGCAGGATGGGCCGCCGGTTCGCGGCGAACTGCCGCCAGGAGGTGCGCTGCACGGTCGCGTACAGCAGCGGGGGGAGCACCAGCGGCAGGATGAAGTCGGGCGGGATGTCGACGTTCGGCACGAACGGCAGCAGCGCGAGCACCACCCCGAGGAGCGTCATCAGCACCGGTGCCGGCAGGCCGAGGCGGTCCCCGAGCGGCACGGTCACCACCGCGCCGAGGAGCAGGACGAGCAGCAGCGCCAACTGGTCCACGGTGCGCGATCCTCCGCACGCTGACGACGCGACGACTTCGGGCCCCCACCCTGCCACGGCACACTGCGTGCGCCCGGCAACCACGCACCCCGCCCGCCTCCGTGGCGTCGGGGCGCGACGGAGGGGAGCCCGGGGCGCGGAAGGGCTCCGGTCGCCCGGCCCCCGCCACAACGGCTCGGGGGCCACGGGCCCGCACGGACAGCCCGGAGCCGCCAGGGGACGCGACGGCCACCCGGGACGGCCACCGGTCGCCCCGGCCCAGCCGGTCGCCCGGAGCAGCCGGTCAGCCGCGGGCCCGCCGACCGCCGACCCCCGCAGTCGCCCGCGGTCGTCCGCAGGGCAGGCCACCGACCCGGCTTATCCACCGGCCGAACCGGCCCGGGCAGCCGGCTGTCTCCAGCCCGAAGCCGCCTGGGAGACAGCCCACCACCAGGACCGGCCTCAGCGCGCCCCCGCCCGGCCAGGCAGCCGGAAACCCCACCGACCCCCGATCCCTGCGGGCGCCCGCAGGGCACTGCGGCGGCCCGTCAGAGCAGTCGGCGCATCGCCCGGTGCGGCATGCCCGCGTCGAGGAACTCGCCGCCGTAGGCCACGTAACCCAGCCGCTCGTAGAAGCCGAGGGCGTGCGTCTGCGCGTGCAGATCCACCGCGGTCAGACCGCAGGAGCGCGCCGCGTCCTCGATGCCGCGGACGAGGGCGGCGCCCACGCCGAGGCCGCGCGCCGCGCGGGTGACCGCGAGACGGCCCAGGGACCCGACGCCTTCGGCGCCGCCCGTCCTGCTCGCGGCGTCCGGCCCGTGCAGCAGCCGTCCGGTGCCGAGTGCGGTCCCGTCGTCGCCGCGGACCGCGAGGACGTGCACGGCGGTGGCGTCGTACGCGTCGTACTCCAGGTCCTCGGGCACGCCCTGCTCGACCACGAACACGGCGCGCCGGACGGCGAAGGCAGCCTCCCGGTCCGCCTCACCGGCCGCTACGCGCACGGCGAAAGGGCTCATGCGCTCTCCGCCGCGATGGTGTCCAGGGCGTGCTGGAGGTCGTCCGGGTACGTGCTCTCGAACTCGACCCAGCGGCCGTCCGAGGGGTGCTCGAAGCCGAGGCGCACGGCGTGCAGCCACTGCCGCGTCAGCCGGAGCCGCTTGGCGAGGGTCGGGTCCGCGCCGTAGGTGAGGTCGCCCACGCAGGGGTGGCGGTGGGCGGACATGTGGACGCGGATCTGGTGCGTCCGGCCGGTCTCCAGCTTGATGTCCAGCAGGGAGGCCGCCCGGTACGCCTCGATCAGGTCGTAGTGGGTGACGGACGGCTTGCCGTCGGCCGTGACCGCCCACTTGTAGTCGTGGTTCGGGTGCCGGCCGATGGGCGCGTCGATGGTGCCGCTGAGCGGGTCCGGGTGGCCCTGCACCAGCGCGTGGTAGCGCTTGTCGACGACCCGCTCGCGGAACTGCGCCTTCAGCAGGGTGTACGCACGCTCGGACTTGGCGACCACCATCAGGCCGGACGTGCCGACGTCCAGGCGGTGCACGATGCCCTGCCGCTCGGCGGCGCCCGACGTCGAGATGCGGTACCCGGCGGCGGCGAGTCCGCCGATCACGGTCGTCCCTGTCCAGCCGGGGCTCGGGTGGGCGGCTACGCCCACGGGCTTCGCGATCACGACGATGTCGTCGTCGTCGTGGACGATCTCCATGCCCTCGACCGGTTCGGCGACGATCTGCACGGGCGCGGGCGCCGTCGGCATCTCGACCTCCAGCCAGGCACCGCCGGTGACCCGCTCGGACTTGCCGACGACGGCCCCGTCCACCAGGACCTTCCCGGCCGCGGCCAGCTCAGCGGCCTTCGTACGGGAGAACCCGAACATGCGGGCGATGGCGGCGTCGACGCGCTCGCCTTCGAGGCCGTCGGGAACGGGCAGGGCGCGGATCTCGGGAATCGTGCTCACCCGTCGAGTATGCCCTGTCCGCGCGCTCACCCGGTCGGCCCTGTGGACAACCGCCGGCGCACCGCGCCCCGGCCGGTCAGTCCTTGTGGACGGTGCCGTCCGGGTCGAGCCCCCGGAAGGAGAGGATGACGATCAGGAAACCGCCGCAGACGATCGCGGAGTCCGCGAGGTTGAAGACGGCGAAGTGCGCCGGGGCGATGAAGTCCACCACCGCGCCCTCGAAGACGCCCGGCGCCCGGAAGATCCGGTCGGTGAGGTTGCCGAGCGCGCCGCCGAGCAGCAGGCCCAGCGCGATCGCCCAGGGCAGGCTGTACAGCTTGCGGGCGATGCGCATGATCACCACGATCACCGCGACCGCGATGACCGTGAAGATCACGGTGAAGGCCTCGCCGATCCCGAACGCCGCGCCCGGGTTGCGCACCGCCTCCAGCTTCAGCAGACCGTCGACGAGCACGATCGGCTCGTGGTGCTCCAGCCTGGCCACGACCAGCATCTTGCTGCCGAGGTCCAGCAGGTACGCCACGAGGGCCACGGCGACGAGCGCCGCGATCCTCCGCCTTCCCGTGCGCGGCTCGGCGGGCGTCCCAGCCGCGTCGTCCGCATCCGGCGTACCGATGACGTGCTCCGCCTCTGTCACGTGAGTCCCTCAACCTAGGTGCCTGACTGTGACGAGGGTACGGCACACGCGTACGGCCCCGGACGGGTCCCGCACGGCGGCGGCCGCCTGCCGCAGCGGCGGCGGGTCAGCCCCGCCGCTCCTGCTTCTGCTTGTCCTCGACGCACAGCGTGGCACGCGGGAACGCCTGCATGCGGGCCTTCCCGATGGGCTTGCCGCACACCTCGCACAGGCCGTACGTACCGGTGTCGAGCCGCTCCAGGGCGTGCTCGGTCTGCTCCAGGGTGGCCCGGGCGTTGGCGGCCAGGGCCATCTCGTGCTCCCGCGTGATGTTCTTCGTGCCGGTGTCGGCCTCGTCGTGCCCCGCACCGTCGCCGGAGTCACGCATCAGGCCGGTCAGCGCGGTCTCGGAGGCCGCGAGCTCGTGCTGGAGCCGCTGGACCTCCCCCTCCAGCTCGGCGCGGGCCCCGGCGACCTCCTCGGAGGTCCACGGCTCCTCGCCCGGCCGTACGGCGAGCTCCTCGGGCGCCGCCTCGGCGAGCCCGCGCGCCGGGGGAACCCCCGCGCCGGCCGTCGCCTCCATGTCCGCCGTCTTCTTCGCTGCCACCGTCCGGTCTCCTGTCTGCTCTGCGGCCGAAGCCGCGGGTGCGGCCTTCCTGCCGGCCTTGGCGGCCGTGGCCTTCCTGGCCGCCGACCTCTTGGCGGCGGCCTCCTTGGCGGCGGACCGCCCGGGGGCGGCCTTCCCGGCACCGGCGGCCCGGGCGGCCGTCTCATGCTGTCCGGACCCGGCGGCAGCCGCCCTGCCGCCCGCGTCCTTCCCGGCGGGGGCCTTCTCCGCACGGGCCTTCGTGCGCGCGCCCGCCGTCCTTTTCCCCGCCACCGCCTCCACGACCCCGCCTTCCGAAGCCGCCGGCGCCCCCTGCTTTTCGGCGGGTGCGGCGGCGGCCCTCCGCGCGGGGGTCCTCCGGGCCGGCGTCTCCGTCTGCGGGCCCGTCTTCCTCCCAGCCGTCCTTTTCCCCACCGCGGCCCCCGTGACGCCCTCAGCCGCTGCGCCTGCGTCCGGCCCGTCTCCGGCGGCCGCCGCACTCCGCGCATGCCCCTTCTCCGTGGCGGCCCTCTTGGTGGGGGGCTTCCCGGGCACCGCGCCGGACCGCTTCCGGGGCTCGACCCCTTCGACGGCGCCTTCTGCGGCGGCAGCTCTTCCGTGGGCGGCGGACCTTGCGGTGGCAGCCTTCTTGGCAGGCGCCTTCTTGGCAGGCGCCTTCTTGGCGGCGGAGCCCCGCTTGACGTCGTGCCCCTTGGCAGTGGTCTCCGCGGATGCGGTGGCCTTCTTGGACGCGGCCTCCCGGGCGGCGCTCGCCTTCTTCCCGGAAGCAGCCTTCTTCGCGACGGACTTCTTGGGGGTCGGCGCGGTGGCGGGGGCCTTGGCCTCCGTGGACTTCCGCGCGGCCGTCCCGGTCGCCCTCGCGGTCTGCTTCGCCACCATGCCGCGACCCCTTCACATATTGTGATCTTGCTCGCGAATCGTGCTGGGACGATAAATCGACCCGGGTCCGGCGGCAACGGGGCGCGCCGCCGGGTCCGCCCGCCCGGCACGCCCCGTGAGAAGCCTGGGAGGCTTGTGCCCAGGTCCGCGGGCGATAACCACGCCATTGCCCCTTTGGGTGAAATATGTCCTGGTATGCCCATTCGGAGGCGTGCGACACGCGTGCCGGAGGGCTGCTCCGAAATCCGGTCGGCCCGTGTCGGCGGGGGCCCGTACACTGGGCGGAGCGAAAGGCGTGGATGGGGACGAGTAGCGTCGCGAGCGGCCATGAGCGACCCGGGGACGGTGAGAGCCCGGGGGCGAGCCCGATGTGAAACATCACCCCGGAGCTGCCGGAAGAAAGCCTCGGCGCGTGGGCCCGTCCCACGGCGCAGGTCAGTAGAACCGGCTTCGCGACCCGAATGAGGGGGCCGCGGGTGTCACACCCGGGGTCAAGGAGGGTGGTACCGCGGGAGCGCACGGCTCTCGTCCCTCCGACGGAACGACGAACCTGTCCGCCGGAGGATTCGATGTCGCAGTACCGTCAGGTACCCGCACAGGTCGACCTGCCCGCCCTTGAGCACGCCGTGCTCGACTTCTGGCGCGAGCAGAAGATCTTCGCCAAGAGCCTGGAGCAGTCCGAGGGCCGCCCGGAGTGGGTGTTCTACGAGGGCCCGCCGACTGCCAACGGCATGCCCGGTGCCCACCACATCGAGGCCCGCGTCTTCAAGGACGTGTTCCCGCGCTTCCGCACGATGCGCGGCTACCACGTGGCCCGCAAGGCGGGCTGGGACTGCCACGGCCTGCCGGTGGAGCTCGCCGTCGAGAAGGAGCTGGGCTTCTCCGGCAAGAAGGACATCGAGGCCTTCGGCATCGCCGAGTTCAACGAGAAGTGCCGCGCCTCCGTGTCCCGCCACACCGACGCCTTCGCGGAACTCACGACCCGCATGGGCTACTGGGTCGACCTGGACGAGGCGTACTGGACGCTGAACCCCGAGTACATCGACTCGGTGTGGTGGTCCCTGAAGGAGATCCACGACAAGGGCCTCCTCGTCCAGGACCACCGGGTGGCGCCCTGGTGTCCGCGCTGCGGCACCGGTCTGTCCGACCACGAGCTGGCCCAGGGCTACGAGACGGTCGTCGACCCGTCCGTGTACGTGCGCTTCCCGCTCACCTCCGGCCCGCTCGCCGGTGAGGCGTCCCTCGTCGTCTGGACGACGACTCCCTGGACCCTGGTGTCCAACACCGCCGTGGCCGCACACCCCGAGGTGACGTACGTCGTCGCCACCGACGGCGCGGAGAAGCTGGTCGTCGCCGAGCCGCTGCTCGCCAAGGCCCTCGGAGAGGGCTGGGAGGCCACCGGGCAGACCTTCACCGGCGCCGAGATGGAGCGCTGGGAGTACCAGCGGCCGTTCGAGCTGGTCGACTTCCCGGCCCCGGCCGAGAGCGGCGGCGAGTCCGCCCCGGAGCGGGCCCACTTCGTCGTGAACGCCGAGTACGTCACCACCGAGGACGGCACCGGCCTGGTCCACCAGGCACCCGCCTTCGGTGAGGACGACCTCAAGGTGTGCCGTGCCTACGGTCTGCCGGTGGTGAACCCGGTCCGCGCGGACGGCACCTTCGAGGAGTCCGTCGGCCTGGTCGGCGGCCAGTTCTTCAAGAAGGCCGACGAGGCGCTGACGGCCGACCTGGAGGCGCGCGGCCTGCTGTTCAAGCACATCGCGTACGAGCACAGCTACCCGCACTGCTGGCGCTGCCACACGGCACTGCTGTACTACGCACAGCCCTCCTGGTACATCCGCACGACCGCGGTCAAGGACCGCCTGCTGGCGGAGAACCAGGCCACCAACTGGTACCCGGACTCCGTCAAGGACGGCCGCTTCGGTGACTGGCTGAACAACAACATCGACTGGGCGCTGTCCCGCAACCGCTACTGGGGCACCCCGCTGCCGGTGTGGCGCTGCGAGGACGACCACCTGACCGTCGTGGGCTCCCGCGCCGAACTGGGCGGGCTCGCGGGCCGCGACCTGTCGGACTTCGACCCTCACCGCCCGTTCATCGACGAGGTCACCTTCGACTGCCCCCAGTGCGGCACCACCGCCACGCGGGTCCCCGAGGTCATCGACTGCTGGTACGACGCCGGCTCGATGCCGTTCGCGCAGTGGGGCTACCCGTACAAGAACAAGGACCTCTTCGAGAAGCGCTTCCCGGCGCAGTTCATCTCGGAGGCCATCGACCAGACCCGCGGCTGGTTCTACACGCTGATGGCGATCGGCACGCTCGTCTTCGACAAGTCGCCGTACGAGAACGTGGTCTGCCTCGGGCACATCCTGGCCGAGGACGGCCGGAAGATGTCCAAGCACCTGGGCAACATCCTCCAGCCGATCCCGCTCATGGACCAGCACGGCGCGGACGCCGTGCGCTGGTTCATGGCGGCCGGCGGCTCGCCGTGGGCGGCCCGCCGCGTGGGCCACGGCACGATCCAGGAGGTCGTCCGCAAGACGCTCCTCACGTACTGGAACACGGTCGCCTTCCAGGCGCTGTACGCCCGCACGGCCGGCTGGGCCCCGTCCGACGCCGACCCGGCGCCCGCCGAGCGGCCCGTGCTGGACCGGTGGCTGCTCAGCGAGCTGCACGCGCTGACCGACCAGGTCACCCAGGCGCTGGAGGCGTACGACACGCAGCGGGCCGGCAAGCTGCTGTCGGCGTTCGTCGACGACCTGTCGAACTGGTACGTGCGCCGCTCGCGCCGCCGGTTCTGGCAGGGCGACCCGGCCGCGCTGCGCACCCTGCACGACGTGGTCGAGACGATCACGCGGCTGCTGGCCCCGCTGGTCCCGTTCATCACCGAGCGGGTCTGGCAGGACCTCGTCGTCCCGGTGACCCCGGACGCGCCCGAGTCGGTGCACCTGTCCACCTGGCCCGAGGCCGACCTGTCGGCGATCGACCCGGAGCTGTCGCAGCAGATGGCGCTGGTGCGCCGGCTGGTGGAGCTGGGCCGCGCCACGCGTGCGGAGTCCGGCGTGAAGACCCGTCAGCCGCTGTCGCGGGCGCTGGTGGCCGCGGCCGGCTTCGAGGCGCTCTCCCCCGAGCTGCACGACCAGATCACCGACGAGCTGAACGTCTCGTCGCTGGCGTCGCTGGCCGACTCCGCCGGCACGGGGGACAGCGGCTCGCTGGTCGACACGACGGCGAAGGCCAACTTCCGGGCGCTGGGCAAGCGGTTCGGCAAGCGGGTCCAGGACGTCGCCAGGGCCATCGCGGCGGCCGACGCGGCAGCACTGTCGCGGGCACTGCGCGAGGGTGAGGCCACCGTCGAGGTCGACGGCGAGACGGTGGCCCTCGCACCCGACGAGGTGATCATCACGGAGACCCCGCGTGAGGGCTGGTCGGTGGCGTCCGACGCCGGCGCGACGGTCGCGCTGGACCTGGAGATCACGCCCGGGCTGCGGCGTGCGGGCCTCGCCCGCGACGCGATCCGACTGATCCAGGAAGCCCGCAAGAACAGCGGCCTCGACGTGGCGGACCGGATCGCGCTGCGCTGGGAGTCCTCGGACGCCGAGGTCGCCTCCGCACTGGGCGAGCACGCGGCCCTCATCGCGGACGAGGTGCTGGCGACGGACTTCGCGCAAGGGGAGGCCGACGGGACGTACGGCGAGCCGTTCACCGACGAGTCGCTGTCCCTGACGTTCCGCCTGCGCAAGGCCTGACCGCGGCGGGGGCGGCTGCGCCCCCGCCCGTCACCGGAGCCCCGGTGCCGCCTCGGCGGCCCGGGGCTCTGCCGATCCCGGGGCACCGTCCGTACCCCTGACGCCCGCACCCCGACGGCCGCACGCCTCGGAGCGCCCGTGCCGCCGCGGCCCGCAGCGTGCACGCGGCCGGGCCGCGCACAGGGACCGGCCCGGCCGCGTGGGCGCAGTCGGTGAGCACGACAGCGGGCGGCCGGCGGCCGGAGCGGCGGGCACCGCTCGACGGTGCCCAGGCCGGCCAGGAGCCGTCGGAGCCACCGCCCGCGGGCAGGCGGCCGTCCGGAACCCGACCGTGGGGCGCGCGCGAAAGGGCCGGGGCCCGCACACCGATGGTGTGCGGGCCCCGGCCCTGCTGCCGACTGCCGACGGCGGCTACGTCAGTTGTCGTCCTCGTCGATGAGGAAGCCCCGCATCGGGGACGGCGCCTGCTGCATCGGCTGCGGCGCCTGCGGACGCACCGGAGCCATCGGCTGGGTCATCGCCGGCGACATCTGCTGCTGGCCGCCGTAGGACGGAGCACCGCCCATCCCGGGCGGGCCGCCCATCGGCTGGTTGCCACCGTACGAGGGGCCGCTCGCGCCGGCTGACGCCATCGACGGGGACGGCGGCAGCGACGGGGCCGCGGACGGGGTGCGCGGAGGCGCCAGCGACTCGTCGCCCTGGCTCTCCAGCTGACGCAGCTGGCTCTCCAGGTACGACTTCAGGCGCGTGCGGTACTCGCGCTCGAAGCCGCGCAGGTCCTCGACCTTGCGCTCCAGCGTGGCGCGGGCGGACTCCAGGGAGCCCATCGCGACGCGGTGCTTCTCCTGCGCGTCCCGCTCCAGCGCGTCGGCCTTGGCACGGGCGTCCCGCTCCAGACCCTCGGCGCGCGAACGGGCCTCACCGACGATCTTGTTGGCCTCGGCACGGGCCTCGGCGATCGCCTGGTCGGCGGTCTGCTGGGCCAGCGACAGGACACGCGCGGCGCTGTCGCCGCCCGGACCCTGCTGCGGCATGCCGGGACCGCCCATGTGGCCGCCCATCGGACCACCCATCGGGCCGCCCATGGGACCGCCCTGCATGGGACCGGGGCCCTGCGGGCCACCGTGACCGGGACCGGCCGGCAGCTGCGGCGCACCGCCCGGCAGCTGGGGCGGGCCCATCTGCGGCTGCTGCTGGACCGGCGGACCGGATATCCCGGCGGGGACCGGAGCACCGCCAGGGCCGCCAGGACCCCCGGGGCCGGCGGGTCGCTCCTGCTGCTCCGGTGGGTTGCGCATGGCCTGCTGCTGGTTCTGCGCGGCGGCGCGCGTCGCGGCCGCCAGCTTGGCGCGCAGATCCTCGTTCTCGCGGAGCAGGCGCGTCAGCTCGGCCTCGACCTCGTCGAGGAAGGCATCGACCTCGTCCTCGTCATAGCCTTCTCGGAGGCGGACGGTCGTGAACTGCTTGTTCCGCACGTCCTCGGGGGTCAGCGGCATCTCTTCTTCACCTCTACGTAGTCGTCGGCAGTCGGCAGGACCGTTATCGCTCACACCCCCATCGCGAGGCTACCCACGATGTTCAGCAGGATGTACACGATGATCATCAGAACGAAGAAGGACAGGTCGAGTGCCACGCTCCCGAGACGCAGCGGTGGGATGAACCGCCGCAGAAGCTTGAGTGGTGGATCGGTGACAGTGTAGGTGGCCTCCAGAACGACCACCATCGCCTTGCCAGGTTGCCAGGATCGGGCGAACTGGAAGACGTAATCCATGACCAGCCGGAAGATCAGCACGACCATGAAGCAGGCCAAGGCGATGTAGATCACCTGTAGTACGACGCCCATGCCGTGCTTCCCTTTCCCCTGGCTCTCGTCTCACCGGCCTCCCGGCCGGGCCGTTCCGGTCTCGTGTCCGTGCTCTGGTCTCAGCTCTGGTTGAAGAATCCGCCCTCTGCGATGCGGGCCTTGTCCTCCGCCGTAACGTCGACGTTAGCAGGCGACAACAGGAACACCTTCTGCGTCACTCGCTCAATGCTGCCATGGAGCCCGAAGACCAGTCCGGCGGCAAAGTCGACAAGTCGCTTCGCGTCCGTGTCGTCCATCTCCGTGAGGTTCATGATCACCGGGGTGCCCTCGCGGAAGTGTTCCCCGATGGTACGGGCCTCGTTGTAGGTCCTCGGGTGCAGCGTGGTGATGCGGTAGGGCTCCCGCTCGGACACGACCTTGGGCATGATCACCGGTGCGCTCTTCTCCAGACTGGGGCGTTCAGGTGTGATGGACGCCACGGGGGCGATCCGTGCGGGTCGGCCACTGTCCGCGGGGAGCGAGACGGGCTCGCGCGGGGCCGGCGGCTGCGCCACCGGGGCATGGACCGGTTCCTCGCGCTCCACCTGATGCGGGGGCTGGTGACGTCGCCGGTCGCGCTCCGGCTCCGGCTCGAGCTCGGGTTCGAAGTCGTCGTCGGGGTCGAAGCCCCGGCCGTCGTACCCATCGTCCTCCACGAGGCCGAGGTAGACCGCCATCTTGCGCATCGCGCCGGCCATTCTCTGAGTCCTCCGCTCTGTGGTGGATCGGCAACGTCACGTCGCGCCTGCGATCCACGTGGCCTGTCCGCCTGTCGGCGGAAATGACCATATTTTCTACTGTGGTCCGACTTGCTTCGCGACGTTACCCGAGCCGGGGACGGACTCCGAGTACCGCCGTGCCGATGCGCACATGTGTCGCCCCGGCCGCGACGGCGTCCTCCAAGTCCGCGCTCATCCCTGCTGACACCATGTTCGCAGCCGGATGTGCCGCGCGCAGGCGGGATGACAATTCCATCAGCCGGTCGAACGCGGCGCGTTGCCGTCCCGCGTACGGACCGGTCAGCGGGGCCACGGTCATCAGGCCGCGCAGCCGCAGCCCCTCGGCCGCCTCCACCGCGGCCGCCACCTCGTCGACGCCCTCCGGGGCGAGCCCGCCCCGGTCCCCGCGCTCACCCGACCCGGCGTCAAGGGCCACCTGCACGAGGCAGTCCAGCTCCCGGCCGTTCCGTACCGCCGCGGCGGACAGGGCGGAAACCAGCCTCAACCGGTCGACGGACTGCACGACCTGGGCATAGCCGGCCACCGACTTGGCCTTGTTGGTCTGGAGTTGACCGACGAAGTGCCAGGTCAGATCGAGGCCGGCGCAGGCGGCGGCCTTCGGCCGGGCGTCCTGGTCCTTGTTCTCCGCGACGTGGCGCACGCCCAGCTCGTGCAGGAGCCGGACGTCGTCTGCCGGGTAGGTCTTCGTGACCACGATGAGGGTCACGTCCTCCCGCCTCCGTCCGGCGGCGGCGCAGGCGGCAGCGATGCGCTCCTCCACCCGCGCCAGGTTCTCGGCGAGTTCCGCCTTGCGGTCCGTCACCCGTCACCTCCTTCCGGTACCTCCGACGGGGAGGCGTCCAGCCAGACGTACCCCGCGAGCCGCCCGGTCGTGCGGTCACGGCGGTACGAGAAGTGGTCGACCGACTCCCGGGTGCAGACGCCGGAGGTACGGCGGCGGTGCACCCCCAGCCGCTCCAACTGGGCATGGACGCCGGCGACGACGTCCACGGCCGGGGTGCCCCAGCCGGTCTCCGCCCAGGCGGCCGGCTCTACGGAGGCGACCTCGTCCCGCATGGCCTGGGGCACCTCGTAGCACCGTCCGCACACGGCGGGTCCGGTCACGGCGGTGATCCGGGACGGTTCCGCGCCCAGGGCGACCATGACTTCCACGGTCGCGGGGACGACACCGGCGACCATTCCCGGACGCCCCGCGTGGGCGGCCGCGACGACTCCTGCGACCGGGTCGGCGAGCAGGACGGGGACGCAGTCGGCGGTGAGGACGGCGAGCGGCAGCCCGCGCCGGGCGGTGACCACCGCGTCCCCTTCCGGAACCTCCGCTTCCGCCGGCCAGGGGCCGTCGACCACGTGCACCACACGCCCGTGCACCTGGCGCATCCACACGACCTGTGCGGGGTCGACGCCCAAGGCACTGGCGGCGAGGTTCCGGTTCTCGCGTACGGCGGCCGAGTCGTCCCCGACCGCGCCACCGAGGTTGAGCTCCTCGTACGGAACGGCGCTCACCCCGCCCCACCGGTCGGTGAAGGCGAAGTGCGCGCCGTCCGCGGAGTCGTGCTGCCCTATCACTCCGGTGTCACTTCAGGAAGTCCGGGACGTCCAGCTCTTCGGCCTGGCTGTCCTGGTACGGGCGGGTCGTGGGGATGGAGGTCTGGGCGATCGGCGGCAGCTGGGTCTCCGCCACGGCGGGAGCCGGCTCGGCCGGCGCGGCGGGAGGCTCCTCGCGCACGGGGACGGTCCCGAGGCCGCCGTTCACCGGACGGGCCGCCTCGGCGGGACGGGACGGAGCGGGGGCCGCCGTCTCCTCGCGCTTGCCGCCGGCCGACGCACCGAGGATGGTGTCGCGCCGGGCGGGGGGCTGGCCGCCGTCGAACCCGGCCGCGATGACCGTGACCCGCACCTCGTCGCCGAGGGCGTCGTCGATGACGGCACCGAAGATGATGTTCGCCTCGGGGTGGGCCGCCTCGCTGACCAGCTGGGCGGCCTCGTTGATCTCGAACAGGCCGAGATCCGAGCCGCCAGAGATGGAGAGCAGCACCCCGCGGGCGCCGTCGATGGACGCCTCCAGCAGGGGCGAGGAGATCGCCATCTCGGCGGCGGCCACGGCGCGGTCGTCGCCGCGCGCGGACCCGATACCCATGAGCGCCGAACCCGCCTCGGACATGACCGACTTGACGTCGGCGAAGTCGAGGTTGATCAGACCGGGGGTGGTGATGAGGTCGGTGATGCCCTGGACACCGGAGAGCAGCACCTGGTCGGCGGACTTGAAGGCGTCCAGCACGCTCACCTGGCGGTCCGAGATGGACAGCAGCCGGTCGTTGGGGATGACGATGAGGGTGTCGACCTCTTCGCGCAGCGCCGCGATGCCGTCCTCGGCCTGGTTGGCCCGGCGCCGGCCCTCGAAGGTGAAGGGGCGGGTGACCACGCCGATGGTGAGGGCGCCCAGCGAGCGCGCGATGCGGGCGACCACGGGGGCGCCGCCGGTGCCGGTGCCGCCGCCCTCACCCGCCGTCACGAAGACCATGTCGGCCCCCTTGAGGACCTCCTCGATCTCCTCGGCGTGGTCCTCGGCGGCCTTGCGGCCGACGTCGGGGTTGGCGCCGGCGCCGAGTCCCCGGGTGAGTTCGCGGCCGACGTCGAGCTTGACGTCGGCGTCGCTCATCAACAGCGCCTGAGCGTCCGTGTTGATGGCGATGAACTCGACGCCCTTGAGACCGACCTCGATCATTCGGTTGATGGCATTGACACCACCGCCGCCGACACCGATGACCTTGATGACTGCGAGGTAGTTCTGCGGTGCTGCCACGTCGAAGGCCTCTCGCCTCGATTAACGGGCCGCCGCTTCGCGCTGCCTGGCGCGCCGCGACGACGGATGCCGATGGGACGGTCCCAATCGCCGACCCAAACCCTAACGTTGAAGTTTAGGGTTACCAGTGTGCCTGCTCCCTGGACTCTTCCGAACAGGACACTAAGTCGACAAGCGGCGCACGTTCAACGAACACGCCGAACCTCCCGTTTTTCTTTTCACCCTATGTGATCACCCGGGTTGCTGACCAACCAGGGTGCTGGTCAGCGCAGATGTGCGTCAACTCCGTGACGCGGCGGGGGCGCTCGGGGCGCTGACGTCGAAGCGGTCCGCTCCGGGCGCCGCCTTCATCAGTGCGAGGAGCGCACGGGCCTTCGCACCGCCCTGCTCACCGCTCCCCCAGAACACCGTCCGGCCACCAGCCAGCTCCAGGGTGACCGAGTCGTACGAGCGGACGCGGACGGAGGACACCTCGCGGGCGAGCCTGCCGGGCAGTCCCGTCACCACGCCGACGGCCTCGCGGGTGAGCCGCTCCTCACCGAAGCGCCGCAGGCCGGGGGCGCCGGCGGTGTCGAGTCGGAGGAGGGGGACGTCGCGCGGGGCGGTCGCGGCGGTGGCGAAACGGACGGCCTTGGCGTCCACTTCGACGAACTTCCGGTCCTGTTCGAGCACCAGGACGGGGGTGCGTTCGGTCACTTCCAGACCGACTCCGTCCGGCCAGGACCGGACGACGTCCACCGAGTCGATCCGGGGCAGCTCACGCAGCAGCCGCTCCTCGACGGCGCCGGTGTCGACGGAGGCCAACGGCGCGCCGAGCGGGACCCTGGCCGCGCCCTCAACCTGACGGGGGGTCAGGACGCGCGTACCGGAGACGGTGACGTGGTCGGCCCTCAGCCACGAGGAGCCGTACAGGGCCCACAGGGCGCCGCCGAGGAGGGCCAGGCCGCCGAGGGACAGCAGGACCGGCCGGAGGTGCGGCCACCTGCGTGCGGGCCCGCCCCGGGACCGCGCCGCCCCGGAGGGCCGGCCCGACGACGCCCCCGCGGACGGCCCCTGGGCGCCGCGTTCGGTGGTCGTCGGTCCGGCCATGCTCCCTGCCTTCTCACGCCTGGCGGCGTGCTGTCGCGTCCGGGCGGTCAGGCCCGGTGGGCGGCGATCGCCTCGTAGACCATGCCGACCAGCAGCTGGTCGGCGTCCCGGCGGCCGAAGTCGGCGGCGGCACGGGACATCTCGTACAGCCGGTGCGGGTCGGCGAGGACCGGGAGGACGTTGCCCTGGACCCACTCGGGGGTGAGTTCGGCGTCGTCCACCAGCATGCCGCCGCCGGCCTTGACCACCGGCTGGGCGTTGAGCCGCTGCTCGCCGTTGCCGATGGGCAGCGGCACGTACGCGGCGGGGAGTCCGACGGCGGAGAGTTCGGCGACGGTCATCGCGCCCGCGCGACAGAGCATCATGTCGGCCGCGGCGTACGCGAGGTCCATCCGATCCACATACGATACCGGGACATAGGGGGGCATCCCCGGCATGTTCTCGACGTGGGGCAGTTCGTTCTTCGGGCCGACGGCATGCAGGATCTGGATACCGGAGCGCTGCAGCGCCGGGGCGGCCTGCTGGATGACCTCGTTGAGCCGGCGGGCGCCCTGCGAGCCGCCGGAGACCAGCAGCGTCGGGAGGTTCGGGTCGAGCCCGAAGGCAGCGCGGGCCTCGGGCCGCATCCGGGCGCGGTCCAGGGTGGCGATGGTGTGGCGCAGCGGGATGCCGATGTAGCGGGCGTTGCGGAGCTTGCTGTCCGGGGTGGCGACGCCGACGGCCGCCGCGTAGCGGGAGCCGATCTTGTTGGCGAGGCCCGGGCGGGCGTTGGCCTCGTGGACGACGATCGGCACGCCGAGCCGCTTCGCGGCCAGGTAGCCGGGCAGCGCCACGTA
Organism: Streptomyces sp. CC53; assembly: GCF_001865245.1. Lineage (GTDB taxonomy): Bacteria > Actinomycetota > Actinomycetes > Streptomycetales > Streptomycetaceae > Streptomyces. The sequence goes on along the minus strand of NZ_MKXB01000106.1, from coordinate 1,427 downwards.
GCCGCCGAAGCCGACCACGCAGTCCGCCTTGGTGCGCTCCAGGACCTGCTCGGCCGCCTTGATGGTGCCGCGCAGCCGCCCGGGCACGGTGATCAGCTCGGGGGTGGGCTTGCGGGGCAGCGGCACGGCCGGGATGAGTGCCAGCTCGTAGCCCCGCTCGGGCACGAGCCGGGTCTCCAGGCCGCGCTCCGTGCCGAGGGCCGTGATCCCCACGGAAGGGTCCTGCCTGCGCAGGGCATCCGCGAGGGCGAGCGCGGGCTCGATGTGGCCGGCGGTCCCCCCGCCGGCGAGTACGACATGCACCGAAATTCACCGCTCTCCGGACGGGCGCTTCTTGACGCGCCGTCGCATCGACATCCAACTCACCCCGGCCCTCCCGCCCGACCGGGGCTGACGCACGGCCAGGGCCGCTTTCGCCGTCGGCTCCTCCCGCGCGAAGGCGATGAGCAGTCCGACGGCGAACATGGTCGGCAGCAGGGCGGACCCTCCGTAGGAGAACAGCGGGAGCGGGACACCGGCGATCGGCAGCAGGCCGAGCACCGCACCGATGTTGACCACGGCCTGGGCCGTGATCCAGGTGGTCACGCCTCCCGCGGCGTACCTCACGAAGGGGTCCTCCGTGCGTCCGGCCACGCGAATACCCGCATAGCCTAGAGCCGCGAACAGGGCGAGCACCGACAGCGTCCCCGCCAGTCCCAGTTCCTCCCCGGTGATGGCGAAGATGAAGTCGGTGTGCGGTTCGGGGAGTTGGCCCCATTTTTCCACACTCGCCCCGAGCCCCGAACCGAACCATCCGCCGGACGCCAGAGCATAGATGCCGTGCACCGCCTGCCAGCACAGGTCCCCCGGGCCCGGGTCGGTGGCGCCGAGGCACCCGATCCGCGCCATCCGGTTGGCGCTGGTGCGGATCAGCATCACCCCGATGGCCGCGGCGACGGCGAGGACGCTCACGAACAGCCGGGGCGGGGCGCCGACGAGCCACAGCAGGCCGAAGAGGATCGCCGTGAGGATGATCGCCGTGCCCATGTCCCCGCCGAGCATGATCAGCCCGAGGAGCAGGAAGGCCACCGGCACCAGCGGCACCAGCAGGTGCTTCCACTGGCCGAGCAGCCGCTTCTCCCGCTTGCGGGCGAGCAGGTCGGCGCCCCACAGGACGAGCGCCAGCTTGCCGAACTCGCTCGGTTGCAGCTGGAACGGGCCGCCGAGGTGGATCCAGTTCTGGTTGCCGTTGACCTCGTGCCCTATCCCGGGGATCTGCACCAGCACCATCAGGAAGACGGTGCCCATGAGGAGCGGGTACGCCAGCGCCCGGTGCAGCCTGACCGGCATCCGGGAGGCGGCCAGCAGCAGGACGGCGCCGATGGCGGCGGCCAGGAACTGCTTGCGGAAGAAGTACGTGGCGGGCAGGTCCAGCGCCAGCGCCTTGA
>NZ_MKXB01000105.1:26885-91114 GCF_001865245.1 Streptomyces sp. CC53 | reverse complement strand
ACGGGCCTGCGCCCGTGCGGCGGCCGGCCGCGGGCGGTGCGGGTGGTCGTACGGCCGGACGGACGCCTCCCGGGCGGGGCGTCGTCGCCGGGCCCCTACGCCGCCGCGTGGAACAGGGCCGCCGCCTCGCCCCGCGACCCCACGCCCAGCTTCGTCAGGATGTTCGCCACGTGGAACTTCACGGTGGACTCGCTGATGTGCAGCTCCTGCGCGATCACCCGGTTGCGCCGGCCCTGCGCGAGGCGTGCCAGCACCTGGAGCTCCCGCTCGCCCAGCACGGTCAGCGGCTGCGGCGCCGGCTCCGGGGCCGCGCCGCCCAGCGGGACGACCGCCGTGACCGTCGTCCCCCAGCCGGGCACCGCCTCCACCTCGACCCGCCCGTCCAGGACACCCAGCCGCTCCCGTACCCGGTCGCCCTCCAGGTCGCACAGCGTGAGCGTGCCGGGCCCGTCGTCCCGCACCGTGGCGTGCAGGTCCCCGTCGGCGAACCGCCAGGCCACGTGCACACGGTCCACGCCCTCCTGCTCCAGCACCCGCATCAGCACCGCCCGCACCGTCGCCCGCGCCGCGTGCGCCACGTCGGCCGGCAGCGACCGCGTCGAACCGGGACCGGCGAACGCCAGCCGCACCGGGCTGTAGCGCACCAGGGGCCGCAGCGACTCCGCGAGCCGCTCGAAGGCCCGGTCCGCGGGCTCCTCCGCGATCTGCTGGTCCCGCTCCGCCTGGGCCCGCAGCTCCACCAGCGCCGACACGGCCAGGTCGGTGGCGGCGGCGCGTGCCGCGGAGTCGTCCAGGTGGCGGCTGCGCAGCACCCCGAGCAGCCCCGTCAGGGCCGCAGCGTGCGCCTCGCCCAACTCGGCGATGACCCGCGCGCGGGTGCCCGCGGCCGCCACCGACCGGGCCAGCGCCCCCGGCTCCGCCTCCACCGCGAACCGTTCGAAGTGGCCCGTCACCAGGTCCCACAGGGCCTGCACCACCGCGAGGGCCTCCGGCCCGACGGGTGTGTCCTCCGACCGTACGAGGAGGAGCACCGCGCCGCGCGGGGTCGCGTCGCTCGTCACGGTCAGCACCGGGTGCTCGGCGCCCGCCACGTCGAGCGTGCCCTGCCACGGGCGGCCGGGAACACCGGACGCCAGCAGGGGGGCCAGGTCGGCCGTGGTGATGCGGGCGGTGAGCGCCGGGTCGCCGTGCGTCTTGACCGGCGAGTGCGCACAGTGCGTCGACAGTTCGGCGGCCGCCCGGTGCGGGACCGTCGCGGCCAGCACCTCCGACAGGCGCGGCAGGATCGCGCCCAGCGGCTGGCGGATCACGTCGTACGCGGCGGTCAGGGCGGCCACCGCCGTGGAATCGGGCATCACGTCCATGTGCTCAGCCTAGGGACGCGCGTGTGGCGGGCGCCTGTCCTTCCGGACAGGTCGAACTGGTCGACCGGTCAGCCCGGTTGGGGCCGGAGGCGGCCGACGATGGAGCCGTACACCGAAAGCGATCACAGGGGAGTCACCGTCATGCGGATGCGCGCCGTCGTCCACCACGAGTTCGGCGGGCCGGACGTCCTCGGCCCCGGCACCGCCGACCTGCCGGAGCCCGGCCCCGGCCAGGTCCGGGTCAGGGTCGTCGCGGCCGGCGTCAACCCGGCCGACTGCCAGATCCGCAGCGGCCTGCTCCAGGAGTTCTTCCCGACGACGTTCCCCGCCGTGCCGGGGCTGGAACTCGCCGGCGTCGTCGACGCGGTCGGGCCCGGCCGTACCGACGTGGCCGTGGGGGAGGAGGTGTTCGGCTTCGCCGCGACCGGGTCCTACGCCGAGTACGCCCTGTCCGGCGCCTTCGCCCGCAAGCCGGCCGGGTTGTCGTTCGAGGCGGCCGCCGCCCTGCCGGTGGCCACCGAGACGGCGCGGCGCGTGCTCGACCTGCTCGCCGTGCGGGAGGGCGAAACGCTGCTGCTGCACGGCGCGGCGGGAGCCGTCGGCCAGGCCGCCGTGCAGCTCGCGGCCCTGCGCGGCGCCACCGTCGTCGGCACGGGCTCCCCGGCCAACCACCCGTACCTGCGGGCCCTGGGCGCGGTGCCCGTCGCCTACGGGGAGGGGCTGGCCGACCGGGTGCGGGAGGCCGCGCCGCAGGGCGTCGACGCGGTGTTCGACGCGGCCGGGCGGAACGCGCTGCCCGTGTCGATCGAGCTGCGCGGCGGCACCACCGACCGGATCGTCACCATCGCCGACCACGGCGCCGCCGACCACGGGGTCCCGTTCTCCCCGGGCGGCACCCCGCCGGAGGTGGCCTCCGCGTGGTTCGCGGAGCACGGGCAGCTCGCCGCCGAGGGCCGCCTCACCGTCCCGGTCGTCGAGACCTTCGCCCTCGCGCACGCCGCCAAGGCGCACGCGCTGAGCGAGGGCGGGCACGTGCGCGGCAAGCTCGTCCTCACCGTCTGAGCGCGCGCCGGCGGGTGACGGGCGCGGCGGGCCCGTCACCCGCGGCCCCGCGGGCGCGGGTCAGTCGTCCACCGTCGTCCCTCGGCGGCCCCGCCGCCACGCCGGACGGGACGGTCCGGCGGCCGTCCACCGGCCACCGCGGCGCCCACGACCGGTGCCCCGGCCGGGCCGCGTGCGGCACGCGGCCCGGGGACACGTCCGGTCCGGTAGAACACCCGCAAGCCGTCGCCGCCTCGCCTCTTGGCCGCCCGGGCGAAGCGCGACCCCGCCCCAGGCTCCGGGCCCCGTCCGGTCCGGGGTCACCGGCCGGGGCGGACCGCGCCCGCCGCCTGGGCGCCCACCGCGTGCGCGTAGACGTCCAGGGCGGGGCGCGGCTCCCGGCCCAGCAGCGTGCGCAGGTCCCCGGGCCGTCCCGGGCCCTCCAGGAAGCCGTGGGCGATCGCCGTGCAGGTGCCCACCAGCATCGGCACCTGGAAGGGGGCCGCGCCCGTGGCCGCCACCGCCGCCCGGGCCTGCGCGAGGGTGACCGGCGCGTACGTGGCCGACACCGCGGCCGCCAGGTCCGCGCCGCCCAGCGGCACCTCGCCCACCAGCTCGTACACCCGGCCCGCGTGCGCGGACGGGTCCGCGGCCACCCGGAACGCCACCTCCGCGAGGTCCGCGCGCGCCACCGCGGCGAGCCGTCCGTCGCCGAGCGGCGCGGTGACGCGGCCGTCGGGGTCCGGGGCCGCGAGCATCGCCAGCAACTCGGCGTAGAGGCCGTTGCGCAGCACCGTCCACGCCAGCGGTGAGCGCCGCAGCCGCCGCTCGGTCCAGCGGTGGGCCAGGGCGTACGGCAGGTGGTCGCCGTCGCCGGACAGGCTCGTGTACACGACGTGCTGGACACCCGCCTGCTCGGCGGCGCCGATGGCCGCCTCGTGGCGGGCGGTGACGGTGTCGTCCTCCCCGTACCCGGCGGAGATCATCAGCAGCGTGTCCACCCCTGCGAAGGCGTCCGGCAGGGACGCCGGATCGTCGAAGTCCACCCGGCGGGCGCCCGCCGGGTCCCCCGAGCGGCTGCCGAGGACCACGTCGCCGCGGCCCCGCGCGTGCTGCGCGGCCAAGCCTCCGAGTCCGCCCGAGGCACCGGTGATGAGCAGCATGGAGAAGCCCCCGTTCATGAGGTTCGGTCCGTGGTTCCGTGCGCTGCGACCATGGTGTGTGCGGGTACGGCACGCGCGTAAGGAGGCACTTCGATGTCGGTGGGGCACACCGGGGTAACCGGGGAAGCCGGGCTGGACTGCTCGGAGGACTGCGGCGTCCGGGACGTCCAGGACCGGCTGGGCGACAAGTGGACCGTGCATGTCGTGGTCGAACTCGCGGGCGGTGTACGGCGGTTCCGGGAGCTCCAGCGGCTCGTGCCCGGCATCTCGCAGCGCATGCTGACGCTCACCCTGCGCCGCCTGGAGCGCGACGGGCTCGTCACCCGGACCGTGCACCCCGTGGTGCCGCCGCAGGTCGAGTACGAGCTGACGGAGACCGGTCGCAGCATGACCGGGCTCATCAAGGCGCTGGCCGACTGGTCGCTCGCCCACCGCGGGGTCATCGCGGAGGCCCGCCGTGCCTACGACGAACGGCAGGGCACGCCGTGAGCGGCACGGTGGAGCGCGCCCTGGCGGCCGCCCTGTACCGGGACGACGACGCCTCCCTCGACACGGGCGCCTCCCTCCTCGCCGCCGACCCCGGCGCGGACGCGGCGCTGGCCCGGCACGGCGAGGAGCTGCTCGCGCGGGCGTGGCGGCGCGGCTGGCAGCCCGCCGACGTGGTGCGGACCACCGGGCGGCAGCTGGAGGACCGGCACGTGCGGGTGCTCGCCGCCCTGGTCGGGGCCGAGACGGCCCGGTACGGGCGGCTGCCGCCGCGCTGGCCGGAGCAGGTGGAGGAGCTGGCCGGTGTGGCGCCGTGGTCGGCGGACCGCTTCTCGTACGCGACGGCCGTCCTGGAGCTGTACCGGCTGCTCACGCGGCTGCCCGCGCTGGAACCAGTGGGTCCGCCTCCTGGAGGTGCGCCGGTGACGGCGCCGGTGCCGGGGGACTCCCGGACGCTGGCGCGCATCCGGGCACTGCTCGCCAAGGCGGAGGCCACCGGATACCCGCAGGAGGCGGAGGCGTTCACCGCGAAGGCGCAGGAGCTGATGGCCCGCCACCGCCTCGACGAGGCCGCGCTCACGGACCCGGCGCGTACGTCCGACGAGCCCGCCGCGGTCCGGATCGGCGTGGACCCGCCGTACGAGGCGGCCAAGGCGATCCTGCTGGACGCGGTCGCCTCCGCGAACCGCTGCCGGGCGGTGTGGAACGAGGCGTTCGGCTTCTCGACGGTCGTGGGGTTCGCCGCCGACCTGGAGGCGGTGGAGGTGCTGTACACCTCCCTCCTGGTGCAGGGCGACACCGCGATGACGGCCGCCGAAGCGGCCCAGCGGAAGGGCGGCCGGAAGCGTACGAAGACGTTCCGGCAGTCCTTCCTGCTGGCCTACGCGCACCGGCTGGGCGACCGGCTGGCGTCGACGTCCCGACGGGTGTCCGCCGAGGCGCCGACGCTGCTGCCGGTGCTGGCCGCCCGTGACGTGGCCGTGGCCGCGCGGGCGGACCGGATGTTTCCCGAGACGGTGAGCACCCGGGTCCGGGGCGCCACGGACCGGGCCGGCTGGGACCACGGCACGGCCGCCGCCGACCGCGCCGCCACCGGCCGGCACCGCGGCGAGCTCCCGGACGCCTGAGCCCTGCGCAGGTCACGAAGGGAGGCGACTCCGGCCGGGACTTTGCGGGCCCGGCCGGTGAGCTGTAGGGGGCGGGCGCGGCGCCGCGGTGGGGACGTCCAGGGGCAGCCCCGACGGGGGTGGGTCCCTGAGCCGGGACGCCCGGCGCGGTCGCGTGCCGTGTCCGGGGAGGTCCGGCGGACCCGGCGCGGCGCCCGCAGTGCTCCCCCGTCGCCGTGCTGCCGCGCAGGGACGGGCCTTACGGGGTCGGCGGGAGGGAGGGCAGCGGCGGCACGGAGGGCAGACCCGACGGGAAGGCGGTCGGGAGGCCCGACGGCAGGGCCGTCGGCGCCGCGTCGGGGCCCTTGGCCAGGGTGTCCCGGGCGCCCGACTCCCAGGCGACGACCAGCACCTTCCCGTCGGCTGACTCCACCACGCCCTTGGTCCGCTTCGCGGCGCCGCCCTGGCAGGTCAGGGCGAGCTCGACGTGCTCGCCCTGGGTGGCCGTGCCCTGACAGATGCTGCCCTCGGCCAGCATGACGGCCTGCCCCTGGCCGATGGTGAGGCTGACGGGCTTGCCGTCGGGCGCCCCGGTCCAGGTGCCCTCCACGTCCGCGAGCGTCACCCCGTGGCCGCCGTGGCCGCCCGTGGCGGAGGCGGACGGGCTGCCGGAAGCGGTGCCCTCGCCGGGCTCGGCGGTCGTGCCGGAGTCCGAGCCGCAGGCGGTGAGCGCCGTGGCCGCGGCGAGCGCGGCCACGGCCGCCGCACCGTTCCTGATGAGCGTTCGCACGATCAAGTCCCCCTCAACGGTTGGCAAGACCGCGCCAAGCTATCAGGGGCCGCCGCGTGCGGCCGTGCTACCAGGAGGACTTGCGCACCCCGGGCAGGAAGCCCGCGTGCGCGGACTCGCGGACCCGCACCCTGGACATCCCGAACTGCCGCAGGTGACCGCGCGGCCGGCCGTCCACGCTGTCCCGGTTCCGCACCCGTGTCGCACTGGCGTCGCGCGGCTGGCGGCGCAGTTCGGCCTGCGCGGCGAGCCGCTCGGCCTCCGGCGTGCCGGGGCGGCGGATCAGTTCCTTGAGCTCGGCGCGGCGGGCGGCGTACCGCTCGACGACGGTCTTGCGGTGCTCGTTGCGTGCGATCTTGCTCTTCTTCGCCATCAGATCTTCCCCCCTCGGGCGCGGATGCGGGCCACGGCGGCCTCGACGCCGATGACGTCGATGGTCTTGATGCCCTTGGTGCTGAGCGTGAGGCGTACGTACCGGCCCTCGCTGGGCAGCCAGTAGCGCTTGCGCTGGATGTTCGGGTCGAAGCGGCGCGGGGTGCGCCGGTGCGAGTGCGAGATGCGGTTGCCGAAGCCGGGTTGGGCGCCGGTCAGCTGGCAGTGGGCGGACAAGGGGTGACCTACCTCTCGGGAACTGACTTGGTAATGGAAACCATTTCCATCTATCTTAGCCACATGGCCCGCAACGAACTCCGCCCGATCATCAAGCTCCGGTCCACCGCCGGCACCGGCTACACCTACGTCACCCGCAAGAACCGCCGGAACGACCCCGACCGCCTGACCCTGCGCAAGTACGACCCGGTCGTCGGCCGGCACGTCGACTTCCGAGAGGAGCGCTGAGCCCCGTGAAGCCCGGAATCCACCCCCCGTACGGCCCCGTCGTCTTCCGCGACAAGGCCGGCGGCCTCGCCTTCCTCACGAGGTCGACCATGACCAGCGACAAGACGATCGAGTGGGAGGACGGCCACACCTACCCCGTCGTCGACGTCGAGATCTCCTCCGCGAGCCACCCCTTCTACACCGGGCAGGCCCGCGTCCTCGACACCGCCGGTCGCGTGGAGCGGTTCGAGCAGCGTTACGGGCAGCGCGGGGCGCGCTGATGCCGTCCGTCCCCCTGTCCGTCGCCGTCGTCGGCGGGCTCCACACCGATGCCCGCAGGGCCGCCGTCGAACGGCTCCTTGCCACCGTCCCGGGCAGCGTGGCCCTCCACCACGACCTGTCCGCCGCCGCCGAGCGCGGCGCGGTCCTCCGCACCGTCCGCGACGCCACCGGCGTGCTCTCCCACGGCGAGACGCCCCTCGTCAACGACTGCGCCTGCTGCGCCCTGCGCGAGGACCTCGTGCCCGAGCTGCAGCGGCTGGCCGACGCGGGCCTGACCCGGCTCGCCGTCGTCGAGCTGTGGGACTCCGTCGAACCCAAGGCGATGGCCGAGGTCGTCGCCGCCGCCGGGCTCGACCTGACCGGGGTCGTGACCGCCGTGGACCCCGCACTGGTCCTGCCGTACCTCGGCAACGGCGACGACCTGGCGGACGCCGGCCTCGCCGCCGCGCCCACCGACCAGCGGACCGTCGCCGACACCTGGGCGCGCCAGCTGGAATACGCGCCCGTCCTCGCCGTCCTGGAGAGCGACGAGGCCGACGACGAGGACCGCGAGCTGCTCGCCCAGCTGCACCCCACCGCCCGCCGCGTGGCCCTGCCGGACGGTGACCTGGCCGGCGCCGTGCTGGCCGGCTTCGACGTGGAGGCCGCGGCCGCCGCCCAGCACCCGGCCTGCGCCCTGCTGCCGCAGGAGGCCGACGCCGCCGGCGTCGCCACGTACGTGTGGCGCAGTCGGCGCCCCTTCCACCCCGAGCGGCTGTACGCGGCGCTGGAGGACCTGACCTGCGCCGCCGCCCGCAGCCGCGGCCGGTTCTGGCTCGCCGACCGGCCGGACACCCTGCTGCACTGGGACGCGGCGGGCGGCGCCCTGTGCGTGGAGAGCGCCGGGCCGTGGCTGGCCTCGCTGCCGGACGCCGCCTGGGAGATGGTCCCGCCGGTGCGCCGTGCCGCGGCCGCCCTGGACTGGGACCCCGAGCACGGGGACCGCTGCCAGCACCTCGTCTTCGTCTCCCCGGGACTGGACCGCGAGGGGCTCGCCGAAGTGCTCGACTCCTGCCTGCTCACCGACGCGGAGTACGCCGCCGGCCGCTCGGCCTGGAAGCTGCTCCCGCCCGCCTTCGACGCCCTCCTGGAGGTCTGAACCATGCCCCCGCGCCGCTCCGGCGACCGGAAGCCCGTCAAGTCCCGCCCCAACCCGCTGGACCGCGACGGCATCACGTACATCGACTACAAGGACACCGACCTGCTGCGGAAGTTCATATCCGACCGCGGCAAGATCCGCAGCCGCCGGGTGACCCGCGTCACCGCCCAGCAGCAGCGGCAGATCGCCCGCGCCGTCAAGAACGCCCGCGAGATGGCGCTGCTGCCGTACGGGTCCCCGGCCCGCTGACCCGCCTTTTCCGGCTCGGATCCATGTGACCTGGATCCGCCGGGTCCCGGTCGTCCTCCCCGCCGGGGCCCACCCGGGGCCCTCACCGTGTCCGCCGCGGTGAGGGCCCCTTTTTTGCCTCCTGTGCGCCCGCCGGTCGGCGGGCGTTTTCCGTATGGGTACAAGTGGAGGGAGCCTGGGGGGCTTCTCGCGCGTCTGTGTAGTCGGAGGACCACCCCCCGTGCACGTGCATCTGCTCATGCACCTGCAAGTGAACGCGACTATGATCCCGGATAGTTGACTAGTGCAACAGCAGTGACTCAAGGCAACTCATGCAACTCATGTGACTCGGGGAGCGTCCTGTGCACCACGTGTACAACGGCATGGCAGCCACAGAGCTTCATGGGGTCGTCTGGCAGAAGAGCCGGCACAGCAACTCCCAGGGCTCGTGTGTGGAGTTCGCGAAACTGCCAGGAGGCGGCGTGGCCGTGCGCAACTCCCGGTTTCCCGAAGGGCCCGCACTCGTCTACACGCCCGCGGAGATCGAGGCGATGCTGCTCGGCGTGAAGGACGGCGAGTTCGACCACCTCGTCGACATCTGACCCGAGGGGCGGGCTGCACCACGCGGGGCGGGTGGCGCGGTGGGCGGTCCGGCCGCGCCCGCGCGCGGCCGCCCTCGCGCTGGGCGGCCCCTCCTCGGCGTGCGGTCCCCGCCTGCTGTGGGCTGCCCGGGCGGCGGGGGGCGCCCGGCCCGGGGGGCGCCCGGCCCGGGGGGCGCCCGGCCCGGCGGCATGGGGCGGCTGCCCGGTGTGCGCTCGCCCCGCTACCCGTACCGGTCGCGACGGGTGCGTACGGTCCCGGCCGGTCCGTACCGGTCCCGACGGGCGTGACGCGCCACGGGGCACGGGGTACGGGGTACGGGGTACGGGAAAAGGGGCCCCGGTCCCGGAGCCCCTCGTGTTCGCGGTGCCGTGCGCTCGCCGTACCTGTGTCCTACGGGCCGTCCGGCAGTCGGAACAGCGCCCAGACCACCTTGCCGTGCAGGGTTCCCGCCAGGGGGTGCCAGCCCCAGCTGTCGCTGAACGACTCGACGAGGAACAGCCCGCGCCCGGACTCCGCCGAGAAGTCCTCCTCGGCCGTCCGGGGCTCCGGCGTCCGCGGCGTCTGCGGGCTCGGGTCGCGCACCGCGCACACCAGGCGGCTCGCCCAGCGTATGAGGTGCAGCCGTACCGGCGGGTCGTGCGGGTGGTCCCGCGGGGTGTCGGCGGGCAGCGCGTGCCGCAGGGCGTTGGTCACCAGCTCCGACACGACGAGCGCCACGTCATCGAACCGGTCGCTCAGGTTCCACTGCGCCAGGGTCGTGTCCGTGAACTGGCGGGCACCGCGCACGGCCTCGTACCGGGCGGGCAGCGCGCAGGACGCGGAGCTGGACACGGACGCGGCGTCGATCGGAGGAAGCCCCTGCCTTAACGGCGCGAGCATGGTCGATCCATTCGTCCCCATGCGAGGCACTCCCCGATTTCGCGGCTGTGGTGCTACAACACGAACGGTTACGCAGGTGCGCGGGGACCATCGTTCCGAAAGGCAGGGGCAGATGCAAGGGCAGATGCACGTGCACGCGCCCGACGTGTCCCGGCGCACGGAGTTTCTGGCCATATCTTCCCCCGGCCCAACTTCCGGGTGTGGCCGAAGAGTTGCTCACTCTGTAATCGTTCGCGTACGGGCTGAAGCGTTTTGGTGGCAGAATCCGCTTCCTCGGGGCTTGGGGGCGCTCCGTCGTACACACCAGCGATGGGGAGGGTTGGAAAGGTGACCGCGAAGGAATCGGGCGGCTCCCTCGTACGCCGCATACTGCTGGGCTCCCAGCTCCGGCGACTGCGCGAGTCGCGCGGCATCACGCGCGAGGCCGCGGGATACGCGATCCGCGCGTCCGAATCAAAGATCAGCCGTCTGGAGTTGGGCCGGGTGAGCTTCAAGGCGAGGGACGTCGAAGATCTGCTGACGCTCTACGGCGTCACCGACGAGCAGGAGCGCGAGGCGCTCCTCGGCCTCGTCCGCGAGGCCAACATCGCGGGCTGGTGGCACAGCTACGGCGACGTGCTGCCCGGCTGGTTCCAGACCTACATCGGCCTCGAAGGCGCCGCCTCCTTCATCCGCATCTACGAGGTGCAGTTCATCCACGGACTGCTCCAGACGGAGGCGTACGCCCACGCCGTCGTCGCCCGGGGCATGCCCGGCGCACCCCAGGCCGAGATCGACCGCCGGGTCGCACTCCGGCTGGAGCGGCAGAAGGTCCTGGTGTCCGAACGCGCCCCGCAGTTCCACGCCGTTCTCGACGAGGCGGCGCTGCGCCGCCCGTACGGCGACCGGGCCGTCATGCGCGAGCAGCTCAAGCACCTCATCGAGATCTCCGAGCAGCCCAACGTCACCCTCCAGGTGATGCCGTTCAGTTTCGGCGGGCACTCCGGGGAGAGCGGTGCCTTCACCATGCTGCGGTTCCCCGAGTCCGACCTCTCCGACATCGTGTACCTGGAGCAGCTGACGGGCGCGCTGTACATCGACAAGCCCGAGGAGGTCGCCCAGTACGAGCGGGCGATGGACCGGCTGCGCGAGGACAGCCCGGACCCCGAGGGGAGCCGCGACGTCCTCAGGGGGCTGCTCCAGCTGATCTGAGCCGTCCCCCCGGTTCATCTGCCGGTGACCTCCAACTCGTCTGCCCCACACGTAGGATGACGTTCCATCACAGGCGCTCGGCGCAGCCGGCTCGGAGGGCCTCACCCCGGTCCTTCCGTCGGCCTCCGGAAGGGATGGCATGTCCTACTTCACAGATCTGGCCCTGCAGTACATCGACGGCGAGTGGCGGCCCGGCGGCGGCTCCTGGGACATCATCGACGTCAACCCGTACAACGAGGAGAAGCTCGCCTCCCTCACCGTCGCCACCGTCGACGAGGTGGACCAGGCGTACCGCGCCGCGGAGAGAGCGCAGCGCGCCTGGGCCGAGACCAACCCGTACGCCCGGCGCACCGTCTTCGAGCGCGCGCTGCGGCTGATCGAGGACCGCGAGGCCGAGATCACCGAGGCGATCGTCGCGGAGCTGGGCGGGACGCGCCTCAAGGCGGGTTTCGAGATCCACCTCGCCAAGGAGTTCATACGGGAGTCCATGAGCCTCGCGCTGCGGGCCGAGGGCCGCATCCTGCCGTCGCCCATCGACGGCAAGGAGAACCGGGTCTACCGCATCCCCGCCGGGGTCGTCGGCGTGATCAGCCCCTTCAACTTCCCCTTCTTCCTGTCGATCAAGTCGGTCGCCCCGGCCCTGGCCCTCGGCAACGGCGTCGTGCTCAAGCCGCACCAGAACACCCCCGTCCTCGGCGGCACGCTCATCGCGAAGATCTTCGAGGACGCGGGCCTGCCGCCCGGTCTGCTCAACGTCGTCGTGACCGACATCGCGGAGATCGGGGACGCGCTGCTGGAGCACCCGGTGCCGTCGGTGATCTCCTTCACCGGTTCCGACCGGGTCGGCCGGCACGTCGCCGGCGTCTGCGCCGCCCACTTCAAGCGGGCCGTGCTGGAGCTCGGCGGCAACAGCGCCCTCGTCGTCCTCGACGACGCCGACCTGGACTACGCCGTCGACGCCGCCGTCTTCAGCCGGTTCGTGCACCAGGGCCAGGTCTGCATGGCCGCCAACCGCGTCCTCGTGGACCGCTCCGTCGCCGACGCGTTCACCGAGAAGTACGTCGCCAAGGTGAAGACGCTCAGGAGCGGCGACCCCGCCGACCCCGAGACTCACGTCGGCCCCCTCATCAGCGCCGCCCAGGCCGAGGCGGTCACGTCCATCGTGGAGCAGGCGGTCGCCGCGGGCGCCACCCCGCTGGTGCGCGGTCGCACCCAGGGCAACGTCGTCCCCCCGACCGTCCTCACCGACGTGCCCGAGGGCGCGGCCGTCCTGTCCCAGGAGATCTTCGGCCCGGTCGCCCTGATCATCCCGTTCGACGGGGACGACGAGGCCGTGCGGATCGCCAACGACACCCCGTACGGGCTCAGCGGCGCCGTCCACACCGGGGACATCGAGCGCGGCGTGCGCCTCGCCCAGCGCATCCGCACCGGCATGATCCACATCAACGACGGCACCGTCCACGACGAGCCCATCGTCCCCTTCGGCGGGGAGAAGCACTCCGGCGTCGGCCGCCTCAACGGCGAGGCCACGGTGGACGCCTTCACCACCTACAAGTGGATCTCCATCCAGCACCGGCGCAGCGGATTCCCGTTCTGATCCCCTCCGGGCGCCGACCGTCCGGCGAAGCGGACAGGATCTGACCTCTTCGGTCCGTAACGTGAGCCCCGTCAGGTCGGCGGTGCGGCGGGGCGGACGCCAGGTCGCACCGGCCGACGGGCGTGCCGCCAGGTGGGCGGCACGCCGATACGGAACGAAAGGCGGACCCGTCATGGTTGCTCTTGTCCCCGCAGAGGCGCACGGCGACGAGCGCGGCGCGCTGCTCTCCTTCGTGGCGGCGCAGCGCGACGCGCTCCGCCGCGCGGTGCTCGGGCTCACCGAGGAGCAGGCGGCGAGCCGCCCCAGCGCCAGCGAGCTGTCCCTGTCCGGCCTGCTCAAGCACGCGGCCGAGGTGGAGCTGAACTGGCTCCGGCTGGCCCAGCAGCGGCCGAACGAGCGGCAGCGCACGCAGGACACCTGGCACGAGGGGTTCCGGCTGATCGGCGAGGAGACCGTCCCCGGCGTGCTCGCGTACTGGGACGGCGTCGTCAAGGAGACCGAGGAGTTCGTCCGCGCGGTGCCGAGCCTGGACGACACGTTCCCGCTGCCCGAGGCGCCCTGGTTCCCCAAGGACGGCCGGGTCTCCGTGCGCTGGCTCGCGCTGCACCTGGTGCAGGAGTTCGCGCGGCACGCCGGCCACGCCGACATCATCCGCGAGTCCCTGGACGGGAAGACGTCGTTCGAGCTCATCGCCCTGGAGCGGGACGGGCAGGCGTCGTAGCGGCCGCGGCGTGCCCGTACCCTCGTCCCACAGCCCATGACAGGCGTGAAGGGACGGTGCGGGCATGTCGGCGATCCGGCTCCTGGTCCTCGGGGCCGTGCGCCAGCACGGGCGGGCGCACGGCTACCAGGTCCGCAACGACCTGGAGTACTGGGGCGCCCACGAGTGGTCGAACGCCAAACCGGGGTCGATCTACCACGCGCTCAAGCAGATGGCGAAGCAGGGGCTGCTGCGGGCCCACGAGACCGCGCCCAGCACGGCCGGGGGCCCGCCGCGCACCGAGTACGAGATCACCGACAAGGGCACCGAGGAGTACTTCGCGCTCCTGCGGAAGGCGTTGACCGCCCACGACCAGAAGCCCGACAGCCTCACGGCCGCTCTGGGCTTCCTCGTCGACCTGCCGCGCGGGGAGGTCGTCGCCCTGCTGCGGCGCCGCGTCGAGGGCCTGGAGCGGTGGCGGGCGACGGTCACCGGGGAGTACCTCCCCGAGGGCGGTGCCGAGCAGCTCGGCCACATCGGGGAGATCATGCACCTGTGGCTGCACCAGGCCGACGCCGGGGCCGCCTGGACCCGCGGCCTCATCGACCGCATCGAGGGCGGCGCGTACACCTTCGCGGGCGAGGGCGAGCCCTTCCGCGGCGTCCTCGCCGACGGCCAGGACAACCCGTACGCGACCGGCGTGCCGCACCCCGGCGACCGCATCTGACAGCGGCCCGCTCTTCCGGCTTGCACCTCACGTGGCGTGAGGACCCAGGCTTGAGGACGTACCGAAGGAAGGGAGCGGGACGGCCATGAGCTATTCCGTGGGACAGGTCGCCGGTTTCGCCGGGGTCACGGTGCGCACCCTGCACCACTACGACGAGATCGGGCTGCTCCGCCCGAGCGGCCGCAGCGCCTCCGGGCACCGCCGCTACGAGGACGAGGACCTCGACCGGCTGCAGCAGATCCTGTTCTACCGGGAGCTCGGCTTCCCGCTCGACCAGGTCACGGCCCTGCTCGACGACCCGGACGCGGACCCGCAGGAGCACCTGCGGCGCCAGCACCGCCTGCTGACCGCGCGGATCGACGAACTGCAGAAGATGGCCGAGGCCGTCGAACACGCCTTGGAGGCCAGGAAGATGGGCATCAATCTCACGCCTGAGGAGAAGTTCGAGGTGTTCGGGGACCACGACCCCGACCAGTACGCCGAGGAGACCGAGCAGCGCTGGGGCGGTACCGACGCGTACAAGGAGTCGCAGCGCCGCACCTCCCGCTACACCAAGGAGGACTGGCAGCGCGTCCAGGACGAGGCGAAGGACTGGGGCGCGCGCTACGCCGCGCTCATGGAGGACGGCGAGGAGCCGACCTCCGAGCGGGCCATGGACATGGCCGAGGAGCACCGGCAGAGCATCAACCGCTGGTACTACGAGTGCCCCTACGCGATGCAGCGGTGCCTCGCGGACATGTACGTGGAGGACGAGCGCTTCAAGGCGTTCTACGACGCGATGCGTCCGGGGCTCGCCGAGCACCTGCGTGCGGCGATCCACGCCAACGCGGACCGCAGGAGCGCCTGACGCCCGCCCGCGCCCGGGGGCGTGCGGCACGCCGGGCCGTCCGGGGGCATGTCCGACTTGCTGCCGGACGGCGCCGACCGGGGCCGGGCCGGTCTGCTCGCGGCCCGCCTCGCCGACTTCCGGTACGCCCGCCTCGCCGTGCGCGGCAGGCTGACCGGGCGCGGTGCCGGAGCCGTACGCAGGCGGAGCCGTCCCGCGTCCGCAGGGGAGGCGCGGGAGGCCGCACCGGTGGGCCGCTGATCCCGGCGGGCCCGCCGGTGCGCAACCGGTTCGACCGGCCCCGGCCGCCGGTCCCGGATCGGTCCGTCCGGTCCCGGATCGGGCCGGCGGCCCTTCCCCGGGGTGCCCGTACACGAGTGCGGCGCCGCCCGGCACCCCGCGAGGGGGCCGGGCGGCGCCGTGTCCACCGCCGGTGGAGGTCAGCCCCTGCGGGCCCCGTCACCGGCGTACTGCTGGTCCGGCGCCGGGACGCGCGCGTGCCGGCCGCGCCCGGCCGGGGCGGACAGCGCGCGGGCCTTCGCCCGGTGCTCCACCACCAGGACGGCGATCACGACCAGGGCGCCGACCGCGGCGAGCCCGAACGTCAGGGCCACCTCGCCGCTCGGGGCGAGCAGCGTGCGGTCCTCGTCCTGCCACGGCCACAGGGCCCGCAGGGAGCCCGCCATGAGACCGGTCATCACGACCAGCGTCATGTGGTGGTAGTTCTCCAGCAGCCACTTCAGCAGCTTCACGAACAGCGCCAGCCCGATCAGGCAGCCGATCGCGAACGCCCCGAGGTGGCCGAAGTCCCGCTCGTTGACGGCGTCGATCGTCGGCTCGTACAGGCCCAGCGTCAGCAGCAGGAAGGAGCCCGAGACCCCCGGCAGGACCAGGGCGCAGATCGCCACGGCGCCCGCGGCGGCAACGATCAGCGGGTGGGTGGGCACCTGCGCGGGCGGCAGCCCCGTCAGCACGAAGCTCCCCACGGCCACCGCGAGCCCCAGCACGTAGTCCAGCGGACGCCAGCGCCGACCGGAGCTGGAGTACGGCACGTACAGCGACGCCAGCACCAGGCCGAAGAACACCGCGTACGCGTACTGCGGGTGCTCCTTGATCAGCGGGGCGAGCAGCTTCGCGGCCAGCACCAGCGCCGCTCCCATGCCGATCAGCAGCGGGACGACGACCTGCCAGTCGACCTTCCCCGCCTCGGCGCGGGCCCTCGCCCCGCCCCTGCCACGGGGCAGGTCCGACGCGGCGATGCGCACGGCGCTCGTCAGGTGGCCCGCACCGCCGATGAGCTTCTCGTACACGCCCGTGATCAGGGCGACGGTGCCGCCGCTGATGCCCGGCACGGCCTCGGCAGCCCCGATGAGGGAGCCGCGGAACATGTTGAAGAGATGGGGGCCGGCCAGCTTAGCCATGGTCTCCCGGTTTCGTAGCGGGACGGCGCCAGCGCGGACCGTCCTGGAGGCGGGTGGAGGGTGACAACCATCCTAGGAGGTCCACCTGTCGGCGCTCCCGGCCCCGGTGCGCGGACCGCCCGGCTCCGCAGCCAAGCCCGGCCGTCCGCGCACCGGGGCACTCGCCCGGCTCCCGCCCACGGGGTGCCTGCTCCTCCCGTCCGCCCGCTGGGCACCTGCTCCTGCGCCCGCCCACCGGGCACCCGCTGCTCCCGTCCGCCCACTGGGCGCACCTGCTCCTCCCGGCGGTCGCGGCCGGGCGCCCCCTGCCTTCACCGGGCGCCCCCTGCCGGCGGGGCCGCACCGGGTCGCCCGCCCGCTCCGGTGGCGGTCACGGGCGCCCGCTTGTCGTCGCGGCTGTTCACCCCGGCGCCCGTCCGCCCCCGCGCGCGGCTGTCACCCCCAGCGCCTGTCCGCGCGCACGAGGCCGTCACCCGGCGCCCGTTCGCCCCCGCGCGGCCGTTCCGGGAGCCCGCCCGCTACCGCCGCACGCGACGGTACGGAGGACCGCCCGGCCGGTGCGGCCGGGGCGGCCCCGACGTGCGGCCGGCAGTGGCCGGCACCGGTCAGAAGCCCCTCGTCCGCTTCGCCGCCCGGCGCGACGCCGCCGAGCCCGGCGCACGCAGGAACATCCGCGCCAGCTCACCGCCCAGGTTCACGCCGATCGCGATGGCCAGCGCCAGCGCGGCCGCCCGCGCCAGCGACGCGAAGCCCGCGTCGATACGGTTCTGCGCGATGTTCAGCACCCCGTAGTACGTCGCCGAACCGGGCAGCAGCGGACCGATCGCCGCCGTCACGTACGGCAGCGACGACGTGTGCTCGTACCGCGCCGTCAGCTGCCCGAAGAGACCCACCAGCCCGGCCGCCACCGCCGTCGCCAGCACCGCCGACCCGTTCGCCGTCACCGCTATCGCTGCGAACACCACCCACGCCACCGCCCCGTTCAGCATCGCGAACAGCACCGTGGACCGCTCCTGCTGGAGCAGCACCGCGAAGGTCAGCGACAGCACCATCGCCGCCGCGATCTGCACCCCCGGCCGCTCCACCGGCGCGACCGTGCCCTCCGGGTTCAGCTTCGCGCCGAGCTGCACCCCCACGTACAGCGCCGTCAGCACGCCCACCACGATCGCGACGAAGAAGTACGCGACCTCCAGCAGCCGCGCCGACGCCGTGATGTAGAAGCCCGTCAGTCCGTCCTGCACCGCCGCCACCAGGGCCCGCCCCGGGATCAGCGCGAACAGCCCACCGGTGATCACCGCCGACGGCCGCAGGTCCCAGTGCAGCAGGCTCACCGTCACACCCAGCGCCGCGGGCGGCACCGCCGCGACCGCGAACTGGTAGAACTCCGGCAGGCCGCGCCCCGCCGCCAGCCAGGCCAGCCGGTCGCCCAGCATCGCCCCGGCCGCCGCGATCAGGAACACCCACAGACCGCCGCCCAGCAGCACCGAGGCCGCCCCGGCCAGGCCGCCCGCAGCGGTCGTCAGCGCCCACCCGGGGTACGGGTGCCGGTTGCGCCGTATCAGCGCGAGCCGCCGGTACGCCTCCTCCAGCGTCACGTCGTGATCGGTCGCGCTGATGTCCGCGACCAGCTGGTAGACGGCGGTCAGCCGCGTGTAGTCCGTGCCCCGCCGCCGCACCGTCCGGCTGGCCGTCACCGGGTCGTCCACCAGCGACGGCTGGTGCGTCACCGACAGCAGCGTGAACGTCACCGTGGGCTCGCAGCGGTCCAGGCCGTACGCCTGGCAGATCGCGAACATCGCCGCCTCGACGTCCTCCGCGCCCTCACCGCCGGCCAGCAGCAGCTCACCGATGCGCAGCGTCAGGTCCAGCACCCGCGGCACCGCCGGGCCGCTGCCCTCCTCCTGCCGCTGGATCGCCTCGGGCACCGGCCGGTCGCCCACCGGCATCCGCAGCATCGTGCGCATCCGGTCCTGCCACGGCGCGTCCTTCGACAGCCGCACCGCGGGCCCGCCCTGCGCCGGCGTGTACGCCGGATGGGCCAGGCGCGCGTCGAACGTGGCGGTCGTCCAGGTCGACGGCGGCGCGAACGCCGACCCCTCCTGCTCGTCCGCGTGCTCGGTCAGCCCCTCCAGACCCTCCGGGAGGGCGAACTCCGACGTCGGGTGATCGTCCTCGGAAAGCCCGGGGGCCTGCACCCCGGCAGGCGGAGTGAAGGCGCTGTGCGCCTCGTCCGACTGCGGCTTGCGGTCCTCCTCGTCACCGTGCGGCTGCTCCGCCACCACTCGCGCCCTGCCCTCACTTCCGCTGCCCGTCCGTTCGCCCCCGTCCCCCTCGTATGCCCCCCGCCCCGCCCAGTATGGGCACGGAACCACGACACAACGCGAGGCGGGCGGCGCACCTCACAGGTGCACCGCCCGCCACACGGACCAAGAGGGCCTGCTCAGTGAGCGCCGCCCTGCGCCGCCAGGCGCTTCACGGACGCCTCGATCTCGGCCTCCGCCTCGGCGCGGCCCACCCAGTTCGCGCCCTCGACGGACTTGCCGGGCTCCAGGTCCTTGTAGACCTCGAAGAAGTGCTGGATCTCCAGACGGTCGAACTCCGGCACGTTGTGGATGTCCTGCAGGTGGTCCATCCGCGGGTCGCCCGCCGGGACGCACAGCAGCTTGTCGTCGCCGCCGGCCTCGTCCGTCATGCGGAACATGCCGATGGCGCGGCACTTCACCAGCACGCCGGGGAAGGTCGGCTCGTCGAGGATGACCAGCGCGTCCAGCGGGTCGCCGTCCTCACCCAGGGTGCCCTCGACGAAGCCGTAGTCGGCCGGGTAGACCGTCGACGTGAACAGGTGGCGGTCGAGACGGATACGACCGGTCTCGTGGTCCACCTCGTACTTGTTCCGCGAACCCTTCGGAATCTCGATGCAGACGTCGAACTCCACGGGTGGCTCCTCCAAGGATCAGCACAGTGTCGGGTGACTGGACGGACGCGACCCGGCGCCGAAGGCTCCGGCAGGTCGTGATCGCGGCCCAGCTCGGTGGTTAAGTGTCCCTCACGCCACCACGTGCTCGCGAAAGGGGCTGGTCAGCCGTGCCGGAGCGGAAGGTCCTGCGTCTGACGGCGGTCTCCGCCGTCCTCGGACTGGTCCTGGCCGCCACGGCGGCCGGACTGGCCGGGCCCTGGGACGGGGGCCAGCGTACGGCCGAGCGGCTCCGCGCGGCCGCCCCCGGCCGCACAGGTGGCGCACATCACGGGCCCGGCACACCCGCCCCGGCGCCCGCGCCCACCCGGCCCGCGCCGAAGCCCGCCCCCAGCGCGCCCCCGGTCCTCACCGCCCTCACGGCCCCCGCCGCACCCGCAGCGACGGCCCCGCCCGGCGCGACCGCCACGACCGAAGCCGGTCTCGCCGCCGCGCTCGGCCCGCTGCTGCGCGACCCGGGCCTCGGCCCCCTGCGCACCGCCTCCGTCGTCGACGCGACCACCGGCCGCCCGCTGTACGGCAGCGGCGACACCACCCCCATGACCCCCGCTTCCACCGTCAAGCTCGCCACCGCCGCAGCCGCGCTCTCCGCCCTCGGACCCGGCCACCGGCTCACCACCACCGTCACCGCAGACCCGGCCGACCCCCGGCGCCTCACCCTGGTAGGCGGCGGCGACCCCACCCTGGACCGCTCCCGCCTCGCGGTCCTGGCCCGCGACACCGCCCGCGCCCTGCGCACCGCACCCCCGGACGGCGCGAAGGCCCCCCGGCCCGCCGCCCTCACCTACGACACCTCCCTCTTCACCGGCCCCGCCCGCCACCCCATCGGCGTCAACCCGAACCTGGCCCCCGTCACCGCGCTCATGACCGACGCGGCCCGCCTCGACGGCTCCGCCCACGGCCCCGCCCCCCGCTCCACCGACCCCGCCGGCGACACCGCCCGCGCCTTCGCCGCGCTACTGCGCGCCGAAGGCGTCGCCCTGACCGGCGTCCCCAAGGCCGCCCGCAGCCCCCAGGGCGCCACCGTCCTCGCCCGCACCCGCTCCGCGCCGCTCTCCGCCCTCGTCGAACGCACCCTCACCCACAGCGACAACGACCTCGCGGAGGCTCTCGCCCGGCACACCGCCCGCACCACGGGCCACCCCGCCACCTTCAGCGGCGCCGGCGCCGCCGTACGCGCCGAACTGGCCCGGCTCGGCATTCCCCTCGACGGCGCCCGCATCACCGACGGCAGCGGCCTGGACCGCCGCACCCGCCTCTCCGCCCGCCTCCTCACCACCCTCCTCGTCCGCGCCGCCGACCCCGGCCGCCCAGCCCTGCGCCCGGTCCTCACCGGTCTCCCCGTCGGAGGCTTCAGCGGCACCCTCAAGGAGCGCTACGGCCCCGACTCGCCCGGCGCCGGCCTCGTCCGCGCCAAGACCGGCACCCTGACCGGCGTCAACGCGCTCTCCGGCCTCGCCGCCACTCCGGACGGCCGGCTCCTGGCCTTCGCCTTCCTCGCCTCCGACACCCCCTCCCCGTACGCCGCCCAGCCGGCCCTCGACGCCCTCGCCACCGCCCTGACCACATCCGCCACGCGCGCGTAGACCCCCACGAGCCGTACTCCGCCCGCCCTCGCGCCCTCACCGATGTGCCGCGGAGCACGTACGGTTGACGCATGACGAGCATCGGTGGTGCCGCTTCTTACGGGATGGTCGACTGGAACCTCGCCGTCGCGACCGCGACCCGCTTCGTACGCCCGGGGCCCGAGGTCAGCCGCGACGAAGCCCGCCAGGTCGTCGCGGAACTGCGACGCCACGCGAAGGCGTCCGAGGAGCACGTCCGCGGTTTCACCCGCATGATCCCCGAGGGCCACGAACCCGCGGACACCCCCGTCCTCGTCGTCGACCGCCCCGGCTGGATCCGCGCCAACGTCGCCGGCTTCCGGGAGCTCCTCAAACCCCTCCTCGACAAGATGGCCGAGCGCCGCTCCGGCACCGCCGGGGGCGCCGTCGCCGGAGCCGTCGGCGGCAAGGTCACCGGCGTCGAACTCGGCATGCTGCTGTCCTTCCTCGCCTCCCGCGTCCTCGGCCAGTACGAGACCTTCGCGCCCGGCACCGGCGAACTCCCGGCCGGACCGGACGGAGCGGGCCGACTCCTCCTGGTCGCGCCGAACATCGTCCACGTCGAGCGGGAGCTCGCCGTCGACCCCCACGACTTCCGCCTCTGGGTCAGCCTTCACGAGGAGACGCACCGCACCCAGTTCACCGGAGTGCCCTGGCTGCGGGACCACCTCCAGGGCGAGATCCAGTCCTTCCTCGGCGCCACCGACGTCGACCCGGCCACCGTGCTGGAGCGCCTCCGAGAGGCCGCCCAGGCGTTCACCGGAGCCCGCCCGGAAGACGACGGCCACGACGGCCGCTCCCTCGTCGACCTCGTCCAGAGCCCCGAGCAGCGCGAGATCCTCAGCCGGCTCACCGCGGTCATGTCGCTGCTGGAAGGCCACGCCGACTACGTGATGGACGGAGTGGGCCCCCAGGTCGTCCCGTCCGTGCTGGAGATCCGCGAGAAGTTCCAGCAGCGGCGCGCCCGCGGCGCCTCGCGCCTCGACCAGGCCCTGCGCAAGCTGCTCGGCCTGGACGCCAAGCTCCGCCAGTACCGCGACGGCGAGCGCTTCGTCCGCGCGGTCGTCGACGAGGTCGGCATGGACGGCTTCAACCGCGTCTGGACCTCGCCGAACACCCTGCCCACGAAGGCGGAGATCGCCCGCCCCGCGGACTGGATCGCCCGCGTGCACCGCCGCGCCGACTGACGGCGCCCCCGGGCCGCGGCGGACCGGTGTCCGGGCCGCCGCAACCGAACAGTACGACGCAGCAACCGAGCAGGATACGGAGGGCACAATTCCGGTCCAGGACCGCAGAAACGCCGCCCATCACCCATCCGAGGGACCGTGGGCGAGGGATAGGCGTGCGATCCTCGGGGAAACGGCCCTGTTCTGTCACCATCGACGCACTCTGCGTGACGGAGTGAGTGACCGAACCCCCCGTTCCGACCGTTAAGACTCCGACCGAGGCACCCCCCAACTCCACGAAGGGCACCGGACATGGGTCCCCATCCTGCGGTCGCGGCGATACGCCTGGCGGTTCGCCGCGTACTCCACGACGTCCTCTCCGAACACTCCGAGACCACCGGCGACGGCCGCCGTCCCCTCGTCCTCGTCGCCTGCTCCGGCGGCGCAGACTCCATGGCCCTCGCCTCCGCCCTCGCCTTCGAGGCCCGCAAGCTCGCCGTCCGCGCGGGCGGCATCACCGTCGACCACGGCCTCCAGTCCGGCTCCGACCTCCGCGCCGCCGAAGTCGCCTCCCGGCTCACCGCCCTGGGACTCGACCCCGTCGAGGCCCTCACCGTGACCGTCGGCCGCACGGGCGGCCCCGAAGCCGCCGCCCGCGACGCCCGCTACGCCGCACTCGACGAAGCGGCCGAACGGCACGGCGCCGCCGCCGTCCTCCTCGGCCACACCCGCGACGACCAGGCCGAGACCGTCCTCCTCGGCCTCGCCCGGGGCTCCGGCATCCGCTCCCTGTCCGGCATGGCCGCCGTCACCGGACCCGCCCGCCGCTACCGCCGCCCCTTCCTCCAGCTCGACCGGCAGACCGCCCGCACGGCGTGCCTCGCGCAGTCCCTCCCCGTCTGGGACGACCCCATGAACGCCGACCCCGCCTACACCCGGTCCCGTCTCCGGCACGAAGGGCTCCCCGCCCTGGAGAAGTCCCTCGGCAAAGGCGTCGTCGAAGCCCTTGCCCGCACCGCGCAGCTCTGCCGCGACGACGCCGACGCCCTCGACACCTGGGC
The DNA here is from genome assembly GCF_001865245.1 of Streptomyces sp. CC53. Taxonomy (GTDB): domain Bacteria; phylum Actinomycetota; class Actinomycetes; order Streptomycetales; family Streptomycetaceae; genus Streptomyces. The sequence goes on along the minus strand of NZ_MKXB01000105.1, from coordinate 67,951 downwards.
CGCCCAGGCCGACGCGACCGTACGCGACGAAGCCGGCCGACTGGAATGCGCCAAGCTCCACGCCCTGCCCCCGGCCGTGCGCCGCCGGGTCCTGCGCCGCGCCGCCATCGCTGAAGGAGCCCCCGCCGGCTCCCTCTTCGCCCGGCACGTCGAGGAACTCGACCGGCTGATCACCGGCTGGCGGGGCCAGGGAGCCATCAATCTGCCCGGCCGCGTCGTCGCGCGCCGCCAGGGTGGCAGACTGGTCATCCGGCAAGGCTGACCGAAGGCCGCCGCAGGCCGCAACGAAAGTGACCCGGGTGAACCAGAACGACATGGGTGCCGACCTCGCGTCGGTGCTCATCACCAAGGAAGAGATCGACGCGAAGCTGGCCGAGCTGGCCGCCAAGATCGACGCCGAGTACGCCGGCAAGGACCTGCTCCTCGTCGGCGTCCTCAAGGGCGCCGTCATGGTGATGGCGGACCTGGCCCGCGCCCTGTCCACCCCTGTCACCATGGACTGGATGGCCGTCTCCTCGTACGGCGCCGGCACCCAGTCCTCCGGGGTCGTCCGCATCCTCAAGGACCTGGACACCGACATCAAGGGCAAGCACGTCCTGATCGTCGAGGACATCATCGACTCGGGACTGACCCTGTCCTGGCTGCTCTCCAACCTCGGCTCGCGCGAGCCGGCCTCCCTGGAGGTCTGCACCCTGCTGCGCAAGCCCGAGGCGGCCAAGGTCGCCATCGACGTGAAGTGGATCGGCTTCGACATCCCCAACGAGTTCGTCGTCGGCTACGGGCTCGACTACGCCGAGAAGTACCGCAACCTGCCGTTCGTCGGCACCCTCGCACCGCACGTCTACGGCGGCTGACACCGCGGTGCGGCACCCGCGCGGACCCCGTCCGCCCGCGGCCCCTCCGGCTGCGGGCGGCACGGGGAACCCTGACCCCTCCCCCGGCGTTGGACGAGGGGAAAGCAGCCATGACGGCCGCGCTGGGGTACCGTCCGAAGAACAGCTATCCCCCACACCAGTGCTGAACTGACAGCACCGCTTACTCTCACAGCAGCATTTACCTACGGGCAGGAGGGACGGGGCGGCACCGCTCCGTATGGATGGACGTGAAGCGATACTTCCGTGGGCCGGTCATGTGGATCGTGCTGGCCGTCCTCGCCGTGGTCGTGTTGATGCAGGTCGTCGGCTCGGGCACTGGCTACGAGACGGTGGACACCGGCAAGGTCGTCCAGGCGATCGACAGGAACCAGGTCGAGCAGGTCAAGCTGACCACCGGCGACGAACAAATGATCAAGGTCGACCTCAAGGACGGCCAGAAGATCGACGGCAAGGAGAAGGTCCAGGCCAGCTACATCGGAACCCAAGGCTCCGACCTGGCCGCCACACTGCAGCAGAAGTTCGAGGCAGGTGAGATCGACAAGGGCTACACGATCTCACCGACCAAGCAGAGCACCTTCGTCTCCGTCCTGCTGTCCTTGCTGCCGTTCGTCCTCATCGTGCTGGTCTTCCTGTTCCTGATGAACCAGATGCAGGGCGGCGGCTCCCGGGTCATGAACTTCGGGAAGTCCAAGGCCAAGCTGATCACCAAGGACACCCCCAAGACCACCTTCGCCGACGTCGCCGGCTCAGAAGAAGCCGTCGAGGAACTCCACGAGATCAAGGAGTTCCTCCAGGAACCCGCCAAGTTCCAGGCCGTCGGCGCCAAGATCCCCAAGGGCGTCCTGCTCTACGGCCCCCCCGGCACCGGCAAGACGCTCCTGGCCCGCGCCGTCGCAGGCGAAGCCGGCGTCCCCTTCTACTCGATCTCCGGCTCCGACTTCGTCGAGATGTTCGTCGGCGTCGGCGCCTCCCGTGTCCGCGACCTGTTCGAGCAGGCCAAGGCAAACGCCCCCGCCATCGTCTTCGTCGACGAGATCGACGCCGTCGGCCGCCACCGCGGCGCCGGCCTCGGCGGCGGCCACGACGAGCGCGAGCAGACCCTGAACCAGCTCCTCGTCGAGATGGACGGCTTCGACGTCAAGGGCGGCGTCATCCTCATCGCCGCCACCAACCGCCCCGACATCCTCGACCCGGCACTCCTGCGCCCCGGCCGGTTCGACCGCCAGATCGCCGTCGACCGCCCCGACATGCAGGGCCGCCTGGAGATCCTCAAGGTCCACCAGAAGGGCAAGCCCGTCGCGCCCGACGTCGACCTGGCCGCCGTCGCCCGCCGCACCCCCGGCTTCACCGGAGCCGACCTGAGCAACGTCCTCAACGAGGCCGCCCTGCTCACCGCGCGCAGCGACAAGAAGCTCATCGACAACCACATGCTCGACGAGGCGATCGACCGCGTGGTCGCAGGTCCGCAGAAGCGCACCCGCATCATGTCGGACAAGGAGAAGAAGATCACCGCCTACCACGAGGGCGGACACGCCCTCGTCGCCGCGGCCTCCCCCAACTCCGACCCCGTCCACAAGATCACCATCCTGTCCCGCGGCCGTGCCCTCGGCTACACGATGGTCCTCCCGGACGAGGACAAGTACTCGACCACCCGCAACGAGATGCTCGACCAGCTCGCCTACATGCTGGGCGGACGCGCCGCCGAGGAACTGGTCTTCCACGACCCGACCACCGGCGCCGCCAACGACATCGAGAAGGCCACCGCCACGGCCCGCGCGATGGTCACCCAGTACGGCATGACCGAGCGCCTCGGCGCGATCAAGTTCGGCGGCGACAACACCGAACCCTTCCTCGGTCGCGAGATGGCCCACCAGCGCGACTACTCGGAGGAAGTCGCCGCGCTGGTCGACGAAGAGGTCAAGAAGCTCATCGAGGCCGCCCACAACGAGGCCTGGGAGATCCTCGTCGAGAACCGCGACGTCCTCGACAACCTGGTCCTCGCCCTCCTGGAGAAGGAGACGCTGGGCAAGGAGGAGATCGCCGAGATCTTCGCCCCCATCGTGAAGCGCCCGCCGCGCCCGGCCTGGACCGGCTCCTCCCGGCGCACGCCCTCCACGCGTCCGCCGGTCCTCTCTCCGAAGGAACTGGCCCTCACCAACGGCGCCACCCCGTCGACCGCCACGGCCGCCTCGGCCACCGCGGTGGACACCACCAAGGCCGCCGAGCCGGCCCCCGAGGAGCGCCCCGAGGGCTGACCTCGCACCCGGCCCCGGAATGCATGCCGCGCCCCCCAGGTTCTAGCCTGTGGGGGCGCGGCATTTCCACTCCAGGCACTTCACGCAAGACGGAACGAGGCACACATGACCGACCCGGTGACACTGGACGGCGACGGCACGATCGGCGAGTACGACGAGAAGCGCGTCGAGAATGCCGTACGCGAACTCCTCATCGCGGTCGGAGAGGACCCCGATCGCGAGGGCCTGCGGGAAACGCCCGCGCGCGTGGCGCGGGCATATCGGGAGCTTTTCGCGGGGCTTTGGCAGAAGCCCGAGGAAGTTCTGACCACGACCTTTGATATCGGGCATGATGAAATGGTGCTCGTCAAGGATATTGACGTGACAGCGACATGTGAGCATCATCTCCTACCATTTCATGGCGTAGCTCATATTGGTTACATTCCCGCCGAATCGGGCAAAATCACAGGGCTGTCCAAGCTGGCCCGTCTGGTCGATGTCTTTGCCCGGCGGCCGCAGGTGCAGGAGCGGCTGACGACGCAGATCGCCGATTCCCTGATGGAGATCCTGGAAGCGCGCGGCGCCATCGTCGTGATCGAGGCCGAGCACATGTGCATGTCGCTGAGAGGCGTCCGCAAGCCGGGGGCGAAGACGACGACGTCCGCAGTGCGCGGACAGCTGCGGGATTCTACGACGCGCGCCGAGGCGATGTCTCTGATACTGGCCGGATAGGCAGGGAAAAGGGCAGCCTGCTGCCGGTGCCCCATATCGTCTTGATCAGTGGAGCGGATCGCTGGTCAAGGGGTGGTGCGATATGGGGTATGGGCTTACCAGCAAGCAATTGGTGAATCTCGTCGGTGGTTGCGCCCAGGCCAAGACGGTCACCGCAGGGCAGGCCCTGTGGACGCTGAATGGCATGCGGACCGTACCGACCACGGTGGTGGGCGTGGCGGCCGTCAAGGCCAGGGATGCCGTGGAGGTGGTGACGGGCAGGGCGGCCTTCCTCGCCGGCCCCGATCTCCTGCTCGCGACGCCTTACGGCTGGGTCACCGCTCGCGACGCCGCGGGGCTGCCCGTCGCGTGGACGCCGGCGCGGAAGCTGTGCCGGGAGCGGCTCACGATCACGTCGGGCTACGCGTTCGGCTATTTCGTCGGCGCCCTGTGTGCCGACGGGACGGTCGGCAAGAACTACATCTCCCTCATCGTGAACGAGGAGGATTTCGCCTCCCGCTTCGCGGCCGCTACGACGGCGTGTACGGGGCTGCCTGCGCGCTTGGAGAGCGTGACGCGGCCGTCGGGGTATCTCCAGCGCGACGTGCCCGGTTTCCGGGTCCGGGTGGTGTCTTCGTACCTGTCCGATCTGGTCAGGCAATATGTGGGCGGGGATCCGCATCATATGCGGCAGTATTTCCCCCGAGTGGTCCTGCGGGATTCCGAGACCTTCGCGGGTTTCATGGACGGCTACGTTGACGGCGACGGCTGTGAGGTCAAGCTGCCCTCAGGGGGGCGTGTCGTGGTGAGCGCCAATGTTCCGTTTCTCCGTGAATGGGCCGCGATCATCGGAGCCCGTTTCACGCCCAGCAAGGTGCGAGGGCGGGCTTCGCGGCTCTACATCTCCGACCGCTGGGCGAGCCGCGGCACCTTCGTGCCCGAGCAGCACCCGCTGCACCTGCATGAGTCCACCCGGGTACAGGTCCGAGAAGCACGGCCCCGCCCCTCTCCGGGGGCGAAGCCGTTCACCTTCTCCAGCTACCGGCCCGACCCGCACCCCGGCTTCCCGGCGAACGGGCGTTTGGTGCGGCAGCCCTGGTAGCGGGGGGCCTCACGCCCTTGTGGGCGAGGCGCCAGGGGGTTCGTCGTCCTCGGGGAGCCGGCAGACGCGCTCCAGGTAGAGGGCGGCCGCGATGACCGCGATGCCTGCGGCGACGGCCAGCCCGGCGTAGAGGGCCTGGTCGCGGCGGGCGGGGACATCCAGGAAGCCCAGCAGGAACACGCCCACGCCGCCGTACATGCCGCTGACCACGGCCGTGACCAGCGCGCTGGCCTGGCCGAAGACCACGGCGCGGGCCGCCATCAGGGGTTCCACGCCCTTCGCGCCGGGGCGGCGTTCGCGCTGGGCCTTCAGCCGGGCGCGCAGGGACAGCGCCGTGGCGAGGAGGACCGCGGCGATGGCTGCGAGGACGATCGGAGCGGCCAGGGGGACGCTCGGCAGGGTGCCGAGCGAGTCCCACAGGCGTGCGCCGCCCCAGGACAGGACGCCGGCCGCCAGGAACAGTCCGGCCAGTACCTTGACCCGCAGTTGCTTCACCGGTGTCCCTCGTGTCCGTTCCGTGCGGTGGTGTCGACGTGCTGTGGGGACAACGGTCAGTCGGGCAGTCGGAGTTCCAGGTCGCCGCGGGCGACCACGCCTGCCTCGCCCACGCCTGCCAGGAGGTCCGCGACCCGGCCGGCGCCGGGCAGGGTGGCGTCGGGCTCCACGTCGAGCCAGGGGCGCAGGACGAAGGCCCGTTCGCGGGCGCGCGGGTGCGGGAGCGTGAGGGCGGGGTCGTCGGAGGTCTCGTCGGCGTAGGCGACGATGTCGACGTCGATGGTCCGGGCGCCCCAGCGGTCGGTGCGGACCCGGTGGAAGGCTTCCTCCACGGCGTGGGCGCGCTCCAGGAGGGAGGAGGGGGGCAGGGTGGTCTTCACGATCACCACGGCGTTCAAGTAGGACGGCTGGGATCCCGGCTCGACGCCCCAGGGCTCGGTCTCGTAGACGGGGGAGACGGCTTTGACGCGGACGCCGGGGGTGTCCTCCAGGGCGTCGATGGCGCCCTGGAGGTTCTCCAGGCGGTTCCCGAGGTTGCCGCCGAGGGACAGGACGGCTCGCTTGGGATTGGAGAGCGTGGTGTCGGCCGCGTCGACCTGGGCGGTCACGGAGGCGGGGACCGGCTGGACCGTCGGGTCGCTGGGTGTGCGGTTCATGCGCGGCTCCGGGTGATCGTGATGGTGACGTCGTCGAAGGGGACGGTGATGGGGGCGTCCGGCTTGTGGACGCAGACCTCCACCTCCTTGACGCCGTCGTGCTTGAGGCACTGCTGGGCGATGCGTTCGGCGAGGGTCTCGATCAGGTCGACCGGTTCGCCCTGCACGACGTCGACGACCTCTTCGGCGACGATGCCGTAGTGCACGGTCTTCGCCAGGTCGTCGTCGGCGGCGGCGGGCCGGGTGTCGAGGCCCATGACCAGGTCCACGATGAACGTCTGGCCCTCTTCCCGCTCCCTGGGGTAGACGCCGTGGTGCCCGCGGGCCCTCAGGCCGCGCAGCGCGACACGATCCACACGAATCACTCCTGCTGTCGTAGGTCTGGCGGGCACTCGGCCGGGTGCGGACGGTTCGGGTGCCACGGTTCGAATCTACCTTCGGGTACTGACGCGGTCCGTACGCGGCCCCTGCCGGGGGCCCACATGGCTTCGCTTACCCACTCGGCGCGGTGGCATCGCGAGGTTCACACGGTGTCCTCGTCGTCTTCTTCGTCGTCGGATTCCGCGAGGACGGGTGATCCGTGGTGGGACCAGACCTTCCAGCCGTCCGGGGTGCGGCGGAAGACGTTGGTGGCGACGACGAGCTGGCCGACGAGGGGTCCGAGCTCGGCTCCGTCTTCGGCGGGGCCGCCGCTGAGGATGTTCTCGGTGCAGGTCACGACGGCGGTGTCGGCGGCGAGGGAGACGTGCACGTCGGTGAGGAAGAACTGGATGTACTCGGTGTTCGCCATGATCAGGGCGTAGGAGCGGAGGACCTCGCCGCGGCCGGAGAGTACGGGCCAGCCGGGGTGGACGCAGGAGACGTCGCCGTGGCCGTCGTCCAGCCAGAGGTCGGCGACCTTCTCGAAGTCGCCGCGTTCCACCGCGTCGTAGAAGGCGGTGTTGGCCAGCTCGACGGCTTCCGTGTCGGTGCGTGCCTCGCTCATGGGGTCGCGCCTTCGATGGCGCGGGCCACCCGGACGGCGTCGGCGGTCGCCCGTACGTCGTGTACCCGGACGGCCCAGGCGCCTTCGTGGGCGGCGATCGCGGAGACCGCGGCGGTGGCAGCGTCCCGCTCGCGTGCGGGGGGCGGGGTGTGGTCGTCGCCTCCTGCGAGGACGCGGCCCAGGAAGCGCTTGCGCGATGCGGCGACGAGGAGGGGGTGGCCGAGGGCGCGCAGGGCGTCGAGGCGGGCGAGGAGGGCCAGGTCGTGGTGGGCCTGTTTGGCGAAGCCGAGGCCGGGGTCGACGATGAGGTTCTCGGGGGCGATGCCGCCGGCGGTGACGGCTTCGAGCCGGGTCCGGAGTTCGCCGAGGACGTCGGTGACGACGTCGTCGTACACGGCGAGGCTGTTCATGTTCTCGCTGAAGCCGCGCCAGTGCATGACGACGAAGGGGACGCCGGTGGCGGCGACGGTGGCGATCATGTCGGGGTCGGCCTGGCCGCCGCTGACGTCGTTGACGAGTGCGGCGCCGGCTTCGACGGCCTTGTGGGCGACGCCGGCGCGCATGGTGTCGACGGAGAGGGTGACGCCTTCGGAGGCCAGGCCCCGTACGACGGGTACGACCCTGCGCAGCTCTTCCTCCTCGTCGACCCGGGTGGCGCCGGGGCGGGTGGACTCGCCGCCGACGTCGATGAGGTCGGCGCCCTGGGCGACGAGCTCCAGGCCGTGTTTGATGGCCGCGGTGGTGTCGAACCAGCGGCCGCCGTCGGAGAAGGAGTCGGGTGTCACGTTGACGACGCCCATGACCGCACAGCGGTCCCACTCCGGCAGGCCTGGGACTGTGCCCCGTGCACGCAGCGTACTCATGCCCCCAGCCTAGGCCCGTGGGCCGCCGGGGGCGCCGCGGGTGTGCGGCGCGCGGGGTGGGCGGTCAGGCTGCGCGGACGTGTTCGCCGGGCGGCGGGGTGATGTGGGGGCACGGCCGGGCGGGCCGGGGGCGTCGGCGGCGCAGGGGGCGGGGCGGTGTGAGGTCCACGAAGCCTTCGGCCTGCATGGCGGCGAGGCCGATCCGGGGGAGGTCGCCGGTGCGGCGGTAGACGACGAAGCGGGGTTCCCAGCGGGGCTGGAACTTGGCGTTGAACTTGTAGAGCGACTCGATCTGGAACCAGCGGGAGAGGAAGACGAGCAGGCCGCGCCAGACGCGCAGGACGGGCCCGGCGCCGAGCTTCTCGCCGCGGGCGAGGGCGGAGCGGAACATCGCGAAGTTGAGGGAGACCCGTTCGACGCCGAGCTGGGGGGCTGCCTGGAGGGCGGCGACGATCAGGAGCTCGTTCATGCCGGGGTCGGCGGTGCGGTCGCGGCGCATGAGTTCGAGGGACATGCCGTCGTCGCCCCAGGGGACGAAGTGGATGACGGCTTTGAGGTCGCCGTAGGGGGAGGTGCCGGTGTGTTCGTCCGTCTTGTGGGCGGTGGCGATGACGGCGTCGCCGTCCTGGGGGTCGCCGATGCGGCCCAGGGCCATGGAGAAGCCGCGTTCGGTGGTGGTGCCGCGCCAGTCGGCGGCGGCCTGCCGGATGTGTTCCATCTCGGTGTCGGGGATGTCGCGGGCGCGTCGGACGCGGGTGTGGTAGCCGTTGCGTTCGATGCGCTTGACCATCTGGCGTACGTTGCGCATGGCGCGGCCGGCGAGGGAGAAGCCAGGGACGTCGACGACTGCTTCGTCGCCGAGCTCCAGGGCGTCGAGGCCGGTTTCGCGGGTCCAGACGTGGCCGCCGGTCTCCGAGCAGCCCATGACGGCGGGGGTCCAGGAGTGGGCCTTGGCCTCGTCCATGAAGCGTTCGATGGCGCCGGGCCAGGCTTCGACGTCGCCGATGGGGTCTCCGCTGGCGAGCATGACGCCGGAGACGACGCGGTAGGTGACGGCGGCCTTGCCGCTGGGGGAGAAGACGACGGCCTTGTCGCGGCGGAGCGCGAAGTGGCCGAGGGAGTCGCGGCCGCCGTGTCGGGCGAGGAGGTCGCGCAGGCGTGCCTCGTCGTCCTCGGTGAGCCTGGCGACGGGGTGTTCGGGGCGGAAGGCGAGGTAGACGGTGGTGATGGCGGTGAGGAGGCCGAGGGCGCCGAGGGAGTAGCCGACGGTCCAGGAGACGCTGCCGCCGTAGGAGACGGGGCCTTCGACGCCGAAGAGGCCGAGGAGCACGTGGGTGAGGCGGTCGGTGAGGCCGGGGTCGCCGATGACCTTGCCGGGGTGTGCGCTGACGATGACGAGGCCGAGGCCGATGGAGCCGGCGCCCATGAGGACGAAGTTGGCGAGGGCCCGCCATCGGCTGCGCGGGTCGGGCAGGGCGGCGAACTCCTTGCGGTGCTGGAGCAGCAGGGCCAGCAGGGCGAGGGAGAAGAGGGCGCCGAGGACCGAGTGGCGGTAGGTGAACTGGGCCGCGGCCCCGATCGGCAGGAGGACGACGGCGGCCCGCCAGGCGCGCCGCTTGTGGCGCTTGAGGCCGTGGGCGAGGAGGAGCAGCAGGACGCCGACGCTGACGGAGAGGGCCGCTGAGAGCGGTCCGAGGGTGCCGGGGAGGAATTCGACGAGGTCGTGGATGCGGCTGGCGCGGAATCGGGGGAACACACCGGCCGCGATGTCGACGAGGCCGATGAACGTGCAGGCCGTGCCGACGATCGCGGGCACCTTCTCGGGGCGGGGGCCCCGCAGGATCCGGCGCATGCGAGGCGGAACCGATCCTGATTTATCCCCATCTTGCGTGACAGACATGGCTTCCCGTGGCTCTGCGAGAGGTCGTGGCGTCCCTGGCGTCCGGGAGCCGCTCGGTGCGGCTCCGGTGCGGGACGACCGGACGGTGTGCGCCCTCTAGGACGACGCGTCCGCGGCCCGGGTTCATCGGCCCGCCGGAAAAATCTCGCCCTCCCCCGATTCGACAGGAAAGCTTGGACGACGCATGGGTCTCACCAGCAACAAGGTTCTGGCGCTGGCCGCTGTGGTGGCCGTGGCGCTGTTCGCGGTGACGGTGTGGCTGTGGCCGCGGCTGTCGGGGCGCGGTTGGCGGGTGCTGCTGGGCAGGGTGGGGCTCCTGGTGGCCACGCAACTGTCGCTGTTCGCGGCGGTGGGGCTGGCGGCGAACAACTACTTCCTGTTCTACGGGTCGTGGGCCGATCTGTTCGGTCAGGAGCAGGAGATGGGGGTGGTCGTGGATCACTCGGCGGGTAGCAGAAACGTCACTGTGCTGGAGCGGCGGGGCCTTGAGGTGCCGGGCGGGCAGCGGCCGGAGATCGGCGGGGAGATCCAGAAGGTGGTCGTCTCCGGCGAGAGGTCGGGGATCGACAGTCCCGCCTACGTCTATCTGCCGCCCGAGTACTTCCTGCCGGAGAACGCGAAGCGGACCTTCCCGGCGGCGGTGGTGCTGACGGGGTATCCGGGTACGGCCGAGAACCTGCTGAAGGGGCTGCGCTACCCGCGTACCGCGTACGAGCAGGTCAAGGCCGGGAAGATGCAGCCGATGGTGCTGGTGATGCTGCGGCCCACCGTGGCGCCGCCGCGGGACACGGAGTGCGTGGACGTGCCGGGCGGGCCGCAGACGGAGACGTACTTCGCGAAGGACCTGCCGAAGGCGGTGTCGGAGGCGTACCGGGTCGGCAGCGCGCCGCGGAACTGGGGCTTCATCGGGAACTCGACGGGCGGTTACTGCGCGCTGAAGATCGCGCTGCACCACCCGGAGCAGTTCGCGGCCGGTGCGGGCCTGTCCGCGTACTACAAGGCGGCCGAGGACGTGACGACGGGTGATCTGTTCCGCGGCGACGACGCGCTGCGCAAGCGGGCGGACCTGCTGTGGAGCCTGGAGAACGTGCCGTTGGGGAAGTCGTCCTTCCTCGTCGCGTCGTCGCGGCAGGGCGAGGGGAACTTGAAGGGGACGCTGGAGTTCGTCGAGAGGGTGAAGTCCCCCGCCAGGGTCTCGTCGATCATGCTGGACAGCGGGGGACACAACTTCGGCACGTGGAACCGGGAGATCCCGCCGGCGCTGGTGTGGATGAGCGGCCGCCTCAGCGCGGCGTGACGGCGGCGGCTTCGGCGCGCACGGAGTCGCGCAGCGCTTCGTGCAGCCGCTCGGGCGTGAGGACGCCGAGGTAGCGCCCGCCGTCCCCGCCGTCCGGGTTCCGGTCCTCCGGGTCCGGTGCGACGACGGCGACCCAGCCCGCGTCGTCCTGGAGCAGCGCCGACAGCGCGTCCTTCAGGGAGGCACCGAGCGGAACGCGGGCCGCCGTGGGGTGGGCGCGGTCGCGTACGCCGCCCGCGGCGCCCGCGCTGCCCGCGGGGAGCCAGCCGTACGGGTGTCCCGCCGCGTCCAGCACCACGGCCGGTCCGTCGTCCGGCGCGGTCGTCAGCGGGTCGTCCAGGCCCACGGTGGGCGGCTGCTCCAGATGGGCCTCGCGTACGGGGGTGACGGCGAGCCGCTTGAGGGCGCGGTCGGCGCCGACGAACTCGGCGACGTAGGGGGTGGCGGGGGCGCCGAGGACGGTGGCGGGGGTGTCGAGCTGCTCGATGCGGCCCTGTCCGTAGACGGCCATGCGGTCGCCGAGCCGGACGGCTTCCTCCAGGTCGTGGGTGACGAACAGCACCGTCTTGCGCATCCGGGACTGGAGCCGGAGGAACTCGCTCTGCAGCCGCTCCCGGACGACGGGGTCGACGGCGCCGAACGGCTCGTCCATCAGCAGGACGGGCGGGTCGGCGGCGAGCGCGCGGGCCACGCCGATGCGCTGGCGCTGGCCGCCGGACAGCTGGTCGGGGTAGCGGTCGCCGTAGGTGGCGGGGTCCAGGCCGACCAGGTCGAGCAGTTCGGCGGCGCGGGCACGGGCCTTGGCCCTGCCGGTGCCGAGGAGGCGCGGGACGGTCGCGGTGTTCTCCAGGACGGTGCGGTGGGGGAAGAGTCCCACCTGCTGGATGACGTAGCCGATGCGGCGCCGCAGCTCGACGGGGTCGGTGTCGGCGATGTCCCGGTCGGCGACGCGGATGCGGCCGGATGTGGGCTCGACGAGGCGGTTGACCATCTTCATGGTGGTGGTCTTGCCGCAGCCGGACGGGCCGACGAGGGTGACGAGTTCGCCTTCGGCGACCTCGAAGGTCAGGTCGTCGACGGCACGTGTGCCGTCCGGGTAGAGCTTGGTGACGTTCTCGAACCGGATCATTGTTCCCCCTTGTGGCCCTCGGTGACCTGTGGTGAGGCTGGGGCCTATGGTGCCTCTTCGGGGCGTCGGGCGGTGCATGTCAGTGCCGGGGCGTAGGGTCGTTGCGGGTCGAACACTGCTGCGAAGGAGGGGCGGGTGACGCCCTGTCCGTCGTCACGCCGGGGGAGGTGGGGGAGCCATGAGCGGTGCGGGATGGGCGGCCGTCGCCGGTGACGGCGCGGCCGGCGCCGCGGCCGGCGGCGGATGCCTCGCGGCCAACGACTGGATCTGCGGGGAGTACGTGCGCTCCCGCGCACCGGAGCTGCTGGAGGCGACAGGCCAGCATGTGTGGATCACGGTCGTGTCGGTGCTCATCGGGGTCGCCGTGGCGTTCCCGCTGGCGTTGCTCGTGCGGGCGCGGCCCGCGTTCGCCGGGCCGGTGCTGGGCCTGACGACGCTGCTGTACGCGGTGCCGTCGCTGGCGATGTTCTCGCTGTTGCTTCCGGTGTTCGGGCTGTCCGCGGCGCTGGTCGTGACGGGTCTGGTGCTGTACTCGCTGACGATCCTGGTCCGGAACATCCTGGCGGGTCTTGCGGCGGTGCCGCAGGAGACGAGGGAGGCCGCCCGGGGGATGGGCTACGGACCCGGCCGGCTGCTGTGGGAGGTCGAACTGCCGCTCGCACTGCCCGCGCTGATGGCGGGGGTGCGGATGGCGACGGTGTCGACCGTGGCCCTGACGACGGTGGGCGCCCTGGTGGACCACGGCGGCCTCGGGACGCTGATCATGGGCGGTCTGCAGAGCAACTTCAAGGCGCAGGTGCTGACCGCGTCCTTGCTGTGCGTGCTGCTGGCCGTCACCGCCGACGTGCTGCTGCTGGGGGTGCAGCGGCTGCTCACGCCGTGGGCGCGGAGCACGGGGCGGGCGGGCCGGCCGCGGGGTCGGGCGGGCTTGCGGGCGCGGGCGGGGGAGGCGGGCTAGGGCGATGGGTGTGGTGCTGGACGCGCTGGGATGGCTGGGCACGGGGGCCAACTGGCAGGGCGAGTCGGGCGTGTGGCACAGGCTCGGTGAGCACCTGTGGTTCAGCGGCGTGTGCCTGCTGCTGTCGTGCCTGATCGCGCTTCCGCTCGCGTTCTGGCTGGGGCACGTCGGCCGGGGCGGGGCCCTGGCGGTGAACGTGTCGAACGTGGGGCGCGCGGTGCCGACGCTCGCGGTGCTGGTGCTGCTGACGCTGACCCCGCTGGGGCGGTACGGGGGCGTCCCCACGATCGTCGCGCTGGTGCTGTTCGCGGTGCCGCCGCTGCTGACCAACGCGTACCTGGGAGTGCGCGAGGTGGACCGTGCGGTGGTGGAGGCGGCCCGCGGCATGGGCATGTCCGGGGGGCAGTTGTTCCGTACCGTCGAGCTGCCGCTCGCCCTGCCGCTGGTGCTGACGGGGCTGCGGCTGGCGGCCGTGCAGGTCGTCGCGACCGCCACGCTGGCGGCCATGGCCGGGGAGGGCGGTCTCGGCCGGATCATCACCGCGGGTTTCCACACGTACGACACCGCGCAGGTGTTCGCGGGGGCCCTGCTGGTCGGCGCGCTGGCGCTGCTGGTGGAGGGGGCGCTGGCCGGTGTGAGCCGGGCGCTCGTGGGCCATGGACCGAAGAGACGGAGAAGACGATGATGCCGAGGAACAACAGGGGTACGCGGACCGCCGGTGCCGCGGCCGGCGCGCTGGTGCTGACCGCCGTGCTGGGTGCGTGCGGCGGCGAGAGCCTGGAGGAGAGCGGCGGCGGATCGTCGCGGTCCGGCAAGGAGCTGGTGGTGGGCTCCGCGGGCTTCACCGAGTCCAAGGTGCTCGCGGAGCTCTACGCGCAGGTGCTGGCGGACGCCGGGTACCGGACGACCATCAGAACGGTGGAGAACCGGGAGCTGTACGCACCGTCGCTGGAGAAGGGCGAGATCGACGTCGTACCGGAATACGCGGCTACGCTTGCGGAATTCCTCAACGCGAAGACGAACGGCCCTGAGGCACCCCAGGAGAAGCCCGTCGCGTCCAGCGATGTGGCGGCCACCGTGGCCGCCCTGGAGAAGCTGGCGGAGCCGCGCGGACTGAAGGTGCTCCCGGCGGGCGAGGCGGTCGACCAGAACGCTTTCGCGGTGACCCGGGAATTCGCCGACAAGAACCGTCTGAAGACGCTTTCCGACCTCGGCCGGTCCGAGATCAAGGTGAAGATCGCCGCCGGTGACGAGTGCACCGTGCGGCCGTTCTGCGCGCCGGGGCTGAAGTCGGTGTACGGAATCGACGTGGCGGGCGTGGACCCCAAGGGCGTCGGCACGCCGCAGGCCAAGCAGGCGGTGAAGGACGGCATCGACCAGCTCGTGCTGACCACGACCACCGACGCCACGCTCGATGCCTTCGGCCTGGTGCTGCTGGAGGACGACAAGAAGCTGCAGAACGCGGACAACGTGCTGCCGGTCGTCAACGCGCGCGACGCGGGCTCCGCGGAGATCGCCGCCGCCCTCGCCAAGGTCACCGAAGCGCTGACGACGGCGGATCTGGTGGAGTTGAACAGGAAGGTGGACGCGGAGCGGGCCAAGCCCGCCGACGCGGCGAAGAACTACCTGGTCGAGAAGGGGCTGATCCGGAAGTAGCGGCACCCGCGCGAACTGCTGCGCGAGCATGACCGAGTGGGGTGGCCGACGGGGAAACGGAACGCGTGGGCAAAACATTGCCGGGCCGACACCCCAGAGACCCCCTACGCACGGTAAATTTCAGGCCATGCCACGTGGACGCCACCGCCATTCCCCTCCTCTGCACCGGCTCCTTCCGCCCACCGCGGTGGCCGGAGCATCCGTTCTGTGCGCCGGAGGGGCCTGGCTCCTGGCCGACCCCCTGGTGCTCCGCCTGCTGGTCGCCGCCGCGGCCGCCGCGGCCGTCACCGGCGCGGTGCTCATGCGCAACTGGGACCGCACCGCGGGCCGCCGGGTCGCGGACCTCACCCGGGCCCGCGCCAGCGACGAGTGGCGCACCGAGGAGCGCATAGCCGAGCTGGAGGCCGACCTGGAGGAGGCCCGCGAGCTGCGGGCCAAGCTCGACGCGAAGCTGCGCGCCAAGCGCGTCGAGCTCGCCAAGCTGCGCAACGAGCACGCCGGACTGCTGCGCCGCTACGCCACCGCGGAGACCGAGCGGGCCAGCGCTCTCGAAGGCCGCCGCCAACTGGCTCTCGGAACCACCGGCGACGCAGACGCGGTCCCCGGCTCCGCCGAGCCGGGGGCGGCGGCCGGGGCCACCGGCGCCGAACTCGTCGTCGCGACCACCGCGCCCACGCCCGGCGACTACCTGCGCGCGGCCCGGGCCCTGCAGAACCTCACCCGCAACGCCGCCGCGCAGGAGGCCCGCCGTATCGCGGAGGCGGCGCTGCGCAAGGCTCCCGGTTCCTCGGCCTCGGCCGCGTCCGCGATGCGGCACGTGCCCGCGGCGGCTGCCATCGTGCCGCCGACGCCGCAGCGCCGCCCGGCGCCCCGCCCCGAGGGCAGCTTCGACTTCTTCGGCATGGAAGGCGAGAAGGCGCTGCGCAAGCAGGGCGGCGGCAAGCAGCTCACGGCGAAGCAGCCCGCCCCCGCCATCGAGGCGGTGCAGCAGGAGGACCTGGCCGACGTCGTGGGCGAGGAGGCGCTCGCCGAGGCGGAGAACCAGGCGGAGGAGCCGGCGGAGACCCGGGCGGAGGACCCGGCTGGGGCGCGGGCGGAGGACCCGGCGGAGCCCCGGGGCGAGGAGCGGCCGGAGGGCCGGCCGCAGCCGGTCAGGCCGCGCGGCGCCGACCACGCCGTCGGTGAGGTCATCGACCTCACCGCGCACGACGAGACGGAGCAGATCGACGTGATGGGCCTGCGGAACGCCGTCAGCTCCTGACGGGCGGGGACGCGGCCGCTGTGAGGGCCGGGGCGCCGTGCGCCCCGGCCCTCACTTGTCGATGTCGCCCACGACGAAGAAGAACGAGCCCAGGATCGCGACCATGTCCGACACCAGCGTGCCCGGCAGCAGCTCGGTCAGCACCTGGACGTTGTTGTACGACGCCGAGCGCAGCTTCAGCCGGTAGGGCGTCTTCTCGCCCTTCGACACCAGGTAGTAGCCGTTGATGCCGAGGGGGTTCTCGGTCCAGGCGTACGTGTGGCCCTCGGGTGCCTTCAGCACCTTCGGCAGCCGCTGGTTCACCGGTCCCGGCGGCAGCTCCGCGAGCCGGTCCAGGCAGGCCGCGGCCAGCTCCAGCGCGTTGTGCGTCTGCTCCAGCAGGCACTCGAACCGCGCCAGGCAGTCGCCCTCCTGCCGGGTGACCACCTTCAGGACGTCCGCCAGCTCCCCGTACGCGAGGTACGGCTCGTCGCGCCGCAGGTCGAAGTCGACGCCGGACGCCCGCGCGATCGGCCCGCTCACCCCGTACGCGTGGGCCAGCTCCCCCGACAGGACGCCCACGCCCCGCGTGCGGCCCCGGAAGATCTCGTTGCCGAGGACCAGCCGGTCGTACACGTCCATCCGGGAGGAGACGGAGGCGACGGCCTCGCGGGCGCGGCCGAGCCAGCCCGCCGGAAGGTCCTCCTTCAGCCCGCCCACCCGGTTGAACATGTAGTGCATCCGGCCGCCGGAGACCTCCTCCATCACATGCTGGAGCTCCTCCCGTTCCCGGAAGGCGTGGAAGATCGGCGTGATGCCGCCCAGCTCCAGCGGATAGGAGCCCAGGAACATCAGGTGGTTCAGGACCCGGTTCAGCTCCGCCAGCAGCGTCCGCAGCCACACGGCCCGTTCCGGGACCTCCATGCCGAGCATCCGCTCGACGGCCATGACGACGCCCAGCTCGTTCGAGAACGCCGACAGCCAGTCGTGCCGGTTGGCCAGCATCACGATCTGCCGGTAGTCACGGGCCTCGAACAGCTTCTCCGCACCCCGGTGCATGTAGCCGACCACCGGCTCGGCGTGCTGGATCAGCTCGCCGTCCAGGACCAGGCGCAGCCGCAGCACCCCGTGCGTGGACGGGTGCTGGGGGCCGATGTTCAACACCATGTCGGTGCTCTCGGCGGCACCTCCGATGCCGACCGTGGTCTCCCTGGGCCGAGGGGCCTGCGTCTGCGTCATGCCGGACAGTATCCCCCTCCCGGCACCCGCTGGAGCAGCCAGGTGAAGTCGCCCAGCCCGCCGCGGGCGGTCAGCTCGGCGGCCTCTCCGGCGGCGGCCAGCGCCCGGACGTAGCCGGCCGGGTCACGGGAGGCGAGGGCCAGCGGCGGGCGCCCACCCGACACGCCCAGCCGGTGCAGGGCCTCCCGCTGGCTGGTCAGCTCGGCCGCCGCCCCGGGGACCGCGGCCGCCGCCGCGCACGCGTCCAGCGCCACGTGCGCGGTGATGTCGCAGCTGCCGTCCGGCACCGGCGCCACCTCACGTCCCTCCCGGAACCCGGTCAGCGTCCCGTACGGAGGCCGCGCCTCCGCCCGGTGGGCGTAGTCCACGGCGACCGCGAGCCCGGCGGCCAGCGTGCCGACGGCGGCCGCCCACGCCTCGTCGCGGGGCCACCCGATCTCGGCCCGCGTCCCCGGCTCGCGCAACGGCCACCAGCGCTCCAGCCACCGGGCGTCCGCCCCCGTCACCGGCGCTCCCAGCCGCTCGCTGCCGTCCTCCCGCACGTCGACGCGGCGCGCGGTGCCGGACGCGTCGGCCTGGGCGACGTCGACGGGCACGTTGTCCAGCCACTCGTTGGCGAACAGCAGCCCCCGCACCCCCTTAGGCGGGGCGTCCGTCCATTCCACCCGCGGGTCCAGCCCCTCCGGGCGGGCCGCCCGCTCCACGGCGTACGCCCGCACCCGCAGCCCCGCCGGCACGGCCGCCAGCACCCCCGCCACCAGCTCGCCCCGGCCCGCGCCCATGTCGACGAACGCGACCTCGTCCGTGCCGAGCTCCCGCGCCGTGCGCTCCAGGAGCCGGGCGACGGCGGAGGAGAAGAGGGGAGAGGCGTGCACGGACGTACGGAAGTGGCCCGCGGGGCCCTCGGGACGCAGATAGAAGCCGCCGGGCCCGTACAGCGCGGCTCCAGCGGCCTCGCGCCACCCGCGCCAGGCCCCGGCCCGGCCCGACGCCCCGTGCGGTGCAGGGTGCCGGGGTGGGGCTGATGTCCCCTGGTGCAGGCGGTGCGGGAGTGGGGCCGGTGAGCTGTCGGGGCTCGGGGTGGGCACTGGTGCACCGTCGGGTGCGGGGTCCGGGCACGGGCTGGGAAGCGGTGCACCGTCGGGTGCGGGGTCCCGGCCCGGGTCCGGTGTCGCGTCCGTCTCATCCGTCACGCGCCCAGTGTCCACCTTGGGGAGTAGGGCGGTTTCCCCTGGATCGCACTCCCGGTTGACCCGGGCACCTGTCCGCCTTCCCTACGCTGGGTTACGTGCAGCGCCTCTACGACTTCCTTCGCCGGCACCCGACGGGCGTCGACAGCTTCTGGGCCGTGATGCTCCTCGGCCTCGCCGCGGTGTCCATGTCCGGCATGTCGGGGAACCTCGCAGTCAACGTCGTCATCGTGCTGCTGCTCTGCCTCGTCGTGGCACTGCGCCGCCGGGCCCCCCGGCAGATGCTGCTCCTCACGGCGGCCGTGGGGGTCGCGCAGCTCGCCCTCGACGTGCATGTCAACCCGGCCGACTTCGCGATGCTCGTCATCATCTACACGGTGGCCGCCGACGACGGGCCGCGCTGGGCCTCGCGGTTCGCGCTGGCCGGCGGGGTGGTGGCCGCGCCGCTGGCGGGGCTGCGCTGGCCGGGCCCGGACCTGTCGCCGCTCGGCGTGGTGGCGTTCACCGTGTTCATGACCGTGCCGTTCGTGCTGGCCTGGGTGCTCGGCGACTCGATGCGCACCCGGCGCGCGTACTTCGCGCAGCTGGAGGAGCGGGCGGCCCGACTGGAACGGGAACGGGAAGCCCAGGCCAAGGTCGCCGTCGCCGCCGAGCGGGCCCGCATCGCCCGGGAACTCCACGACGTCGTCGCCCACAACGTGTCCGTCATGGTCGTGCAGGCCGACGGCGCCGCGTACGTCATGGACGCCGCACCCGACCAGGCCCGGCAGGCCCTGGAGACCATCTCCTCCACCGGTCGGCAGGCCCTCGCGGAGATGCGCAGGCTGCTCGGCATCCTGCGCACCGGCGAGCACGAGGAGGCCGGCGAGTACGTGCCGCAGCCCGACGTCGGGCAGATCGAGGACCTGGTGGAGCAGGTCCGCACCGCGGGGCTCCCCGTCGACTTCAAGGTCGAGGGCAGCCCCAGGCCCCTGCCGAGCGGCGTCGAGCTCACCGCCTACCGCATCGTGCAGGAGGCGCTCACCAACACCCGCAAGCACGGCGGCCCCGACGCCGGCGCCAGCGTCCGGCTGATGTACTTCGACGACGGGCTCGGCCTGCTCGTCGAGGACGACGGCCGCGGCGCGGCCCAGGAGATGTACGAGGACGGCGGTGCTGACGGCAGCGGCCACGGCCTCATCGGTATGCGCGAACGCGTCGGCATGGTGGGCGGCACGCTCGACGCGGGGCCCCGCCCGGGCGGCGGGTTCCGGATCAGCGCCCTGCTGCCCCTGAAGCCCGCCCCGTGAGCACCCCCGTGCGCCACGCCCCGACCCCTCGAGGAATGAGACCCCATGACGATCCGTCTGATGCTGGTCGACGACCAGGTGCTGCTCCGTACCGGCTTCCGCATGGTGCTCGCCGCCCAACCGGACATGGAGGTCGTCGCGGAGGCGGGCGACGGCGTGGAGGCCTTGCAGGTGCTGCGGTCCACACCGGTCGACGTGGTCCTCATGGACGTCCGCATGCCGAAGCTGGACGGCGTGGAGACCACCCGCCGCATCTGCTCGGCGCCGGGCGCCCCGCGCGTACTCATCCTCACGACGTTCGACCTGGACGAGTACGCGTTCTCCGGGCTGAAGGCCGGCGCGAGCGGCTTCATGCTCAAAGACGTGCCGCCCCACGAGCTGCTGGCCGCCATCCGGGCCGTGCACAGCGGGGACGCGGTCGTGGCGCCGTCGACGACGCGGCGGCTGCTGGACCGCTTCTCGTCGATGCTGCCGACCGCCGGCAGCGGGCAGCCGCAGCACAGGGCGCTGGACCGGCTCACGGACCGCGAACGTGAGGTCATGCTGCTGGTGGCCCAAGGGCTGTCGAACGGCGAGATCGCCGCGCGGCTCGTCCTGTCCGAGGCCACTGTCAAGACCCATGTGGGGCGCATCCTCACCAAGCTGGAGCTGCGCGACCGGGTGCAGGTCGTCGTCCTCGCCTACGAGACCGGCCTGGTCCGCGCGGGCGGCGGCCCCCGGCCCTGACATGCTGATCTGGCTCAACGGCCCCTGCGGCGGCGGCAAGACGCAGACCGCGTACGAGCGGGGGTGTGGGGTGCAGGGTGCGGTACCTGTGTGACCGGCGGCGTGGGCGGTGGCGGGCGGCGAGGTGCCGCTGCGGCGCGTGGGGATGGGCCGGGGCCCTGAGGTGCGAGGCCGGGGCTTGCGGGCCGGGGCGACGGTCGGCGGTACCGCGTTGGGCGGCGGGCACCGGCGGCCGGGGCCGGGTGCCGGTGGCTCGGCGTCGTCGGGGGCGGTTTCGGCGAGGCCCTGCACAGGGGTCCTTGAGACGCCCTTGGGCACGTGCGGCGTGGGTGTGCGGTGTGGTCGGGCGTGGCCGGACGGCCCCGGCGACCCTGGCGGTCGAAGGGGCAGGGACCGCAAGCCGGGGGAGCGCTCCGTGCGGCCGCGCGGGCTGCTCCTCGGCCGGCCGCGGTCGGTGAAGCCGTGCCGGTCCTCGGCCCGAGGTCACCGCAGGACGGTTTCCAGGAAGTCCCCGCCGATGCGGGCGACCGCCGCCACGTCGAGCTGGTGGAGCACGTAGCGGCCGCGGCGCCGGACCGTCACGAGGTCCGCCTTCTTCAGCACCGACAGGTGCCGGGACACCTCCGGGGACGTGATCCCGTAGATGCCGGCCAGCTCGCTCGTCGTGTACGAACCGCGCGCCAACTGTCGGCACAGCCGCATCCGCAGGGGGTGGGCCAGCGCCTCCATGCGCCGCTGCAGCAGCTCCACGGAAGCGGCGCCGGGCACCCCCGGCACCCCGACCGGGTAGTGCACGACGGGTCGCCAGCGCGGCGCGTGCAGCACCAGCAGGTGCGGCCAGCCGAACCGGGACGGCACGAACAGCACCCCGGGCCCGAGCTCGGAGTCCACGGCCGAGGTGTGGCCCTGCGCCATCTTGTCCACGCGGATCCGTCGGCGCCCGTCTTCCTCGGCGACCGCCACCGCCGGTGACACCGCCCGCACCGCCTCGTCCACCCCCGTGCGGCGCAGCAGCGCGCTCTTCTCCCGGGCGTCGGCGGCCAGTGTCGGCTGGACGCGGCGCCACGTGTCCGCGAAGAACGCCTCGTCGCAGTCCTCGAACAGCCGCCGCAGCCACGCCCGCACGCCACTCGGATCATCCAGCAGCCGACGGGTGAACTCCAGCTGCCGTGGTCCCCGTCCTGCAGCCAGCTCCAGCGCGCGGGCCGGCCGACACACCTCGTCCGTGACCCGGGCCACGGAGCAGCTGAACTCCAGGGCGGCCGCGACGAACCGCTCCTCGTCGAGCCGGTCCAGCAGGTCCAGCTCCTCCGCGAGCGTGGTACCGGGCTGCCCGTCTCCGCCGCGGAGACCGGCGTACGGCAAGAACACGTCCGACAGCGAACCCGTCCACAGGAAGTTCGCCTCGTGGAGCCGGTCGGCCAGGTCCGGCTTCAACCCTGACGCGGTGGCCGTCGCCCATCCGTGCAGCCCCGGGTGATGGGCCGGCTCTGCCAACGCGTGCAGGGCGGCGGCCAGCTCCGCCAGCGGGGAGAGGGCGAACACGATGCGCTCTGCCGGCAGGCCCGTGATGTCTATGGTCACGCTCACGTACTCATCCTGCGGTACCTCCCTTCGCCCCTTCCGCCCGCTTGACGATCTCCGTCAATCCCCGCTCCTCAGCTCGACCACCTCTCCGCCCCTCTGCCCGACCGCATGACCGCATGACCATCGGACACAGCACCGCCAGAACCAACCACTGACCAACGACCAACTGGCTTTGTCTGCCAGAACCGGTTCTGGTCCACTTTCCGTAGAAGGATGACGCTCAGTACCGGCGGGAGTGTCGGTAGGACGGTCGACAATGCCGGACATGGCAGATCTCAGTCCGGTGCCCCGGATCATCAACTCGGTGGCACGAGAGGTCCTGAAGCCGCTCGGCCTTGCCCAGCGTGGGCGGTCGCGGCTGTGGATTGATGATCACGGGTGGTGGCTCGGGGTTGTGGAGTTCCCCCCGCCACGTACTGCCGGCAGCGGTCTGCACGTCGGTGCGATGTGGCTGTGGCACGACGTGGACCACCTGGCCTTTCACGCGGACGCAGTCCGAGTCAGCCCCGAGCGGTTCCGCACCGAGGACCAGTTCACGCCACTGGCAGTCGAACTCGGCCGACAGGCGGTTGCGAGCGTGACCGCGCTGAGGGAGAAGTTCCCGGCTCTGCCAGAGGTCGCCCGATACCTGACATCCAGGCCGGTGCGGCGGGGACTCCTCTGGGACAGCTTCGACTCGGGGATCGCAGCCGCCCTGGCCGGGGATCCGGACACGGCCCGCGATCACTTCGAGCGCATCCTTCGAGAGGACCCGCTGGCGCCGTGGATGGCCGAAGCTCAGAGGAGGGCACGTGAGCTTCACATGGTCGCGCCAGATCGCGACGCCGTGACTGCCAGCGCCGCTCGGGCCGTCGACTCATGCCGGAGCAAGCTGGGCCTGGATCCTGCCGCTCCTGATCAGCTGAACGGACCCGCTCGTTGAACAGCAGAGCAGCGGTCAGGCCAGCAGGCCGCCGTCTCCCCTGCACCGCCCGCCGCGGACGGGCGATGCAGGGGCAGACCCCTGTACCACCGTGGCCGCCTCGCCGTGTCCGCCGCACGCCCACGGCTCTCGCCGTGTCCGCCGCCTCACCGGCGCCGCCCCAGCGAGGCCGCCGCACCACCACACCGCTGCTCCGACGAGCCGCCGAGCTGATGTCCGAAGCTGCCAGACCCGCCGCAAGGCGAGTCGGCGGTCATACCTCCTGGGCCACTCCTCTCTGCGTCACCTCCCGCACGAACCCCATGAACCTCTCCGCAGCCCCCTTCACGTCGTCCGTCGTCCACTCCAGGCCCGGTGCCGTCACCGACACCTCGGTGAAGGCGACGCCGGGCGGGCCGGCGGGGCCGCCGCCGAACCAGCGGTGGAACAGCGTCACCCCCGTCTGCTCCGACTGACGCAGCGCCGCCTCCGACAGGACATCCGGCGGGTACGGCAGCCACACGCAGAACTCGTGGGTGTGCGGCCGCTCCGGCTGAAGCCGGAGCCACGGCGCCCCGCCGGCCTCCAGGCCCTCGCGCAGTGCCTCCGCCACCACCGCGGCCCGCGCGACGTACTCCGGCAGCCGGGGCAGCTCCCGTGCCAGTCCCACGAGCGCGGCCAGCACCGCCGGGTGCTGCTGGAACACCGAGCCGCCGTAGCGGTGCCGCCACGCCCGCGCCTCGTCCACGAACGACTCGGGCCCCACCAGCGCCGCCCCGGACAGTCCGCCCAGCGACTTGTAGAACGACACGTACACGCTGTCCGCGAGCCCCGCGATCTCGCTCAGTCCCCGTCCGAAGTGGGTCGTGGTCTCCCACAGCCGTGCACCGTCGAAGTGCACCAGCGCATCCCGCTCCCGTGCGGCCTCCACCACCTCCACCAACTCGTCCCAGTCCGGCAGGACGAAACCCGCGTCCCGCAGCGGCAGCTCCAGCATCAGCGTGCCGAACGGTTCGTCGAGGCCCCGCACCTCCTTCGCCGTCGGCACCCGCGGCTCTCGGGTCGGATGCACCGTGCGAAGCCCGCTCACCACGCTCAGTGCGTCCCGCTCGTGCACCTCCGGATGCGCCATCGGGTGCAGCGCCACCACCGGGTTACCGCTCCGGCCGGCCCAGCACCGCAGCGCCACCTGCTGCGCCATCGTTCCCGTCGGGAAGAACACCGCCGCCGGGAAGCCGAGCAGCTCCGCCACCCGCCGCTCCAACTCCGCGACGATCCCGTCCCCGTACAGGTCGACGGACCCGCCCAGGTCGTACACCTCCTCGCCGTCGTGCGCCAGCTCCGTCAGCCGCTCCCGCAGCGTCCTCTCACCCGGTTTCCGCGACAGCGCCCGGCCGGCACCCCGCCACGCCGCCAGCCTGCGCCGCGGGTCGTCGCCCTGGCTCTCACCTCCCCCCTCCTGCTCCGCGCCCCCGTGTTCCACGGGACCGCGGCCGCGCTCCTCGTGCCGGCCGCCGCCGGGCCGCACGTCGTCCTCCGGCTTCGAGCCCTCCGCCATTGCACCAGTCATGCGGGAATCATCGCCGTGCCGTTTCCACAGGGGCACGCGATTATCAGACCGGGTGCCATCGCCTGTGGACAGCGCGGAAGACACGCGAAACGCTGGCGTAGCATGACGAGAAATCGTCCGGTACCCGCCGCGGACTGGAACGGAAGGCCGTCGCCCCGTGAATCCACCACCAGAACCCCGCCCCGCCCGGCTCACCGTCGGCGTCGTCGGCGCAGGCAGGGTCGGCCCCGCCCTGGCCGCGTCGCTGCAACTGGCCGGGCACCGGCCCGTCGCCGTGTCGGGTGTGTCCGACGCGTCGCGGCGGCGCGCTGCGGAGCTGCTGCCGGGAGTGCCCGTCGTACCGCCGGCGCAGGTCCTGGAGCGGGCCGAGCTGGTGTTGCTGACCGTGCCGGACGACGTACTGCCCGGACTTGTCGCGGGGCTGGCGGAGACCGGGGCCGTGCGGCCCGGGCAGCTGCTCGTTCACACATCGGGGCGGTTCGGGGCCGCGGTGCTCGACCCGGCACGGCGCGCCGGAGGGCTGCCGCTGGCCCTGCATCCGGCGATGACGTTCACCGGGACCCGTGTCGACGTCGACCGGCTGGCCGGGTGCTCCTTCGGCGTCACCGCCCCGGAGGAGCTTCGGCTGGCCGCCGAGGCACTCGTCATCGAGATGGGCGGCGAGCCCGAGTGGATCGCCGAGGAGGCCCGGCCGCTCTACCACGCGGCCCTGGCCCTGGGGGCCAACCACCTCGTCACCCTGGTGGCGCAGTCGATGGAGCTGCTGCGCACTGCCGGTGTCGCGGCGCCCGACCGGATGCTGGGCCCCCTGCTGGGCGCCGCGCTCGACAACGCGCTGCGGTCCGGGGACGCCGCCCTGACCGGCCCCGTCGCTCGGGGTGACGCCGGGACGGTGGCCGCGCACGTGGCGGAGCTGCGCAAGCACGCGCCCGGCACCGTCGCGGGCTATCTCGCGATGGCCCGGACGACCGCCGATCGCGCGCTCGCGCACGGCCTGCTCAAGCCCGAGCTGGCCGAGGACCTTCTCGGTGTCCTCGCCGCCGACCAGAACGCCGGCGCCGGCCACGCCGGAGGCGGGGACGACGGTGCGGAAGGAGACAGCAGCCGATGAGCCAGACGTCCTCCCACGGAACCGGGACGTCCTCTCACGGGACGTCCGCAGGCGGGACCGCTACGCCGCACGGAGGCACGGACAGCACCCGCCGGACCCAGGCGGCGGGAACCGTTGGGGCAACGAAGGCAGCCGGTGCTCCCGGCGCCGCGACGGCGCCCGAGACGGGTGGCGTGAACGCGGCCTCGCCGGAAGCCGCCCCCGGCGCCGCGACGCCGCCCCGCACCCAGGCTGCGAACTCTGCCTCGCCCCCGGCCGGCTCGTCGAACGCGGCCCCGACCAGTGCTGCGACCGGCCCCGCAACGCCGGCCCGGACCGGCTCCTCCCACTCGGCCTCGCCCCAAGCCGCGCCCTCGAACGAAGCCGCGCCCTCGCCAGAAGCCGCGCCCGCGAACGACGCCGGAGGCCGGAGCGCTGATCGCGCGGACCTGGCCCTCGTCCGCACCCGGCAGGAGCTGGACGCGTTCCTGGAGCGCAGCGGCGAGGCGGACCGCACGGGCCGTGCCGCGGGCCGCCGGGCAGCGGTGGTGATGACCATGGGCGCCCTGCACGCGGGCCACGCCGCTCTCGTGCGCACCGCCCGCGGTCACGTCGGGCACGACGGTGTCGTCGTCACCACGGTGTTCGTCAACCCGCTGCAGTTCGGCGCGGGTGAGGACCTGGACCGCTACCCGCGCACCCTCGACGCCGACATGCAGGTCGCCGCCGCGGCCGGCGCCGACGCGGTCTTCGCGCCGTCCGTCGACGAGGTCTACCCCGGCGGGGAGCCGCAGGTCCGCATCGCTGCGGGCCCTATGGGGGAGCGCCTTGAGGGCGCGTCCAGGCCGGGGCACTTCGACGGGATGCTCCCCGTCGTGGCCAGGCTGCTCCACCTCACCCGCCCCGACGTGGCGTTCTTCGGACAGAAGGACGCCCAGCAGCTGGCGCTGATCCGCCGGATGGTGCGGGACCTGAACTTCCCCGTCGAGATCGTCGGCGTGCCGACCGTGCGGGAGGACGACGGCCTCGCGCTGTCGAGCCGCAACCGCTACCTGTCGTCCACTGAGCGGCGCACCGCTCTCGCGTTGTCGGCCGCGTTGTTCGCGGCCCGCGACCGGCTGGCCGCTCAGGAGGCCCTCCGCGCTCGTGCCGCCTCGGCGCCCGCCACGCAGAGCCGCGCCGACGCGCTGTCCCGGCTGGGCGAGTCCCGTGCAGCCGCCGACGCCCACGCGGTGGCGCAGGCCGCGCACGTGGCCGGCGGAGGCGCCCATGCGGTGCGTGCCGCCGCCCGGGTGGTCCTGGACGAGGCGGCCCAGGCGGATCCGCCGCTCCGGCTGGACTACCTGGCGCTCGTGGACCCGTCGGACTTCACGGAGGTGCGGGACGACCACACCGGCGAGGCGATCCTTGCGGTCGCCGCCCGTGTCGGCACCACGCGGCTCATCGACAACCTCCCGCTCACCTTCGGCCCGGGCACCGCCCCGGCCCGCACCACGCCCGCCGAATCCAGCAGCGCCGCGACTGCCCGGTCCGGCCCGCCCGCCACCGGTGCCTCAGACCCCGTGGGCCCCACCGCCCCGGTCGCCGCAGCCGCGACGGGTCACACGGACCCCGACGGGCCCGTCGATCCCACCGCCCCCACCGACCACGGAGCCTCCGCATGACCGGTACCGGTATACGCCTCCAGGCCCCCGCGCCGGGCTGGGCCATCGACGCGGACGTGGTCGTCGTCGGTTCCGGTGTGGCCGGGCTGACCGCCGCCCTGCGCTGCACGGCCGCCGGGCTCCGTACGGTCGTCGTCACCAAGGCGCGGCTCGACGACGGTTCGACCCGTTGGGCCCAGGGCGGCATCGCCGCCGCCCTCGGCGAGGGCGACACCCCCGGTCAGCACATGGACGACACGCTGGTCGCGGGCGCGGGCCTGTGCGACGAGGAAGCCGTGCGCGCCCTGGTGACCGAGGGCCCGGACGCCGTGCGGCGGCTGATCGCCACCGGCGCCCGCTTCGACAAGGACGACTCCGGCACCATCGAGCTCACTCGTGAAGGCGGCCATCACCGGCGCCGTATCGCCCACGCGGGCGGCGATGCCACCGGCGCGGAGATATCCCGCGCCCTCGTCGACGCCGTGCGCGACCGGGGCGTACGGACCATCGAGAACGCCCTCGTGCTCGACCTGCTCACCGACGCCGACGGCCGCACCGCGGGCGTCACCCTGCACGTCATGGGCGAGGGCCAGCACGACGGCGTGGGAGCCGTCCACGCCCCGGCCGTCGTCCTGGCCACCGGCGGCATGGGCCAGGTCTTCTCCGCGACCACCAACCCCGCGGTCTCCACCGGCGACGGCGTCGCGCTCGCCCTGCGCGCCGGGGCGGAGGTCAGCGACGTGGAGTTCGTCCAGTTCCACCCCACCGTCCTCTTCCTCGGACGGGACGCCGAGGGCCAGCAGCCGCTGGTCTCCGAGGCGGTGCGGGGCGAGGGCGCCCACCTCGTCGACGCGGACGGCGTCCGCTTCATGGTCGGGCAGCACGAGCTGGCCGAGCTGGCCCCGCGTGACATCGTCGCCAAGGGCATCATGCGGCGCATGCGGGAGCAGGGCGTCGACCACATGTACCTGGACGCCCGGCACTTCGGCGCCGCCATGTGGGAGTCCCGCTTCCCCACCATCCTCGCCGCCTGCCGCACCCACGGGTACGACCCGGTGACGGAGCCCATCCCGGTGGCACCCGCCGCGCACTACGCCTCCGGCGGTGTCCGCACCGACCTCCGGGGACGGACCACCGTGCCGGGCCTCTACGCGTGCGGAGAGGTGGCCTGCACCGGCGTGCACGGGGCCAACCGCCTCGCCTCCAACAGCCTCCTCGAAGGGCTCGTCTTCGCCGAGCGCATCGCCGACGACATCGTGGCGCACCGGGGACGGGCCGGCGAGCCCGTCCCGCACCCCGCGCCCCTGGCGTTGCCGCTGCTCGCCCCGTCCAGCCGGACCCGTATCCAGCACGTGATGACCGCGGGCGCCGGAGTGCTGCGTTCCGCCGCCAGTCTGGCCGCGGCCGCCGAGGAGCTGGACGCCATCCACGGTGAGGCCGCGGGCGACTCGGGCTCCGGTGAGCACAAGGCCGGCGTCCCGGGCGTCGAGTCCTGGGAGACCACCAACCTGCTGTGCGTCGCGCGGGTCCTGGTTGCCGCCGCCCGCCGCCGTGAGGAGACCCGCGGCTGCCACTGGCGGGAGGACCACCCCGACCGCGACGACACCGCGTGGCGCCGCCACCTCGTCGTACGGCTGGAGCCGGACCGGAGCCTGGACGTCCGGGCCACCGCCACGCACGACTTCCCCCCGACGGACGCGGCCGTGCCCGCTCCGGGTGCCGCCCGCGCGCCTGGAGCAGCAGCAGCCCGCACAGCCCCGGCGGCCCCCGCCGCCGCGTGGGCGCCGGAAGCCTCCGAAATCCCGGAAGCCGCCGACGCGCCGGAAGCACCCGGAACCCCGGAAGCCTCCGGAGCGCCATCCACCCCCGCAGTGACAGAACCCGCCGCAGCCGCCGAAGCGGCTGAAGCCCCGGCAACCCCCGCCGACGCCCCCAGGGAGCCCTGACCATGAGTACGCCCGAAGAACGCCCGCAGCCTGTGGACGTGCCCCTCATCAGCATCGGTGCCACCGCCGCCGCCGACGCGGGCGGCTGCGGCGACGGTTGCGGCTGCGCGGCGGGCGGCGAAGGCGAGGTGTACGAGTGCGGGCTCGACCCCGTGCTGGCCGCGCTGCTCGCGGAGGCCGGGCTCGACCCCGTACTCGTCGAGGACGTGGCGTACCGGGCCGTCGAGGAGGACCTGGACGGCGGCGTCGACGTCACGACGGTCGCGACCGTGCCCGAGGACGCCGTCGCCACGGCGGACTTCACCGCCCGCGAGGCCGGGGTCGTCGCCGGCATCCACATCGCGGAGGCGGTGCTGTCCATCGTCTGCACCCACGAGTTCGAGGTGGAGCGGCACGTCGCCGACGGCGACCGCGTGGCGGCCGGGCAGAAGCTGCTGTCCGTCACGGCCCGCACCCGCGACCTGCTGACCGGCGAGCGCAGCGCGCTCAACATCATGTGCCGCCTGTCCGGCATCGCCACCGCCACGCGCGCGTGGGCGGACGCGCTGGAGGGCTACAAGGCGAAGGTCCGCGACACCCGCAAGACCACTCCGGGCCTGCGCGCCCTGGAGAAGTACGCGGTGCGCTGCGGCGGCGGGGTCAACCACCGCATGTCGCTGTCCGACGCGGCCCTCGTCAAGGACAACCACGTGATCGCGGCGGGCGGCGTCGCCCAGGCGTTCAAGGCGGTGCGGGAGCAGTTCCCCGACGTGCCGATCGAGGTGGAGGTGGACACCCTGCACCAGGTCCGCGAGGTCCTGGAGGCCGGCGCGGACCTGATCCTCCTGGACAACTTCACGCCCCTGGAGACGCAGGAGGCCGTCGGTCTCGTCGCCGGTCGGGCCGTCCTGGAGTCCTCGGGCCGCCTCACACTGGAGAACGCCGCCGCCTACGCCGCCACCGGCGTCGACTACCTCGCGGTGGGCGCCCTGACCCACTCGTCCCCGATCCTCGACATCGGCCTCGACCTGCGAGAGGCCCGGAGCTGACCGATGCTGCTCACCATCGACGTCGGGAACACCCACACCGTGCTCGGTCTGTTCGACGGCGAGGAGATCGTCGAGCACTGGCGGATCTCCACGGACGCCCGCCGCACCGCCGACGAGCTCGCCGTCCTGCTCCAGGGACTGATGGGCATGCACCCCCTCCTCGGGGAGGAGCTCGGTGACGGCATCGACGGCATCGCGATCTGCTCCACGGTCCCGTCCGTCCTGCACGAGCTGCGGGACGTGACCCGGCGCTACTACGGCGACGTGCCGGCGGTGCTGGTCGAGCCCGGCATCAAGACGGGCGTGCCGGTCCTCACGGACCACCCCAAGGAGGTCGGCGCGGACCGGATCATCAACTCGGCCGCAGCGGTCGAGCTGTACGGCGGCCCGGCGATCGTCGTCGACTTCGGCACGGCGACGACGTTCGACGCGGTCAGCACGCGCGGCGAGTACGTGGGCGGGGTGATCGCCCCCGGCATCGAGATCTCCGTCGAGGCCCTCGGCGTCCGCGGCGCACAGCTCCGCAAGATCGAGGTGACCCGGCCCCGCGGAGTGATCGGCAAGAACACCGTCGAGGCGATGCAGTCGGGCATCATCTACGGCTTCGCGGGCCAGGTCGACGGGGTCGTCCAGCGCATGCGGCAGGAACTCGTCGGCCCCGGCGGCGACCCGTCCCAGGTCACCGTCATCGCGACCGGCGGGCTCGCGCCCATGGTGCTGGGGGAGTCCCGGCTCATCGACGAGCACGAGCCGTGGCTCACCCTGATCGGCCTGCGCCTGGTGTACGAGCGCAACGTGTCCCGCATGTGACCGGCGGCGCCTCGTACGGTACGCGCCGCCGTTCCGCGTGCCGCGCCCCGTTCCCGTGACGCTGCCCGCCGCCGGGCCCGCACTGCGGTGCTCCCCGCTCCGGTGACTGTCGAGCCCGGCCCGTGGCGGCGGGCCGCGCGGCACGCCGCGCCACCCGCCCACTACGGGCAAACCAGGCAACAAGCCCTTATTGTCGGATTATGCCCACGCCACACGGATCACGAGGCGGCCTTGCGTTCAGCGCGGACGAGCTGCGCGTCCTGCGCTGCGCCCTGGGCCACGCCCTCCACCCGACCCCGCTCGACGACGAGGATGTCCGGGACTGCCTGCACCTTGCCGCCGCCGTGGACGAGGCCACCCGCGAGGGCCTGAGGTTGCGGGACTTCGTCCGGGCCGACCTGGTCCGCTACCGGGCTTCCCTGCCCGGCGCCGCGACCGGCTACCTCGACCTCCTCGCCGACGCCCTGGCCGCCGGGTACGACCCGGTCCCGGAGGATCTGGCCGCCCTGCGCAGCCTGCGGGGCAGGCCCGGCGGTGCCGCGCTGCTCGCCCGCTGCCAGACTCTGGCCGAGCGGTCCGTGCGCGCCCGACTGGCCGGCCGGCAGGTGCTCCCGGCTGCCCCGTCCATCCCCGCTCCGACGAACCCGCGCACCCGGCTGTACGTGCTCCAGGGCGGTCGTGGCGACGGGGAGGAGCAGCCCAGGAGGCCGGCGCAGCCGCAGCCGCCGAAGCCCTCGTCCCCGGCACCCGCCCAGCGGCCGGTGCCCAAGCCGTCCGAGGTGTTCCCGCCGCGCCGCCGCCCAGCGCCCAGCGCGCCCCCGCCGGAGAAGCGGGCCGCCGGGTAGCTACTCTGGAGGGCATGGACTACGTATCCGCGCTGCTGCCGCCCGTGGTGATGGCCGTCTTCTTCACCGCCGTCATCGTCACGATCGTGAAGAGCCAGGGCGGCCCCAACAAGGCCAAGGAGGACGCGGCTGTGGACGCCGCGTTCGCACGCGCCGAGGCGGCGCGACAGGCGGACGGTTCCGCGGAGGCGGGGAGGGCCTGAGGCGCTCCCTCCGTAGGGACTCACATGAAGGGCGTACAGCGGCATTCGCCGCTGTACGCCCTTTTTGTTACGTCAATGGGTGTTCGTACGTGAAGCTCCCACTATGGTGGCTGTGTGCCCCGTCAATTGGGAGAACTCGAAGACGCCGTCATGACGCGCGTCTGGCAATGGAACCGGCCCGTCACCGTGCGGGAAGTGCTGGAGGATCTGCACAAGGAACGGTCCATCGCCTACACCACGGTCATGACCGTCCTGGACAATCTCCATCAGAAGGGCTGGGTGCGCAGGGAAGTCGTCGGGCGCGCCTATCGATATACGGCCGTCTCCACGCGGGCCGCGTACTCGGCCGCACTGATGAACGAGGCGTGGGCGCAGAGCGACAACCCGGCCGCCGCCCTCGTCGCCTTCTTCGGGATGATGTCGCCGGAGCAGCGGGAAGCACTGAACGACGCCATCCGCATCGTGCAGCGCGACCCGCAGGAAGAAGCCCCGGAAGGAAGTGTTCCGGCTCGGTCGGAAGTACAGGGAGAAGGCGCTGCGCAAGAGCCTCCGCAGCCCGGGGGGAACGGCGGGGGAAGCAGTTCCGAAGGGAAGCCCCGGGACGGCAGGGAAGGCGGGCCGGAAGCGGCGACGGAAGGCGAGCCGGAGGAGCCCGCCGAAGAGCTCCGGGAAGACGCCGGAGAACAGGGAGCCCCGGAACAGCCGGAGCACGGAGGCGTACGCGGCAAGGAACCCGGCGGGGAACGCAATGCACCGGAACAGCGGGGTCGCGCTTCGGCCGGTCGCGGAGTGGCGCACGACCACGGAGCAGAGCCCGGCCAGGAAGAACCCTCCCAGGCGGACGAACCCGGCCTCGGGGGAGAGCCCGACCGCGCTGTGGGAACAGCGGAGCCCGCGCGGCCTCCCGCCGCCCCGCACCAGGGCCCCGAAGACTCTGGCGGCCCCGAAGGCCCCGGCGGCTCAGACGGCACCGGTGAGGCCGCCGGCAGCGGCTCCGGCGGCGGGCGATAGCGTTCCCAGCCATGTCGTCGCCCACACCGCCCGCCTCCTCCGGACCGACGCCCCCCGGCAACCCGGTGCGCAGGCCGGTGCACCCCGCAGAACCCGCAGAAGCAGGCGCAGTGCCCGCAGGACCCGAGAAGCCCGCCCAGCACGAGGGCAGCGAAGAGCCCGTA
This sequence comes from Streptomyces sp. CC53, assembly GCF_001865245.1. Lineage (GTDB taxonomy): Bacteria > Actinomycetota > Actinomycetes > Streptomycetales > Streptomycetaceae > Streptomyces. The sequence continues at coordinate 34,608 of NZ_MKXB01000105.1, read as the reverse complement.
CGGCCCGCCCGCCCCAAGCCCCCCGGGGAGGCGGAGGAGCCCGTGCAGCCCGCGGGGCCCGCCGGTGCCGCGGAGCCCGTACATCCGGCGGAGCCTGGCGAGGCGGTGGGCGCCGCAGGGCCTGCGGAGTCCACCGGGGCCGCCACGACCTCCGAGCCCTCCCCGCCGCCTTCTCCGCGTCCTTCGCGTCCTCTGCGTCCTCCGCATTCCCCGCTCTCTCCGACCGCAGGCGGGGCCGGTGCCGGACGGAACGCGGACGCCGGGCGCTCACCGTCCCCTGCGAAAGCCGTCACCGTCCGCAGGGCGCGGACCTCAGACGTGCCCGCCGTGCGGAGGCTCGTCGACCCGTACGTGTCCCGCGGCATCCTTCTCGACAAAGCCACGGTGACCCTTTACGAGGACATCCAGGAGTTCTGGGTCGCGGAACGGGACGAGGACGGGGCCGTCGTCGGTTGCGGAGCACTCCACGTGATGTGGGAAGATCTCGCCGAAGTGCGCACCCTTGCCGTCGATCCCGACTTCAAGGGCGCCGGCATCGGCCATCAGGTGCTGGACAAGTTGCTGCACACCGCCCGTTGGCTCGGGGTGCGCCGGGTATTCTGCCTGACCTTCGAAGTGGACTTCTTCGCGAAGTACGGCTTCGTCGAGATCGGCGAGACCCCCGTCGCCGGAGATGTCTACGCCGAGCTCCTCCGTTCCTATGACGAGGGCGTCGCCGAGTTCCTCGGTCTCGAACGGGTGAAGCCGAACACCTTGGGTAACAGTCGGATGCTTCTGCACCTGTGATCCTTCCGCCCCTCGCGATCCCTATGTCCGAATCGCGTATGTTTCCCGCTCCGCCAGGCATCTGAACCTGCTCCGGGGGTTTGTGTTTTTCGAGGAAAAGCGGTTTCCTTTCCGCGTACTGCTTTTTCGATGAAAGGAAATCCGGTGGCACAGAAGGTTCAGGTCCTTCTTGTCGACGACCTCGACGGTGGCGAGGCGGACGAGACGGTGACGTTCGCTCTGGACGGCAAGACCTACGAGATCGACCTCACCACCGCCAACGCGGACAAGCTGCGCGGCCTGCTGGAGCCGTACACGAAGAGCGGCCGGCGTACCGGCGGCCGTTCCGCCGGCGCCCGCGGCAAGGGTCGCGCCACCTCCGCGGGCAGCCCGGACACGGCGAAGATCCGCGCGTGGGCCAAGGAGAACGGTTACAACGTGAACGACCGCGGCCGCGTGCCGGCGGAGATCAAGCAGGCCTACGAGGACGCCAACCGCTGAGTGCCTTCCCGGCACCGGGCGCGCGCGGCGAGCAGCCGATGCCGGTGGCATTCCGCCGCCGCCACGGCGACCAGCCGCACGAGTCCGGGGCCTTCGGAGCCGTACGCGCCGGGTGAGGGGCGCCCCGAGAGGGCGGGCATCCCCGCAAGCGTGGGTTCCACCTCGTGCCCCGGCGCGGGCGCCCGCAGCCACACGGCGGCGCCGGGCGCAGCCGAACCGTTCCACCCAGGGGGAGTCGGCGCGGGCATGCGACCGCCCGCTCCCCATGCGGCCAGGTCCAGGCTGACGCCGCTCCACTCCAGCCAGTCGAGCAGTCCGGGCAGTTCCTCGGCGCTGCCCGCGGCCACGAGCAGCCGGATGCGGTTCCGGCAGCCCGAGAGCGCGACCGGACCGCGGAGGCCGGGGAGGCGGGCCAGTGTCGCCAGGCCGGCTGCGGCAGGCAGGTCCAGGGCGTCGAAGCGCAGCCCGGTCGCCAGCCACACCGCGGCTGCCGCCGCGGTGCCGGCGCCCGTCGGGGTGCCGTGGCGGTCGACTGCCCCGCAACGTCCTCCGGCGGCGCGGGGATCCGCGGTGCCGTGGCCCATCGCGGCGAGCTCCCGGGTCGAGCACGGGCCGCAAGCGGAGCAGGGCGGGCAGTGAGCACCTGTCGAGCCGTCCGTACCGGCGCTCCGGGCAGGGCGGCCCCGGCAGTTGCCGCGGACCGCGGGCTCCTGCGGCGCCGGGCACACAGCAGGCGCCGGGACCGTGGCCCAGCCCAACCGGGTCTCGTACCAGTGCGCGACCTCCCCGGCGTCCGGGGCGGGAAGCGCCTCGGCGGCCGGGCGGGGCGCGGGGATGGTGAAGGCCATGTCGGGGGAACTGCCGCCACACCGTGCGAGTTACGCACGGTGTGAGACTCATCGCGCATAGTGATCAAGGTGCGAGAGGCGGACGGATGCGGCGACGCAAGGATGTTCGCCCGTAGCTGAGGCGACGGGGGTGTGCCGCATGGACTGTCCCTGCTTACGGGTAAGACATTCCTAGTGGGGAGGGGCGACACGCACCGGCGGACGGCTTTCCGTTCGCCATCGGCGTACTGCGGGTCCGGGTATCTGCCTGGCCTGCGGGAACATCGTCTCGCACCATCGGGTTGGAGCAGTTGTCGGCGTTCGGGGTCAGGAGGCCATCGAGGGTGTCGGCAGTTGGAATGAGCGGTCCCCGCTTGCGGGACTAAGCTGCGGAAGGACAGGGAGGGGACCGACCCCTTACTGCCTGACCGCTCTGAGGAGCGATTAACGATGTTCGAGAGGTTCACCGACCGCGCGCGGCGGGTTGTCGTCCTGGCTCAGGAAGAAGCCCGGATGCTCAACCACAACTACATCGGCACCGAGCACATCCTCCTGGGCCTGATCCACGAGGGTGAAGGTGTCGCCGCAAAGGCCCTGGAGAGCCTCGGCATTTCGCTTGAGGCGGTCCGCCAGCAGGTGGAGGAGATCATCGGCCAGGGCCAGCAGGCCCCGTCCGGGCACATCCCCTTCACGCCCCGTGCCAAGAAGGTCCTGGAGCTGTCGCTCCGCGAGGCCCTTCAGCTCGGCCACAACTACATCGGCACCGAGCACATCCTGCTCGGCCTGATCCGCGAGGGCGAGGGCGTCGCCGCCCAGGTCCTCGTGAAGCTGGGCGCCGATCTCAACCGGGTGCGGCAGCAGGTCATCCAGCTGCTCTCCGGCTACTCCACGGGCAAGGAGACCGCCACAGCCGGCGGTCCCGCCGAGGGCACGCCCTCGACGTCGCTCGTGCTCGACCAGTTCGGCCGGAACCTCACCCAGGCCGCTCGCGAGTCCAAGCTCGACCCCGTCATCGGGCGAGAGAAGGAGATCGAGCGGGTCATGCAGGTGCTGTCCCGCCGCACCAAGAACAACCCCGTGCTCATCGGCGAGCCCGGCGTCGGCAAGACGGCGGTCGTCGAGGGCCTGGCGCAGGCCATCGTCAAGGGCGAGGTGCCCGAGACCCTCAAGGACAAGCACCTCTACACCCTCGACCTGGGCGCGCTCGTCGCCGGCTCCCGGTACCGCGGTGACTTCGAGGAGCGCCTGAAGAAGGTGCTCAAGGAGATCCGCACCCGCGGCGACATCATTCTCTTCATCGACGAGCTCCACACCCTCGTGGGTGCGGGTGCCGCCGAGGGCGCCATCGACGCGGCGTCCATCCTGAAGCCGATGCTCGCCCGCGGTGAGCTCCAGACCATCGGCGCCACGACGCTCGACGAGTACCGCAAGTACCTGGAGAAGGACGCGGCCCTCGAGCGCCGCTTCCAGCCGATCCAGGTCGCGGAGCCGTCGCTGCCGCACACCATCGAGATCCTCAAGGGCCTGCGCGACCGGTACGAGGCCCACCACCGGGTCTCCATCACCGACGAGGCCCTCGTGCAGGCGGCCACCCTGGCCGACCGGTACATCTCGGACCGCTTCCTGCCCGACAAGGCGATCGACCTGATCGACGAGGCCGGCTCCCGGATGCGCATCCGCCGGATGACCGCGCCGCCGGACCTCCGCGAGTTCGACGAGAAGATCGCGGGCGTCCGCCGCGACAAGGAGTCCGCGATCGACGCGCAGGACTTCGAGAAGGCCGCGTCCCTCCGTGACAAGGAGAAGCAGCTCCTCGCCGCGAAGGCCAAGCGGGAGAAGGAGTGGAAGGCCGGCGACATGGACGTCGTCGCCGAGGTCGACGGCGAGCTGATCGCCGAGGTCCTCGCGACCGCCACCGGCATCCCCGTCTTCAAGCTGACGGAGGAGGAGTCCTCCCGTCTGCTCCGCATGGAGGACGAGCTCCACAAGCGCGTCATCGGCCAGGAAGACGCCATCAAGGCCCTGTCGCAGGCCATCCGCCGCACGCGGGCCGGCCTCAAGGACCCGAAGCGTCCCGGTGGTTCGTTCATCTTCGCCGGTCCGTCCGGTGTCGGTAAGACCGAACTGTCCAAGACGCTCGCCGAGTTCCTCTTCGGCGACGAGGACGCGATGATCTCCCTCGACATGTCGGAGTTCAGCGAGAAGCACACCGTCTCGCGGCTGTTCGGCTCCCCGCCCGGATACGTGGGCTACGAGGAGGGCGGCCAGCTGACGGAGAAGGTCCGCCGCAAGCCGTTCTCGGTCGTCCTCTTCGACGAGGTCGAGAAGGCCCACCCGGACATCTTCAACTCGCTGCTCCAGATCCTTGAGGACGGTCGTCTGACCGACTCCCAGGGCAGGGTCGTCGACTTCAAGAACACGGTCATCATCATGACGACCAACCTCGGCACCCGGGACATCTCCAAGGGCTTCAACCTGGGCTTCGCCGCCCAGGGTGACGTCAAGACCGGGTACGAGCGGATGAAGGCCAAGGTCAACGAGGAGCTGAAGCAGCACTTCCGCCCCGAGTTCCTGAACCGTGTCGACGACACCGTCGTCTTCCACCAGCTCAGCCAGGACGACATCATCCAGATCGTCGACCTGATGATCGCCAAGGTGGATGAGCGGCTGAAGGACCGCGACATGGGCATCGAGCTCAGCCAGGACGCGAAGATCCTCCTGGCCAAGCGCGGCTACGACCCGGTGCTGGGCGCGCGTCCGCTGCGCCGCACGATCCAGCGCGAGATCGAGGACATCCTGTCGGAGAAGATCCTCTTCGGCGAGCTGCGCCCCGGTCACATCGTGGTCGTGGACACCGAGGGCGAGGGTGAGGAGAAGAAGTTCACCTTCCGCGGCGAGGAGAAGTCCGCGCTCCCGGACGTTCCGCCCATCGAGGCGGCCGGCGGACCGGGGCCGAACCTGTCGAAGGACGCGTAGCCGCTGCGCTGGGCGTGACTGACCGAGGGCGCCCCCTCGGACCGGATCCCGGTCCGAGGGGGCGCCCTCGCGTCCGCGGCGCATCCGCCTCACTCAGGACCGGGCGGCGCTGCAGAGCCGGCCCACCGCTGAGGCGCCCGCAAGGCACGCCCTGTGCCGCAGGACCGCGGGAGCGCGCTTCCCGCCCGAACGGGCGCCCCAGCGGTCCGCGAACGCGCGGGAGCCCCCTGTACGCGAACGTTCGTGTGCGCGGTCGGCTGAGCGCACCGGCCGGATGGATGAGTCGTCCCGTGTGTCCCGACGGGGGGCGTCCCCCGTGGCGGGGCGGCAGCACGTACGGGCCCGGGTGCGCCGGGCCGTCCCCATGTCCGCCGGCCCGGTGGGGGGCAGCAGGGGCCCGGCGGTCACCTGCACGCGCTTGCCGTGGACGCGTCGGGCCACGCCGGGTGCTGCACACCCGTTCCCTGTCAGGGCGACCGCCGGCGGTCGCCCTGGCCGTCTCGTCGGCACCGTCCGACCTGCGTTGATGACGGATCCGCGCCCTGCGGCACTCCGCGTCCAGGGCCCGCGCGCGGCTGGTGCGTCCTCCCGGCGCCCGCACGGTCCGCTAGGGCTCTCCCCCGTGGGCGTCCGGGCGGGCCGCGAGCCCCATCGTGGGCTCGTCTGTTCTGCGGGCGTCCACCTCGCGAGCCGGTGCCGTCGGGGCCCCGTGGTGCACCCTGGTGGCCGCGTCCGGCGGGGGCCCGCTCACGATGCCGGCTGCGGGAGAGGGGGCCGCTCGCAGGCGAGGCCGTCCCCCGCGAAGGCCGGAGCCGCGGACAGCCGTGCCGGCGGGGAACGCCGTCAGGGCCCGGGGTTCCGCGTCGGAGGCACCCCGCTGCCTGCCGTGCCTGACCCCGGTACGGCGAGCGCCCCACGGGTGAGGGCGGGATCCCGCGGTCAATGGCACCCGGACGTGCCGAAGTCGTCCACGTCCACCACCGGGTCCTCGATGCCGACCTTCCACGGCCGGCCCGTCCGTGCGTCCTGCGGCTTCAGGGTGAAGGACACCCGGTGAGTGCCGCCCGTGGCGCGGGCGCCCTCCCCGGCAGCCTCCACCACCCTCGCCGTGACCTTCTTCCCATCCGTGACCTCCCTGCGGAGCTCGACGGCGAACTCCATCTCGATCGGGCCCAGCTCGAAGGACACCGGCTGCCCGGTCGCGCGCAGCGCGGCCTCCAGGACCTGGTCGCGAACGGAAGCGATGGCGTCGGCCAGTTCTATGTCGGTGCTGTCGGTCATGGCCGGACGGTAACCGGAGCGCGAAGTCGGCGGAGCGGCTTCCGGCCACGCGGTCGGACACCCTCCGGACGGTGATCCAGAAGCCCGCGTCGCGTGACAAGCCGCACAGGGCATTTCGGACGTACTAGCGGCAATAGTGAAGGATCGATGTGCTGTGGGCTGTTTGCTGCGGACATCGGAGGGTCTGCGCGCGTAGACCGTGCGCCGGTGTCGCGGTGGTTCCGTGACTTGGGGGGTATGCGGGGGCCGCCTGCCTTCGGACAGTGGGGTGAGTGCACCTTTTAGGCGCTTTTGGGGAGGTGTGGATGGCGTAGGCGTCGGCCGTCAAGTGTCCCCGTCACAGGGCCTCGGCTACGGCCGGCTTTCGTAGATGGGGCGTTTGGGGCAGGCCGGGAGAAGCCGGTACCAAGGATGACCAGACGCCCGGCGCACCCCTCGCGCCGGGCCGCTTCTTGCCCGAGTCACCCGAGCCCGGAGGTTCCCCCGTATGTCGCAGCGTGCCAAGCATTCCGCCCGTACCGCCGTCGTCGCCCTCGCCGCCGCCGGCATCGGGGCCGCGGCCGTGGTCGGTGCAGGTGCGTCGGCCGCCGTGGCCGAGCCGCGGGTGGCCCCGCTCACCGTCAGCACCTCCGCCGCCGTCGCCGCGCAGGCCGAGACCCTCGCGAAGGGCGCCGCCCAGGCGAAGGCGGCGCAGGCCAAGGCCGTCGCCGCGAAGAAGGCGGCTGCCGCCAAGGCCGCCGCGGCGAAGAAGGCCGCCGCCAAGAAGGCCGCGGCGAAGAAGGCCGTGGACTGGGTCAAGCCCGTCACCGGCTACAAGCTGACCGCCAGCTTCAACCAGGGCGGCTCGATGTGGACGAACAAGCACTCCGGCCAGGACTTCGCCGTGCCGGTCGGCACCCCGGTCAAGGCCGTCCACGGTGGCACCGTCGTGAAGGCCGGCCCCAACGGCGGCGGTGACGGCCCGGCCTACGGAAACGCCGTCGTGATCAAGCACGGGAACGGCACGTACTCCCAGTACGCCCACCTGTCGAAGATCGATGTCAAGGTGGGGTCGAAGGTGAAGACCGGCCAGCTCATCGCCCGTTCCGGCAACACCGGCAACTCGTCCGGCCCGCACCTGCACTTCGAGATCCGTACGACCCCGAACTACGGCTCCTCGGTCAACCCGGCCAGCTTCCTTCGGTCCGAGGGCGTCAGCATCTGACGCCACCCCGGGCCCTGCCGCCCCGTGACGTCCCAGGGCCCCGCGCCTCCGTGACGAGCCGGGGTCCCGCGGCCCCGTGGACCCCTGGGGCCGTGCGACCGCACGCCCCCTGGTGGGTCACGGCTCGTCGGGGAACCTGATCATCGGGAAGCTACCGGTGTTCGTGGGT
>NZ_MKXB01000105.1:25161-26602 GCF_001865245.1 Streptomyces sp. CC53 | reverse complement strand
CCGCGCCCCCGCCGGCACGCGCCTGCACGTCCCCCGGAGCCCCCGCGCCCCCGACGGCCCCCGTGCCGCCGGGGGCGTCCGGCGTCCCGGCGCCCCCCGCGGGCCCGAGGGCGTCCGGGCCTGCCGCACCGCCCCGGCCCCCCGGGGCCACCGCGGCAGCCGTGCCGTCCGCCGCCGCGTTGCGGAAGGTGAGCCGGGCGCCGAGCACCCGCGCCTGACCCGCGGCGATCGTCAGCCCCAGCCCGTGGCCGGCGCCCGCGCGGTCGCTCGCGCCGGTGCGGAACCGGCTCGGCCCCTCGCGCAGCAGGGCCTCGGGGAAGCCCGGCCCGTGGTCACGGACCCGCAGCACCCGCCCCTCGACGGTGACCTCGATCGGCGGCCTGCCGTACTTCGCGGCGTTCGAGAGCAGATTGCCGAGGATCCGCTCCAGGCGGCGGGGGTCGGTGCTCACCCACGACTCGTGTACAACGCGCACCTCGGCGTCCGGGTTCAGCAGGGCCACACGGCGGGCCACGAACTCACCGAGCGCGATCTCCTGGAGCTCGGCCCGCTCCGAGGCGCTGTCCAGCCGTGCCACCTCCAGCACGTCCTCCACCAGGGTCCGCATCGCCTGCGCCCGGTCCCGCACCAGCTCGGTGGGGCGTCCGGGTGGCAGCAGCTCCGCGGCCGTGAGCAGGCCTGTGACGGGTGTGCGCAGCTCGTGGGCGATGTCGGCGGTGACCCGGCGCTCCGCCTCGATCCGCTCGTTGAGGGCGTCGGTCAGCGCGTCCACCGCACGGGCCAGCTCGTCCGTCTCGTCCCGTACGACCCCGCCGATCGCCTCGCGGACGCGCACGTCGGTGTTGCCCTGGGCGACCTTCCCGGCGGCGGTGGCGGCCTTGCGCAGGCGGCGGGAGAGCCGCCCGCCGATCAGCACGCCGAGCGCGGAGCCCCCGAACACGACGGAGACCGAGCCGACGACGAGCGCCTCGTCGAGCCGCTTCATGATCGTCGCGCTGCGGTCCGGGTACGGGGTGTGCAGCGACATGACGTCGCCGTTCGCGAGCGGGACCGCCGCCCACACCTCGGGCGGGGCGCCGCCCTCCTCCCGCACGTAGGTCCCGTACCGCCCTTCCCGCATGAGCCGGTCGAGCTCGGGCGGCAGCGCGGGGTCGTTCAGCTTCGTGCCCCACTTGGGCTTCTGGTCCTTCGGCTTCGACAGCTCGTACATCCGCTGGGCGAGCTTCAGCCGCTCCAGTTGCACGTCCCGCGCACTGTCCAGCATCGAGACGCGGGCCGCGTTGTGGACGATCAGGCTGAGGGTGGCCGCGACCAGGGCGCCCACCGCCGCGATGGCGAAGGCGATCTTCCAGCGGACGCCGGTGCGCAGGGCGGGAGGCTTCATGGCGGTGCGGGTCCTGTCGGTGCGGTACGGGGGCGGTACGGGCAGGGGCCAGGAGGC
>NZ_MKXB01000105.1:7255-24959 GCF_001865245.1 Streptomyces sp. CC53 | reverse complement strand
GCGGGACGTGGAGTGCGGCCGGGACCTGGCCTCGGCCTGAGGCGGGGACAGCGCCCGGCGGGAAGCCGGCCGTGGCGCGGGGCCCGCCGCGGGAGGTCCGGGGCCGCCGCAGGGGACCGGCCCCGCGCCGCCGGGGAGCCGGTGACACTGCCGCACCGCCCGCCCGCAGGTCGGGGCCACGGCCGAGACCCGGCCCTTCTGGCAGGTTCCGGTGGCGGCGCGCGGCCGTCGGGTCAGGGCCGGAGCTTGTAGCCGAAGCCCCGGACCGTCTCGATCCGCTCCTGGCCGATCTTCGCGCGCAGCCGCTGCACGTGGACGTCCACGACCCGTGTGTCACCGCCCCACCCGTAGTCCCACACCCGTTCCAGCAGCTTGTCCCGCGACAGCACCGTCCCCGGCGCGGAGGAGAACTCCAGCAGCAGCCGCATCTCCGTCGGGGTCAGTGCCACGGGGGCGCCGGACCTGCGGACCTCCATGCCCTCCGTGTCGACCTCCAGATCGCCGAAGACGATCAGGCCCCCGTCCTGCCGGCGGCCTGACGGGTCCGCTCCGTCGACGCCGGGCGCGCCGCCCGCGTGGCCGAAGCGCCGCAGCACCGCCCGGATGCGGGCCATGAGCACCGCGCCGTCGAAGGGCTTGGTGACGTAGTCGTCAGCGCCCGCCTCCAGACCCAGCACCACGTCGATCGAGTCGGCGCGCGCCGACAGCATGATCACGGGAACCGTCGACTCGTCCCGGATCCGGCGGCACAGGCTGACGCCGTCCATGCCGGGCAGCATGACGTCCAGCAGCGCGATGTCCGGCCTGCCGGAGCGGAACGCCTCCAGGCCGGACAGCCCGTCCGGCATCGCCGTCACCACGAACCCGTCCCGCTCCAGGGCCAGCTGGGTGGCCTCCCGGATGACGTCGTCGTCCTCGACGAACAGCACATGAGTCTCTGCCATGCCGCGTTTCTCCCGTTCCTCCGCGCCTCGGTCCCAGCATCGGCCACCCCGGTGCGCCGCCGGGCCCGCGGCCCGGCCCCTCGGCGGTTCCCCGCCCGGTCGCCGCGGCGCCTGCCGGCCCGGGTCCGCTGACGGGCCCGTCGCGGTTCCCCGCCCGGCCCCGGTTCCCGCCGCGCCGCGCCCGCTACACCACCCGCTCCCGGATCGGTCCGGTACGGCACCGCTTCCCCTCCCGGCCCGCGCCTCATTCGTCCGCGGGGACCGGCACGGGACCGGTGAGGTCGCCGTCGACCGCCTTGCTGTACTCGGTGCGCACGATGTCGTGCTGGGTGAACTTGTCCCCCGCCCACCTGAAGGTGATCACATCCTCGCCGGACGGGTACGCGACGGGGTCGTCCTTGCCGTACCGCTGCTTGGTGACCAGGAGGTCGCCGCGGTCGATCGCCGAGTACACCGCGGGCTCCTCCAGCGCGAACACGTTCTCGTACGCGCCGTCGTCCTGCCTCCGGTACACGTACGTTCCGATGCCCACCGCGTCGCCGCAGGTCAGCACGTTGACGACGACGTCGGGCGCCCCCATGTTGGTGAGGTTGCCGTACGAGGTGTCGACCGGGTACGCGTCGGCGGCGCACGGCTTGAGGTCGCCCTTCACACGGTCGCTGACCCTCGGGTCCTGCTGGACCAGCCGGACCGCGTCGACCCGCTGGAAGGGCGGGGACGCGGTGGAGGCGGCATCGGCGTCCGGTGCCACGGAGGTGCCGCCGCCCTGGTCGGCCGGGGCGGGGCCCGCGTCGCGGGCACCCGTGCTGCCGGTGGAGCAGGCCGCCGTCGCGAACAGGCCGACGGCGGCGAGGACCACCACCGCCGTCGTCCCCGCGGTCCGCAGGGACCGGTCGGACCAGCCCTTCGCGGCTGCCGCAGCCGGGCCGCCGCCTGCGGCGCCCCACGGGGACCGCGGTCCGTCGTCGCTCCACCGGGGACCGCCGTCCGCGGGGCCGCCCGGCCGGGGGCCGCTCCGCTCGCGGCCGGCCGTGGCGAAGCCGCTGCCCCGCCGCACGCCGTGCCGTACGGAGCCGTCGGGCGCCGGGGCGCCCTGCCCTGAGCCGCCCGGTTCGCCGCTGCCGGGGCCGGAGCCGCCGCCGTCTCCCGGTTCGCCGATCAGGCCGCCCACCGCTCGTGCTCCCGTCCGTCACGACGTCCGTCCGTCCGCTCCACCCCCGCCGGGTGGCCGGTCCGCGCCGCCGGCAGGGCCCGTACGGGGCCCAACTGCCGCGGGACGCGACCACTGCGCCCCGCGGCCTCCGCCACGCGGGCCACCGGGGTGACCTGAGCCGGCCCGGCCGGCTGCCGCGCGGCGCGGCCGACGCCCTCACCGGCACGCTCCTCACGCGCCTGCCGGGCCCGGGCCGTGCCCTCACGTGCCTGCGCGGCGCGGGCACGGTCGCCGAGGGCGGCACGGGCGTCGACGTCCCGGCTCTCCAGCTCCTGCCGGAGCCGGGCCAGCGCCCGGTGCAGCGTGCTCTTCACCGTACCGGTCGACATGCCGAGCGCGGCCGCCGTCTCCTCGGTGCTCATCTGCTCCCAGTGCCGCAGCACGACCACGCTGCGCTGCTTGGGCGCCAGCACCTTCAGCACGTCCATCAGCAGGGCCCGGTCGGCGTGCTGCTCGGTGGAGTCGTCGACCGACGCGTCCGGCAGCTGCTCGGTGGGCACCTCCTCCAGCTTGCGGGCCCGCCACCACTCGGTCCGGGTGTTGATCATGACCCGGCGCAGGTACGCGTCGGCGAGCGACTTGTCGGCTATGCCGTCCCAGCGGCCGTACGTCCGTGCCAGCGCCGTCTGCAGGAGGTCCTGCGCCTCCACCGGGTCCGGTACGAGACGCCGCGCGCTGCGCAGCAGAGCGTCGTGCCGGGTGCGGACGTACTCCTCGAATCCGAGCACCTCGCCGTGCGACATCCCGAACCGCCTCCGTTTCCCCGTGGTGCCTGTCGGTCGAACAGGCTTCGCATCCGTGGTGCCAGTCCCCTGGAACCGGGCTTTCTGCGGGCCCGGCTCGCTGACACCGCAAGAAACTACGGAGCTGTTGTCACGGGGTTGTGCGGGGCAGCCGTCGGCGGACGCACGGCTACCCATCGGTTGTGTAACGGCCTTGTGCCAGGGCGGGTACGCGCCGTGCGGACGGGCCGGGCGGGATCAGCTTCCGGGCAGCCGGTACAGCCCGCCCTCCAGCGGTTCGACCAGGCCGTCCGCGACCAGTCCGTCCAGTGCACGGGCCCGCTGCACCGGCTCGTGCCACACGGCGTCCAGGGCGGTCTGGGTGACGGGCCCGTGCGCCTCCCGCAGCACGGCGAGGAGCCTGCCCCGCACCTGCCGGTCGGTCCCGGCGTACGTCTGGCCGCGCCGCGGCGGGCCGTCGTGCGCGGGCTTCCCCGCCAGCCGCCAGGCGCACTCCCGCGCGAGGGGGCAGCGCCCGCAGTCCTCGTTCCTGGCCGTGCACACCAGTGCGCCGAGCTCCATCGAGGCGGCGGCCCAGCGGGCCGCGGTCGCCTCGTCCTGCGGAAGCAGGGCGCGGGCGAGCCGACGCTCGGCGGCGGTGGTGGCGTTGGGCGGGTACTGCACGCCGGTGACCGCGCGGGCGAAGACCCGCCGGACGTTGGTGTCGAGGACGGCGTGCCGCTGCCCGTACGCGAACGACGCCACCGCGGCGGCCGTGTACTCCCCGATGCCGGGGAGCGCCAGCAGCTGGGCGTGGTCGCTCGGCACGTCACCGCCGTGCCGCTCCGTTATCGCCACGGCCGCCCCGTGCAGCCGCAGCGCCCGGCGGGGGTAGCCGAGCCGCCCCCAGGCGCGCACCGCCTCGCCGGACGGCTCCGCGGCCAGGGCGGCGGGCCGCGGCCAGCGCGCCAGCCACTGCTCGTACACCGGCAGGACGCGGTTGACCGGGGTCTGCTGGAGCATGAACTCGCTCACCATCACGCCCCAGGCCCCGGCCTCCGGGCGGCGCCAGGGCAGGTCGCGGGCGTGCTGCGCGAACCAGGCGAGGACGGGGGCGTGGAGCCGACCGGCGCTGGGGGAGGCGGCGCCCGTGGGGGCGCTCACGGGGTCCACGCAGGCCGCGGCGGTGCCGGCGGGACCGGCACCGGTGTCCGGGCCGTGGGCGTCCGCGCCGGTGGAGGAGGCACCCGCGCGGGGCGAGGCGGTGCCGGTTCCGGCCGCGGGGGAGTGGGGGGCGTCGGAAGCGGAAGGAGTCTCGGTCGCAGTCATGGCCTTCCGATCCTGACACGAGCTGCGCCCCTTATCCCGCGGCACCGGCCGCGCGCCTCGGGTACGGCCCCTGCTGCGCGCCCTGTACCGCGCCTCCTGTGCGCCGGTGCGCCGTCCCCGCGCCCGTTTCCGCCGGGCGCCTCTGCGGCCTCGGCGGCGAAGGCCTTAGGGGCCTTAGGGGCCTTAGGGGCCCGGCTGGTGCGGATGCTGCGGGGGCGGTGCGTCGGGGGCCTGCGGGGTCTGTGGAGTCCGTGAGTCTTGTGGGGGCCTGTGGGGGCCTGTGGGGCCTGTTGGCCCGGGACGCTCAGTACTGCGGGTGCTGCCGCCCGCCCTGGTTCCCGGGGTGGTCCGGGTGCTGCTGCGTCCGGTCGCCCGTGTACGGCGGGTACAGCTGCTGGGCCTCAAGCCCCTGGTACTGCTGCTGCACCTCGGGTCCCCGGTACGGCTGCCGGCCCGGGTCGCCCGCGTGGTGCTGCCCGTACCCCGCCCCCTGGTACTGGGGAGGCTGCTGCTGCGTCTGAGCTTCCTGGTACTGCGGGTACTCCTGCTGACCGTCGGCCGTCGGGTACGCCGGGTACTCCGGCCGTTCCTGCTGAGGCTGCTCCCGGTGCTCGCCGCCGGATGCGCGCACCGCCCTGTGCTGCCCCTGCGTGCCTTGCTTCCGGCGGCCCGTGGACGCGCCCGAGGCGACCGCCGCCGCGCCGGAGGCGCCCTCGCCCGGACCGGCCAGCCAGTTCGCCACGCCCGAGCCGCTCGTCCGCATGGTCTCCACCAGCTTCCCGGTCGGTCCCGTCAGCAGCCGCACGAAGAGGACCACCGCCAGCGCGCCCACGATGAGGCCCGCAGCCACGTCGTGCGGGTAGTGCACGCCGACGAACACCCGCGAGAACGCCATCAGCACGGCCAGCGGCACCACGAACCACGTGGTGCGCCGCCAGGCCAGCACCAGCGCCATCGCGAACGCGCCCGCGATGGCCGAGTGGTTGCTCGGGAACGACCAGTCCCCGTACGCCGGGCACTCGGCGATGGAGGCGGCGGCGCCCACCACCGCCCGACAGGGCCGTTCCTCCTGCACGAACGTCTTCAGCGTCTCGCTCACCACGTACCCGAAGGCCGTCGCCACCGGGGCGAGCGCGGCCAGCGACATGGCGCGGGTGCCCGCCGGGCGGGCCCGCCACCAGGCGACCACGCACAACACGAGGAAGACGAACAGCCCGGCGTCGGTGCCGATCTCGGTGAACGTGTGCACCCAGGCGGGTGTGCCATGAGCGAAGTCGGTGATGGCGCGGTACAGGTCCTGACTCATGGCTACGGACGGTACATGCCCGTCGCGGGCCCGGGCTCACCACGTCGGTCAACGCCCCTGCCGCACAGCCGGAATCCGATGTGATGATCGGCAGAAGTCGGCGCAGGAGCGGCGAGTGGGGCGGGAGTTGGGCGCGGACTCTCGTAGAGTTTCCGCGTGGGATCTCTGCGCAATCCGGTCGGGCCGCTTCCCTCCTCCATCTACTGGCGACGGAGGGCAGTCGCGGCCGGCTTGGTCGTGCTCCTCGTGGCGTTGGTCCTGTGGTTCGTCGGCTCCGGCGACGACGGACCACCGAACGGCAGCGCCGGTGCCGGGGCCTCGTCCCCGGCGCCCTCCATCACGCCCGGCCCCACGCCGTCGGGTTCCGCGATCACCAGCCGCCCCGGCGGCCGCGACGAGTCCCCCGGGGAGGAGACGGGCGGCGGCGGTACGGGCACGTCGTCCGGCGCGGGCACGGGAGGCGGCGAGGGCACCGGTGGCTCGGCCGGTTCCGGTTCCGGTTCCGGTTCCCAAGACGGTTCCTCGGCGGGCACGAGCTCCGGCACCGGCGGGGACTCGGGCCGACGCGTCGCCGCGGGCTCACCGCTCCCCAACTGCGCACCCGCTGCGCTGGAATTGGCGCTGAGCAGCGCCAAGGTGTCGTACGGGCCGGATGAGAAGCCCGAGTTCCGGATCACGGCGAAGAACACCTCCGCGGCGACCTGCAAGGCCGATCTCGGTCCGCTCGCCGTCGTGCTGACCGTCAGTGATGACGCGGACGACGAGGTCTGGTCGTCGAAGCAGTGCCCGCGCGGTCCCCGCACCGCGTGGCTGTCCGTCCCCGCGGGCGGCACCGTGACGCACACCGTCGCATGGGACCGCCGGTACAGCACCGAGCAGTGCGACAAGCCGTCCACGCGCTCGGCGTCACCCGGCACATACCTGGTGGAGGCCGCGGCGCCGGGCCAGAAGGTCCTGCGCGCGTCGATCACCCTGGCCAAGGACTGAGCTTCCCGGTTCCCGGCAGCGAGCCGAGCACCGCTGCGGCCGTGCCTCGCGAGCACCCGGCCGGGCCGGTCCCCGTACCGGCCGGGGTGGCGCCCGGCGCTGTGCCGGCCGGGGTACGCGGCCGCCGGCACGGGGGACGTGGTTGGCGGGGGCACACAGCGGCCACCGGGGGCCGGACCGCCCCACGGGACGTCGCGGGAACCGGTCCGCCGCACCAGGGGCGCCCGCGGCCAGGGCCGGAGGCTCACGACGGGACGGTGGTCAGACGTAGCGTTCCAGGATCGACGACTCCGCGAGCCGCGACAGGCCCTCCCGCACGCTGCGCGCCCGCAGCTCGCCGACGCCGTCGACGGCCTGGAGGTCGTCGACGCTCGCCGCCAGCAGCTTCTGCAGCCCGCCGAAGTGCTCCACGAGCCGCTCGATGATGGCGCCCGGGAGCCGCGGCACCTTCGCCAGCAGCCGGTAGCCGCGCGGCGAGACCGCCGAGTCCAGCGTTTCCGGGGAGCCGCTGTAGCCGAGGGCGCGGGCGACGGTCGCGAGGTCCAGCAGTTCGGGGTGGGAGAGGCCGTCCAGTTCGGTCAGGGCCTCGCTGACGGTACGGGACCGCTTCGCCGTCGGCTCGGGCACGTAGTCCCGTACGACGAGTTCCCGCTCGGGCTCGACGCCCGCGATCAGTTCGTCCAGCTGGAGCGCGAGCAGGCGGCCGTCGGTGCCGAGCTCGACGACGTACTCCGCGATCTCGGTGGCGATCCGGCGGACCATCTCCAGGCGCTGCGCCACGGCAGTGACGTCCCGGACGGTCACGAGGTCCTCGATCTCCAGTGCCGACAGCGTGCCAGCGACCTCGTCGAGGCGGAGCTTGTAACGCTCCAGCGTGGCGAGCGCCTGGTTCGCACGGGACAGGATCGCCGCCGACTCCTCCAGGACGCGCCGCTCCCCGTCCACGTACAGCGCGATGATCCGCATCGACTGCGACACGGAGATCACCGGGAAGCCGCACTGCTTGGACACCCGGTCGGCGGTGCGGTGCCGGGTGCCGGTCTCCTCCGTCGGGATCGATGCGTCCGGCACGAGCTGCACCCCGGCGCGGAGGATCTTGGTGCTGTCCTTGTCCAGGATGAGGGCGCCGTCCAGCTTGCACAGCTCCCGCAGCCGGGTCGCGGTGAACTCGACGTCCAGCACGAAGCCGCCGGTGCACATCGACTCGACGGTCTTGTCCATGCCGAGGACGATGAGCCCGCCCGTGTTCCCGCGCAGGACGCGCTCCAGACCGTCCCGGAGGGCGGTGCCCGGCGCGACCGCGCTCAGGGACGAGCGCATCAGCGCTTCGTTGCCGGAGCTTCCGCCGGACTTTCCGGGATGTGATCCCCGGTCGTTGGCTGCCACTGCACTCCTCCGGCTCGTACGGATGGGCGAGACCAGGGCAAAGTCTAGCGACCCCACCCCCACGGGGGATGCGGCTCCGACGGCCCGGACCCGCAGGGCCCGGCGCCCCGCCCGGTGTCCGCCCCGCTCAGCGCCACCGTCCGGCCGCTGCCCGCGCCGGTCAGTGCCCGTCAGCCCCCGAGGTCTGGGGCCACGCCGGTGTCCGTCAGCCCGCTTCGTGTCCGCCCCCGTCAGCCGCCCGGTGCCCGCCCCGTCAGCGCCGCGGTCCGCCTGCCGTCCGCTTCGGCGGACGCCGGTCAGTCCGCCCGGACCGGCTCCTCCCGTGCCGCCCTGCGGGACCGCGGCAGCACCCGCAGGGCCTCGCCGACGTCCGCGACCTCCTGCACCCGCATGCCGGGCGGGACCTTCCCCGGGTCGCCCGGGACCAGCGCGTGCGTGAAGCCGAGCCGCGCCGCCTCCGCGAGCCGCCGCTGCACGCCCGTGACCCGCCGGACCTCCCCCGCGAGGCCCACCTCGCCGATCGCCACGAGGTTCTTCGGCAGGGGGGTGTCGGACGCGGCCGAGGCCAGCGCCAGCGCGACCGCCAGGTCCGCCGCCGGTTCGGACAGCTTCACCCCGCCGACCGTCGCGCTGTAGATGTCCCGCTTGCCCAGCGCGCTGATCCGCCCCCGCTGCTCCAGCACCGCCAGCATCATCGACACGCGGGACGTCTCCAAGCCCGACGTCGTCCGCCGCGGCGAGGGGATCTGCGAGTCCACCGTCAGCGCCTGCACCTCCGCGACCAGCGGACGCCGCCCCTCCAGCGTCACCGTCAGGCAGGTTCCCGGAACCGGCTCGGCGCGCCGGGTCAGGAACAGCCCGCTCGGGTCGGCGAGCCCCGTGATCCCCTCGTCGTGCAGCTCGAAGCAGCCGACCTCGTCCGTCGCCCCGTACCGGTTCTTCACGCCCCGCACCAGCCGCAGCCGCGCGTGCCGGTCACCCTCGAAGTGCAGCACCACGTCCACCAGGTGCTCCAGCAGCCGCGGCCCCGCGATCGCGCCGTCCTTCGTGACATGGCCCACGAGAAGCGTGGCCATGCCGCGTTCCTTGGACGCGCGGATCAGGGCACCCGCCACCTCCCGCACCTGCGCCATGCCGCCCGGCGCCCCGTCGATCTCCGGCGACGCCACCGTCTGCACCGAGTCCATGACCAGCAACGACGGCTTCACCGCGTCCAGGTGCCCCAGCACCGCCGACAGGTCCGTCTCGGCCGCGAGGTACAGGTGGTCGTGCAGCGCACCGATGCGGTCGGCCCGCAGCCGGACCTGGCTCGCCGACTCCTCACCCGTCACGTACAGGGTGGGGTGGTCCTCGCTCGCCGCCTTCGCCGCCACGTCCAGCAGCAGCGTCGACTTGCCCACGCCCGGCTCGCCCGCCAGCAGCACCACAGCGCCCGGCACGAGGCCCCCGCCGAGCACCCGGTCCAGCTCGTCGACCCCCGTCGACCGGGCCGTCGCCTGCCGCCCGTCCACCTGGGCGATGGGCAGCGCGGCGGCCGACACCCGGCCGGCCGCGGTGGTGCGGACGGCGGGCGTCCCGTACTCCTCCACCGTCCCCCACGCCTGGCACTCGGGACAGCGGCCGAGCCACTTGACCGTCGTCCAGCCGCACTCGGTGCAGCGGAACGACGGCCGGTCCTTCGACGATTTCGTACGGGCAGCCATGCGCCACACCGTAGCGGGGCCGACTGACATCCCGGTCCCGCCGGCGGGCCCCTATAGCGCCGCACCGGAGGCGGAGGCAAAGGCAGCTGCCCTCTTTCGAGGGACGCGTTCACCCGTAAGGCTTAAATGTGCGGAAGGGGTACGAAGCGTGTGCCTCGCGCCGCCTACGGTCGCCGGGTGACGAGCAGCAGGCTGGAACCCCCTACCTACACCACCGGCGCACACCGGGCGCAGCGCCGTGCGCCCCGGAGCGGGTCCCGTACGCTCGCGCAGAGCCCGCCCGCCCGCTACGAGCCCTACCTCGACGGCCTGTTCACCTACTGCCTGTCGGTGCTCTGCGACCACACCGCGGCGACCGCCGTCCTGGGCGACGTCCTCGCGGTCGCGGAGCGCCAGTACGGGCGGTGCCCCGACGACGAGTCCGGGCGCCGGGCGTGGCTCTACGCCCTGGCGCGCTGGGCATGCCTGCGGGAGCTCACCGAGCAGCGGCGCCGGCGGCAGGGAGCGCACGCCGGGCGCGCGGCGGGCCGCACGCCGACTGCGGGCCCCCGGAGCGAGCCCCGCGCGCCCGGCGCGCAGTCCGGCCCGGCCGCCCGCGGCGACGAGCCGTGCGAAGAACACCGCCGGGAGCTCGCCCTGCTGGCCTGGCCGGAGGCGGCCGGCACCACACCTGAGCAGCGCGAGGCCCTGGAACTGGCGGTCCGCCACCAGTTGGGCACCGCCGAGGTCGCCGCCGTGCTGGGTCTGGCCCCGCAGGCCGCGCGGGAGCTGCTGTCCGCCGCGGCCTGCGAGGTGGAGCGCACCCGCGCCGCGCTCGCCGTCGTCGAGACGGGGTCCTGCGCCGCCGTGGCCCGGCTCGCCGGGGACCGCCGCATGCTGCTGTCGGCGGCGCTGCGCCGGGAACTCGTCCGGCACGTCGACGACTGCCCCGCCTGCCGGCGCGTCGCCGAGCGGGCCGAGGCCGCCGGGCCCTGGCCCGGCTCCACGGTGACCCCGGCGACGCTGCCGCTGGTCGAGGCGCCCAGGGCGGCGGCGCACATCGCGATGGCGGCCGCACCCCGCGCCCGCACCGCCGGACCCCGGTTCGGCCGGGACGGCTTCCCCCTGGACCCCAAGGACCACGCGGCCCGCCGCGACCGGATGCGGGCCCGGGCCGTCACCACCACGGTCGTGGCCACCGTCATCGCGGCCCCCGTCCTCGCGCTGTGGGCGGCGTACCGCGGCGACCAGGCGGCCACCGGCAGCGTGTTCGACGACCGTGCGGTCAGCGCGGCCGACGAGGACGACAACGCCGCCGAGGCGACCGGCCGCTCCGGCCGCCGCCCCTACGAGAACGCCGGCAACGCCCGCACCGGCGGCGCACCGCCCTTCCGCACGCCGAGCCAGGCGCCCGACGTGACGGTGGAGGTCATCAGCCCCGGGACGGCCGCGGGCACCGCGGGCCCCGGCCGGATCGCGGTCTCCGCCCGCTCCCACGGCGACACGACGAAGCTCACGCTCACCGCCTCGGGCGGTGCGCCCGTCGAGTGGTCCCTGTGGACGGACGCGCCCTGGCTGTTCGCCAGCCGCACCTCGGGCACGCTGCAGCCCGGCGCGTCGCAGACGGTGTACATCTCGGTCGACCAGTCGCGGCAGCCGCGCGGTGCGTGGAGCGCCCGGGTCGGCGTCAACCCGTCGGGCGCGGTCATCGGCATCGACGGCCACGGCCCCAAGCGGCCACCGGTCCAGCAGCCCCCGGGCGGCACCGCGAAGCCGGGCCGCCCGTCGACGCCGTCCCCCGGCGGCCCCGGTCGCACGGACGACCCGGACCCGTCGCAGCCCCCGGCGTCCACGCCGCCGCCCTCGACGCCTCCCGAGACGACCCCGCCTCCGTCGACCCCGCCACCCCCGTCGACGCAGCCGCCGCAGCAGACCGACCCGCCGCCGGCCGACGACCCGCCCCCCGAGCCGGCACCGCCGGCCGACGACGCGTCCGCGACGCCCGCACCCGCCGCCGGCTGACCCACGCAGCCCCGGAATGCGGGCCCCGGGGCCGCGAGCGGTGGCGTGCGGGGAAGCGGTGGTGCGTGGCGGGCGGTGTCCCGCACAGGCGGGGCCGCGGAGCCGGCCCCAGGGCCGGCCGGGTCAGACCGGGTCCGCCGGGTGCGGGGCCACCAGCGGCAGCTGCGAGGCGAGCCGCGCCTCGCACAGCTCCACCAGCACCCCGTACGCCGCCTCGCCCATCAGCTCCGTCAGCTCCGGCCGGTACGTCACGTACACAGGCTCGCCCGCCCCGTGGGCGGACGTCGCCGACGTGCACCACCAGTGCAGGTCGTGGCCGCCCGGCCCCCAGCCCCTGCGGTCGTACTCGCCGATCGACACCTGGAGGACCTTCGTGTCGTCCGGCCGCTCCACCCAGTCGTACGTCCGGCGCACCGGCAGCTGCCAACAGACGTCCGGCTTGGTCTCCAGCGGTTCCCGGCCCTCGCGCAGCGCCAGGATGTGCAGGGCGCATCCGGCGCCGCCCGCGAAACCGGGGCGGTTCTGGAAGATGCACGAGCCCTTCCAGCGCCGGGTCTGCCGGTCGCCGTCCTCGTCGAGCTGCACCCAGCCGCCGGCCGCCGTGCCCTCGTCGTGGAACTGCCACAGGTCCGGAGTGAGCCGCGCCACGTGCGTGGCGACCCGCTTCTCGTCGTCCTCGTCGGAGAAGTGTGCGCCGAGGGTGCAGCACCCGTCGTCGGCGCGGCCCGCCTGGATGCCCTGGCAGCCGCTGCCGAAGACGCACGTCCACCGGGACGTCAGCCACGTCAGGTCACAGCGGAAGACCTGGTCCTCGTCCGCGGGGTCCGGGAACTCCACCCAGGCCCGGGGGAAGTCCAGGCCCTTCTCGTCGGAGGCCCCGGCGGCCTTGTCGCGCTTCTTGCCCGTTCCGGCCCCGCCGGGACCGGCCTTCTTCGTCTTCGGCACACGTCCAGCGTATGCGGAGCACGACCCCGTCCGGGGCGCCGCTCGCCCGCCGTGTCCGGCGGGGCGGCGCCGGGCGGAGGGCGGCGGTCCGGTCGCCGGTCCGCATCCGTGCCCCGTCCGTGCCGCGTCCCGCCCGGCCGGGCCGAACGGTTAGCGTTCAGCCATGAGACTCGGAGTCCTCGACGTCGGTTCGAACACGGTGCACCTGCTGGTCATGGACGCGCACCCCGGCGCGCGCCCCCTGCCCGCGCACTCGCACAAGGCCGAACTGCGCCTCGCCGAACTGCTCGACGCGGACGGCGCCGTCAGCGCGCACGGCATCGAGCGGCTCGTCACGATCGTCGGGGACGCCGTGCACACCGCCGAGGAGAAGGGCTGCGAGGAGGTCCTGCCGTTCGCGACCTCCGCCGTCCGCGACGCCTCCAACGCCGACGCCGTCCTGCGGACGGTCAAGGAGCAGACCGGTGTCGACCTCACCGTCCTCACCGGCGAGGAGGAGGCCCGGCTGACCTTCCTCGCCGCCCGCCGCTGGTTCGGCTGGTCGGCGGGCAAGCTGCTGCTCCTCGACATCGGCGGCGGCTCCCTGGAGGTCGCGTACGGCATCGACGAGGAGCCCGACGCGGCGGTCTCCCTGCCGCTCGGCGCGGGACGGCTCACTGCCGGCTGGCTGCCCGGCGACCCGCCGGACCCGGCCGACGTGAAGGCGCTGCGCCGCCACGTGCGGGCCCAGATAGCGCGGACGGTCGGCGAGTTCGCCCGCTTCGGGAAGCCGGACCACGTCGTCGCCACGTCCAAGACCTTCAAGCAGCTCGCGCGGATGGCGGGCGCCCCGGGCTCCGGCGAGGGGCAGTACGTGCAGCGCGTGCTGAGCCGCGCGTCACTGGAAGGATGGGTGTCCAAGCTCTCCGCCATGACCGTCGAGCAGCGCTGCGCCCTGCCCGGCGTGTCGGCGGGCCGGGCCCGGCAGCTGCTGGCCGGGGCGCTGGTGGCGGAAGGAGCGATGGACCTGTTCGGGGTCGCCGAGGTGGAGATCTGTCCCTGGGCACTGCGCGAGGGCGTCATCCTGCGGCGCCTCGACCACCTCCCCGAGTGACGTTTCCGGCCCGTACGCTGTCCCTCGTGGCAGAACGAGCGTCGGAATCAGCGTCGGAATCGGCGGCGGAACCCGTGCCGGGCGCCGCACACGGCTCCTCGCGGAGGCCCGTACGGGGTGCCGCACCCGGCGCTGCGACGGTGCCCGTGCCGGAGTCCGCAGCGCGGTCCGCCCCGGGCCGGGCTGCCGACGGCGGGGCGGGCGCCCGGCCGGGCGGAGCGCCCGGGACCGTGGCGGGCGGCGTGCCGAGGGCCCTGCCGTCGCCGTCGGCGGACAGGCTGCCGCGGACCGACGTCAAGGTGGCCCTGTCCACCGCGTCCGTCTACCCGGAGTCGACGGCCACCGCGTTCGAGGTCGCCGCCCGGCTCGGCTACGACGGCGTCGAGATCATGGTGTGGACGGACCCCGTCAGCCAGGACCTGGAGGCGCTGCGCCGGCTCTCGGACTACCACCAGGTGCCCGTCCTCGCCGTGCACGCCCCCTGCCTGCTGATCACCCAGCGGGTGTGGTCGACCGACCCGTGGGTGAAGCTCCAGCGCGCGCAGGCGGCGGCCGAGAAGCTCGGCGCGTCGACCGTGGTCGTGCACCCGCCGTTCCGCTGGCAGCGCCAGTACGCCCGTGACTTCGTCACCGGCATCTGGCGGATGGCGGACGAGACGGACGTGCGGTTCGCCGTCGAGAACATGTACCCCTGGCGCTACCGCGACCGCGAGATGCTCGCGTACGCCCCCGAGTGGGACGTCACCAAGGACGACTACCGCCACTTCACGATCGACCTGTCCCACACCGCCACCGCCCGCTCCGACGCCCTCGACATGGCGTCCCGCATGGGTGACCGGCTCGGCCACGTCCACCTCGCCGACGGACGCGGCTCCGGCAAGGACGAGCACCTGGTGCCGGGGCGCGGCAGCCAGCCGTGCGCCGAGCTGCTCCGGCACCTGGCCCGCACCGGCTTCGACGGGCACGTGGTGATCGAGGTCAACACCCGCCGCGCCATGTCCGCCGCCGAACGGGAAGCCGACCTCGCCGAAGCCCTCGCCTTCACGCGGCAGCACCTGGCGGCGGCCGCCCGCGTCCCGTGACCGGCGCACCGCGGCCGCGCAGGGGGCGCGGCAGACCGCCCGCCGCGGACCGGGCGGAGGGGCCGGGCGCCCGCGAGCGGATCCTGGAGGCGGCCCGCGCCGAGTTCGCCCGGCGCGGCTACGACAAGACGTCCGTCCGCGGCATCGCCAAGGCCGCGGGCGTCGACCCGGCCCTCGTCCACCACTACTTCGGTACGAAGGACGAGGTCTTCGCCGCCGCCGTCGAGGTGTCCTTCGAGTCCGCCCTCGTGATCCCCGCCCTCATCGGGGAGCACGGCACCGAAGGCGTGGGGGAGCGGCTGGCCCGCTCCTTCATCGGGGTGTGGGAGGACCCGGCGACCAGGACCCCGCTGCTCGCGGTGGTCCGCTCGGCGCTCACCCACGATGCCGCCGCCGCGGTGCTGCGCGGGTTCGTCCTGCGCCGCGTCCTGGAGCGGGTCGCCGCCGACCTGTCCGTGCCGGACCCGCAGTTCCGCGCGGAGCTGGCCGCGTCCCACATGGTCGGCATCGCGATCCTGCGGTACGTGGTACAGGTGGAGCCGCTGGCGTCGGCGGACCCGGAGGACATCGTGGCCGTGGTGGCGCCCACCCTGCAGCGGTACCTCACCGAGGAGTGAGCGGCGCGTCCCGCCATGTGGACGGAATGTCCAGATCTTGGAGTGGCGGCGTAGGCTCGTAGGAATCAGGAAGTCTCTGTCGAGGAGCGAGCGACGATGCCCGAGCTGAGGTCCCGCACTGTCACCCACGGCCGCAACATGGCGGGTGCCCGCGCCCTTATGCGTGCCTCCGGGGTACCGGGCGAGGACATCGGCCGCAAGCCGGTCATCGCCGTCGCCAACTCCTTCACCGAGTTCGTGCCCGGACACACCCACCTGCAGCCCGTCGGCCGGATCGTCAGCGACGCCGTCAGGGCCGCCGGCGGCATCCCGCGCGAGTTCAACACCATCGCCGTCGACGACGGCATCGCCATGGGCCACGGCGGCATGCTGTACTCCCTGCCGTCCCGCGACCTGATCGCCGACTCCGTCGAGTACATGGTCGAGGCGCACTGCGCCGACGCCCTGATCTGCATCTCCAACTGCGACAAGATCACCCCGGGCATGCTGATGGCCGCCCTGCGCCTCGACATCCCGACCGTGTTCGTCTCCGGCGGTCCCATGGAGTCCGGCCGCGCCACCCTCGTCGACGGCAGCGTCCGCACCCTCGACCTGGTCGACGCCATCGCCGAGGCCGTCAACGACAAGGTGTCCGACGAGGACATCCGCCGCATCGAGGAGAACGCCTGCCCGACCTGCGGCTCCTGCTCCGGCATGTTCACCGCCAACTCGATGAACTGCCTGACGGAGGCCATCGGCCTCTCCCTGCCCGGCAACGGCTCGGTCCTCGCCACCCACACCGCCCGCCGCGCCCTCTACGAGGAGGCCGGCCGCACCGTGGTGGAGCTGACCAGGCGCTACTACGAGCAGGAGGACGCGTCCGTCCTGCCGCGGAACATCGCGACCTTCGCCGCCTTCGAGAACGCCATGGCCCTCGACATCGCCATGGGCGGCTCGACGAACACGATCCTCCACCTGCTGGCCGCCGCCCAGGAGGCCGGCGTCCCCTTCGGCCTGGAGGAGATCGACGCCGTCTCGCGCCGCGTGCCCTGCTTGGCGAAGGTGGCGCCGAACGTCGCCAAGGACCGCACGTACTACATGGAGGACGTGCACCGGGCCGGCGGCATCCCCGCCCTGCTGGGCGAGCTGCACCGCGCCGGGCTGCTGAACGAGGACGTGCACGCGGTGCACAGCCCGTCGCTGGCCGACTGGCTGAAGACCTGGGACGTGCGCGGCGGATCGCCGAGCGCCGAGGCCGTCGAGCTGTGGCACGCCGCTCCGGGCTGCAAGCGCTCCGCGGAGGCGTTCTCGCAGTCCGAGCGGTGGCAGACCCTCGACGACGACGCCCAGTCCGGCTGCATCCGCTCCGCCGAGCACGCCTACTCCAAGGACGGCGGCCTGGCGGTCCTCAGGGGCAACCTCGCCGTGGACGGCTGCGTCGTGAAGACCGCCGGGGTCGACGAGTCCATCTGGACCTTCGAGGGCCCCGCGGTCGTCTGCGAATCGCAGGACGAGGCCGTCGAGAAGATCCTCAACAAGCAGATCACGCACGGCGATGTCGTCGTCATCCGCTACGAGGGCCCGCGCGGCGGCCCCGGCATGCAGGAGATGCTCTACCCGACGTCGTTCCTCAAGGGCCGCGGCCTGGGCAAGACCTGTGCGCTGATCACCGACGGCCGCTTCTCGGGCGGTACGTCGGGCCTGTCCATCGGCCACGCGTCACCGGAGGCCGCGTCCGGCGGCACCATCGCGCTCGTCGAGGACGGCGACCGCATCCGCATCGACATCCCGAACCGCTCCATCGAGCTCCTCGTCGACGACGCCACGCTGGCCGCCCGGCGCGGGGCCCTGGGCGGGGCGTACGCCCCGAAGGACCGGGACCGCAAGGTGTCGGCTGCCCTGCGCGCCTACGCGGCGATGGCCACCAGCGCCGACAAGGGCGCGGTCAGGGACGTCACGAAGCTCGGCTGACGCCCAGGGCCCTCCGCCGCGCGCCCCGCGCGCTCCTGCACACGACCGACCCGGCACGGCTCCCCGTGCCGGGTCGGTCCGCGTGCGGCCACGGCGGGTGGGACGTGCGCGGAACCCGTGGCCCCCGGTGCCTGACCTGCCCCGCGCCGCCTGGCAGGGCCTCGGTGTCTCGCCCCCGGGCGCGAACGGGGCGCCGAGGGTGACGGCCACACCGGTCCCGCGGGGTACCGCCTCGTCGAACGTGGGATGGACACGGCACCCCCGCCGGGCAGTTCGCGCCACCGGCGGCCCACCACGGGTCGCCCGGCGCGTGCGGCGGCACGTGATCGGGGCGTCTGGTCCCTGCGGCGGTAGGCCTGCGGGTCGGTCTGCGGGTCGGTCGCGGTGAGTCTGCGGTGCTGGGCCTGTGGGTCGGTCTGCGGTGGG
>NZ_MKXB01000105.1:0-6959 GCF_001865245.1 Streptomyces sp. CC53 | reverse complement strand
TCTGCGGGTCGGTCGCGATGAGTCGGCGGTGCTGGGCCTGTGGGCCGGTCTGCGGTGGGTCTGTGGGTCGGTGAGTGGGGTGTCCTGCGGCGGTGGGTCTGCGGGTCCGTCGGACGGTGCCTTGCGGCGCTGAGCCCCGCCGGTCCGGGCCGGTGCCTACGGTGGTGTGCCTGCGGGCCCGGCTCGCAGGCCCCGCCGCCTCACCACCGTGCGGGGTCGCCCGCGTCCACCGCGAACACCGAACCGTCGGGCGCCGACGCGAACGCCCGGCCGCCCGCCACCACCGGGGCGGGCAGGGCCGGCACGTACGACCGTCCCCCGGCGGCCCGCCGCGGCGGGCTCTGCCCGGCCATGACCGCCTGTGCGCAGTCCACCGCCAGCAGCCGCCCGTCGCTCGCCGACAGCAGCACGAAGGAGCGGTCGCCGCCGCGCGCCACGACCGGCCGCGACACCCGGGCCGCCCCCGTCTCCAGCCGCCACCGCTCCCGCCCGGGGCCGTCCGCACCCACGTCCACCGCGGCGAGCGACCCGCCCGACCCCACCACGTAGACGGTGTCCCCGTCGACGGCGGCCTGCGCCTGGTCCGCCGGGGTCGCGAGCGGCACCCGCCGCACGGTCCGGTCCTCCGTGCCGAGCCGTACGACCGCGTCCACGAACTGCTCCGCGTCCGCCGACAGCAGCACCAGCCCCCCGCCGTCCGCCGTCGTCTCCACCGGAGACAGAGCACCCGTCAGCCGCTCCCGCCAGCGCACCGTCCCGTCAGCCGGGTCCACGGCGGTGACCAGCGTCGAAGCTCCGTCGGCCGCCGGGGCCACGGCGAACACCAGGTGCCCGTCCCGGCCCGCCACCCACTGCGCGCCGCCCCCGGCCGGCCGCCCGGTCCACCGCTCGGCGCCCGTCCCGGCGTCCAGCACCCGCACCCGCCCGTCGGCCAGCACCACCAGCACCCCGCCGCGGACCGGCACGACCCGCGCGTACGAGGCGAGGTCGTGGCCCCACCGGAGCGAGCCGTCGCCGAGGGCCAGCGCCTCAAGCCGGGCGTGCTCC
This sequence comes from Streptomyces sp. CC53, assembly GCF_001865245.1. Classification (GTDB taxonomy): domain Bacteria; phylum Actinomycetota; class Actinomycetes; order Streptomycetales; family Streptomycetaceae; genus Streptomyces. The sequence continues at coordinate 5,912 of NZ_MKXB01000105.1, read as the reverse complement.
TGCGCTGCGGTTCCCGGGCTCACCACGTACACCCCGTCGCCGGACACGAACAGTTCGGCACCGCCACCGGAACCTTCCGCACCGCCGCCCGGCACCGACCAGACCCGGTCGCCGCCGACCTGCCGCAGCCGCGCCGCCTTGATCCCGGGCGCCGTGCAGTACAGGTCGGTGCCGTGGGCCGCGCACACCGGCGGCTGCGGGGCGGCCCCTCCGGTGCCGCCCGTGACCTCCTGGCCCGAGCGGCCGTCCGCGCCGTGCTCCCGGTCGGCCCCGGAGCCCGCCGCAGTGCCGTCCTCCGCTCCCAGGCGGACGGTCCAGGGCGTGAACGCCCGCACCGTCGCGCCGGCGGGCCCGGCGGGCCGGGCTCCCGACGCGTCGAACCCCTGAACGGCGACCACAATCCCCGCGGCCCCCACGGCGAGCGCCGCGGCGACCCCCACGAGGGCCCGCGGCAACCGCCGCCGCACGGCCGGTGGTGCGGTGCCCGCTCCCGCCGCGGCGGCGGCACCGGTGACGGAGGCACCGCCCGAGGCGCCCGCCGGCGTTCCCACGACCCCGGCGGCCTCTCCCGCGGCAGCCGCAGCAGGTACGGCACCCGCCGCGCCGCCGGTGGGCCCCAGATGTTCCGCCGCACCACTGGCATCGGGCGAGGGGTGCGCCACACCCGTTTCCCGCGCACCGGCCACACCACCGGCTGCCTGCCCGGCGCCACCAGCGCTACGACCGGTTGCCTCCCCGGCGCCACCAGCGGTACCACCGGCTGCCCGCCCGGCCTCTCCGGCCTCGCGGATCGCAGCCTCACCGGCCGCACCCTCCGCCACCGCGTGTCCCGCAGCGGCAGCAGCACCCGCCCCGACGTCCGCGCCCAGGGCCTGCGCCGGGCGCCGCCGTTGCGTGGGAACGCGCCCGTGCTCCTCCGGCAGCCGCAGCGCCGTCATCAGCTCCTCGGGCGTCGGCCGCTCCGCGGGGTCCTTCGCCAGACACCGCAGCAGCACCGGGGCGAGCTCATCCGGCACCCCGGCGAGGTCCGGCTCGTTGTGGACGACCTGGTACGCCACGATGTACGGGCTGTTCGAGTCGAAAGGCCCACGCCCCGTCGCCGCGTGCACCAGCACCGCGCCCATGGCGAACACGTCCGCCGCCGGACCCACCTCGCGCGGCCGCTGGAACTGCTCCGGCGCCATGAACGGCGGGGAGCCGATGAGCTTGCCGGTCTCCGTCCGCACGTCGCTGTCCGCCGGCCGCGAGATCCCGAAGTCGATGACACGCGGGCCGTCCGACGCGAGAAGCACGTTGCTTGGCTTGAGATCGCGGTGCACGACCCCGACGCGGTGGATGTCGCGCAGGGCCTCCGCCAGCCCCGCGCCGACCCTGCGCAGTTCGGCCGCAGCCAGGGGACCGTTCCGCTTCACGCGCTCCGACAAGGTCGGCCCCTCGATGAACAGCGTCGCCATCCAGGGGCGGTCGGCATCCGGGTCGGCGTCCACGACGGGCGCGGTGAACGCCCCGCTGACCCGACGCGCGGCGCTGACCTCCTGCCGGAAACGCGCCCTGAACTCGGGATCCGCCGCATGCTCGCGGTGCACGACCTTGACGGCCAGACGCAGCCCGGAGCCCGAGACGGCCAGTCGGACGACTCCCATGCCCCCGGACCCGAGGACCTCCCCGAGCCGGTACCTCCCGGCGTACTCCAGGCGCTCCGGAGGTTCCGCTTCCGGTATGGGTCCGGTTCCGCGCAGCGGCGGCATCCTCCACCCCCGTACATGCTCCCGCGACGCTCGGAGCCTAGTCGATGATGCGTGCGATGTCGGTGTGGCTTGTTAGCCTCCCTCGCACGGTCGCCGCACAGGATCGGCGACACCGGAGGGGGGATCGAATATGACGGTGAAGCGCTACCCGGTGGCACCCGGCGTCCGCCTGAACGTCCGCAGCGGCCCGGGCACGCGGTACGGCATCGTGAAGGTGCTGCCCGAGGGCGTGAGCGTGCCTGTCAACTGCCAGACGCCCGGCACCTGGGTCACCGGCACGTACGGCACCACCAACATCTGGGACAACATCGGCAACGGCGAGTACGTCTCCGACGCCTACGTGAAGACCGGCAGCGACGGCTACGTGACCGTCCGCTGCGCCTGACGCCCCCGGCGGCGGCTGGGCGATAATCGGCCCGTGACCACCGAGCAGACCACGACGCCGGGCCCGCAGCCCGAACCCCTGCGCTTCTTCGGCACGACCTGGGTCGCGCACGACGGGGGGTACGGGCTGCGGCGCGCCGGAGCGGCCGCCGGCTCCCTGGCGGCCGCGGTGGCCGGAACCCTGGTCCTGCGGCTGGCGTACGAGGGGCTGGCCGTCGCCCAGGTCGGCGGCTTCGTCAACGGGCTGGTCCTCGCCATGTTCGCCGTCTGCACGGCCCTCGCCTTCCGCAAGACGTGGGAGGGGTTCACCCGCCGCCCCGCCGACCCCGCCCGGGAGGAGTCCCTGCGGGGCCTGAAGGCCATCGGCTTCGTGGGCTCGCTGCTCGCGTACTTCTGCCGCTCGCTGAAGGAGGCCCCGGGCGAGGCGCTGCTGCGCGCGGAGTACGAGGCGTCCCGCGCGCAGTACGAGAAGCGCCGCGCCACCCGCACGGGCAACCCGGCCACCCGCAAGCGCCGCCGCTGACGCCGACGCCGCCACCGGACCCCGCCCGCCCCTGGCTCCTGCAGCCGCCCGGCTCCCCCCGGCCCCGCGCCGTGCCGACCGCACCGGCTCCCGAGCCGACCGCCCCACCGCCGCCCCTGACGCCCCACCGCCCATCACCCGCCGCCGGCCATCCGCCGGGCCCCTTGCGCGGGCCTCCGCCGCCCGAGCCTGCACGGGCCTGTCCGCTGCCGGACCTAGCGGCCCCTTTGCGCCACCACCAGATGTCTGCCGCCGGGCTCTGCGCCGCTGCACTCCCGCCGCTGCACCCGCCGCCGGGCTCTGCGCCGTTGTCCCCGCCGCCGCGCCCCGCCCATCGTCGGGCCGAAGCCCGCCGCAAGGCCCCTGTCGGCTCGTATGCGGCTCGTATGCCGCCGGTCCGCAGGCGCGGATGCGTCCGGCGTCGCTGCGCCGGCGCGTTCCCTGCGGCTCCGTGCCGTCCTCCGTCACCACGCGCGGTGGCCGCGCCCCGGTACCCGCCGCCCCGCGTCCTTGACGCCCGGCCACCCGCACACCCAATATTCATCATATGATGAATTCGTCGGCCGCGGCCGTCGACGCCCGCGGCCTCACCGCCGTGCGCGGCGGCCACACGGTCCTGCGCGGTCTCGACTTCTCCGTACCGCCCGGGCGGATCACCGGACTCCTGGGCCCCAGCGGCTGCGGCAAGACCACCCTCATGCGGGCCGTCGTAGGCACCCAGGCCAGGACCGCGGGCACCCTCACCGTCCTCGGCCGCACCGCAGGCGACCCCGCCCTCCGCAGCCGCATCGGCTACGTCACCCAGAACCCCGCCGTCTACGACGACCTCACCGTCCGACAGAACCTCGCCTACTTCGCCGCCGTGCTCCAGCCGGGCCGCCGCCACCGCGACGCCCGCACCGAGGCCGTCACCCGGGCCCTCGCCGACGTCGACCTCACCGGCCACACGGACGCCCTCGCCGGCCGGCTCTCCGGCGGTCAGCGCAGCCGCGTCTCCCTGGCCGTCGCCCTGCTCGGCGCACCGGACCTGCTCGTCCTCGACGAGCCCACCGTCGGTCTCGACCCCGTCCTCCGCCGCGACCTGTGGGACCTCTTCCACCGCATCGCCGCCGACCGCGGCACCACCCTCCTCGTCTCCTCGCACGTCATGGACGAGGCCGAGCGCTGCCACCGCCTCCTCCTCATGCGCGCCGGCGAACTCCTCGCCGACGACACCCCCGACGACCTCCGCCGCCGCAGCGGCACCGCCACCGTCGAGGAGGCGTTCCTCCACCTGGTCGACACCGCGAACGCCGCGGACCCCACCGGCGGCACCGCCCACCGAGCTCCCGAGGACCCGCGATGAATCCCGCCCGCACCCTCGCCACCGCCGCCCGCGTCCTGCGCCAGCTCCGCCACGACCCCCGCACCATCGCCCTGATGCTGCTCGTACCGGTGCTGATGATCACCCTGCTGCGGTACGTCTTCGACGGCAGCCCCCGCGTCTTCGACGACATCGGCGCGTCGCTGCTCGGCATCTTCCCGCTGATCACCATGTTCCTGGTGACGTCCATCGCCACCCTGCGGGAACGCACTTCCGGCACCCTGGAACGCCTTCTCGCCATGCCCCTCGGCAAGACAGACCTGATCGCCGGCTACGCCCTCGCGTTCGGCGGGCTCGCCGTCGTGCAGTCCGTCCTCGCCACCGCTGTCGCCCTGTGGCTGCTCGACCTCGACGTCACCGGCTCACCGTGGCTGCTGCTCCTCGTCGCCCTGCTCGACGCGCTCCTGGGCACCGCTCTCGGCCTGTTCGTCTCCGCCTTCGCCGCCTCCGAGTTCCAGGCCGTGCAGTTCATGCCGGCGGTGATCTTCCCGCAGCTCCTGCTGTGCGGCCTGTTCACCCCGCGCGACCAGATGCACCCCGTGCTCGAAGCCGTCTCGAACGCGCTGCCCATGTCGTACGCCGTCGACGGAATGAACGAGGTACTCCGCCACTCCGACGTCACCGGCGCCTTCCTCCGGGACGCCCTGGTGGTCGCCGCCTGCGCCCTCCTCGTCCTCGTCCTCGGCGCCGCGACCCTCCGCCGCCGCACGGCCTGACGCCCCGACCCCGCCGACCGGGCGCCCGCCCCGACCCCTGCGTGCGCGATCCCGTCCGTACCGCCCCTCGGACGCCACCGCCCCGCCGGGGCTCCCAGTGGAAGGATGGCCCCAGGCACGAACCCCACGGCGAGGTGAGCAGAACATGACCCAGACAGTCGCGGTCCTCGGCACCGGAAAGATCGGCGAGGCCCTCCTCAGCGGAATGATCCGCGCCGGCTGGCCCGCCGCCCACCTCCTGGTCACCGCGCGCCGCCCCGAACGCGCCCGGGAGCTCACCGAGCGGTACGGCGTCGAAGCCGTCTCCAACGAAGACGCCGCCAAGCGCGCCGACACCCTCATCCTCGCGGTGAAGCCGCAGGACATGGGCCGGCTCCTCGAGGAGCTCACCCACCACGTCACCCCCGACCGCCTCGTCATCAGCGCGGCCGCCGGCATCACCACCACGTTCATCGAGGAACGCCTCGCCCCCGACACGCCCGTGGTCCGCGTCATGCCGAACACCCCCGTCCTCGTCGACGAGGGCATGTCCGTCATCTCCGCCGGCAGCCACGCCACCGGCGACCACCTCGCCCACGCCGAAGAGATCTTCGGAGGCGTCGGCAAGACCCTGCGTGTCCCCGAGTCCCAGCAGGACGCCGCCACGGCCCTCTCCGGGTCCGGCCCCGCGTACTTCTACTTCCTCGTCGAGGCCATGACCGACGCGGGCATCCTCCTGGGCCTGCCCCGCGCCCAGGCCCACGACCTCATCGTCCAGGCCGCCATCGGCGCGGCGGTGATGCTCCGCGACAGCGGCGAGCACCCGGTCAAGCTGCGCGAGGCGGTGACCTCCCCCGCCGGCACCACCATCAGCGCCATCCGCGAACTGGAGAACCACGGGGTACGGGCCGCCCTCATCGCCGCACTGGAGGCCGCCCGCGACCGCAGCCGCGAACTCGCCTCCGGCAACGGCTGACCGACCCCCGCGCGGGCCCCCGCCCCCCGTCCGCCCCGGAACCCGCCGACGCCCACCGTCCGCGTGCCGACCGAACGCAGGCGCCGCTCGTCCGCAGGCGCCGCTCGTCCGCCGCGGCCGGCGAGAGCCGCCACCCCCGCAGGCCCGCCCCGCACCGGAGCCCGCCCCCGTTATGTTTTCTGCGGTCCTGCAATGGGGCTGCTGGCCTCCGGGCTCGGCATGA
>NZ_MKXB01000104.1 GCF_001865245.1 Streptomyces sp. CC53 | reverse complement strand
GTCGCGGGGCTGAGCGGGGCGGCGGACGCGGCGGTGGCGGCGGTCGGGTTCGGCGGTGCGGTGGCGGCGGCGTCGACCGTGGCGGTGCAGGGGCTGGTGACGGAGGCGGCGACGCTGGCGGTACTGGGCTCGTTGGCGGCGCTGTTCGCGGGTGCCTCCGCGGTGGGTGGGGCCCGGCCGTGGCTGCGGGCTGCGTCGGCGTGCGGGGCAGTGGTGGCGGCTGCCGGGTTCGTGGGGGCTGCGGGCGCCGCCGCGGGGTGGCCGGTGCACGCGGTGGCGGTGGCGCTGCTCGTGGTGCCCGGTGTGACGGCGGGCTTCGGGGCCCGGCTGCGGGGTGACGCTGCGGGTGCGCCGGTGGAGGTGGCCGGTGCCGCGGTGGGGGCGGTCGCGCTGGTCCTGTCGGTGGGGCGGCCCGGCGTGCTGGCCCTGGTGCTCGGCCTGTCGGGGGTGATCGCGGCGGCCACGGCGGTGCGGCCCGAGCGGCTGCGGGTGGCGGGGCCGCTGGCGGCGGTGCTGTTCGTGGCGGCGGCGTGGGTGCGGCTCGCGCTGTGGGAGGTGGCGGTTCCGGAGGCGTACGCGCTGCCGGTGGCGGTGCCGGCGCTGGCGGTGGGCGCGCTGCGCAGGCGGCGGGACGCCGGGGTCGGCTCGTGGGTGGCGTACGGGCCCGGGCTGGGCGCGGGGCTGGTGCCGAGCCTGTGTGCGGTGTGGGGTGATGCGGGCTGGGTGCGGCCGCTGCTGCTGGGCGCGGTGGCGCTGGCGGTCACGCTCGTGGGGGCGCGGCGGCGGCTGCAGGCGCCGCTGGTGCTGGGCGGCGGCGTGCTGCTGCTGGTGGCGCTGCACGAGCTGGCGCCGTACGTGGCGCAGGTCGTGGGCGTGCTGCCGCGGTGGCTGCCGCCGGCGCTGGCGGGTCTGGTGCTGCTGGTGGTGGGCGCGACATACGAGCGGCGCCTGCGGGAGCTGCGGCGGCTGCGCGAGGCGGTGGGCCGCATGGGGTGAGGCGGGCGGCCCGGCGGCCCGGGCTCGGCCGTCCACGCCGAAGGCCCCGGAGACTGTGGGTCTCCGGGGCCTTCGGGCCGGGCGGTGGGCGATACTGGGTTCGAACCAGTGACCTCTTCGGTGTGAACGAAGCGCTCTCCCACTGAGCTAATCGCCCGGGCGCACCGCAAACATTACCGCATGTCAGCGGGTGCTCGGGACCGTGCGGCGGCCGGGTGGCCGCCGGTGCGGGTCAGCGGGGGATGGTCCACGGCATGGCGAAGCCGTACTTCCACAGGTACACCGCGATGAGGGCGCCGCTGATGACGAGCCCGACCGCGGTGATGATCATGTTCCGGCGGCGGACGCGGGGGTCCAGTGCGCGCTGGGCGGCCTCGGTGACCTTGCGTTTGGTCCAGCGCAGGACGAGCTGGGCCCAGATGAACTCGGTGGCCCACAGGGCCATGCCGGCGAAGATCACCACCCAGCCGGGGCCGGGGAGCGGCAGCAGGACGACGCCGAAGGCCACGACGGCGAGGCCGATGAGGAAGACCCCCACCTGCCAGGTGAGGTGGAGCGCGCGGTTGGCCTTGATGAAGGCGGGCGCGCGCGAGCCGAGCGGGCGCTCGCCCGCCTGGGCGGCCGCCGGTCCGGCGGTGCCGCTGCCTTCGTGGGCGTCGGCCGGCAGGGCGGGCCCGTCCGCCTGGCCCCGGGTCGGGTCCGTGGGGTGGGTGGCCGGTCCGGGGGGCCGGTGGCTCGCTCCGCCGGTTCCGTCCCCCGTCGCGGCGGCGTCGGCCGCGGCCGGCGCGACCCTTCTCCGCTCGTCACTCTCCGCGTGCATGGCGCCCAACCTACCGGATGCACGGCGGGCCGCGCCTTACCTGAAAGGGCCCATAACCTCCGGTAACACACCGCCAGAAGAGGTACCCCAAGCCGCACAAAAAGGTCAGAGGGGTTTACAACGGCACCGTAGGTGGGATGTCGATTTCGCCGACGTGCGAATCCCCGAGCGCACACTGAGCGAAAGGCCATGGCGCTTATGAACACCACGGTCAGCTGCGAGCTGCACCTGCGCCTCGTTGTATCGAGCGAGTCGTCCCTGCCTGTCCCGGCGGGCCTGCGGTATGACACGGCCGACCCGTATGCCGTGCACGCCACCTTCCACACCGGTGCCGAGGAGACCGTCGAGTGGGTCTTCGCCCGCGACCTCCTCGCCGAGGGGCTGCACCGGCCCACCGGCACGGGCGACGTCCGCGTGTGGCCGTCACGCAGCCACGGTCAGGGCGTCGTCTGCATCGCCCTGAGCTCGCCCGAGGGCGAGGCCCTGCTGGAGGCCCCCGCGCGGGCCCTGGAGTCGTTCCTGAAGCGGACCGACGCAGCGGTGCCGCCCGGCACCGAACACCGCCACTTCGACCTGGACACGGAGCTCTCCCACATCCTGGCCGAGAGCTGACCGGGTCCTGAAGCGACACGGCGCCGTCCGACTCGGGGCGACGGCGCCGGGGCGCCCTCCCGCGGCCGCAAGGCGGCGGGAGGGACCCGAAAGTGCACGTGGGGCGCCTTCACCGGGCGGTTGACCGGTGGCGGCGCCCCCCGTGCGTTCCCGTGCCCGCACGACCCTTCCGGGGCGGACGCGACCGCTCCCTCCGGCCACCACAGCCCGGCCGCCCCGCCCGCCCCGGAAGGGGAGCCGCTAGAGTCTGCGGGATCGGTGGGCGCCCGCCCATCGGGAGGCCAGGGAGTGAATCGTGCTGATCCCCCACGACACCCGCATCGCCCTCGACACGGTCGTGGACCTGATGAACACCGCGCCGGAGGGCGGACGCGGCGAGGAACTCGACGACGTGACGGCGCTCCGCGCGTTCGTGGAGGGCCACCGGATCAGCGACGTCGGCGACCTCGGCGAGCGGGACCTGCAGGCGGTGCGGGACGTGCGGCGCAGGTTCACGGAGGTGTTCGCGGCGCAGGACGCCCGGACGGCCGCCAGGCTGATCAACCAGCTGGTGGCCGCCGCCGGGACGACGCCGCAGCTCACCGACCACGACGACTACGACTGGCACGTGCACTACTTCGCGCCGGGCGCCTCGGTGGCCGACCACCTGGCCGCCGACTGCGGGATGGCGCTCGCGTTCATCCTGGTCGCCGGTGAGCGGGAGCGGCTGCGCCGCTGCGAGGCGCCGGACTGCGGACGGGCCTTCGTGGACCTGTCCCGCAACCGCTCCCGCCGCTACTGCGACAGCCGCACGTGCGGCAACCGGCTGCACGTCGCGGCGTACCGGGCGCGCCGCAAGGAAGCGGCCGGCGACGGCTGACCGCCGCACCGCGACACCGGCCCCGCGGCGGGCGGGCGGCCGCGCCGGAGGGCGCGGGGCGTTCACAGCAGGAACAGGTCGTGGACCGAGGCCATCAGCAGGAGAAGGCCGATCACCGACAGGAAGATCATGAGCGGTGGCTGGGACAGCGCGAACAGGCAGCCGCGCGGTTCTTCGGTGGAGGCGGGGTTCTGCTCCCGCGAGGTATCGAGCATCTCGGGGCCGATCATGGCGTAGCGGCAGTTCACACACGCCGCCAACAGCCCCCACAAAAAGGGCAGTTCCCGGCATTCCGCTGGTGAGCGCCCTGCCGACGCCTCCCACCGCCACCCCTAGCGCCACCCCTCGCGCGGTCGGCGGGCTCAGATGCCGTGCTTCTTCAGGATCTCCTCGATCTCGCTGAAGTCGTCCGCGGGCTCGGCCGCCTTCCGCGTCCCGCGCCGACCGGACTCCAGCGCCGGCCCCGACGCGGGCGGCGCGACGGCGTCCCGCCCTCCCGCGGTGGCGCGCCCCTGCGGCTCCCGGCGCGCGGTGCCCGCGCCCCTGCGCCGCTCGACTCCCCGCGTCACCGCGAAGAGCAGCCCGGCCGCGCCGAGCACCCCGAATCCGGCCCACGCCACGGGGTCGAACGCCGTGTCGGCCAGCCACTGGACGGTGCCGGTCATCACCAGGCCGAGCGGCACCAGCGCGTAGGCGGCGATGCGGGCGGCCCGGAGGAAGCGTTTGCGGTACGCGGTGATCGCGGCGATCCCCAGTCCCGCCGCGGACACCGCCGTGCAGATGGTCTCGGCAAGCATCCGGTCCTCCAGCCGTGGGCGTCGCGTCCCCTCCATCGTGCATCGGCCGGCCGGGCGATGGCCATGAGGGGCGGCCCGTCCGTCGCCGGTCTCCGGGGGATCTCGGGGGCGCCCTCCTCCTGAGGTCCCGGTTGGGGCGGACGCGGGCGGGCTGGAAGACTGAGGCCCATGAACGACTCCACCCCCGATCTCCCCCACGGCTCCCCCGGCGCCGCAGCCACCGCCGACCGGAGCGCCGGACCCGTCGTCGTCGACGTCTGGTGCGAGCTCCAGTGCCCGGACTGCCGGACGGCGCTGGAGGACCTGCGCGCCCTGCGGGAACGCTACGGCGACCGGATCGACCTGCGGCTGCGCCACTTCCCCCTGGAGAAGCACAGGCACGCGTACGCCGCGGCGCAGGCCGCCGAGGAGGCCGCCGTGCAGGGCAAGGGCTGGCCGTACGTGGAGGAGGTCCTCGCACGGGTGGAGGAACTCGACGCGAAGGGCGAGCCCTTCCTGATCGAGGTGGCGCGGGAACTCGGCCTGGACGCAGAGGAGTTCGACACCGCGCTGATCGACGGGCGGCACCTGCTGGCCGTCGACGCCGACCAGGCCGAGGGCAAGGCCCTGGGCGTCACGGGTACGCCGACGTACCTGGTGGGCGGTGTGCGGCTGGACGGCGGCCGCAGCCAGGAGGGCCTGCGGGCCCGCATCGAGGAGATCGTCGACGGGCTGCTCGCGGGCTGACCCCGCGCTCCGGGTCGCCGCACCGCGTCACAGGAGGCGCTTGTCGAGGTGGTACTCGGCGGGCCGGTAGCCGAGCGACTCGTACAGGCGCAGTGCCGGCGTGTTGTCGGTGAAGACGTGCAGCCCGAGCCGGTCGGTGCCGTGCTCCTCACGGGCGATCCACTCGGCGTGGCTCATCAGGGCGCGGCCGTAGCCCCGGCCGCGGGTCTCCTCGGCGACGTGGACGTCCCAGACGTGGGTGAGGCGGCCGGCGGGGTCGCCGGTCTCCCCCCGCAGCCCGGCCCACAGCCATCCGACGGTCCTGCCGTCCGGGTCCTCGGCCACGCGGAAGACGGCGCCCTCGGTCCCGAAGCCGTCCGGGAGCAGCGCAGCGAGGTCGGCCCGGGACTTGGCCTCGGCGGCCTCCTCGGGGACGCCCCGCTCGCGCCACGTCCGGGCGTAGGCGTCCTCCGCGGCCGCCCGCCACCGGTCGTACTCCTCCTGTGTCATGGGCCGCATCGGGGACCCGTACGACGGCGCCGCGTCCGGTGGCAGGTCCTTGACCAGGGAGCGGCTGCGTTCCGTGTAGCCGAGGGTCCGCGCGAGGTGCAGGGCGACGGTGGCGCCGGCCGGCACGGAGACCCGCACGAGCTCGCAGCGCCAGCCGCGCAGCACCTCCTCGGCGGCGAGTGCGGCGACCGTGGCGCGGCCGCGCCGGCGGTCGGCCTCGTCGACGCGCAGACCGCTGATGGTGCCGACCCGACGTCCGAACCCGGGATCGGTCCCGACGCTCACGGCCCCGACGGGGCGGCTGTTGACGCACACCTCGTAGGCGCGGAAGCGGGTGCCGTCGGCGGACTCCTGGAGCGGCCCGGTCGGCCGCAGGGTGGTGGTCATCACCGGAGTTCTACCCGCCCGGAGTGGGGACGGGAACCGGTTTTCCCCCGCCGTGCGCCGCCTTCGCGCACGGCGCCCGCGTCAGAAGGCCGCCGCGCGCTCGGCGAAGATCCGCATGGCCTTGGCGGTGACGGGGCCGGGCGCGCCCGGCAGCTCGCGGTCGTCGACGCGGTGGACCCCCTGGATGTCGCGGAGCGTGGAGGTCAGGAAGATCTCGTCGGCGTCGCGCAGGACGTCCATCGGCAGGTCGGTCTCCTGGGCGCCGGTCCACTCGACGGCCAGGTGGCGGGTGATGCCGGCCAGGCAGCCGGAGGCGAGCGGCGGGGTGTGGATGCGGCCGTCGAGGACGACGAAGACGTTGGAGCCCGTGCCCTCGCAGAGCCGCCCGGCGGTGTTGGCGAAGAGCGCCTCGGAGGCGCCCTGCTCGTGCGCCCGGGCGAGGGCGACGACGTTCTCCGCGTACGAGGTGGTCTTCAGGCCCGCCAGCGCGCCGCGCTCGTTGCGGGTCCAGGGAACGGTGACGACGGCGGTGCTGTCCGGGCGGGGGGCGGTCTCCCCGAGGGCGACCACGAGCGTCGGCCCCGCGTCGCCGCGGTCGGAGCCGAGCGGGGACAGCCCGCCGGTGTACGTGACGCGCAGCCGGCCGAGCGGCATCGGGTTGGCCGCCAGGACGGCGGTGCAGGCCCGCCGCACCTCGTCCAGGTCGGGGCCGGGCAGGCCGAGGCCGCGGGCGGAGCGGACCAGCCGGTCGAGGTGGAGGTCCAGGGCGAAGGGCCGTCCGTCGACCGCCTTCATCGTCTCGAAGACGCCGTCGCCCACGGTCAGCCCGTGGTCGAGGACGGAGACCCTCGCGGCGTCCGCGTCGCGCAGCTCACCGTTGACCCACAGCTTCATCTCAGTTGGCCCTTCCGCTCGGCTCGTACACGCCCGACGCTACCGCGAGGAGGCGGCTCGCCTTCAGTTCGGTCTCCGCCCATTCGCGCTCGGGGTCGGAGCCCCAGGTGATGCCGGCGCCGGTGCCGAAGCGGAGCAGACCGGCGGGGCGGTCCAGCCAGAAGGTGCGTATGCCGACGGCCAGCTCGCCGGTGCGCCGGTCGGCGTCCACCCAGCCGACGCCTCCGCAGTACGGCCCGCGGGGGGCGGTCTCCAGGGCCTCGATGATCCGCAGGGCGCTGGACTTGGGGGCACCCGTGACGGAGCCGGGCGGGAACGTGGCGCGCAGCAGGCCGGCCCAGCCCTCCCCCGGCGCGAGCTCGCCGCGCACGGTGGAGACGAGGTGGACGAGCCCGGGGTGGGGTTCGACGGCGCAGAGCTCGGGCACGGTGACGGAGCCGGTGGCGCAGACCCGGCCCAGGTCGTTGCGGACCAGGTCGACGATCATCACGTTCTCGGCGTGGTCCTTGGGGAGCAGGTCCTCGGCGGTCCTGCCGGTGCCCTTGATCGGCCCGGACTCGACGGTCCGGTCCTCGCGGCGCAGGTACAGCTCGGGGGACGCGGTCGCGATCTCCACGCCGTGCGCCGGCAGCCGAATCGTTCCTGCGTACGGCGCGGGGTTGCCCCGCGCGAGGAGGGCGGTCAGGGCGTCCACGTCAGCCGCGGCAAGCGCGCCGGGTGGCAGCGGAGCGGACAGGACGCGGCACAGGTTCGCCTGGTAGACCTCGCCGGCCGCGATGTGCTCGCGGATGCGGCGGACCCCGCGGGTGTACGCCCCGCGGTCGAGGGACGACGTCCAGGCGCCCGCATCGGGGCCGCGCCAGCGGCCGGGAACGGGCGCGGGCACCGGGTCGGGCCGCACGTCGCCGAAGCGGGCGCAGGTCAGACGGCCCTCGAAGTCGGCGGCGACGGCCCAGAAGCCGGAGGAGTCCAGGGCCTCCGGGTCACTGGTGACGTCCCGCAGGTCGGTTGCGACGAGGCCGCCGAAGCGCGCCAGGGGAGCGAGGTCGTGCACGGATGTGAGTGTAGGCCCGCCGGCTGGCGCCGGCTCCGCGCAGGGCAGTCGCCGGGGGGCCACCGGCGCTCCCCCGTCCTGCTGCCGGTGGTCGCGGCCGCGGGCGGCGGCGAAGGCCGCGGCGTGCTCGTCGACGGACCGGTCGGGCTCGACCGCGCGGAGGCCCGTGCCCGCGCGGTCTCGGCCTCGCTCCTCGCGGCAGGCCCTCCCGGCGGCCCGCTCGCCCGGCCCGCCGTCCGGGGGCAGCTGCCATCGAGGGGTCGCGGACCAGGGGGTCGTGTGCTCCGCGGCCGTGGCGGGCCGCGCCGGTGTGCAGCTGCCGGCGGGGCCGCGAGGCGGGCCGCCGGGGGTGCGGCGGCCCGGAGCGCAGCACGCTGCGGAAACGCGTTTTTGTGCTGGCCCGGGAATCCGCTAGAGTTCAACACGTCGCCGGGACGCGGAAGCGGGCCGGAAAGCGACAGGCGGACGTGGCTCAGTTGGTAGAGCATCACCTTGCCAAGGTGAGGGTCGCGAGTTCGAATCTCGTCGTCCGCTCGAAGTGGGGGATCTTCCCGAGACCCCCTGCGCTCCTGGTGGAGTGGCCGAGAGGCGAGGCAACGGCCTGCAAAGCCGTCTACACGGGTTCAAATCCCGTCTCCACCTCCAAGGACGATTAGCTCAGCGGGAGAGCGCTTCCCTGACACGGAAGAGGTCACTGGTTCAATCCCAGTATCGCGCACGCTGTGTCCATCCAGACGTACGGTACGTGACACCGGATGGCCCGTGAGGACGATTAGCTCAGCGGGAGAGCGCTTCCCTGACACGGAAGAGGTCACTGGTTCAATCCCAGTATCGTCCACTGAAACCGCTGGTAGCAGCGGTTTCCTGCGCGATTAGCTCAGCGGGAGAGCGCTTCCCTGACACGGAAGAGGTCACTGGTTCAATCCCAGTATCGTCCACCGCACACGAACCCCCGGTCGCCTGCTGCGACCGGGGGTTCTGTCGTGAACGCGCGCGGAACCGCGGGTCGGGCCGGTGGCTGCCCGCCGGACCGCACGCGAAGTAGGGCGGCCGGTCAGCTCCCCAGCTGACCGGCCGCCACTGCCGTCCGCCGCACCCCCGTCCCCACGGGGTTGGCCGGATGTCCCCGACCCGGGCCGCTCTCCCGGGCCCGGGGCGCCGCTCAGCGCCCCAGCATCACGCCCACGGACGACGCCTGTGCCAGCACCGCGTCCCAACCGCCGAAGGCGACGACCAGGAGCGTGGCTGCGGGAAGGACCATGGCCGTGGCCACCAGGGGGTGCCGTCGGCCCGTCGGGCCGACGCCGAGCGTCGCGAGCGACGCCCACCGCCCCTCCGCGCGGACCATCGTCCGCGGTGCCGTGTCCGCCATGGCTCCTCCCGTCGTGTGTCGGGCGGCGGGCGCGTGGCCTCGGGGGACGAGTGCCGCACCCACCGCTTGGCTCAACCCTAGGCAGGCGGGGGCCGCCGGGCGTCATGCCCGCGTACCGATTGGCGGGCCTCCTCCAGGAGGACTCCGCGGGGCGCCGCGTACTCCCCTGGTTGGACACCCGGGACGGGTCGCTGAGGGTCTTCCCGGAGGGGGCGGGCTCGCCGGACCGGGGTGGCCGGCGGCGTGGTGACTTCCCTCACGTGCCCCTCCCCCGGTGCCCTCGCGGGCCGCCGGGCACCGCCGGCCGAACGCGGCCGCCCCGCGACCCGCTCCAAGATCCTTCTTTCGCAGGGACTTTGGGGTTCCGCCGGTAACAGGGGCGCCTGGTGCGGCGGTTGCTGAGTGCGCCTCAGGAGGGGGAGCCAGCACTGACAATCGACCGGCGAGAGGGCGCGGCCTATGAGCACGGTGGGGCCCGGATACGTAAGCTGGGCGGCATCAAATGGACCGCGGCAGCGGGGTGGGGGCTCCCCCACGGCAGGTAGGGGACGGACATGGCGATGATGCGGCTCCGGCGCGAGGACCCGCGTGTCGTCGGCTCGTTCAGGCTGCACCGGCGGCTCGGCGCGGGCGGGATGGGAGTCGTCTACCTCGGCTCCGACCGGCGCGGCCAGCGGGTCGCGCTGAAGGTGATCCGGCCGGACCTCGCCGAGGACCAGGAGTTCCGTTCGCGCTTCGCCCGCGAGGTGTCCGCCGCACGGCGGATCCGGGGCGGCTGCACGGCGCGGCTGGTGGCGGCCGACCTGGAGGCCGAGCGGCCCTGGTTCGCGACGCAGTACGTGCCGGGGCCCTCGCTGCACGACAAGATCGCCGAGGAGGGGCCGCTGTGCGCGGCGGACGTCGCCGCGGTCGGCGCCGCGCTCGCCGAGGGCCTGGTCGCCGTCCACGAGGCGGGCGTCGTCCACCGGGACCTCAAACCGTCGAACATCCTGCTCTCCCCCAAGGGGCCGCGGATCATCGACTTCGGCATCGCCTGGGCGACCGGGGCCTCCACGCTCACGCACGTCGGCACCGCCGTGGGCTCGCCGGGCTTCCTCGCGCCCGAGCAGGTGCGGGGCGCCGCGGTGACCCCGGCGACGGACGTGTTCTCGCTCGGCGCGACCCTCGCGTACGCCGGGATGGGGGACTCCCCGTTCGGCCACGGGAGCTCCGAGGTGCTGCTCTACCGGGTCGTCCACGAGGAACCGCACCTCCAGGGCGTCCCGGACGCGCTGTCCCCGCTGCTGCGGGCCTGCCTGGCGAAGGAGCCGGAGGAGCGCCCCAGCACCCTGCAGCTCGCGCTGCGGCTCAAGGAGATCGCCGCGCGGGAGGCACAGGGCCTCCCCGAGGGCGGCGGACGCGGCCACGCCGTACGGGCCGAGCGGGCGACCGCGGGGCAGCGCACCCCGCACGGCGGCGGGCACACGGGCGGACGCGGACGGGCGCAGGTGCGGCCGACCGAGCGGTACACGGAACGGACCGCGGAGCGCTCGGGCGAGCGTGCGGAGAGCCGCACCGACGGACGCGCGGAGGGCCGCGGCGCCCTCCGGAGGGGGCCGCGCGCCCAGGCACCGGGCGCAGGTGGGGTCCCCGGGCCGCAGACCGGTGGCGGCCGCTCCGCCCGGGGAGCCTCGTCCGGGGCGCGGGCGGGCTCCCGGACCGGGTCGCGCAGGACCGGCCACGGCACCGGAGCGGGCACGGCGCCCGGGCTGCGCAGGCCCGCGAACCCGCGGCTGCTGCGGCAGCGGCTGATCGTCTTCGTCGTGGTGACGCTGATCGTGCTGCTGGGCATCGCGGCGGCGCAGGCCCTCCAGGGCTGAACTCCGCGGGACCGGTCGGACCGTCGCGGGCATGCCGCGGGCGGACCGGGCTGCGGGGAGGGGAGCGGGCGCCCCGGCCGGGCAGCGGCTCGGGCGGGGCGTACGGGTGAGGTCCGGCGCAGGCTCCATCGCTCCCGTGCCCTCGCGCCTGCCGGCAGTCGGTACGGGCCTCCGGGCGGCCGTCACACGCGCTCGGCCGGCGGGCAGCGCGGCACTGGTCTCACCGAGCACCTGGGAAGACCCGCCCCGGGGACGGCACGCGCGGAGCCGCAGGAAGCCGTACCGGCCCACGGACGTGGGGACACGGGCGGCCCGGGTGGGGCGGACCGGCCCGGCTCGCGGAGCCTCCCACCGGCGTCCCGGCCGCACGGGCGGACGTGACGCCGGAAGATGTGCGGGGACAGGGGTGCGCGGCAGCGGTCCCGCGGTGCCACGCCTCTCCGGGTCCGCCGACGCCCGGCCGCGGAAGTGCCCGACGCGTCAGCCGCACGGCGGGGAGCGAGAGGCCGCCCGAAGCTGCGGGTGCCTGCTCGACGGGGCGCGCCTCGCAGGTGTGCGCGGCTCGGCCGGCCTGCGCGGACGCCGGGGCCCCGGCCCGCCGGGGTGGGCACGGGGGCGGGAGCCGCGCGCCGGAGCGAACGCCGGTGCCGCCGGTTCGACGGCGGCACCGGCACGTGGGCGCGGCGGCGGTCGGCGGGTACGGCCACGGACTACGCGGTCGGGGCGGCAGCCCGGAGGTCAGGTCTGCGGGCGGCCCGCCGTGACCGCGTAGAAGGCCACGGCGGCGGCCGCGCCGACGTTGAGCGAGTCCACCCCGTGGGCCATCGGGATGCGGACCCGGGTGTCCGCCGCCCGCAGGGCCCGCGCGGTGAGTCCGGAGCCCTCCGCGCCGAGCATCAGCGCCACACGGTCGAGCCGGTGCGGGGCAGCCTCGTCCATGGTGGTCGCACTGGCGTCCGGGGTCAGTGCGAGGAGCCGGAAACCCGCCTCCCGCACCGCGTCCAGGTCCCGGGGCCAGTCGGCGAGACGGGCGTACGGGACGGAGAACACCGCGCCCATGGACACCTTCACCGACCGCCGGTACAGCGGGTCGGCGCAGTCCGGCGACAGCAGGACAGCGTCCATGCCGAGCGCGGCCGCGCTGCGGAAGATCGCACCGATGTTGGTGTGGTCGTTGACCGACTCCATGACGGCGACCCTGCGGGCCGTACGCAGCAGCTCCCCGGCCTCCGGCAGCGGCTCGCGCCGCATAGAGGCGAGGGCTCCGCGGTGCACGTGGTAGCCCGTCACCTGCTCGGCGAGGGCGGGCGTCACCACGTACACCGGCGCGTCGGCGGCGTCGATGACGTCGCTCAGGGCATCGACCCACTTGGCCGACAGGAGCATCGACCGCATGCCGTACCCGGCCTGGAGGGCGCGGCGGACCACCTTCTCCCCCTCGGCGATGAACAGCCCCTCTTCGGGCTCCCGCCTGCGGCGCAGTTCGACGTCGGTCAGACCGGTGTAGTCGTGGAGGCGCGGGTCCGCGGGGTCCTCGACGGTGATCACTTCTGCCACGGGGACGCTTCCTACTCGGTACCGGCGTGCTTGTGCGGGCCCTCGCCGACGACGTCGCCGATCACGATGACGGCCGGCGGGCGGACGTCCTGCGCCCTGACCGTCTCCGCCACCGTCGCCAGCGTGGCGTCCACCCGGCGCTGTGCCGCGGTGGTGCCCTCCTGCACCAGGGCCAGCGGGGTGTCCGGGTCCTTGCCGTGGGCGACGAGCGCCTCGGCGATCTTCCCGATCTTGTCGACGCCCATCAGGATCACGAGCGTGCCCCGCAGCTTCGCCAGGGACGCCCAGTCGACGAGGGAGCGCGGGTCGTCCGGGGCCACGTGCCCGCTGACCACGGTGAACTCGTGCGCCACCCCGCGGTGCGTGACGGGGATGCCCGCGGCGCCGGGCACGGAGATGGAGCTGGAGATGCCGGGGACGACCGTGCAGGCGATGCCGGCCTCGGCGAGCGCCTGCGCCTCCTCCATGCCCCGGCCGAACACGAAGGGGTCGCCACCCTTGAGGCGGACCACCGACTTGCCCTGCTTGGCGTGCTCGATCAGGGCGTTGTTGATGGCCTCCTGGGCCATGAACCGGCCGTACGGGATCTTCGCCGCGTCGATGACCTGCACGTGCGGCGGGAGCTCGTCCAGCAGGTCCCGGGGGCCGAGGCGGTCCGCGATCACGACGTCCGCCTCGGCGAGCAGCCGCCGGCCGCGGACGGTGATGAGGTCGGGGTCCCCTGGGCCGCCGCCGACGAGCGCGACGAACGGCTCACGGGCGCGGTGCTGGGGCGCGACGAGGCTGCCGTCGCGCAGGCCCTCCACGATGGCGTCGCGGACGGCGGCCGAGCGGCGCGGGTCGGTGCCGGTCACGACCGCCACCGTGACGCCTTCGATGCGGCCGGTCGCGGGGGTCCAGGCGGTCGCGGCCTCGGCGTCGTCGGCCCGCACGCACCAGATCCTGGCGCGCTCGGCCTCGGCGGAGGCCCGGTCGTTGGCCTCCTTGTCGGGCGTGGCTACGAGGACGTACCAGGCTTCGGCCAGGTCCCCCTCCTCGTAGCGGCGGCGCTCCCAGCGGATCTCGCCGGCTTCCGCCATGGCCTCCACGGAGGCGGTGGCCGACGGCGAGATGAGGGTGATGTCCCCGCCCGCCGCGATCAGGGCGGGCAGGCGGCGCTGGGCGACCTGGCCGCCGCCGATGACGACGACCCGGCGCCCGGAGAGGCGGAGTCCGACGGGGTAGGCGGGCTGCTCGGCTGTACCGGCCATTGCGGTGTGGTCTCCTCGGCAGTCGAACGGGCCACTGCGGCGGTGAAGTGGCTGGTGAGGCGGGGGGCAGCGAGTGTCCGTGCGCTGCCGCCTACGATACGGGGCCCGTTGGCGCCCGCCCCGCTCGGGCGGAGGTGACCCCGGCGACACGCCCGCCCCCACGGGGCCGGGGTGACCGGGGCGGCAGCTTGGGCCTGCCGTCGGGCGGCGGCCTCGGGCCCGTGGCGCTGTGGGGGTCGTGCGCTTTCCCGAGGCGGGAACTGCGCGCCGTGCGGTCGTGGGCGGTGGCTCCGGCCCCCGGGGGATGGCCGCGAGCGGCGTCCTGGGGCGGGGGGCTTGGGCGGTGGTCTCGGGCAGTGCGTCTACGGGCGGAGGGCTCGGGCCGCGGGCCCGGGGGATGGCCTCGGGCGGTGGCTGCCGGTGGCGGGGCGGGGCGGGCCGTACGGGCTCTCGGGCCGTGCCGGGTGCCTCGCCGGTGCCCGCCGGACCGGTGGACCCGCCCGGAGGGAAAGACGCCGACCGACGCGTGGGTGCGGTCTGACGGTCGAGGGGACCCGCGCCCGGCGACGGTGCGGCTCGGCGGAGCCCGTCCCCGTGTGGCCGGGCCCGACAGGGCGCCCCCTGCCCGCCGGGCACGGCGGGAGGCCGTCCGGCCCGGGGTGGTGCACCGCGCCCTCGCGGCGGTCACTCCCCGGTGGGCAAGGAACCTCCCCCGGCTGCGCGAGGCGAGTGCCCGGCGGCCGGGGGCCGCGGGCGCCGGCCCTCAGGGGGAGCGCCCGCTCGGCCACCCCCGCCTCCGTACGGTGGCGGGGGTGGGCCTCGGTTACTTCTCCGTGACGCCCGCCGCGTCGAACGTCGCCACCTCGTGCATCGCCCGTGCAGCGCTCTGGACCAGCGGGAGCGCCAGCAGCGCGCCCGTGCCCTCGCCGAGGCGCAGGTCCAGGTCGACGAGGGGACGCAGACCCAGCTTGTTGAGCGCGGCCACGTGGCCCGGCTCGGCGCTTCGGTGGCCCGCGATGCACGCGGCCAGCGACTCGGGGGCGATGGCGCGGGCCACCAGGGCGGCCGCGCCGGCGCTGACGCCGTCGAGGACGACCGGGGTGCGCAGGGACGCCCCGCCCAGGATGAAGCCGACCAGTGCCGCGTGCTCCAGACCGCCGACCGCCGCGAGGACCCCGATCGGGTCGGCCGGGTCCGGCTGGTGCAGGTCCAGGGCACGGCGGACGACGTCCACCTTCCGGGCGTGCATCTCGTCGTTGATGCCGGTGCCGCGGCCGGTCACCTCCACCGGGTCGGCGCCGGTGTAGACGGAGATCAGGGCCGCGGAGGCAGTGGTGTTCGCGATGCCCATCTCACCGGTCAGCACGGCCTTGTTGCCGGCGGCCACGAGGTCGCGGGCCGTCTCGATGCCGACCTCGATCGCGGAGAGGACCTCCTCGCGGGTGAGGGCCGGTCCGGTCGTGAAGTCGGCGGTGCCGGGCCGCACCTTGCGCGGGAGGAGTCCAGGGGTCGCCGGGAGGTCGGCGGCCACGCCGACGTCGACGACGCAGACCTCCGCGCCGACCTGGTTGGCGAAGGCGTTGCAGACCGCGCCGCCACCGAGGAAGTTGGCGACCATCTGGCCCGTGACCTCCTGCGGCCAGGCGGTGACACCTTGGGCGTGCACGCCGTGGTCGCCCGCGAAGATGGCCACGGCCGCGGGCTCGGGGACGGGCGGCGGGCAGGTCCGGGACAGGCCCGCGAGCTGCGCGGAGATGATCTCCAGCATGCCCAGCGCGCCCGCCGGCTTGGTCATCCGCTTCTGCCGCTCCCACGCCTCGCCGAGGGCCTTGGCGTCCAGGGGGCGGATGTTCGCCACGGTCTCCTGGAGGAGGTCGTGCGGTTCCTCTCCGGGCAGCGCGCGGCGGCCGTACGTCTCCTCGTGCACGACCCACGACAGCGGGCGGCGCTTGGACCAGCCCGCCTGCATCAGCTCCGGCTCGTCCGGGAACGCGTCGACGTATCCCACGCAGAGGTAGGCGACCACTTCGAGGTGGTCGGGGAGGCCCAGCGCGCGGACCATCTCGCGCTCGTCGAAGAAGCTCACCCATCCCACGCCCAGGCCCTCGGCACGGGCGGCGAGCCAGAGGTTCTCGACGGCGAGCGCCGAGGAGTACGGGGCCATCTGCGGCTGCGTGTGGCGGCCGAGGGTGTGCCGGCCGCCCCGGGTCGGGTCCGCGGTGACGACGATGTTGACGGGCGTGTCGAGGATGGCCTCGATCTTGAGTTCCTTGAACTGCTTGGCCCGGCCCTTGGGGAGCGACCTGGCGTACGCCTCGCGCTGCCGCTGGGCCAGTTCGTGCATCGTGCGCCGGGTCTCGGCGGACCGGATGACGACGAAGTCCCACGGCTGCGAGTGCCCGACGGACGGCGCCGTGTGGGCCGCTTCCAGGACGCGGAGGAGGACCTCGTGGGGGATGGGGTCGCTGCGGAAGCCGTTGCGGATGTCGCGGCGCTCCCGCATCACGCGCAGGACGGCCTCCCGCTCCGCGTCGGCGTAGGCCGGGGCGGGGGGTGCGGTGGGGGCGTCCTGCGGCGCTCCGGCGGAGGCGGGAGCGGCAGCCGCCGGCTCCTCCGTGCTCTGCGCGTCGTTCGCGCCCTCGGCCGTCGGCGCGGCGCCAGCGGTCTCGGCGGTGACGGGCTCCCCGGCGTGGGCGGGTGCCGTCGGGTCCACGGCCGGGGCCGCGGGGGCGGGCTGCGGGGCCTCCTCGGTCGCCGGGTGGCCGTGGGCGGGGTCCTCGACGGGTGCGGCAGCGGCCTGCGCGGGGGCGTCCCCGGAGACGGGGGCCTCCGGTGCGGGCGCCTCTGCCGGTACCGGAGCGTCCGGTACAGCGGCCTCTGCCGGTACGGGGGCTTGGGCGAGGGCCTCGACCGGCTCGGCAGGCGTCGGTTCCGGTGTCCCGGCGGCCGCCTGCACCTGCTCGGCCGGAGTCCCGGTCGCCGCCGGTGCCTCGGCAGGGGTCCGGGCGGCGACGGGCCCGGGGGCCGCGGAGTCGGGGCCGTCGTCGGGCGCGGCGGCGCCGTGGGGGGCCGGTACGGCGGGCGCGGGCTGCTCCGCGGCCGGTTCCGCGGCCTGCGGCTCCGCCAGGGCCTCGCCCTGCGGTGCGGCCTGCGGCGGCGGGACCGGGCCGGCGGCCGGGACGGGCTGAGGCTCCACAGCCTCCGCGTCGGGGGCTGCCGGTGCGGCCTGTGGCTCGGCGGCCTCGGCGTCGACGGGCCCGGGCTGCGGGGCCGCCTGCTGCTCGGGGGCCGGTTCGGGTACGGACGCCTCGGCGGGCTCCGGCGGCGCTGCGGCGACCACGTGGAAGTCCGCGGGCTCCTGTGCTGCGGTCCCGTACTGCGCGGAGTCCTCGGGGGCCGTCGGCTGCGCCGGGACGGGCGCCTGCTCCTGGAGTCCCTGCGGCTGTGCTGCGTCCGGGTCGGGCGCGACTGCCGGGGCGGAGGCCAAGTGCGCGGGCACCGGGAAGGAACCGTCGACGGGCACGAACTGTCCCGTGGCGTCCGGGACGACCGTTTCTGCCGCGGCTGCGACTGCACCGTGGGGGTACGGGGACTGCTGTGACTCCGGGTGCGCCGGTGCCTGCGACCAGGGCTCCGCGCCCTGCGGCGGGATGTCCGCGAACTGCGGCTGGGGCAGGGGGGCGGGCTCCGGAGCGTCAAGGTACTCGGGACCGCTCGCCGCCTGGACCTGACCGGCCGGCGCCGGGTCCGGCACGGCAGTGGCCGGTGGCTGGCCCTGCAGGGGCGCCGGGTCGGGGAACGGGGCGTGCATCGGGGGGTGCGCCTGGGCCTGGACCTGGACGTGCGCCTGGGTCTGCGTCGCGGCCTGCTGCTGCGTCTGGACCTGCGGCATCGTGGCGGGCCCGCGGTCGGCGAGGGAGCGCACCACGCCTCCCGTCGCCTCCGGCATGGGCGGGCCCATGTGCAGCGGGCGGCGGGGCTGCGGCGGCACGGCGGCGGTGGCCGGGGCGGGCGGGGGCATGCGGACGGCGCCGAGGTCGACGGAGCCCGAGTCGCGCCCGCCCGCCTCGTGGGCCCCGGTCTCGTGGGCGTCGCTCAGGTCGTACGCACCGGAGGGCGCCCCCGACTGCGACGTGGGGAACGGCGGCGCGGGGGCCGCGTGCGGGACGGGCGCCTCACCAGGGGCCTGCCCCTGCGGCGGAACGGCCGCCTCGGCGGGGGCGGGGAACGGGTCCTGGGCGGCAGCGGCGGCCTGTTCGGCGGGTGTGCCCTCGGCGGCGGCGTGCGGCATCGGGACGGCCACCGGCGGGGCCGGGGCCACGCCGGGCTGCGGCTCCGTCCAAGCGCCCTGGGAACCCGGCATCAGCAGCAGGTCGTCGTCGTCCGCGGTGCCCGCGGCGGGATCGAGGAAGGCGTACGCACCCGGAGCGGGCATACCCGGCTGCTCCACCAGACCGTCGTTCTCCGGCAGTCCTTCGGCCGGGACCTGGCCGGTGTCAGTCATGCGTACCCCTCGCCCATCGGTTGTGCTCCTTCAAGGTTCCGCCCGTCAACACGTAACGAGCGGGCGCGCCGCGCGGCACGAACGACACGCGGACGTGCAGCATTCTCGCCGTGTTCGGCCGCCGTGGCAGCGGACCCGCGCCACGATCGGCTGTGGACTGCGCCACGTCGCGCACCCCCCGGTCGCGTTGTCCCCCATGGTGCCCCAAAAAGGGGCCCTTCTCCGGATATTGACTGAGGCTCCCCAGGTGAGCTGGAGGAGAACCGCCCGATGCCCGGCTGCGGTGGAACGGTCGGCCAGCCTACCTGCCCTTCCGTAGCGGCGGGGTCACGGGGCGGGTTTGCGGCGCGCGGGGGCTCAGGCCCGGTGGCCGGCGATGAGGAAGGCGACCGCGCGGTGGCGTTCCGACCACGCGCCCGGGTCGAGGTGCACGGACTGGAGGAGGGCGCACTCGACGGTGTACCCGCCGTCGGTGAGGGCGGTCGCGACGGCCTCCGCCTGGTCGCGGGTGGCGGCGTGGGCGACGATGCGCTCGGGCCGCCGGTCGGCGCACGCGGCCGTGACGGCCGCTCCCCCGCCCCCGATCCGTACGACGTCGGGTTCCGGCAGCCGCTCCAGGACGTGCGGGGCGCGTCCGTGCACGGTCTGGAGCTGGACGCCGAGGCGGCGGGCGGCGGCGTCGGTGCGCGCGCAGGCGGCGGGGTCGGCGTCGACGGCGATGACGGCCGCGCCGAAGCGGGCCGCCTCCACGGCGAAGGCGCCGTCACCGCAGCCGATGTCCCAGACGAGGTCGCCGGTGCGGGGGCCGAGCCGGGCCAGCTGGGCGGCCCGGAGTTCGGTCCCTCCGCCGGCGTCCGTCGGGACGTGGTCGGCGGCGGTGCCGGGGGGCTTGCCGCCGCCGGGTGAGGGGGTGTCCGCGTACTCCTCGGGAGGCAGGGCCCAGCCGCGCACGGGGTCGTGCGGGGGGCCGCCCATGAGCCAGCCCCCGCTGCGGTCCGCGGCCGCGCCGGTGGGGTGTCCGCCGATGACGAGGACGACGTTCGGGTCGCGCCAGGTGAGGTCGGCGACCTTGTCCGAGGTGAGGACGGAGACCTGTTCGCGTGTGGTGCCGAGGGCCTCGCAGATGACGAAGGTGCGGTGCACGCCGTCGAGGAGGAGCGCGAGTTCCGCGGGCCCGGCGCCAGGCGAGGTGAGGACCGCCACCTTGGGGTGGGCGCGGCAGACGTTCACGGCACGGCGCAGCGTGCGGGTGTGGGCGGCGACGATCCGGGCGTCGTCCCAGGGCATGCCGGCGCGGGCGAAGGCGGCGGCGACGGAGGAGACGGCGGGGACGACCTCGACCTCCAGGCCGTGGCGGGGGTCGCGCAGGGTGCGGACCACGCCGAAGAAACCGGGGTCGCCGTCGGCGAGGACGACGGCGGTGCCGCGGTGGGCGGCGATGCGGCGGGCGGCGAGGTCGACGCTGCCGAGGCGGACGCGCTCGGCGCCGGAGGGGACCTCCGGGAGGACGAGGTGGTGGGCGGCCCCCGCGACCAGGGTGGCGGCCGAGAGGGCGGACTGCGCGGCCGCGGTGAGGGGCGAGCCGTCCCATCCGATCACCGTGACCCGGTCGGCCATGGTCGTCGTCTCCCTGGGGCTGTCGTTGCAGGTCGTGGCAGGGGCGAGGGTACCCGGAACGGGGCGGCCCGGCAGGTCGGGGGCGCGCCGGCGCCGTCACCGCCAGTCGGTTCCGGTCGGCAGGTGGGAGGAGGGGCTGAGCCGGCCGGGGCCCGTGGAGCCTTCCAGGTCCTCGGGGAGCAGGCTCCAGACGATCAGGTCGGTCCGGGTCTCCGTCCAGCGGCCGTCCGGGGCCTGGGCGCGCGCTATCCCGGCGTTGCGCAGGACGCCTTCGCTGATGCAGCCCAGTTTCTGGGCGACCTGCTGGGAAGCGGTGTTGTCGGCGGCGGTGCGCAGCTCCAGGCGTTCGAAACGCTGCTCCTCGAACAGCCACCGGGCGAGTCCGTGGAGGGATTCGGTGGCGTAGCCCTCGCCGCGGGCCCAGGGGGCGGTGACGTAGGCGACGGTGGCGGAGCGGGTCCGCCAGTCGACCTGGCGGAGGTGGACGGTGCCGACGAGGCGCTGGGTGAGGAACTCGGTGACGGCGAGGACGAGGCCGCGGCCCGAGGCGCGTTCCGCAGGAGCGATCCTGCGCACCCACTGCTCGGCGTGGGAGGCGGTGTACGGGTGGGGGGCGGACGTCCAGGCGGTGACGAGTTCGTCGTTCATCATCTCGGTGTGGGCGGGGATGTCGTCGGCGTCGTAGGGGCGCAGCACCAACCGTTCCGTGCTGATGGAGATGTCCGGAAAGGTGGGGGTCATGTGCAGCTCCATGCCGGTGGCCGAGGACTGTTCCGTGGACGGGTGACGACCGTTGGTAATGGTCGTGGACGGACAGCATGCAGCATCAGCGGGCCGCCGTGCATGGTGAGACGGGACGGGCCCCGCGCACCGGGTGGTGTGCGGGGCCCTCCGCGGGGCCGCCGTGACGTGACGGCCCTTCAGTTCGGTCAACCGGCCTGGCCGTCGGCCGGGATGACGGAGCCTTCGTAGGTGTCCTCGATGTACTTCTTCACCTCGGGGGAGGTGAGGAGCTCGGCGAGCTTCTTGATCCGCGGGTCGTCCTCGTTGCCCTTCTTCACGGCGAGGAAGTTGGCGTACGGGTTGCCGTCGGCGTTCTCCAGGGCTAGGGCGTCCTTCGCCGGGTTGAGGTCGGCCTCGATGGCGTAGTTGCCGTTGATGACGGCGGCGTCGACCTCGTTCAGGGCGCGGGGCACGGTGGCGGCCTCCAGCTCCTTGAACTCCAGGCCCTTCTTGTCGGTGATGTCGGCGAGGGTGGCGCCGGCGCCGACGCCGTCCTTCAGGGTGATGAGGCCGTTGTCGGCGAGGAGCTTGAGGGCACGGCCGCCGTTGGTCGTGTCGTTGGGGACGGCGACGGTCTGGCCGGCCTTCAGGTCCTTGAGCGCCTTCAGCTTGCCGGAGTAGAGGCCGAGCGGTTCGAGGTGGACGTCGGCGACGGGGACGATGTCGGTGCCGTTCTTCTGGTTGAAGTCGTCCAGGTACGGCTTGTGCTGGAAGTAGTTGGCGTCGACCTGTCCCTGGTCCGTTGCGGTGTTCGGCAGGACGTAGTCGGTGAACTCCTTGATCTCCAGCGTGAGCCCGGCCTTCTGGGCGAGGTTGTCCTTGACGTAGGTGAGGATGTCGGCGTGCGGCGTCGGGGACGCGGCGACGACGAGCGGCTTGGCCGCGTCGGCCTTGCCGGAGCCGTCCTTGGCGGAGGACGGATCGGATGCGGTGCCGCAGGCGGTCAGGCCGAGGGCGAGGACGGTGATGCCGGCGAAGGCGGCGATGGTCTTGGTGTTGCTGCGCACGAAGAGTGCCTCTTTCTGGTGTGAAGTCCGCCCGGACAAGGAGTGCGGGCTTTCCGTGGTCGCGCCGCCCGGGGTGCGGGGGCGCGCCGGTTCGTGGGGTGCGCCGCGTTCGGCGGCGCACCGGGCCGACGGGTGCGCCGGGCGTCAGCGGCGCACCGGGGCCGGGCGCGCGCCGGACCCGGTGGCGGCGCACCGGGGCCGGGGTGCGGCGGCCTGCGGGAAGACGGCGGCCGGGTTCATGACGAGGTGCGGCCGCGACGGGCCAGGAGCCGTACGGCACCGTCCCCGAGGAGTTGGACGGCGCTGACGACGGCGACCAGGATCACGACGGTGACGAGCATGAAGGTGGTGTCGAAACGCTGGTAGCCGTAGGTGACCGCCTTGGAGCCGAGGCCCTCGCCGCCGACCGCGCCGGCCATCGCGGAGTAGCCGATGAGCACGATGACCGTGGTGGTGACGGCGGAGACGAGGGACGGCAGGGCCTGCGGCAGCAGGACCTTGCGGACGATGGTGGGGACGGAGCCGCCCATGGACTGGACGGCTTCCACCAGCCCGTGGTCGACCTCGCGCACGGCGGTCTCGACGAGCCGCGCGAAGAAGGGGATGGCACCGACGGCCAGGGGCACGATCATCGCGGTCGGTCCGATGAAGGTGCCGACGACGAAGCTCGTGAAGGGGATCAGCGCGATCAGCAGGATGATGAACGGCAGCGAGCGGCCGATGTTCACGATGACGCCGACGGACTTGTTGACGACGGTGTTCTGCAGCAGTCCGCCCTTGTCCGTGAGGACGAGGAGGAGGCCGAGGGGCAGTCCGCCGAGGACGGAGACGACGGTGGCCCACAGGACCATGTAGAGGGTGTCGAGGGTGCCCTGTACGAGCAGGGGCTGCATCTCGGACCAGGTCATCGGGCACCTTCCTCGGCCAGGGCGGAGGTGACGATCGCGGTGGCGTCGGAGGCCGGCGAGTCGACGGGGTCGACTTGGAGACCCTGTTCGCGCAGGAAGCCGACGGGGACGACGTTGTCCTCGTAGCGCCCGGGCAGTTCGATGCGCATGCGGCCGATCTGCTTGCCGCCGACGGTGTCCATGGCGGCGCCGAGGATCGAGATGTCGACGTTGTAGGTGCGGGCGAGCTGCGAGATGACGGGCCGGGTGGCCGTCTCGCCGTGGAAGGTGACGTCGAGGACCGTGCGGTCGGGCCCGGTGGCCGCGCCGCTGACGGGGAACAGTTCGCGGGCGAGTTCGGAGCCCGGGGTCGCGAGGAGCTCGGCGACCGTACCGGACTCGACGACGCGGCCCCGCTTCATGAGGGCCGCGGAGTCGCAGACGGTCTTGACGACGTCCATCTCGTGCGTGATGAGCAGCACGGTGAGGCCGAGCTGCCGGTTGAGGTCGCGCAGCAGCTGGAGGATGGATCGGGTGGTCTCCGGGTCGAGGGCGCTGGTGGCCTCGTCGGAGAGGAGCACCTTGGGGCTGCCCGCGAGGGCGCGGGCGATGCCGACGCGCTGCTTCTGGCCGCCGGACAGCTGGCCGGGGTAGGCCCGGGCCTTGTCGGCGAGGCCGACGAGGTCGAGGAGTTCGAGGGCGCGGCGGGCGCGGTCGGCGCCGGACACGCCGAGGATCTCCAGGGGCAGTTCCACGTTGTCCTGGACGGTGCGTGAGGACAGCAGGTTGAAGTGCTGGAAGACCATGCCGATGCGGCTGCGGGCCCGGCGCAGCTCCCGCCCGGCGCGGCGGCCCCGCCCGGCGAGGGCGGTGAGGTCGGTGCCGTCGACCGTCACGGTGCCGGAGGTCGGGCGCTCCAGGAGGTTGACGCAGCGGATGAGGGAGGACTTGCCGGCGCCGCTCTGGCCGAGGACGCCGAACACCTCGCCCTCGCGGACGTGCAGGTCGACGCCGTCCAGAGCGGTGACCTGGCGGCCGCGCGACTCGTAGACCTTGGTCAGGCCCTTGGTGGTGATCACAGGGGTGTTTCCGTCACTGTCGAGTGCACGGCGCGGTGTCCGCCGGGCACGGGGCATTCGTCGATCCGGTTCGGGGTCCGACGCGCGGCGCGGGGCTGCCGTGGCAGGCTGGTGCGCGGGGCGGGCGCGGTCCGGCGGTCTTCCGCGCGGACACGGGCTCGGGTGTCGCGGTCGGTCTCGCTTCGGGGGCGCGAGGCTCGGTCGGGGGCCCTCAGAAGGCGCACATTCGACGCATACAACGAGCACCGGGCGTCATCATCGCCTCGGTCGCAAGGGTGCGGCTGCTCGTCGTGGTCATGGCTGCCATTCAAGCAGAGGCCGCTGCGCACCGATCACGGCTGTCCGCATATCGGACGGTCGAGGGGCACGATACGGACGGCTCGCCCCTTCCGGGGGTGAGCCGGACCGGCGCCTCCTTCCCTGCTCTGGCCTGCGGTGACGGGGACACGGCAGGGTCGCTCCGCGGGTGTTCGGCCGGCCGGACGCTGTGGTCAAGACCACGTGCGCGGCCGGCCTTCCGGCGGAGCCGGCCGGACGCCGTGGGGACGCCCGCACGGCTGCCGCCGGCGCCCGGCGGCGGGGGCCCGGAGGCCGGCCGGGTGAGGCGGGCCCGGGGTGGTGAGGGCCAGGTGAGGCGGAGATCAGGCGGGGAGAGGGGTGGAGGGGGCCGGCTGAGGCGTCGGCCGGGGTCGGCGCCGCTGCTTTCCCGGGGCGTAATACTCTCGAGTCCATGCTCACAGCCCTCACGGTCGCGGTGTCCGTGGCCGCGCTCCTGCTGGCCGCGTGGTGCGGCTTCGCCGCCTACCGGGACCAGCCGACGAAGGACTGGCACTTCATCGGCATGGCCGTGGTGACGGTGCTGGCGCTGGCCCAGCTGGTGGTCGGTGTGGTGCGGCTCGCCGGCGGCGGCGAGCCCGAGGAGGGCACGGCGATCTTCGTGGCGTATCTGCTGGGCGCGTTCTTCGCGGTCCCCGCGGCGGGCTTCATGTCGCTGGTGGAACGCAGCCGCTGGGGCTCGGCGACGGCCGCCGCCGGAGCGGTGGTCCTGGCGGTGCTGGAGGTGCGCCTCCACGACATCTGGTGGGAGGGCTGATGGCGGGCACGTCCCTGGTGAAGGGCCCGGGCATGCTGCTGGTGTGGCTGTACGGGGTGATGTCGGTCGGTGCCGTGTCGCGGTCGGTGTACCAGATCGCGGTCGACTTCGGCCGCGCCCCGCTGGCGTACAGCCTCTCGGCCGTCGCGGCGGTGGTGTACGTCTTCATCACGTACACCCTGGTGCGGGGCGGCGAGACGGCCCGCAGGGCGGCGCTGGTGTGCTGCGCCGCCGAGTTGGCGGGGGTGCTGACGGTGGGGACGTGGACCCTGCTCGACCCGCACGCCTTCCCCGACACGACGGTGTGGTCGGAGTTCGGTTACGGGTACGTGTTCATCCCGGTGCTGCTGCCCGTCACGGGCATGTGGTGGCTGCGCAGGTCGCGCGCCGCTGCGGCGGGCGCCGCGGCCTGACCGGCGCGCGGCGCGGACCGGTCGCGGCCCGGGCCCTGCCGCCCGGCACCGCCGGGCGGCGTGCGCGCGCGTCGGGACAAGACGGCTAGGCGGCCTTCTCCAGGGTGACGAGGGTGAGCCGCGGCCCGGTCTGTTCCCTGGACACGGCCTCGTAGCCCTTCTTGCGGTACAGGTTCAGGTTGCCCTCGCTGCGGTGGCCGGTGAAGAGCCGGAAGCGCTTGGCGACGGCGCCGTCGGCGGGGGCGGTGGCGAAGTGCTGCTCGATGGCGTCGAGCAGCCGTCCGCCGAGGCCGTGCCGGCGCATCCGTGGGTGCACGATGAGCTTGGCGATCCGGGCCGTGCCGGCGTCGTCGACCTCGCCGCGCACGGAGGCGACGACCTCGTTCCCGAGGCGGGCGACGAGGGCGTGGCCGCGCCGGAGTTCGGCCCTCAGCTCGTCGAGGGTCTGCGTCAGCGGCTCGATGGTGTAGTCGCCGTACAGTTCGGCTTCGCTCTGGTAGCAGAGGTACTGCAGCTTGAGGATCTGCTCGACGTCCTGCGCGCTCGCCGCTGTGATGGTCACGCTCATGCCCATGGGTGCATGCCTCCGGCTCACCTGATTCGCCCTGTCGGTCGCGCGCACCTGTCCCCCTCGTCCGGTGCGGCAACCTCTGCCGCGAGCATTCTGCGCAGGCATCCCAGGCAACGGGAACGCATCGGCCCTAAACTCCCCTGTGAGATACCCAACCTCCCTGCGATCTCTCGGTACGTGAGGTCGTTCGGCGACAACATCACAGCCAGCAGTCGTCGGCATGCGACGGGTGAGCGGCGCACCGCGGTGCGCAGGGCCCGCTGCCGCTCGGCGGCGAGTGCGGCGCATTCGGGGCCGGGGGCGTGCCCGGGCTGGTGGCGGTCGTCGGGCAGCGGTTCGCCCTCGGGGCCGTACGGCAGTTCCCGTACGGCGGTGCGGCGGGCCCGGCGTGCTTCCGCGCGCACGGCGCGGCGCAGCCAGTCGGCGGGCCGGTCGGGCAGTCCCGGGCCCGCGTGGCACTCCAGCAGACGCAGCCAGACGGCCTGCTGGAGGTCGTGGGAGTCGACGCCCGCGGCCGGGGCCTCGGCGTCGGACTCGGCGGTGAGCAGTGGAGCGAGGGCCCCGACCAGTCCGGTGAGTTCGGGGGCGGCCGACCGGTTGTCTGCTGGTTCGCGGGAGGTCATGCCGGGCACGACACGCTGCGGGGTGCGGACGGTTGCCGCGTGCGCCGCCAATCCCCCGATGGGACTGCCAGGGGGCGCGCGGCTGACGGCCACCGCCGGTCAGTCGGCGGCAGGGGCAGCGGCAGCGGGACCGTGAGCCCGCCGGGGCTCCCGCAGTGGCCGGGCCGTGGGTCCGTCGGGGGTTCCGGCGGCGGCCGGACCGTGCGCCCCCGGAGGAGCCGCGCCGGGACCCGCGGGCGCGGGAGGCCGACGGGGCGCGAGAGTCGGGGGCGGGCGTGCGGCAGGCGTGGGAGCCGGAGGCAGGCGCGCGGGAGACAGAGCGCAGCGCGCAGCGCGGGTGGACGCGGACATGCCAAGTTCCCGCGCCCGGTGACCCGCCCCGACAACCGGCGCAGACTGGGTCCAGCGCGCCGCGCGGGCGGACGCGGACGCGTCAGAGCGCCCGCGCCCGGCGCCCACGGGCGACACCGGCCGCGGACCGGGGCGCAGCGGGCCGTGCGGCGGCGCGGACGCAGAAACGTCGGGGTCGCCCGCGCCTGAGACTCACGGGAGGCACCCGGCGCGGACCGGGCGCAGCAAGCCGCGGACGCGTGCGCGCCCGAGCGCTGCCTGCCGGGTGCCCGCGGGCGGCCCCTGGCGCGGGCGGGTGGCCGTCCGGGGCCGCGTCACCTGAGGTGCGCGCGGTCCCGGTGCGTGTCATGCGCTATCCGCGGCGGTCCCGGTGGTCGGCGGCGGCGAGCAGCGCGGTGTCGGGCTGGTCGGTGAAGATGCCGTCGATGCCGGTGGCGAAGTACGCCTGGTAGGCGCCGAAGACGTCGCCGTACGCGTCCGGGTCCGTGCCGCGCCGGAAGTCGGCGGGCAGGAAGCGGTTCTCGTTGCGCAGGGTGTACGGGTGGAGGACCAGCCCCCGGGCGTGGGCGTCGCGGACGAGGGTCGTGGGTTCCCCCAGCCCGCCGTCGGCGTTGCGGGGCACGACCAGGTCGAGGAGGGGGCCGATGCCCTGGGCGTACGAGGCGATCCAGTCCAGGCCCTCGGGCGTGACGAGGTCGGCGACGGTGCGCGGGTCGCCGGCCTCCACGAAGTCCCAGGGGCGGTCGTCGGGCGTCCAGAGCAGCACCACGCGGGGCGTGCGGACCAGCCGCGCCATGCGCTCCATGCTGCTGGGCTCGAACGACTGCAGGAACGTCGGGGAGTCGGCGCGGTGGCGGCCGTACCGGCGCAGCAGCCGGGCCAGGCGCTCCTCCAGGCCGAGGCCGAGCCCGCGGAAGTAGGTGGGGTGCTTGGTCTCGACGTGCAGCCACACCGGACGGCCCCGGCGGCGGCCCTCCTTCTCGGCCCAGCGCAGCACCTCGTCGAACGTCGGCACGGTCCACCGCCCGTCGTACAGGGTGTTGTCCGGGCGCGTGCCCGGGATGCGCTCCTTTGCGCGGAGCGTCTTCAGCTCGGCGAGCGTGAAGTCCTCCGTGAACCAGCCGGTGAGGGACTGCCCGTCGACGGTCTTGGTCGTGCGGCGGGAGGCGAACTCCGGGTGGTCCGCGACGTCCGTGGTGCCCGTGATGTCGTTCTCGTGGCGGCACACCAGGTGGCCGTCCTTCGTGGGCACGAGGTCCTGCTCGATGACGTGGGCGCCCGTGTCGAGGGCCAGCTGGTAGGAGCCCAGGGTGTGCTCCGGGCGGTAGCCGCTGGCGCCGCGGTGGGCGATGACCGTGGGGACGGGCAGCCTCCGGTAGGCCGGGTGCCGTCCGGCGGAGGCTCCGCGTCCGGCGGCGTTCGCGGACCCGTCGGTGCGGGCGGCCGCGGCCGCCGTACCGGCCGCCACCCCGCCCGCCGAGAGCGCGGCCGTCCCCAGCACCGCTGCTCCGAGGACGTTCCGGCGGCCCCAACTCCTGCGCGCACCCGTTGTCATGAAGGCTCCCTGCGTGAGCGTGTCGGCGGCGGCACGCCGGTTCACCTGGTCGGCGCACCGCCCGTTCCGCTGTTCGGCTGTCGATCGGCTGAGCGCGGCCGATGCTAGGCGGCTACGCCTTCCGTACGGGAGACCCTGGACGAACGCGTGGAAAACACAGGTCAACACTGCGTATCGACTCGATGAACCCGACGTGCGCGCGGACATGACTCGCGAGTATCGTCCTCACCTGCACGGACCCAAGACCACAACCGGAACACCGGAGGACTCGTTGTCCCGCTTCGCGCTCATCAAGGCAGTGCTCGGCCCGGTCATGCGACTGATGTTCCGGCCACAGGTCGAGGGCGCCGAGAACATCCCCGCGTCGGGGCCGGTGATCCTGGCGGGCAACCACCTCACCTTCATCGACTCGATGATCCTCCCGCTCGTCGTGGACCGCCAGGTGTGCTTCATCGGCAAGGACGAGTACGTCACGGGCAAGGGCATCAAGGGACGCCTCATGGCGTGGTTCTTCACCGGCGTCGGCATGATCCCGGTGGACCGGGACGGCGCCGGGGCGGCGGTGGCCGCGCTGCACACGGGCCGCAGGATCCTGGAGGAGGGCCGCGTCTTCGGCATCTACCCGGAGGGCACCCGCTCCCCCGACGGCCGCCTCTACCGCGGCCGCACGGGCATCGCCCGCCTGACGCTGATGACGGGGGCGCCCGTGGTGCCGTTCGCGCTCATCGGTACGGACAAGCTGCAGCCGGGCGGCGCGGGGCTGCCGCGCCCGGGCCGGGTGACGGTGCGCTTCGGCGAGCCGATGGAGTTCTCCCGCTACGACGGCATGGACCGCGACCGCTACGTGCTGCGGGCGGTGACGGACTCCGTGATGACCGAGGTCATGCAGTTGTCCGGGCAGGAGTACGTGGACATGTACGCGACCAAGGCGAAGGCCGCGTAGCCGCACGGCCGCCGTGGTGCGGAGAGGGCCGCACCCCGTGGGGGTGCGGCCCTCTCCGCGCGTACGGTCCGGCCGGGAAGCGCCGGGTGCGTCCCCGCGCGGCGGACGGCCGGCCCCGGGAGGAACGCTCTCCGCCTCG
The DNA here is from genome assembly GCF_001865245.1 of Streptomyces sp. CC53. Taxonomy (GTDB): domain Bacteria; phylum Actinomycetota; class Actinomycetes; order Streptomycetales; family Streptomycetaceae; genus Streptomyces. The sequence goes on along the minus strand of NZ_MKXB01000104.1, from coordinate 41,919 downwards.
GCCGGAGCGCCGGCGGCCCGCCGTGGGGGCCGGCCGGGGGCGTACACGGGTCGGCCGGCGAGGGGGACGGCCCCGTGAGGGGCGCCAACGGGTCGCCCCGGGTCAGGGGTGCTCGGCGGCCCCGTCCTCCAGTCGCTGGCCGCGCAGCAGGAACCAGGCCGCCGCGGCCGTGGCCAGCAGGACGGCGGCGCCCACGCCGGCCGCGATGTGCAGGCCCGACACGAAGGCGTCCTGGGCGGCCGTCACCAGCGCCTCGGCGGAACGTTCCGGCAGGGCGGCGGCCGCCTCCACCGCGCCGCCCAGCGACTCGTGCGCCGCCGCCGCGACCGGCTCGGGCACTCCGTGTGGGGTGGGGAAGCCGCGGTAGACGCCGGTCACGATGGAGCCCAGCACGGCGATGCCGAGTGCCGCACCCAGCTCGTAGGCGGTCTCCGACACGGCGGAGGCGGCGCCGGCCTGCTCCTTGGGGACGCTGGACAGGATGACGTCGGCGGTCACGGTGAAGGCGAGCCCCGCGCCGACGCCCACGACGAGCAGCGAGGCGCCGAGCAGGGGGTAGCCCGTCTCGCGGCCCAGGGCCGTCAGGGCGGCCAGCGCGAGGCCGACCGCGGCGAGACCGCCGGCCACGGCGGACCGTACGGAGAACCGCCGCGCCACGAGGCCCGCGACGAGACCGGCGCCGATCGCGCCGAGCGCGGCGGGCAGCTCCGCGAGGCCCGCCTGCAGGGGGCTGCGGCCCTGGACTAGCTGCAGGAACTGGGACAGGAAGAAGATCAGTCCCGCGAGGCCCAGGATCGTCAGCAGGTCGGCGAGGACGGCGGCGGAGAAGCCGCGGTTCTGGAAGAGCCGCATGTCCAGCAGCGGTGCGTCGAGCCTCAACTGCCTGCGGACGAACCAGGTCAGCCCCGCCGCGCCGACGGCCGCGGCCGCCGCGGCGTCCAGGTGGAGGCCGTGCGCGGCCGTCTCCTTCACCGCGTAGACGACGCCGATCATGCCGACGAGGGAGCCGGCGACGCTCGGCAGGTCCCAGGGGCCGGGCGCGGGGTTCTTCGACTCGGGGATCAGCCGGAAGCCGACCACGACGAGGACGGCCATCACCGGCAGGTTGATGAGGAACACCGAGCCCCACCAGAAGTGCTCCAGGAGGGCGCCGCCGACGACCGGGCCGACGGCGGCGCCCGCCGACGCCGTGGCACCCCAGATGCCGATGGCGAGGCTGCGCTCGCGCGGGTCGTGGAAGAGGTTGCGGATGAGGGCCAGGGTCGAGGGCATGAGGGTCGCGCCCGCGACGCCGAGCAGCGCCCGGGCGACGATCATCATCTCGGGGCTGGTGGCGTACGCGTTCAGCACGGACACCGCGCCGAACGCGGTGGCGCCGACCAGGAGCAGCTTCTTGCGCCCGATCCGGTCGCCCAGGCTTCCCATGGAGACGAGCAGACCGGCGATCACGAAGGAGTAGACGTCGCCGATCCACAGCAGCTGGGTGCCCGACGGCTTGAGGTCCTCGCTGAGGAACGGGGTGGCGAGGCCGAGGACGGTAGCGTCGACGGCGACGAGGAGGACGGCGAAGACGAGGACGGCGAGCGCGAGCCACCGCCCGGGCCGACGGGCGGTCTCCTCGCCGCCCCTGGCCTGCTGTACGGTTTCGGTGCCGGTCACTGGTCCACACTCCTGCGTCGTGCTCCGCCGAGCAGCAGCTCGACGATCATGTACTGGAAGTCCTTGGCGGCGACCCGGCCGTCCTGCACGGCCCAGGCGCAGGTGCCGACGAGGCCGTAGAGCGCCTCGGTGAGCCAGGCGGGCGTGAGGTCGATCCGGAACTCACCGCGCTCCTGGCCGCGCCGGAACAGCGCGGAGACGCGCGCGTCGAGCCGCCCCCAGCCCTCGTTCACCTGGTCGCCCTCGAAGAGCTGGTTCTCGGTGACGAGGAACGACAGCAGTCCGGCGACGGGCTCCACCCCGGTGACCAGCCGCCGCAGCGCGTCCTCGGCGCTCCCCTCGTCCAGCGCGGCCGCGTCCAGCGCCGCTTCGAACTCCTGGATGCCGAGCTCCTCCAGCGCCCTGACCAGGGCGTCCCGCCCGGCGAAGTGCCGGTGCAGGGTGGCGCGCCCGATGCCCGCGGCGCGCGCGACCTCGTCCATGGTGGCGGTCGACTTGCGGGAGAGCAGGGCGGCGGCGGTGCGGAGCACCCGGTCACGGTCAACACTCATGAGACAACGATACCCCGAATGAGACATGCGTGTCTCACGCGAAAACTGTTCGACTCACTGCCGGGCCGGAAAGGATCATGTGGCATGCCGGAGAGACCCTTGCTGCTGCTGGACGTCGACGGACCCCTGAACCCCTACGCGGCGCAGGCGCAGCGCCGTCCCGCGGGGTACGGGACGCATCGCATGCGACCGGAGGGCTGGAGCGCCGGACGGCCGCTGCGGGTGTGGCTGAGCCCGGAGCACGGCACGGAGCTGCGGGCCCTGGCTGAGGCGTACGAACTGGTGTGGGCGACCACGTGGAAGGGCGAGGCCAACACGTGGATAGGCCCGCGGCTCGGGTTGCCCGAGCTGCCGTTCGTCGACTGGCCGACGATGCACGGGCGGGCGCCCGCAGGCACCTTCTGGAAGACGCAGTACCTGCTGGAGTACGCGGCCGGGCGGCCCTTCGCCTGGGTGGACGACGACATCACGTCGTACGACAGGGAGTACGTCGAGCAGCGGCACCTGGCCGGTGCGCTGCTCATGTACGTCGATCCCCGAAGAGGGCTGGTGCGCCAGGACTTCGACGCGCTGCACGCGTGGGCGGCGGAGCTGTAGGGACCGGGGGCTTCCGCGCGGGAGGCGCATGAGGCCGCATCCGGGCCGTGCCCGGGGGGCATGCCCGAGCGCGCGCGGGGGGAGCCGGCGCGGAGCGGGAACCTCCGCCTCGGACGTACGGGCCGCTCGAGCGCGCGAGGGGGCGGGGGAACCCGCCCCGTACAGGCGGGGTCCTCCTGGGTCCGCCCGTGCGCGGGTGAGCGGCGGGCCCGCTCGGGGCCGGCGCCGAGCCACGGACCCGCCGGTTCGCACGCGAGGGCAGGGAGCCGGCCGAGGGGGACCGGCGCAGCGGGACGACCGGGGGCGGCCGGGTGGCGGCACCGGGAAGGCGGTGGTGCCCGAGGTGCTGCTGCACCTCGGGCACCACCGCCTTCGTCCGCGCGGGAGGCGCTACTTCTTCCGGGCGTCGGCCCAGGCCCGCTGGATCACCAGGTCGGCCTTGACCTCGGCGAGCTGCACGGCGACGGCGGAGGGGGCCGTGCCGCCGCGGCCGCTGCGCGCGGCGAGGGCGCCGGGCACGTTGAGGACGGTGCGCACCTCGGGCGTCAGGTGTTCGGAGATCTTGGCCAACTGCTCGTCGCTGAGCTGGTCCAGTTCGATGCCCTGCGCCTCGCACTCCTTGACGCACTCGCCGGCGACCTCGTGCGCGACGCGGAACGGCACACCCTGCTTGACCAGCCACTCGGCGATGTCGGTGGCCAGAGAGAAGCCGGCGGGGGCCAGTTCCTCCATGCGTGCGCGGTTCACCGTGAGGGTCGCCATCATGCCGGTGAAGGCGGGCAGCAGGACCTCCAGCTGGTCGCAGGAGTCGAAGACCGGCTCCTTGTCCTCCTGGAGGTCGCGGTTGTACGCGAGCGGGAGCGCCTTCAGGGTGGCGAGCAGGCCGGTGAGGTTGCCGATCAGCCGGCCCGACTTGCCGCGGGCGAGCTCCGCGATGTCCGGGTTCTTCTTCTGCGGCATGATCGAGGAGCCGGTCGAGAAGGCGTCGTGGAGGGTCACGAAGGAGAACTCCTTCGTGTTCCAGATGATGACCTCCTCGGCGATCCGCGACAGGTTCACGCCGATCATCGCGGTGATGAAGGCGAACTCGGCGACGAAGTCGCGGGACGCCGTGCCGTCGATGGAGTTGCCCGCGCTGCCGTTCTCGAAGCCCAGGTCCTGGGCGACCGCCTCCGGGTCGAGCCCGAGCGAGGACCCGGCCAGGGCGCCGGAGCCGTACGGGGAGACCGCGGTGCGCTTGTCCCACTGGCGCAGCCGCTCGGCGTCCCGGGACAGCGACTGGACGTGGGCGAGCACGTGGTGGGCGAAGAGCACCGGCTGGGCGTGCTGGAGGTGGGTGCGGCCCGGCATGGCGACGTCGGGGTGCGCCTCCGCGAGCCCGACGAGGGCGTCCTGGAGGTCGGCGAGCAGTCCGCCGAGGATGCGGGCGTGGTCCCGCAGGTACATACGGAAGAGCGTCGCGACCTGGTCGTTGCGGGACCGGCCGGCGCGCAGCTTGCCGCCCAGGTCGGCGCCCAGGCGCTCCAGCAGGCCCCGCTCCAGGGCGGTGTGCACGTCCTCGTCCGCGACCGTGCCGGCGAAGGCGCCGGACGCCACGTCGGCCTCCAGCGCGTCGAGCCCGGCCAGCATGCCGGTCAGTTCGTCCTCGGTGAGGAGCCCCGCCTTGTGCAGCACGCGGGCGTGGGCGCGGGAGCCGGCGATGTCGTACGGCGCGAGCCGCCAGTCGAAGTGGACGGAGGCGGAGAGTTTCGCCAGCGCGTCGGCCGGGCCGTCGGCGAACCGGCCGCCCCAGAGCCGGACGTCACCGTTGTTGCTGCTCACTGCGGGAAGCTCCTCTGGAGGTGCGGCCGCCTCCCCACCGCGGAAGGGGGCGGGGAGGCGGAGGCTCGGATGGGTGGTGCGGAGTCAGGTGCGTGCCGGGCGACCGGGAGCGGGCGCGCGACCGGTCGTGGCCGTGGGCCCCCGGCCGCGCCGCGCGGTACCCCCGGCCGGCGGACCCGGGACGGCGGTGTCCGCCACCGCGGTGCAGGCGGCCCGACAGCCCGGGTGGGCGAGAGCGGAGCGCTCGGTCACGGGGTCTCCTTCGGTACACCGCCAGTAGGCATAACTATGCAGAGGTCCGTATGCTTTGTCAACGCGTGCCCGGGTCGCCGGGCCCACGTCCGACAGGCGGAAACCTGTGCGCCGCGCATCCCGCGGCCAGCAGAATCAACGGCATGGGACAGCAATACGACACCATCGACGGCCGGATACGGACGTTCATCGAGCAGCAGCCCGTGTTCTTCACGGCGACCGCCCCGCTCTCGGGCGACGGGCACGTCAACCTCTCCCCCAAGGGCCGCAAGGGCACCCTCGCCGTCCTGGACGGGCGGACCGTCGCGTACCTCGACTTCGGCGGCAGCGGCGCCGAGACCATCGCCCACCTGCGGGAGGAGGGCAACGGCCGGATCACCCTGATGTGGTGCGCCTTCGACGGCCCGCCGAAGATCCTGCGCGTGCACGGCACCGGGGAGCCGGTCTTCCGCGACGACCCGCGCTGGCCCGGCCTCGTCCGGCACTTCGGGGAGGCCGACGGCCCCAGCGCCCGGGCGATCGTGGTGGTCCGCGCCCACCGGATCAGCGACACCTGCGGCTTCGCCGTGCCGTTCCTCGACTACCGGGAGGAACGCACCCAGCACGCCGAGCACTTCGGGCGCAAGACCGACGAGGAGTTCCGGGCGTACTGCGAGAAGAAGGAGCACGTGGGCCGCAGCCTGGACGGGCTGCCGGCGCTACCGCTGCCGGTGCCGCCCCGGACGGACCTGCCCGGGGCGCGCTGAGGCGCCGCGGCGCATACGGTCGGGCGCATGCGCCGCCTCGCCCTCGCCACCACAGCCCTGCTCCTCCTTCCCGCCGCGGCCCTCTCCCCCGCCCACGCCGCGCCCCCGGGCGGGCAACTGATCACCGCCGAGGCCCCGCACGCCGGGGCGACCAGCGGCACGGTGAGCTGGTGGGAGCGGCGCGGCGGGCGGGGCCGGTGGGTCCGCGTCGGCTCGGCCCCGGCCCGGTTCGGTGCGGGCGGCCTGGTGGCGGGCGAGCAGCGCGAGCAGGGCACGTCGACGACGCCGGCCGGCGTGTACGGGCTCCCGTACGCCTTCGGCATCGAGCCGCCCCCGCGCGGCACGTCCTACCCGTACCGCCGGGTGCGCGAGGACTCGTGGTGGTGCCAGGACAACGCGTCTGCGTCGTACAACCGCTGGGCGGAGCCGCTGCCCGCCGACTGCCGGGCGGACGAGGCCGAACACCTCGTCACCTACGCGCAGCAGTACGCCTACGGTCTGGTCGTCGCCTTCAACTACGACCGCCCGGTGCGGGGGCGGGGGGCCGGCATCTTCCTGCACGTCCACGGCAAGGGTGCGACGGCGGGCTGCGTGTCGGTGTCCCGGGAGGCGATGGTGCGGATCCTGCGGTGGGTACGGAAGGACGCGCGCCCCCTCATCCGGATCGGCACGACGCGGCAGGCGCGGTGACGGGACGGCGGGCACAGCGGCCGACGCGGCGACGGGCGGTGAGCCCGGCCCGGTGACGAGGCGGCAGGCACGGCACCACGACCCGTGGGCAGCCCGCCCCGTCCGCGTCACGCCGCCGCCTGACGCCCCTTCCGCGTCACCGCGCCGCTCCTGCGGCTCCCCCCAGGGGGTGCCTCAGCGGTCCCGTTCGGCGAGGCGCAGGAGGTGGTCGGCCAGGGCCTGGCCTCCTTCGGGCTCGCGGGAGATGAGCAGCAGGGTGTCGTCGCCGGCGATCGTGCCGAGGATCGCGTGCAGCTCGGCCTGGTCGATGGCCGAGGCCAGGAACTGGGCGGCGCCCGGCGGCGTGCGCAGGACCACCAGGTTCGCCGACGCCTCGGCGGAGATGAGGAGTTCACCGGAGAGGCGCCGCATGCGCTCCTCCTTGGCGGACTCCCCGAGCGGTGCCTGCGGGGTGCGGAAACCGCCCTCGCTGGGCACCGCGTAGATGAGTTCGCCGCCGGTGTTGCGGATCTTCACCGCGCCGAGCTCGTCGAGGTCGCGGGAGAGCGTCGCCTGGGTGACGCTCAGTCCGTCGTCCGCGAGGAGCTTCGCCAGCTGGCTCTGCGAGCGCACCGGCTGCCGGTTGAGGATGTCCACGATCCGGCGGTGGCGTGCCGTGCGGGTGTGGGGCACGGCAGGTCCGCCCTGCCCGTTGGACCCGCCCTGCCCGTTGTCGTGCGCCTCGGTCATCGCTGTGTCATTCTCCGGCTCGTGTCTCCCCGTGGGCGTGGTCCAGGGCGCCCGGCAGTGCCTGGAGGAAGGCGTCCACGTCGTCGTCACCGATGATCAGCGGGGGCATGATCCGGACGACGTCGGGGGCCGGTGCGTTCACCAGGAGGCCGGCGTCCTGAGCCGCCTGCTGCACCTGGGCGGCGAGCGGCTCCGTGAGCACGATACCCAGCAGCAGTCCGGCGCCGCGGACGTGGGAGACCAGAGGGTGGCCGAGCGCCTCGACGCCCTCACGGAGCCGCTCGCCGAGACGCTTGACCCGGTCGAGGGCGCCGTCCGCGGCCAGGGTGTCCAGGACGGCCAGTCCGGCGGCGCACGCCACGGGGTTGCCGCCGAAGGTGGTGCCGTGGTGGCCGGGCTTCAGCAGCTCGGCCGCCTCCCCGAAGGCGAGGAGCGCGCCGAGCGGGAGGCCGCCGCCCAGGCCCTTGGCGAGGGTGACGACGTCCGGCTCGACCCCTTCGGCCTGGTGTGCGAACCAGTGGCCGCAGCGGCCGACGCCGGTCTGGACCTCGTCGAGCACGAGGAGGGTGCCGGTGGCCCTGGTGATGTCCCTGACGGCCCGCAGGTAGCCCTCGGAGTGCGGCACGACCACGCCGTTCTCGCCCTGGACGGGTTCGACGATGACGAAGGCGGTGTCGGTGGTGACGGCGGCGCGCACGGCCTCGGCGTCCCCGTACGGGACGTGGGTGACGTCCCCGGGCAGCGGCAGGAACGGCTGCTGCTTGGCGGGCTGCCCGGTCAGGGCCAGCGCGCCCATCGTGCGGCCGTGGAAGCCGCCGGTGGTGGCGACCATGTGCGTGCGGCCCGTCAGCCGGCCGAGCTTGAAGGCGGCCTCGTTGGCTTCGGCGCCCGAGTTGCAGAAGAAGACCCGGCCGGGGCGGCCCGCGAGCTGCAGGAGCCGCTCGGCGAGGGCGACGGGGGGCTCGGCGACGAACAGGTTGGAGACGTGGGAGAGGGACGCGATCTGCTCGGAGACCGCCTGCACCACCGCGGGATGGGCGTGACCCAGGGCGTTCACGGCGATGCCGCCGACGAAGTCCAGGTACCGCTTGCCTTCGGCGTCCCACACGTACGTTCCGGCACCGCGGACCAGGGGCAAGCGGGGTGTGCCGTAGTTGTCCGTCATGGCGGACCGCCAGCGCCGGGTGAGTTCCTCGTTCGCGCTCACGGGGTGCCCCCTTCGGTGTCGGGCACGACCATCGTGCCGATGCCCTCGTCGGTGAAGATCTCCAGCAGGATGGAGTGCTGGACGCGGCCGTCGATGACGCGGGCGGTGTGGACGCCGTTGCGCACGGCGTGCAGGCAGCCCTCCATCTTGGGCACCATGCCGCTGGACAGCTCGGGGAGGAGCTTTTCGAGTTCGGTGGCGGTGAGGCGGCTGATGACCTCGTCGCTGTTCGGCCAGTCCTCGTAGAGGCCCTCGACGTCGGTGAGGACCATGAGTGTCTCGGCGCCCAGCGCCGCGGCGAGCGCCGCGGCCGCCGTGTCGGCGTTCACGTTGTAGACGTGACCGTCGTCCTGGGAGCGGGCGATCGACGAGACGACCGGGATGCGGCCGTCCGCGAGGAGCGCCTCGATCGCGCCGGTGTCGAGCGCGGTGATCTCGCCGACCCGGCCGATGTCGACGTGCTCGCCGTCGATGCGCGGCCGGTGCCGGGTGGCGGTGATCGTGTGGGCGTCCTCACCGGTGATGCCGACGGCCAGCGGGCCGTGCTGGTTCAGCAGACCGACGAGTTCGCGCTGCACCTGCCCCGCGAGGACCATCCGCACGACGTCCATCGCGTCCTCGGTGGTGACCCGGAGGCCCGCCTTGAACTCGCTGACGATGCCGTGCCGGTCGAGGGCGGCGCTGATCTGCGGGCCGCCGCCGTGGACGACCACGGGCCTGAGGCCGGCGTGCCGCAGGAAGACGACGTCCTGCGCGAAGGCGGCCTTCAGCTCGTCGTCGATCATGGCGTTGCCGCCGAACTTGATGACGACGGTCTTGCCGTGGTGGCGGGTGAGCCAGGGCAGCGCCTCGATGAGGATCTGCGCCTTGGGGAGCGCGGTGTGCTTCCGCGTGGTGTGGGTCATGACGAGTAGGCGCTGTTCTCGTGGACGTAGTCGGCGGTCAGGTCGTTGGTCCAGATGACGGCGGAGGCGTCCCCCGCGGCGAGGTCGGCGGTGATGCGCACCTCGCGGTAGCGCATGTCGACGAGGTCGCGGTCCTCACCGACCGAGCCGTTCCGGCAGACCCAGACGCCGTTGATGGCGACGTTCAGCCGGTCGGGCTCGAAGGCGGCGGAGGTGGTGCCGATCGCGGAGAGCACCCGGCCCCAGTTGGGGTCCTCGCCGTGGATGGCGCACTTCAGGAGGTTGTTGCGGGCGATGGACCGGCCGACCTCGACGGCGTCGTCCTCGCTCGCGGCGTTGACCACCTCGACCTTGATCTCCTTGCTGGCGCCCTCGGCGTCGCCGATCAGCTGGCGGCCGAGGTCGTCGCACACCTCGCGGACCGCCTCGGCGAAGTCGTCGTACGCGGGAGCGGTGCCGGAGGCGCCGGAGGCGAGCAGCAGCACCGTGTCGTTGGTGGACATGCAGCCGTCGGAGTCCACCCGGTCGAAGGTGACGCGGGTGGCGCCGCGCAGCGCCCTGTCGAGGTCGGGCGCGGCGACGTCGGCGTCGGTGGTGAGGACGACCAGCATGGTGGCGAGGCCGGGGGCGAGCATGCCGGCGCCCTTCGCCATGCCGCCGACGGTCCAGCCGTCCCGGGTGGCGACGGCCGTCTTGTGGACGGTGTCGGTGGTCTTGATGGCGATGGCGGCCTTCTCACCGCCGTGCTCGGACAGTTCGGCGGCGGCCTTCTCCACGCCGGGGAGCAGCTTGTCCATGGGGAGGAGCACGCCGATCAGGCCGGTGGAGCAGACGGCCACCTCGCCGGCGCCGATGTCCAGCACCTCGGCGGCCTTCTCCGCGGTGGCGTGCGTGTCCTGGAAGCCCTGCGGGCCGGTGCAGGCGTTGGCGCCGCCGGAGTTGAGGACGACGGCGGACAACTCGCCGCTCTTCAGGACCTGCTCGGACCACTGGACGGGGGCGGCCTTCACACGGTTGGAGGTGAAGACGCCCGCGGCGGCGCGGCGCGGACCGGTGTTGACCACGAGGGCCAGGTCCGGGTTGCCGTTCTCCTTGATCCCGGCGGCGATACCCGCCGCCGTGAACCCCTTGGCTGCCGTGACGCTCACTGCTCTTCTCCGTTCGCTTCTCCGCCCGCACAGCGTGCCGGTGCGGCCGTCCTCGTCGTCCACGGGCCGGTGCCCGCGCGCGCGTCGCTCACCGTGCCCGCCCGTTCGCTTCTCCGCCCCCGCGGGGGGCACCCCCAGCCCTTGTCAGGGGGAGCGCCGGTGCGGCCATCGCCCTCGCCCCCGGGCCGGCGGCTGCGCGCCCGTCGCTCACGGGGCCACTCCGACGGCGGAAAGTCCCGTGTCCTCGGGGAGCCCGAGGGCGATGTTCATGCTCTGCACGGCGCCGCCGGCCGTGCCCTTGGTGAGGTTGTCGAGGGCGCTGACCGCGATCACGCGCCCGGCGGCCCCGTCGTACGCGACCTGCACGTGGACGGCGTTGGAGCCGTACACCGAGGCGGTCGCGGGCCACTGCCCCTCCGGCAGGAGGTGCACGAAGACCTCGTCGCCGTACGCCTTCTCGTACGCGGCCCGCACGTCCGCCGCACCGACGCCCGGCCTCGCCTTCGCGCTGCACGTGGCGAGGATGCCGCGGGGCATGGGGGCGAGGACCGGCGTGAAGGAGACGGTGACCGGCTCGCCGGCCGCGTCGCCCAGGTTCTGGGCCATCTCCGGGGTGTGCCGGTGGCCGCCGCCGACGCCGTACGGGGACATGGAGCCCATGACCTCGGAGCCGAGCAGGTGCGGCTTCGGGGCCTTGCCCGCGCCGGAGGTGCCGCTGGCGGCGACGATCACAGCCTCCGGCTCGACGAGCCCGTGCGCGTACGCAGGGAACAGGGCGAGGGACACGGCGGTGGGGTAGCACCCGGGCACCGCGACGCGCTTGGCCCCCTCCAGCGCGCCGCGGGCACCCGGCAGCTCGGGGAGGCCGTAGGGCCACGTCCCGGCGTGCGGGGAACCGTAGAACCGCTCCCAGGCGACCGCGTCCCGGAGCCGGAAGTCGGCGCCCATGTCGATGACCAGGACATCGTCGCCGAGCTGCTCGGCGACGGCCGCGGACTGGCCGTGCGGCAGGGCGAGGAAGACCACGTCGTGCCCGGCGAGGACCTCGACGGTGGTCGGCTCCAGCACCCGGTCGGCCAGCGGAACCAGGTGCGGCTGGAGCGAGCCCAGCTTCTGCCCGGCGTTGGAGTTGCCGGTGAGCGCGCCGACCTCGACACCGGGGTGGGCGAGCAGCAGCCGGAGCACCTCTCCGCCCGCGTACCCACTCGCTCCTGCCACTGCCACGCGCACCGTCATCGGACCTCCCATTCGATGGCATGACTATACGCAGCATCGCAGTTTTATGCAATGAGGAGTCAACGGTCCGCGATCGTGGTTTGCGACCGAGAGTTTCAGAGCTCGCGCAGATAGGCGGGTGGGGCGTCCAGGCAGTGAGGCGAGCACTGGTGTTCGTGATCATGGAGTTGCGACGCTCTGTGTTCACTGGACTTGTGCCCGTTCTTCCAGCAAGCTGACCGACCTGCGGATCTATTCGCGGCGCTGCTGCCCGAGCGTCCCGCGGTCGATCCGGCCCCAGCCGCTGGTGAGCGCCGTAGGGTTAGCGGCCGATCTTGTTGAGCTCGGCGAGATCGTCGTTGGACAGCGGGAGTCCCGCGCCGACGGCGTTCTCGCGCAGATGTGCCACCGATGAGGTGCCGGGGATCAGCAGGATGTTCGGCGACCGCTGCAGCAGCCAGGCCAGGGCGACCGACATGGGCGTCGCGTCCAACCGAGCGGCTACGGCCGTGAGTGCCGAGGACTGCAGCGGGCTGAAGCCGCCGAGGGGGAAGAAGGGCACGTAGGCGATACCCTGCTCTGCGAGCTCGTCGATCAGGTCGTCGTCGTGGCGGTGGGCGAGGTTGTACATGTTCTGCACGCACACGATCGGCGCGATCGAGCGTGCCTCGGCGACCTGTTCCGACGTCGCGTTGCTCACGCCGAGGTGCCGGATGAGGCCCTGCCGCTGGAGGTCGACGAGCGCCCCGAACGCCTCCGCGAGCGAACCGGGCACGGGGCCCTGGGCGTCGCCGAGCCGAAGGTTGACCACGTCCAGCGTGTCGAGGCCAAGGTTCTCCAGGTTCTCAGTGATGGCCCGGTGCAGCTCTTCAGGCTTGCGTGCCGGGGGCCAGCCTCCCTCCAAGTCGCGGGTTGCGCCGACCTTGGTCACGATGTGCAGCGAGTCGGAGTACGGGTGCAGCGCTTTGCGGATCAGCTGGTTGGTGACGTGCGGCCCGTAGGCGTCGGCGGTGTCGATGTGGGTGATGCCGAGGCCGACGGCCTCGCGGAGAACGGTGAGTGCGCCCTCGCGGTCGGCGGGCGGACCCATGACCCAGGGGCCGGCGAGCTGCATGGCGCCGTAGCCGAACCGGGTGACGGTCAGGTCGCCCAGGGTCCAGGTGCCGCCGGGAAGCGAGGCGGAGGGGGTGCTCATGGTGTGCCTTTCGTGTTGAGCCAGGGGATGGTGCCTAGCGGAGCCTTGCATCACTATTGGTGCGTAGCTTCTTATGGGGAAGCAGGCACTTCGAAGTGCGTAGGGCACCCACGGGTGAGAGGAGTGGTCCATGGCGACGATGACGGCAGCCCAGCAAAGGGCACAGGCCAAGGCGGAGTACGACGCCTTCGTGGCGGCCTGCCCCAGCCGCAAGCTGCTCGACCGGATCTCGAACAAGTGGGTCACGCTGATCCTGGCCGCGCTCGGCAGCGACAGCGCGCATCAGCCCGGCGCCAACTGCGCCGGCGGGCCCCGGGTGATGCGCTACTCAGAACTGCAGCGCCTCTTGGCCGGCGTCAGCCAGAAGATGCTCACCCAGACGCTGCGCTCCCTGGAGCGCGACGGCCTGGTGTCCCGCACCGTGGTGCCGACCGTGCCGGTCACGGTGTCCTACGAGCTGACCGATCTCGGCTTGTCGCTGTACGAGATGATGCGCGGCCTCAAGGCATGGGCCGAGGTGCACATGGACGACGTGCTGGCCAACCGCGAGACCTACGACACCCGCGGCGTCTGATCCACGCCTGGGTTGCTGATCAGCGGGAACAGTCTGCGTGTAAGAGGCCGGGCAGATGGGCGGGTGGTCACGGGCGTCGTTTGGGGCGGTGGTCCCAGCGGTGGGTGGTCCAGGCCTGGCGGATCAGGCTACGAACGGTGATGATGGTGTCCGCGAGGTCGAAGAAGGCGTTGGCGACAGTCGCACGACGCTCGTAGCAACGGGCAAGTCGCTGGAAGGCGTTCTGCCACGCGTGCGTGCGCTCGACGTGCCACCGCTCGCTGGCCTGGATCGGCGCTGCCTCGCCCTTGTGCGCGATGCGGCCGTGCAGGTTGCGGGCGGCCAGTTCGATGCGCGTCTTGTCCGAGTCGTAGCCGGCGTCCAGGTGCACGATGATGTCGTCGGGCAGCGGTCCCAGGTGCTCCAGCAGGTCCAAGGTCGGGGCGAGCAGCGGGGAGTCGTGGCGGTTCGCTCCTGCGAGGACCCTGCCGAGCGGAATTCCATAACCATCCGTCATGCCCGAGCGTTTGAGGCCTTGCTTGCCGCGGTCGACCGGTGAGCGCCCGGCGACCTCGCCGCCGCCGGGGGCCTTGGTGATCGAGCCGTCGACGGCGATCTGATCGAGCTCCAGCCCGACGATCCGGTCGTAGGACTCCAGCGCGATCTGTTTGAGCCGGGCGAAGACGCCGAGGGAGATCCACTCATCGCGGCGGTTGCGGATGGTGGTCGCTGAGCAGGTGGTGTCGGCGATCGCCTGGTCCGAGCAGCCGAACCGCAGCAGTTGCAGTAGCTTGTCGAACACGATCCGGTCGCCGATGCGGGGCCGGTGGCACCCCAGCGGGTGGGCCGGATCGACCGCGGGACGCTCGGGCAGCAGGGCCGCGAATTGGTCCCACAGAGGGTCGGTCAGCCATGCTGGAAGGACGGGCACAGGTCTCCCCAGTGATCACAGAGCGTCGCAACTCCATGATCACGGAGACCTGTGCCCACCTCGCTGGCCGGGTGCTCCACCCGCCTATCTGCGCAGGCTCTTAGTTGGCGGATGAGCGCAGTACTTGGCGGATCTTGCTTCCGTAACGCTGTGTTGTCGAGACATCGTGCTCTCGATGGCTCTTGAGCGTTGCAGCCGGCCCGTGCCTCGCCAGCCTGGGCACACACCGCCCCGGCTCTTGAGCTTCCTGAGCCGGGCATTAGCCTCGGCGGATGATCCCCGAGCCGCCACCGAAGGTCATCACGCGTCTCCGCGGCGGTGAGATTCACGCCTACGTCGTGGGCACCGGCGTCTTCGGGAGGCTGGAGCCCACAGCGGTCTTCCAGCCGCGGGATGGCGAGGAGGCCGTAGCGTCGGTGCTCCGGCAGGATCTGGAGCGGGTCGTGTATCAGCATCTACCTCGACATCGGTGAGGGACAGGACGGCTCTGTCATTCTCCGCGGCACGGTCGGGGCGGGCGGCGAACCGGAGTTCGTGACGTACCCGTGGCAGGCCCGCTGTCTGATCGACCTGGCTCCGTCCGGACGCCAGTTCATGACCGTGGACCACGAGCAGGCGGACGTCGCCTTCCATGACCACCCCGACGGGGACGTGCTCTTCACCTTCCCTGTCGAAGCCTTCGGGTACGACCCGGAGGAGTCCTTCGTGGAATGGAGCGGCGGCTACCTGACCGAGGACACGGCCATCGTCACCCTGGGCGGCGAGAGTCAGGATGAGGAGGAGTGGTTCCGCCACCACCTGGTCGACGTACGCACGGGCACCCTCAGGGGCGAGTTCATCGTCGAGGCGAGCGACCCGTACGAGCTGGTGCCCCTGGGCGACGGTTCCTGGCTCACCGGCGGCCCTGACGACGACCCCGTCCGTTGGTCCAGGGCTCCGCAGCCGCACCCGGCCGCACCGGCCTTTCCGTACGAGAGGCGGCAACCGTGACGGCAGACCCCCGGGTGCCCCTGGTTCCTCAGGCGCCCGAAGGCTTGAGCCGGCGGGCTCGTCACTTCGTCGAGGGACACGGGCTGCGTGTTCCCCACCGCGACCTCAAGCCCTTCCGGGAGGCATGGCTCAAGCCAAAGGGAGTGGTTCCCCTCGCAGCCGTGACGGCTGCGCCCGGGCCCTCCATCGTCGCCGCCCGGGAGCGCGCGGCCGGCTTCGCCACCGTGACCTGCGAGCTGTGGCTGCCGTCGCACGAAACGGCCGGTGAAGGTCCCTCCGGGCCGAGGGATCAGGTCAGCAGCAGGGCCAGGCCCGCGGTCAGGGCCGTCCCCGCCAGGACCGCCAGCAGGACGACGGTGCGTCTGCCGGCGCCGCGCAGGCGGAGGGCGAGGGCCAGCGGGCCGAAGGGAGCGGGCTTGCGGCGGTCCATGTCGGTCATGTCGTCCTGCCTTCTTGATGTGGGTGCGCACCGGTGATGCGTGAGATCGGTGGGGCCTGGGGTTCCGGGTACGGCTGTCATGCCTCCTTGTCGTGGGTGCCGGGGCGCCGACGCGTGCCGGCCGTGTGTCGGTCGGTTCCGTCCCGCAGGGCCTCCCGCAGGCGCAGGAGTGCACGGCGGCGTGACCGCGCCCGCCGCAGGGCCACCCCCGCCCCGACGACGATGCAGGCACCGGCCAGTCCCGCGGCCGACGCCTCCGCCGCGCCGGCGCGGGCCGCGGCGAGCACCGTACCGGCGACGCACGTCAGCACGGCCACGGCGAGAGCGAGGCGGGCTCCGATCACGCGGTCCCGGGCGAACAGGGGGCGGCGCCTGGCGAGCACCCATCCCGCGAAGGCCGCCCAGGCGAGCCCGACGGCGATCAGTCCGGCGAACGCGACCTGGGTGCGCGGGGGCAACGGGCGGGGCTCGGTGGCCCACAGCACCGCCAGCAGGGCCGCCCCCGCGCCGCCCGCGAGTCCCACGGCGACGTGCCGCATACGGGAGCGCAGCGAGACTTCCGCGGCCAGGACGCGCTCCAGCTCGGGCGGGACCCGCCCGGCGGCCGTGTCGTCGGGTGCGTTCATCCCTCGTACCCCCTGTCCGTGAGGACGCTGCGCAGCATGCGGCGCGCCCGGTGCAGCCTGCTCTTGACCGTGCCGGTCGGGACGCCGAGCACCTCGGCGCAGCCGTCCAGCGGCAGGTCCTGGAGGTGAAAGAGGATCAGCACCTCGCGCTCCGCGGGTGGCCGCTCGCCGAGCCCGGCCTCGCTCTCCATCGCGGTGAGCACGCCGCCGATCCGGTCGTCGCCGTCGACGACGACGGGGGCCTCGTCCACGCTCGTCTCCGGGGTCCGGTACGCCTGCCGCAGCTGGTCGGTGACCGTGCGCCGGGCGATGGTGAACAGCCAGGGGGCGAACCGGTCCGGCTGCCGCAGCCGCGGCAGGCCCCGCACCACGGCGACCCACGCCTCCTGGGCCAGATCGTCCGCGAGGTGCGGTGAGCCGGTCATGCCCCGCACGTACCGCCACAGAGGGGCGTGCCAGACGCGCACCAGCTCGCGCAGTGCCTCCCGCTCACCGAGCTGGCAGCGCACCACCAGCAGCTCGTCCCGCCGCCTGTCTCCGGTCACCACACCTCCTTCGCCGTGCCGCGTGTCACCGGGACAGTCGGCGGTCCCGGCGGAAAGGTTCACGGCCCCTCGGGGTGGACGGTCCGCGCCGCCCTCCACGATGCCGCAGGCCCCCGCCGGGCCGGTGCCGGGGCGGTGAGGGGCTCGGGAACCGGACCCGGGCCGCGGCTCCGCCGCCCCCGCGCAGCCACACCGGCAGCCGCCCGTCCGGGTGGCGCGGCGGCCTCCCGTCCGGTAGCGGTGGTGCGGCAGCCTCGCGTCCGGGGGCCGGCCGTCGCTGCGGCTGACGTGCCGACGCGCATGACGGCGGGTCACGGCGGGGCGCCGGTGAGCCGCTAGGATCCGGCTTTCCGCCTGCTGTCCGCCCTCGCCCGCACCCCTACGGGAGGAACCGTGGCACCGCCCCCGTCCCCGTCCCCGCCGTCCGGCCCCGCGTCGGCTCCCGGGGTCCTCGCCCGCATGCCGGAGCTGGTCCGTGCTATGGCACCCGAACGGGGCGGCGTCCTGTGGAAGCTGGCCGCCGGGGGCAGGCAGTTGGACGCGAACGTGGTGCGGCTGGCCCCGGGGGCGGAGGTGGCGTCGCATGTCGAGCCGGACCTCGACGTCCTGGTGTACGTGGTGAACGGCAACGGGCGGCTGGACCTGCCGGACGGCTCTTCCGCCCTGGAGGGCGGCTGCGTGGTGTGGCTGCCGAGCGGGTCACGCCGCTCCCTGGCCGCGGGTCCGCACGGCATGGACTACGTCACGGTGCACCGCCGCCGCCCGGGGATGGCCGTCGGCCGCGGACCGGGAGCGGCCGAAGCCGCCGTGGCACCGGGGCCTGAGCGGGCGGGCGGCGAGGCGGCGTGCCTGCTGGACCGGGTGTGCCCGGACTGCGGCCGCCTGGCGCCGGACACGCCAGGCATCCGGTTCTGCGGGTACTGCGGAAGCCGCCTGTCCCGGGACTGACCCGGCCGGTACCGACGACGGCCGGTGCGGCGGCGCTCACGGCACGGCGTACCGTCCCGGGGGCGGGCGGCGGCCTCCACCGGTCACCGCCGTGGCGCCCGCCCGGGTGTGCGAGGCCGGCAGCGCGGGACGCGCCGGTCAGGCCCCGGGGTGGTTGCGCCCTGCGGGTCGGCGGGGGCGGCCCTGCCGCCGGGGCGGGGCGGTGCCGGCCCGGGCTTGCTTGCCCGGCGGGCTCTTGACGGCGCGCAGCACCACGAACTTCGGGTCGCCGGCGACCACGTCACAGTTCCCGAAGATGCGCTTGAGGGTGACGTGGTAGCCGAGGTGGCGGTTGCCGACGACGCGGAGCTCACCGCCCGCTTTCAGGGCCCTGCGGGCACCCATGAACATGCGGCGGGCGGTGGCGTCGGTGAGGGCCTGGTGGCTGTGGAACGGCGGGTTGCACAGGACCACGTCGACGGAGTCGTCCGGGAGCTCCGCCATGCCGTCGCCGACGGTGAAGCGGGCTTTCGCGGCGGGCGGGGCGCTCGCCCGGAAGGTCTCCTCCGCGGAGGCGACCGCCTGGTACGACTCGTCGGTGAAGACCACCTCGGCGTCCGGGTCGGCGACGGCCACGGCGAGGCCGACGACGCCGTTGCCGCAGCCCAGGTCCACCACCCGGGCCGCGCCGAGTCCCTGCGGGAGGTGCCGGAGGAACAGGCGGGTGCCGATGTCGAGCCGGTCGGCGCAGAAGACGCCCGCGTGGGTGACCACGGTCCGGCCGCCGACGCCGGGGGCGTCCTCGGGCAGCGCGTACGTGAGGGGCCACGGGTTGGCGGGGCGCGGCAGGGCGGGGTCGGGGGTGCTGAAGACGAGCCGGGCCTTGCGGACGGCGAGGGAGGTGCGGGTGGGGCCGACGAGGCGCTCGAAGAGGTCCAGGGTGGAGGTGTGGATCTCCTTCACCATGCCGGTGCCGATGACGGTGCTGCCCTCGTGGAGGGCGGGCGCGAGCCGGTGGAGCTGGTCCTCCAGGAGCGCGAGGCTCTTGGGGACCCGGACCAGGAGGACGTCGACGCGGTCCGGCGGGGTGTCGCGGGTGGTGAGCAGGTCGAGGGCGGGGGCGTCGGCGAGCCCCGCACGGGCGAGGTTGGCGCGGGTGGCCTCCCGGCCCAGGTGGGAGTCGGTGATCTGGACAAGGCGCGCCGCGGGGGCCCCGCCCGGCCCCGCCGCCCCGGCCCGGCGGCCCGCCAGCGCCGTGGTGAGGGCGCCCCAGCGGTCCCCGGCCACGGCCACGGTTCCGGTGAGCTCGGGGGCGCCCGGCTCGGCGAACCTGCCCAGCAGGTACGCGTCGGCCGCGTCCCAGGCGCGCAGTGGGTCGCGGGGGTGCTCGGGGTGGCGGGTGAGCGCGTACGTGCCCCAGGGCGTGGTCAGACCGTTCATCGTGCTGTCAGGCTAGCCGGTGCGGCGGAGCTCCCCGTTACCGCGCTCCGAGGGCCATCCAGCGGTCGGGGGCCTCCAGGGGGCGGAAGCCGAACTTCTCGTAGAGCCCGTGGGCGTCCTCCGTGGCGAGCACGATCCGTTTGAGCCCGCGGGGCGCGAGGTGGTCGCGGACCGCCTCGACGAGGGCGGTGCCCAGGCCCCCGCCGCGGGCTTCGGGGGCGACGTAGACGTCGCAGAGCCAGGCGAACGTGGCGCCGTCGGTGACGACCCGGGCGTAGGCCGCCATGCTGCCGGTCGCGGTGTCGTAGGCGCCGAAGTTGAGCGAGCCGTCGATGGCCAGGTCCTGTGTGGCGCGGGTCCGGCCGAGCGCCCAGTAGGCGTCGGTGGACAGCCAGTGGTGGACGCGTTCGCGATCCAGCCGGGCAGGGTCGGTCGAGATCTCGAACGGTCCGAAAGCAGTTGTCTCCTTCATGATCGAACGCTCGCACGGGAAGGGCTTCCTGTCAGTGGTGGGTGACACGATCGGGACATGAACGCGACTGCTGCCGACTACCGCTGGCTCGACCACCACTGCCCGGAGCTGGTCCGGGCGTGCTGCGTGACGTTCGTGCACGCGGTCACGCCCGAGCAGGTGCTGGAGCGTCTGCGGGCCCGCCCCGAGGGGCGGGTGACGGGCATATCCGCGCTGGTGGCAGCGTCGAAGGAGGCGTGGCGGGCGCACGGGGACGACCGGCATTTCGTGGGGCTGCGCGCGGTGGACGGCTGGACGGTGATGGTCGAGCCGAACGGCTTCCTCGGCAGCCTGGAGGAGATGGCGGCGCCCCTCTCTCGGGGCACCGAACTGGTCACGCACTTCCGCAACGTGACCGCGGTGGACCAGTTCAGCCGCTACTCGGACGGGAGGCTGCGACTGCGCTTCGAGCCGCTCTTCCCGTGTGCCGGGGGCGGCGCGGAGGCGGAGACGGCGGTCGCGCTGATGCGGGAGGTGGGCTTCGACCTGGAGCGGGAGGGCATGAGCCTGAGCGCCACGACCGAGGCCGCGTTCGCCCTGGCCGAGCGGATGACGGGCGTCCGGCTGACACCGGAGCTGCTGGACGTGGCGGACTTCCTGTGCGGCTCGGTGCCGGGCGTCTGAGTCCGGGCCGCCCGCGGGGGCACCCGCACGGCAGCCCTCAGGTGACATGGAGCACACTTCGGGACGTAGACTCCCCATAGCCCCCAAAGGGGGAATCCAGCGCGAGGAGGTCACTCCTGATGGAAGCGTCCAAAGGCGACAGGCTGCTGGTGCACGGCAGGGTGGTCGGTCAACACGACCGCACGGCCGAGATCGTGGAGGTGCTCGGCGAGAACGGCCATCCGCCCTACCGGGTGCGCTTCGATGACGACGGGCACGAGGCCGTGATGTCCCCGGGCCCCGACGCCGTCGTGCGGCACAAGGGGCAGTTCTAGCAGGGCGTCGGACCCGACGCGGCGCTGCCGGGGCACAGGGGCGGTCCCGTGTGCCCCACGTGCCTCAGGATGCACCCCCGCGCGGCGCACGGACCGGTGCCGCGTAGTGGTCGGCGACGACCTGGGCCATCGCTCCGATCCGGTCCCTCACGACGTCGCGGGCGCCGAAGAAGACATGCCCGAGGACCTCCTCGTGCTCGCGGGCCAGGGTGAGGTGCCGGGACAGCTCGGCAGGGTCCTGCCAGGCCGCGCCCTGCGCGGGGTCGCCGGCGCGGTAGAGCGCCTCCCCCACGTACAGCTGCACGCCCGTGCCGCGGACGGCCTCGCTCCACCAGGGGACGAGGGCGGCGTAGTCGGCGGCGCCGTTGCCGATGTGCCAGTACAGCTGCGGCACGACGTAGTCGATCCAGCGCTTCTTGATCCATGTGTAGGTGTCGGCGTGCAGGTCGTCGTACGTCTGCAGGGCCCGGGTGTCGGAGCCGCGCGGGTCGGTCGACCTGTTGCGCCAGACGCCGAAGGGGCTGATGCCGAAACGGACGTCCGGCTTGAGCTCCCTGATGCCTTCGGACATCTCCCGGACCAGCCGGTCGATGTTGTCCCGCCGCCAGGCCGCCCGGTCGGGGAAGCCCCCGCCGTGCGCCGCGTACGCCGCGTCGTCGTCGAAGCCCTGCCCGGCCAGCGGATACGGGTAGAAGTAGTCGTCGAAGTGGACGGCGTCGATGTCGTACGCACGCACCGCGTCCAGCATCGCGTCCTCGACGAACCGGCGGACCTCCGGCAGCCCAGGGTTGTAGTACAGCTTCCCGCCGTACGGCACCGCCCAGTCCGGGTTCCGGCGCACCGGGTGCGCGGCGGCCAGCCGCGACCGGTCGGCGTGCATGGCGACCCGGTACGGGTTGAACCAGGCGTGCAGCTCCAGTCCCCGCTCGTGGGCCTCCGCCACCGCGGCGCCCAGGGGGTCCCAGCCCGGGTCCCTGCCCTGGGTGCCGGTCAGGCACTCCGCCCACGGCTCGTACGGTGACGGCCACAGGGCGTCGGCGCAGGGCCGGACCTGGAGCATCACCGCGTTGAGACGGCAGGCGACGGCCTCGTCGAGGAGGGTCCGCAGCTCGTCCCGCTGGGCGGTGGCCGACAGACCGGGGCGCGACGGCCAGTCCCGGTTGGCGACCGTGGCGAGCCACATGCCGCGGAACTCGTGCGAGCGCTTGCCGCCGCCCTTGCCGTCCCGCCGGTGCCCGCCGTCCCCGTCGCCGCCGTCCCGCACGCCCCGCCCCTCTCCGACCGCGCCCGCCAGGCCACCGCCGACCAGGAGGGTGGCGGCCAGCCCCGCCGCGCCCGCGATCAGCCCGCGCCGCCTGAAGTGCGGGTGGGTGCTGTGCCCGTTCGTCATGCCGTTGCCGTCCCTGCCGTGGTTCCTGCCGTCATGGCTGCCGTCGTGCCGTCTGCCAGTGTCGCGGGTCGCGCCGGGTTTGTGATGCTCTGCGGCATGTGGCGTGTGTCGCGCCCTGCCGCCCGCCCCTCCTCGGTCCGTACGAACGGAGTAACGTCAGGGGGTCGAGGCGGGCGCGTCGGAACCATACGAGGGCCCGCCACCGCCGGATTCAGCGAAAGGCACGAGGTGACGGACTCAATGGCCGACATTGCACGCGTCGGAGTGGTGGGCTGCGGTCAGATGGGCGCAGGCATCGCGGAGGTGTGCGCCCGCAGCGGCCTCGATGTCATGGTGGCCGAGACCACGGGGGAGGCGCTGGAGATCGGCCGTACCCGGCTGCAGAACTCGCTCGTCAAGGCCGCGCAGCGCGGCAAGATCAGCGACGAGGAGCGGGACGCCACCCTCGACCGCCTGAGCTTCACGACCGACCTCGGCGAGTTCGCCGACCGCGACCTGGTCATCGAGGCGGTCGTCGAGAACGAGCAGGTCAAGACGGAGATCTTCCAGGTCCTCGACCAGGTGGTGACCCGGCA
This sequence comes from Streptomyces sp. CC53, assembly GCF_001865245.1. Classification (GTDB taxonomy): domain Bacteria; phylum Actinomycetota; class Actinomycetes; order Streptomycetales; family Streptomycetaceae; genus Streptomyces. The sequence goes on along the minus strand of NZ_MKXB01000104.1, from coordinate 19,339 downwards.
GGACGCGATCCTGGCGTCGAACACCTCCTCCATCCCGCTGGTCAAGCTGGCCGTGGCGACCTCCCGGCCCGACCAGGTCATCGGCATCCACTTCTTCAACCCGGCGCCCGTGCAGCGGCTCGTCGAGCTGATCCCGGCGCTGACGACGTCCGAGACCACCCTGGAGCGGGCCCAGGTGTTCGCCGAGAAGATGCTCGGCAAGCACGCCATCCGCGCGCAGGACCGCTCGGGCTTCGTCGTGAACGCGCTGCTGGTCCCGTACCTCCTCTCCGCCATCCGCATGTTCGAGTCCGGCATCGCGAGCCGCGAGGACATCGACAACGGCATGGAGTTCGGCTGCGCCCACCCGATGGGCCCGCTGAAGCTGTCCGACCTGATCGGCCTGGACACGATCGCCTCCATCGCCGACTCCATGTACGGCGAGTACAAGGAGCCGCTGTACGCCGCTCCCCCGCTGCTGCAGCGCATGGTGGACGCGGGCCGCCTGGGCCGCAAGACCGGGTCGGGCTTCTACACCTACTCCTGAGCAGCCCCTCCCCCGAGGACCGCGCCGCCGGACGCCCCCGCCGGCGGTTCCGGGCCCTCGGGCACCCCGGGCACCGCGCCCTGTCCCGTCACCCGGCGGACGAGCCGCCCCCGGCGACCGCCGGGGGCACTTCCGTACCCGATGGACGCCCCCCACCCGCGCCGATCGGCGGCGTGGGGAGGGGAAGACTGCCGTCACCCGGCAGTGTGCCCGCCCGCCGCACGTGACAGGGTGGAGGAGCCCGTCAGGGGAACAGCACAACCGAGCAAGGTGAGGGGGCAGGGTGTCGCGGACCCAGAACGTACGCAGGATCGCGCAGGCACTGGCCGAGGGCGGCGACCCGCGGTCGGTCGCGGAGGCGGAGGCGCGCAGGCGCCTCGGCGCGACCGGGAGCGGCGGCGCGGGGGCGGCTGCCTCCGGCGCCGGGTCGCCGTCCGGGGAGCGCCAGGAGCCGCAGGACGAGGGTATGGACCCGGCGGACTTCCCGGCGGCCCGGGAGCAGGGCGGCAGCACCGCCACGATGATGACGCAGAAGACCGTGCCGCTCGACGAGGCCGGTCAGGCCCTCAACCGCAGCGAGCAGCAGCGGGCGGACGGCCAGCCCACGCACGTCATCTGCCCCATGGTGATGCCGAAGGGCCGGTCCTTCCTGAGCATGCTGCCCGTGGGGCTGCTGCTGGTGGTCGGCGTGGTCGGCGGCTCCGTCGTGGCGGCGACGGGCGGCGGGGTGCTCGGGCACCCGCTGTTCGGCTGGCACTACTGGCTGATCGCCGTGCTCGCCGTGTGCTTCGTGTGGGCGCGGCAGGGCATGGTGATGGTGCCGGACGGCTGCCAGGCCCTGATCACCCGCTTCGGCAAGCTGGAGAAGGTCGTGGGACCCGGCCGGGTGATCCTCATCAGCCCGTGGAAGCGGGTGTCGTACATCCTCAACACCACCCGGGAGTACCCCTTCAACGCCCCGGTGCGGGAGGCGCCGACGAAGGGCGGGGTGAAGGCGTCCATCGACCTGTTCATCCAGTTCCGGATCAACGACCCGACCGAGTTCGTCTACACGCTGGGCGCGGTGCGCGGCTTCGAGGAGAAGCTCGCCAACGCCGTCAGCGAGACGATCCGGGCGCTGATCTACGAGCAGGAGGCCGCCGGGATCTACGACATGGTCGGTGAGGACACCGGCCGGCTGCTGGAGGCGCTGAACCAGCAGTTCCAGCCCGCGGTGGAGCTGACCAACGCCAACATCATCCACGCCGAGCCGTCGGACCAGGGCTACCGGATGGACCTGGCGTCCCCCGAGATGGTGCGGGTGGCGAAGGAGGCGTACACCCACGAGTACGCGCTCCAGCTGCGCAAGGAGCAGGACGAGGGCGACCTCGCCAAGGAGCTCGCGAGCCGGCAGGAGACGCTGTCGGCGATCCAGGCGGACATCGCCAGCTACCAGGCCCAGATGGACACGGCCGTGGAGCGGGAGACCAACCGGGCGCAGGCACTCGCCCGCCAGCGCTATGTGCAGGCGGAGTCCGAGGCGAAGGCGAACGCGGCGCTGCTGGAGGCGCAGGCGCTGGACATCCGGGCGATGACGGCCGCCGAAGCGCCGGAGATCCTGGAGTACCGCTACCAGCAGCGGGTGCTGGACACCCTGGAGCAGGTGGCGGACCACCTGCCGCAGCTCGTGCGCATCGGCGGGTCCGGCGATCCGTCGGAGGCGGCGGGCGTGGACTTCCTGCTGCTGGCCCGCGAGCTGATCGGGGAGCGCGGCGCGGAGCTGTTCACCCCGGACGACATGGCGGCCATGCGGGCCCGGCTCGCCAAGGTGGCGGAGCGGATCGCGGAGCGCAGCCCGCAGATCCACGCCCTGCTGGAGGCGGAGCGGCCGACGGTCCCCGCCGTGCAGGGTGAGGGTGTGGTGTCCGCGGGCGGCGGGGCCCAGTCCGGGGACGGGGACGGCACCCCGTCGGGAGAGGCGCAGGAGCAGGACGAGGAGGCGGGGCTGTGAGCGCGGCACGCACGAGCAACCGGTCGGTCATCGCGGAGGCCGTCGCCCCGTGGAGCGACATCGCGCAGCTGCTGCGGGGCGGTGAGGCGGGCACGCTGGTTCCCGTCATCATCCCGCGCTCGCGCCGCCGCCTGTGGTGGATGCTGCCGCTGTGGGTCGGCGTCTTCGCCCTGCTCAGCGGGGTGATGCTGTCGGTGGAGGCCGGCGGCTCCGGGACGGTGGGCGAGCTGGCGTACGGGGCGCTGGCCGCGGTCGCGTACACCGTGGGGGTGCTGCTGCTGGTGGTCGGCGGGCTGTGGTGGTGGCGTTCGTCGATCGTGGAGATCGAGCAGGGCACGCACGGCATCCTGACCCACTACGGCGCCTACACCCGCACGTTGGAGGCCGGGCGCCACTATCTGTGGCACCCGTGGGCGCGGGTCGAGTTCGTGGTGGACACGGCGACGGAGATCCCGTACTCGGCGCCCGTCATGGCCTGCCCGACGCAGGAGAACGTGCCGCTGCGGTCGATCGAGTTCTTCCTGAAGTTCCGCATCACGGACGCGCTGCTGTTCGTGCGGACCATCGGCGCGGGCAACTTCGACCTGGTGCTGTCGGCCGCCGTGCAGGACGCCATCCGGCAGCGGGCCCGCAGGATGCGCACCGAGCGGGCGTACGACCTGCGGGGCTCGGACGTCGCGGACATGCAGGACCTGCTGAACCGCCAGCTGTCCCGCTACGGGGTGCGGATCACCGGCTGCAACATCCCGGACGTCCAGCTGCCCACCCAGTACCAGCAGCACCTGGCGACCCGGGAGCGGGTCGCGAAGGAGCGCACGGCGTACGACCAGGAGTGGGGGCTGACCCGCAAGCGCCGGATCGACAGCCTGCAGATGGACATCGAGCGGGCGAAGAAGGTGCGGGACGCGCGCATCGTCGAGGTGAAGGCGGCGCTGAACCGGGCGCGGGAGGCCGTGGCGCAGCTGCTGGAGGAGCAGGAGACCGACGCGCAGAAGGTGCGCTTCGAGATCGAGACGCGCGGGCGCAGCGGCCTGATCTCCGCGGAGAACGAGGCGCGGGCGCAGCGGGCGCTGGCGCAGGCGTACCGGGACAACCGGGCGGTGCTCCAGTACGAGTTGGCACTGCGCCGGCTGGAGGTGGGCGCGGAGCTCGCGACGAACGCGCCGCAGCCGGTGGTGGTCCGCACCGACGGGCCGGGCGGCGGGGACACGTCGGCGCTGTCGACGCTGCTGACGGCGCAGCTGCTGCCGAAGACGGCCCCGCTGCTGTCCCGGGGCGACGGCGCGGCGCGCCCGGACGGGGCGGTACAGGGCGACTGAACCGGCGTCCGGCCCCGGGTGACCGACGGGCCGCGGACTCCGGCGCGCCCGGGCGGCGGGCCGTGTGGTCCGCGGGCCGCCCGCGTGAGCGGTGGGCGCGGCGCCGGTCGGCCGGCCGGTCCCGTGGTCGGGTGGCGGGCGCAGGAGGGGGGCGGGCCGCGGGCCCGCCCCCCTCCGTCGTGCTCAGCCGAGCCGCAGGTGGTGCAGCATCAGCAGTCCCGCCGCCATGTTGGCTGCGGGGACGTCGCCCCGGGCGATCATGTCGGGGACGAGCTTGAGCGGTATCCAGGCGCGGCGGGTGGACTCGAAGGCGTCCCGGGGCTCACCGACGCAGGTGGCCTCCTCGGTCCAGTAGAGGTGGTGGCGCGCGTCGGTGAGGCCGTTGGACGGCTCGACGGTGAGCAGGTGGTGCAGCGGGCCGGGGCGCCAGCCCGTCTCCTCCTCCATCTCCCGCGCCGCTGCGGCCTCGGGTGTCTCGCCGTCCTCGACGACGCCTGCGGCGAGCTCCCACCCCCAGGTGTCCGTGATGAAGCGGTGCCGCCAGAGCAGCAGGACCTCGTCGGCGTCGTTGACGGCGGTGGCGACGGCCACGGGGCGGAGCCGGATGAGGAAGTGGTCGAGCCGGCGGCCGTCGGGAAGGGCCACGTCCGCCAGGTTTACCTTGAACCAGCGGTTCTCATACACCGTTTCTTCGCTGATGTTCGTCCACTGCACTGTTCTGCCACCTTCCGGCTTGTAGGTGGCAATATCGCAGCAGGTGGCTTCTCACAGAGGAACGCGCAGCGCCGCGTCGATGAGTTCTGCGGCCCTCCCCGCCTCACCGCAGCCGCTCGCCGCCAGGCGCTCCCGCACCTCCCGCAGGCGGTCGCGGAGCCGCCGCGATTCCATTCCCCGCGCCCGCTCCGCCATCTCGGCCGCGGTGCACGCGGCCAGGTCCGCCTCGCCCTGGCGGAGCTGGATCTGGCTGAGGATGGCCAGCCGGTGCACCCTGCCCCGGTCGTGTGCCGGGGTACGCACCGCGGCGGTGGCGTTCTCCCGGGCTCCGGCGAGATCACCCAGACTGAGCAGGGCCTCGGCCACCTGGACGTTGACGAGTCCCGGCTGCACGTAGCCGGTCTCGTCCGGCTCGCGGCCCGGCCGGATCCGCTCGGCCGCCGCCTCCGCACGCCGGATGCAGCGCACGGCCGCGGCGCCGTCCCCGAGGTGCGCGTACGCCTTCGCCTGCATGGCGTGCAGGTCGGCGGCGAGGGCAGGGGTGATCTGCCGGTCCGCCGCCCGCAGCGCGGCCTCCGCGAACGCCACGGCCTGCCGGAACTCCCCCGTGAACAGCGACTGGTTGACCAGGAGGGCGATCACGTAGGCACCGAGCCCGCGGTCCCCGCTGGCCTTCGCCAACCGCAGAGCCTGGTGGAAGTACCGCTGGGCCAGGCCGTGTGCGTCGGAGTCGTACGCGCAGATGCCGGCGACCGCCACCAGCCCGCCGGCGGCACGGTGCAACTGCCGCCCCAGCGCGTCGTTGTAGGCACCCCGCAGCAGCGGCGCGGCCTCCCGGGTGAGGAACCCGACGACCCGGCTGCGCGTGGCGACCCCGCCGGCCTTTCGGTACATCTGCTCGTAGTGGGCCCGGGCCGCGCGCAGCATCTCCATGTCGTCCGGGGTGACCCGCGTGCGGCCGTCCCGGGACACGTCGGCGTCCTCCGGCGGGTTCTCCCACTCCCAGACGGGCACGACGGCCGGAGTTCCGGTCACGGCGGGCGCACCCAGCAGGTGCGGACGCTGCTGCTCGTCGGACCGCCACAGGGCGGTGGCGCGCTCCACGAACCCGGCCAGCGGCGTGCCGTGCGCCACGGCGCAGTCGCCCGCCACACCGAACCCGGTGTCGTCCAGTGTGACCGGGCGGCGCAGCCGTGCACCGAGCACCTCGCAGATCAGGTCCGGCACCTGGCCCCGGGGTCGCTGGCCCTTCAACCAGCGCGCCACGGCGGTGTGTTCGTACCGCAGGGCAAGACCCCTGGACCTGCCGGCCTGGTTCACCCGCGCGGCCAGGCCCGCGTGCGACATGCCCGCCTCGTCCAGCAGTGCGTCGAGCAGGGTGTTGGGCTGCATGAATGCCCTCCGGTGCCGTGCCTCGGAGCGCCCAGCGTAGTGGAGCGGGCGCGGACGGAAACGGCCTGTGGACAACCCGGGGGACGGGGAAGGCCGGCGTTTCGCACGGGGTGTGAAGGCAGCACCCGTACGGGCACCGCGTGCGCGCTACCGCCGCATGGTGGGGCGCGGTTGACTGGTGGCCTCTCAGGAGGCGGCAGGGTCGCCGGCTCCCCTCGTACAGTACGGCGGCCCGCCGGAGCGCCGTCCGTCCCACCGACCTGCCCGACACACCGAGGTGGGACGGGCGGCACCGGCCGCACCGTCCGGTCCAGCCGCTATCGAGAGGAGGGTGCGGGCCGTCGGCGGCGCAGTCCCGACTCGGTGGACTGCGCCGGCACCCGCGTGCACGGGGAACGCAGCCGGTCGTTGCTCACGGCGACGAGGGCCGCGTCGTCTTCGAGGCGTCCCCCGCCGTGGGCGAGGAGCGCACGGCGCACGTGCTCGACGAGCGCGGAGGGTGTCTGCGGCACCGCCCGTACCGCCGCGGCCAGGACGTCTTCCAGGGGGAAGAACCTCCCCGTGGTGTCGCGGGCCTCCGCGGCCCCGTCGGTGTACAGGAACAGCGATTCGCCCGCCAGCAGGCGAGCGCAGCGCCGCACGGGCAGGGTGTCCGGCAGCGGGAACGCGCCCAGCGGGGGCAGCGGATCACCGACCCCCAGCGGCTCCACGCTCTGGCAGCCGAGCCGGAAGGGCCCCGGGTGGCCGCAGTTGAGCACCAGGAGTTCGCCGCTGCGGCGGATGTCGAGCAGCAGGACCGTCACGAACTCCTCGGGCGCCTCGGTGCCGCCCTCGTCCGCCCGCTCGCCCACGTACCGCTGCAGCGCCCGGTCGAGGCGCCGCAGCACTCCCCCGAGCCCTGGCTCCTCGTGGGCGGCCTCCCGGAAACTGCCGAGGACGGCCGCGACCGCGCCGAGGGCGGAGAGGCCGTGGCCGCGCACGTCCCCGATGATGACCCGCACCCCGTGCGGCGTGGTCACCGCCTCGTAGAGGTCGCCGCCCACGGACGCGCCCCGCACGGCGGCGATCTGTGCGGCGGCGACCGACAGCCCGTCGAGACAGGGCGGGAGAGGACGCAGCAGGACCTGCTGGGCGGCCTGCGCGACGGCCTGCAGCTGGCTCAGCTCCCGGTAAAGGCTGCGACAGGCGCCGAGGACCAGCACGGTGCCGACGGCGAAGAAGACGGCGCTGGTCGCGGCCCGGGTGGCGAGGTCGACGCGCTGCGCCAGGGGGCAGGTCAGCTTCCAGGCGATGGCGGTGAGCCCCCACAGCATGGGCAGGGCGAGCGGGGCGAGTCTGCGCGCCCGGGGCCACCGGGGCCTTCTACGGATCATGCGGACCGCCCTCCTTCAGGCCCCATGGTCGCGGTCGGGGACGATTCTGCCGAGCCTCCCGGGACACGCGGGAACATTCACCGGACATCTCACCCGGATGAGTGATATGTCCGTCAGAGGGTCAGGGCCACCGGGTGCGGTCGCCCAGGCGCCCCGTTGCTGCCGGCCGCCGGCCGTGCGGTGAGGGGCGCTCCCGCGCACGAGGAGGCAAGCCTCCGGTACCGAGGGCGATGGCGAGACCGGCCGAAGCGCTCCCGCGCACGAGGGGGCAGGCCTCAGGCCCGGGGGCCGCCCGCGCAGGCGGGGCGGGTCCTGGGGGAGGGGTATGCGGAAGGGGCGCGCCCGGTGGCTCCGGGCGCGCCCCTTCCGTCGTGGGCGTCAGGCGCCGCGCAGTACCGCGCCGGTGCGCTCGGCGGCAAGCGCCACCGCGGCGTCGCGTGCGGCCGTGGCCTCCTCGACGGTCAGCGTGCGGTCCGCGGCGCGGAACCGCAGGGCGTACGCGAGGGACTTCTTGCCCGCGCCGATCTGCTCACCGGTGAAGGTGTCGAACAGGCGGATGGACTCCAGCAGTTCGCCCGCGCCCTCGCGGAGCACGCGCTCCACCTCGGCGGCCGGCACCGCGGTGTCGACGACCAGGGCGACGTCCTGCGTGGCGACCGGGAAGGAGGAGATCCGCGGCGCCTTGACGGCCCCCGCGGAGGCCCGCTCGACGAGGTCGAGGTCCATCTCCATCGCGCAGGTGCGGGCCGGCAGGCCGAGCGCCTTGACGACGCGCGGGTGCAGCTCGCCCGCGTGGCCCACGACGCGCTCGGTACCGTCGGCCACGACGGCGAGCTCGGCGCACCGGCCCGGGTGCCACGGCCCGTACTGGCCCTGGCGGACGAGCAGCTCGGCGCCGGCCTCGCGGGCCACGAGCCGGGCGGCCTCGACCGCGTCGGCCCAGTCGGCGGGGCGGCCCTTGCCCCACCAGCCGGCCTGTTCGCGCGCCCCGGCGAGGACGACGGCGACGTGCCGCGGCTGCTGCGGCAGTACCGCGTTCAGGCCCTCGAGCTCCGCGTCGGACGGGCGGCGCTCCACGGTGAGCCGCACCGCGACACCCGGCTCCGCCGGGGTGCGGAAGACCAGGCCGGTCTCGAAGAGCGCCAGGTCGTGGCTGCCGCGGCCGTCGTTGCGGCGCAGGGCGCCGAGGAGGCCCGGCAGCAGCGTGGAGCGCAGCGCCGGCTCCTCGTCGGAGAGCGGGTTGACGAGCGTGACGAGACGGCGGGACGGGTCGTCCGCGGGGATGTCGAGCTGGTCGAGGGCCTGTTCGCCGATGAACGGGTAGTTCAGCGCCTCGACGTAGCCGGCGCCGGCCAGGGCGCGGCCCACCCGGCGGTGGGTGCGCTGGCGCTCGGTGAGGCCGCGGCCCGCCGGGGGCTTCGGCAGCGTGGAGGGCAGGTTCTCGTAGCCCTCCAGCCTGATGACCTCCTCCGCGAGGTCGTTCGGCTCGTTCAGGTCGGGCCGCCACGACGGGACGGTGACGACGAGCTCGTCCTGCCCGTAGACGTCGCAGCCGACTTCCTGGAGGCGGCGGACGACGGTCTCGCGGCCGTAGTGGACACCGGCGACCCGGTCGGGGTGGTCGGCGTGCATGGCGATCGTGCGCGGGGCGCTCGGCGCGATGACCTCGGTCACGCCTGCCTCGGCGGTGCCGCCCGCGAGGAGGACCAGCAGGTCGACGGTGCGCTGCGCGGCAGCGGCGGCGGCCTGCGGGTCGACGCCGCGCTCGAAGCGGCGGGACGCCTCGGAGGACAGCTTGTGGCGGCGGGCCGTGCGGGCGATGGAGATGGCGTCGAAGTGCGCCGCCTCGACGACCACCTCGGTGGTTCCCTGGACCTGGCCGGTCTCGGGGTCGGCGGCGGCGTCGGCGATCTCGGTGTTGGCGCCGCCCATGACGCCCGCGATGCCGATGGGCCCGCGGTTGTCGGTGATGACCAGGTCGGCCGGGTCCAGGACCCGGGCCGTGCCGTCGAGGGTGGTGATCTTCTCGCCGGGCTCGGCGCGGCGCACCCCGATCGGGCCGTCGAGACGGCTGCGGTCGTAGGCGTGCAGCGGCTGGCCCAGCTCCAGCATCACGTAGTTCGTGACGTCGACGGCGAGCGAGATCGGACGCATGCCGGCCTTCTGGAGGCGGCGCTGCAGCCAGATCGGGGAGCGTGCCTCGGGGTCGAGGCCGACGACGGTGCGCGCGGTGAACCGGGAGCAGCCGACCGGGTCGGCGACCCGGACCGGGTAGCCGTACGAGTTGGGCGCGGGCACGTCGAGCAGCGCCGGGTCGCGCAGCGGCAGCCCGTACGCGGTGGCGGTCTCGCGGGCGACGCCGCGCACCGACAGGCAGTAGCCGCGGTCGGGGGTGACGGCGATGTCGAGTACCTCGTCGTACAGCTCCAGCAGCACGGTCGCGTCGGTGCCGACCTCGTGCTCCGGCGGCAGGACGATGATGCCCTTGGTGCCGTCGTCGCCCATGTCCAGCTCGTCGCTGGAGCAGATCATGCCGCGGGAGACCCGGCCGTAGGTCTTGCGCTCGGCGATGCGGAAGTCGCCGGGCAGCACGGCGCCGGGGAGGGCGACGACGACCTTGTCGCCCTCCGCGAAGTTGCGGGCGCCGCAGATGATCTCCTGCGGTTCGCCGGTGCCGTTGGCCTGGCCGACGTCGACGGTGCAGAAGCGGATCGGCTTCTTGAACTCGGTGAGTTCCTCGATGGTGAGCACCCGGCCCACGACGAGGGGGCCGGTCAGGCCGGCGCCGAGCTGCTCGACGGTCTCGACCTCCAGACCCGCCGACACCAGTTTGGCCTGTACGTCGCGGCCGGTCTCCGTCGCCGGCAGGTCGACGTACTCCCGCAGCCACGAAAGCGGGACCCGCATCAGATCTCCATCCCGAACGGCCGGGTGAACCGGACGTCACCCTCGACCATGTCTCGCATGTCTTCGACGTTGTGGCGGAACATCAGCATCCGCTCGATGCCGAACCCGAAGGCGAAGCCGCTGTACTTCTCCGGGTCGACACCGCAGGCGACGAGCACCTTGGGGTTGACCATGCCGCAACCGCCGAGCTCGATCCAGCCCTCGCTGCCGCACGTGCGGCAGGGCCGCTCCGGGTTGCCGACCGACGCGCCGCGGCACACGTAGCAGAGCATGTCCATCTCGGCGGACGGCTCGGTGAAGGGGAAGAAGTTCGGGCGCAGCCGGGTCTTCATGTCCGGTCCGAAGAGCGCCTGGACCATGTGGTCGAGGGTGCCCTTGAGGTCGGCCATGGTGAGGCCCTCGTCGACGGCGAGCAGCTCGATCTGGTGGAAGACCGGGGTGTGCGTGGCGTCGAGCTCGTCGGTGCGGTAGACGCGGCCGGGGCACACCACGTAGACGGGCGGCTCGCGGTCCACGAGGGTGCGTGCCTGCACCGGCGAGGTGTGGGTGCGCAGCACGATGCCGGACTCGTCGCCGCGCGTGCCCTCGGGCCCCTGGACGAAGAACGTGTCCTGCATCTGGCGCGCGGGGTGGTCGGGGACGAAGTTGAGGGCGTCGAAGTTGAACCACTCCGCCTCGACCTCGGGGCCCTCCGCGACCTCGTAGCCCATCGAGACGAAGACGTCCGCGACGCGCTCCATGAGGGTGGTCAGCGGGTGGCGTGCGCCGGCCGGGGTGCGGTCGTAGGGGAGGGTGACGTCCACGGCCTCCTCGACCAGCACGCGGGCGTCCCGCTCCGCCTCCAGTTCGGCCTGGCGGGCTGCCAGCGCCTTGGAGACGGCGCCGCGGGCCTGACCGACGCGCTTGCCGGCCTCGGCCTTGGCGTGCGGCGGCAGCGCGCCGATCTCACGGTTGGCGAGCGCGAGCGGCGAGGTGCCGCCCGTGTGGGCCACCTTCGCCTGGGCGAGCGCGTCGAGGTCGCCTGCGGCGGCGAACGCGGCGAGCGCCTCGTCCCGCATGCGCTCGATCTCTTCCGGTTTCAGTGCCTCGACCTCGACTGGGTCGTACGACTTGTTGGGTGCCGACATCTCTTCCCGTGCTTCCGAATGGGCTGGCTGAAGCCCCCGCTCGACGACCGAGGACGCAAAGGTGCCAAAGGTCGAGTCTAACGGGGCGCTGCGGACCTGGCTGAGCCCGTGGGGGGCGGGGCGGTGGTCGTCCCGCAGTGTGGACGGTGTACGGCGGGGCTCAGAAGCCCTGGGTCCCGTACGCCGGCGCCCCCACGGGCAGGGTGAATCGGAACTCCGCCCCGCCGGACGGGCCGCGGCCCACGGTGATCGTGCCGCCGTGCGCCTCGACGATGCCCTTGACGATGTACAGGCCGAGGCCGGTGCCGCCGCGCGTGCTGCCGCGCCAGAAGCGGGTGAAGACGCGACCCATCGACTCCTCGGGGATGCCGGGACCTTCGTCGCTCACGGTGACCGCCGTTCCCTTCTCGTCGTCGTCGGGGCCGGTGGGGGCCACCTCGATGGTGACGGTTCCCTCGCCGTGGCGCACCGCGTTTTCGAGGAGGTTGCCGAGGACCTGGTCGACCTTGTCCGGGTCGGCCCACAGGTCGGGCAGCGGGCGGCGGACGCGGACGAAGAAGCGGTCCGGGGACTGGCCGCGCGCCGTGTGCCCCTGGATGTGGCGGCCGACGGCGGCGGCGAGGTCCACGGGCTGGCGGCGCACCTCCAGACGGCCGGAGTCGATGCGGGAGATGTCGAGCAGTTCGGTGATCAGCCGGGTGACCCGGTTGGCGTCGGCGTCGACGGTCTCCAGCATCAGCCGCTTCTGGTCGTCGGTGAACCGGTCCCACTTGGCCAGCAGCGTGGCCGTGAAGCCCTTGACGGAGGTGAGCGGGGAGCGGAGTTCGTGCGCCACGGTGGCGATCAGCTCGGCGTGACTGCGCTCGGTGCGGCGCCGGGCCTCCGTGCCGCGCAGGGTGACGACGACGCGGCTGACCGGGCCGAGGGGCCGGGCCCGCACGTAGCGGGCGGCCACGAGGACCTCCCGGCCGCCCGGCAGCAACAGGTTCCGCTCGGGCTGACCGGTACGGATGGCGAGGCCGCCGTACGGGTCGGTGAGCGCCCACCAGCGGCGGCCCTTCAGGTCCTCCAGCGGCAGCGCCTCCTCCAGGGCCGCGCCGAGGGCCCGGGGGCCGGGCAGGGAGGTGATACGGGACGCCTGGCGGTTGAAGCAGACGATCCGGCCGCGGTCGTCGGCGACGACCAGCCCGTCCGGCAGGTCGTCGGGGTCGCAGTGCGGCGTGCCGGGTCCGGCGTCCCGGGCGCGGGGCGCGTGCGGCGCGTCGGCGTCCTCTAAAGCGGCCCGGCGCTCCGCGTGCCTGCCCGTACCGAGCGTCATCCCCGTACCCCACCCCTCAGTGCTGCGCGACGGGCCCCCGAGCCCGCCACCCTACTAGGTGGAGGTGACGGAGCGGCACCCTCCGGCAGCGCGCTGCGCACGGGCGGATGCGTAGAGACATACGGCTGCGGCCGTCGCGAGGTTCAGGCTCTCGGCCTTCCCGTGGATCGGGACGCGGACGACCGCGTCGGCGAGGGCCCGGGTCTCCTCGGGGAGGCCCCACGCCTCGTTGCCGAAGATCCACGCGGTGGGCCCTCCCATGCTGCCCGCATCGAGTTCGGCGTCCAGGTCGTCGTGTCCGGCACCGTCGGCGGCCAGCACCCGTGCACCGGCGTCCTTGAGTCCCGTCACGGCTTGCTGGACGGGCACACCCACGGCGACGGGCAGGTGGAAGAGGGACCCGACGGAGGCACGTACGGACTTCGGGTTGTAGAGGTCGACGGAGGCGTCGGTGAGGACGACGGCGTCGGCACCCGCCGCGTCGGCGCAGCGGAGCACGGTGCCGGCGTTGCCGGGGTCGCGCACGTGGGCGAGGACGGCGACGAGCCGGGGCCGGGCGGCGAGGATGTCGGCGAACGGCGAGTCGAGGAACCGGCAGACCCCGATGAGGCCCTGCGGGGTGACGGTCTGCGACAGGTCGGCGATGACCTCGTCCGAGGCGTGGTGGACGCGGGCGCCGGTGGCGCGGGCCGCGTCGACGATGTCGGCGTACCGGGCGGCGGCCTCGGTGGTGGTGAAGAGTTCGAGCAGCGTCGGCGCGCCGTCGGGGCCGCGGTGGGCGACGGCCTCCCGGACGGCCTGCGGGCCCTCGGCGAGGAAGCGCCGCTCCTTGCCCCGGAAGGCGCGCTTGGCGAGCCGCCGCGCGGCGACGACGCGCGGGGAACGCGGGGAGATCAGCTCGGGGGTGCCCATGATGCTCGGCGGCTCTCTTCTCGTACGGACACGTCGTGCGGTGCCACCGTGCGGTGGGCGGCGCGGTGTGTGCGGGACAACGCGCCGGACCCGCAGGCGCGCGGCCTGCGGGTCCGGTCGGAAGGAACGGTGGCCTGGGGGATCAGGCAGCGGCCTTCGGGGCGTTGACGTCGCTCGGGAGGGCCTTCTGGGCGACCTCGACGAGGGCGGCGAACGCGTTGGCGTCGTTGACCGCGAGCTCGGCCAGGATCTTGCGGTCGACCTCGATGTTCGCGGCCTTCAGACCCTGGATGAAGCGGTTGTAGGTGATGCCGTTGGCGCGGGCAGCGGCGTTGATGCGCTGGATCCACAGCTGACGGAAGTCGCCCTTGCGCTTCTTGCGGTCGTTGTAGTTGTAGACCAGCGAGTGGGTGACCTGCTCCTTGGCCTTGCGGTACAGGCGGGAGCGCTGGCCCCGGTAGCCGCTGGCCTGCTCCAGGATCGCACGGCGCTTCTTGTGGGCGTTCACTGCGCGCTTGACGCGTGCCACTTGTTAACTCCTTGTAGCGGGGCCGTGGGGGTGCTCACACGGCCCGGAAACGATTGGGTCCCGGCTTTCGCGGGTGGGGATCAGACGAGGCGGGGCTCAGATGCCCAGCATCTTCTTGATCTTGGCGCTGTCACCCGGGGCCATCTCGGCGTTGCCAGTGAGGCGGCGCGTCAGCTTGGACGACTTGTGCTCGAGCAGGTGGCGCTTGCCGGCACGCTCACGGAGCACCTTGCCGGAGCCGGTGATCTTGAAGCGCTTCTTGGCACCGCTGTGCGTCTTGTTCTTCGGCATAGCGCCGTTATCTCCTCGTCAGTGGCGCTCCCAGCCGGTCCGGGGACCGGCACGCGGGAGCGTCAGGTGGATCGGTTTCGCGTCCTGGGCGGGGTGCCCGGGACGCCGCCTTGCGGCTATTCGGCGGACTGCTCCGCCTGTGCGGGCTGCTCCGCCTCGGCGGGCTGCTCCGCCTGGGCGGACTGGCCCTGGCGCTCCGCCTTGCGGGCGGCCTGCGCCTCGCGGGCCTCGGCCATCGCCTCGGTCTTCTTCTTGTGCGGACCGAGGACCATGATCATGTTGCGGCCGTCCTGCTTCGGGTTCGACTCCACGAAGCCGAGCTCCTGGACGTCCTCGGCGAGCCGCTGGAGCAGTCGGTACCCCAGCTCGGGGCGGGACTGCTCACGACCACGGAACATGATCGTGATCTTGACCTTGTCGCCCTGCTTGAGGAACCGGACGACGTGACCCTTCTTGGTGTCGTAGTCGTGCGGGTCGATCTTCGGCCGGAGCTTCATCTCCTTGATGACCGTGTGCGCCTGGTTCTTGCGCGCCTCACGGGCCTTCATGGCCGACTCGTACTTGAACTTCCCGTAGTCCATGAGCTTGCACACCGGCGGACGGGCGTTCGCCGCGACCTCGACCAGGTCCAGGTCGTACTCCTGGGCAAGCTCCAGGGCCTTGGCAAGCGGGACAATCCCGACCTGCTCGCCGCTGGGACCGACAAGTCGCACCTCGGGGACACGAATCCGCTCGTTGATGCGGGGCTCGGCGCTGATGGATCCTCCTCGGTAGCACCACGCGACCGCCTGGCGGACGGACGCGTAACGTCTGTTTCGTCAGACCAACCGCGCCGGCGCATGAAAAATGCCCCGGACGGGACACAGGCGGGGCTCCTGGGATTACCGGAACACCGCCACGGGCCAACCGCGGGGCGCTGTCTTCGGGCGACTCCATCGTCCGTACGGAACGATGGGCGCCGCCTGACCGGTGACCCGCCGCCCCTCGGGGCGGTCAGGTGGGAGATCGGAGCCTCCACTTGTGGGCCGGAGCGCAGTGGTTCCGGCCGGTCGTCACTCCAGGCTAGCAGCTTCTCCGGGGCGGGCCCAATCGGGCGGGCGCGGCCCGGCCTGCGGGGACCGCATATCGTGGGGGTATGAGTGACGCCACGCCGAGCCCGGCCTCCCCCGACTTCCACGACATGACCCGCGACATCGCGGAGGTCCCGGCGGTCGAGGTGATCGTCACGGTCGCGGTCAACCTGATGAGCGCGGCCGCGGTGAAGCTGGGGCTCACCGAGGACGGCGACAAGTACAAGGACCTCGACGAGGCCCGCAAGCTCGTGCACGCCCTGGCGGGGCTGCTCGACGCGAGCACCACGGAGATCAGCTCGTTCCACGCGGCCCCGCTGCGGGACGGCCTGAAGTCGCTGCAGCTGGCGTTCCGCGAGGCGTCGATCGTGCCGGACGAGCCGGGGCAGGGGCCGGGCGAGAAGTACACGGGGCCGGTCTACGGCTGAACCGCGGGCGCGGTGCTCGCGCCCGCCCCGGTCATCCCCTCCCCCTACTCCCCCTTCTGTCCCTCGTCCCTGACGTACACGGGCTCGCCCGGAACGGCGGCCTCGGACGGCAGCAGTGCCAGGTCCAGGCCCCGCACCAGGCGGGCCCTCAACGTGTCGTCGGCCGCCAGCGCCTCGGCGACGCGGCGGGCGGCGGGCGCCGGCGGGACACCGGGGTCCAGGACGAGGGCCAGCGTGCCGTCCGCCCCGCCGCCGCGGACGAGGCAGGCGCGCAGCACGGCCGGCTCGGCGGCCACCACGGCCCGGACGGCCTCGGCGACGGCCGGGTCGGCGAGCGGGTCGGTGCTGGTGCGCCCCTCGGCGAGGGCCAGCAGCGCGCGCCCGGTGATCTCGAACGGGACGGGCCCCGCCATGTCGAGCACGAGCGTGTCGGCCTTCTCGTGGGCGACCGCCTGAAGTGCCTGGTGCAGCGGTACGGCGACGGGACGGGCGGCCGGGTCCCAGCGGGTCAGGGCGTCGGTGGAGGTGAACGCGGGCAGCGCCCGGCGGTTCCCGGCGACGAGCGTGGGCACGGCCATGTCGCTGGTCTTCTCGCGGCGCAGGCCGTTCTCGTCCACCTCGACCTCACCGAGGACGGCGACGACGGGGACGAGCAGCCGGGCCCCCTGGAGGGCCTCCAGCACGCGGGGTTCGACGGTGCGGTCCGCGGCCCAGGCCGCGAGGGCCTCGCTGAGCTGTGGGTCGGCGGAGCCGTCGTCGTCGGAGAAACCGGGGTCCGGGATGTTCTTGAGCGCCACGTGCCGAGCCTATCCGGGACGGTCCGGCGTCCCGCACGCCGGTGGTGGGGCGGGGAGCGCGGGCCGGTCCGGCGGCGGACGAGGGTCCGGCGGGGCTCGTGTGGTGGGGTGGCAGGGGGCGGCAGCGGCCCGGCGGGGGCGAGGCGGCCCGCCGTCCCGAGCGCGCGCGGGACGGCGGTGTCCGAGAGGTCAGCGGGGGCGGCGGCCGACGCTCCAGAGGACGGCGGCGACGGCGACGAGCAGCAGTCCGACACCGCCCACGGACAGCGGGAGCAGGTCCCCGGCGGTCTCCTCCTCGGCGGGCTCCGGTCGGGGCCCCGCGCCGAAGTAGAGGCCCCGGTAACCGGCGGCGGGCGCCTCGGGGTCGGCGGGGCGGTCCTCGGAGGCGGCGGCGATCGCTGCGGCCGGGTCGACCATCCCGTACCCCTTGGCGTCGCTGCGGCCGCCGTCGGGGCGGTCGCGGGCCGTGTCGATGAGGAGCTGCTTGACCTGCGCGGGACTGAGGTCGGGGTGGGCGGAGCGTACGAGGGCGACGGCTCCGGAGACGAAGGCGGCGGCGGCGCTGGTGCCCCACCCCTCGTAGTACTTGCGGTCCGGGTCCGCGATGACCACTTCCTTGCCGGGGGCGCTCACGGTGGCGTACCAGCGGCGGGTGGAGAAGGAGGCGCGGGCGCCGTGCCGGTCGACCGCGGTGACGGCGATCACTCCGGGATAGGCGGCGGGGTACGACACGCGGTCGCCCTTCTCCCCGCCGTTGCCCGCGGAGGCGACGACGACGGCTCCCTTGGACAGGGCGTACTGGACGGCCGCGTCCTCGGCGGGTTCGGGGTGGGCGGACTCGCTGTCGTCGCCGAGGGAGAGGTTGATCACGTCGGCACCCTCGTCGGCGGCCCAGCGGATGCCGTCCGCCAGGGCGTTGCCGCGGGTGTGGCGGGCGCGGGAGCGGGCCTTGTCGCTGCCTTCGAGGATGACGCGGACGGGCAGGATCCTGGCTTCGGGAGCGACCCCGACGACCCCGTCCCCGTTGGCGTAGCCGTGGCCGTGGGCGGCGATGATGCCGGCCATGGCGGTGCCGTGGCGGGCCCACGAGCGGTCGCCGCGCTCGGCGCCGAAGCCGATGAGGTCCTTGCCGGGGAGGACGTTCCCGGCGAGGTCGGGGTGGGTGTCGTCGACGCCGGTGTCGAGGACGGCGACGGTCACGCCTTCCCCGCGGGTGGTCTGCCAGGCCCGGTCGGTGTTGAGGGCCTCGACGCCCCACTGCTGGGCGCGGATGCCGTCGGCGTGGGCGGGGGCGGCCGGGAGGACGGCGAAGACGGTGGCGGTGAGGGCGGCGAGCACGGTGCGGGCGGCACGTGTGCGGCGCAGGGCGCCGGAGCGTGCACGGCCGCCACGGGGGCGCGGGCCGGGGTCGACCGCTGGACGAGCGGCGGAGGGGGCGGCTGTGCGGGCGGCGGGGGCGGCGGCTGCGGGACCGGCCGCCGCGCGGGGCGGGTGCGCGGCCGTCGTACGGGCGGCGGGGCGCATCAGCGGGCCTCCTTCGTCGCAGAGGGGGTCGCCTGCGGTCCGTCGACGGCCTCGGTGACGGCGCGGCGCAGCCCGTCCTCGACGCGGGCCGCGACACCGGCCGCGTCATGGCCGAGGCCCGCCTGGGCGGCCACGCTGGTCTGGCCCTTGGCCGTGGCTTCGCGGGCGGGGCGCGGGTCGGTGACGGGACGGCCGTCGGCGAAGCCGGACACCGCGTAGACGATCACGGGGATCTCGGTGAGGACGTCGACGTGCCAGCTGGCCCGCTGGGCGTCGCCGAAGTCGGCTGCGGCGGTCCCCGGGGCGGGGAGGGTCGCCGGTATGAGTTCGGGGCGCCGTTCCAGGCCGCCCGTGGTGAAGCGGTCGTGGAGCGCGGTCATCCTGGTGGTGTCGGCGTCCATGAAGACCAGGCCGACGGTGGTCACGCTGGACGCCGTGGCGTCGACGTAGGTGGCGCGCAGGACCCGCAGGCATCCGGCGGGCCCCACGGCCTCGGCGAGGCGGGGTTGCAGGGCGGCGGCGCAGGGGGCGTCCGGGGCCACGGTGATCCTGGTCCAGGTCCGGTCGGCGCCCCCGGGGCCCGCGCCGTCACCTTCGAGGGTGGTGGGGAAGAGGGTGTCGACGGGTGTGCTGTGCCAGAGCGCCGGGGTCTCGGTGTAGGGCGTGCGGACGGCTCGGGCATCCGGGTCCCGGGTGAGCCACGCCCCGGCGGCGGCACCGGCGACCAGCCCCAGGCCGAGCAGCAGGCAGGTGACGGCCGCGACGGTGCGGCCGGTGGAGCGGGCGGGGACGGCCCGCAGCGGCGTGGTCGTCTCGGTGGCCGCCTCAGGCGGGGCCCCTGCCCAGGGTCCGGCGCTGCCGGGCAGGTCGTGGGCCGCGGACACCTGCGGTGCCTGCGGTCCTGCGGCGTACGGGCGCGAGGTCGCCCACGGCGAGGGCCCCGGCCCCTGGTGGGGGAAGGCGGCCCGGGGGTCCTCGGGGGGCGCGGCGCCCGTGGAGCGCGCGCCGGGAGTCGCGGGGGCCTGGCCCGGAAGCCTGGGGCCGGCCGTCGCCCCGGAACGGTCGGCCGGGGGCGGCGGGGGGGCTGGGGAGCCGGTGTCCGGCTGCGGGGCCACGGCGGAG
>NZ_MKXB01000103.1 GCF_001865245.1 Streptomyces sp. CC53 | reverse complement strand
GGCGGGCCCGGTCCGCCGCCGTCGGCCGACGCGGCGCGGGCCGATCGCCGTCGCCGCCGGAGCAGCCGCCGAGCAGCCCGGCCGCCGCCGCGCCCGCCGCGGTGAGCGCGCGCCTGCGTGTCGTCCCCGTGCGCTCCACGTCACTCCTTCAGGTGGGCCCTTCGAAGATCACCGCACGCGAGCGTACCCGCGGGGCATCCGGACGTGGACGGCAACACCCCCCGGGACCGGATACCCTGTCGTCTGACACGCGACGAACCCACAACAGCACACGCGGCCGAGGAGTCACCCGGATGAGCACCACCCAGAACGAAAGGCTGCGCGGGCTGCTGGAACCGCTGGTCAGCGCCAGGCACCTCGATCTGGAGGACATCGAGGTGTCCCGGGCGGGCCGCCGACGGGTGCTGAGGGTGATCGTCGACTCGGACGCCGGTGTGGAACTCGACGCCTGCGCCGAACTGAGCCGCGTCATCTCGGACACGCTGGACGAGACGGACGCGATGGGCGAGGGCGAGTACGTCCTCGAAGTCAGCTCGCCGGGCGCCGACCGCCCCCTCACCGAGCACCGCCACTACGTACGGGCCACCGGCCGCCTCGTCAAGCTGCACCTGCACGACGGAGCCGCGGTCGTCGCCCGCGTCCTCGGCGTCGACGACGAGGGACTCGACCTGGAGGTGCCCGGGCTGAAGGGCCGCAAGCCCACCACCCGCCGCGTGGAGTTCCCCGAGATCGCCAGGGCGCGCGTGGAGATCGAGTTCAGCCGCAAGGACAAGAAGGAAGAGGAGGCGTAGCCGTGGACATCGATGTGAAGCTTCTCAGGGGCTTGGCACAGGAGAAGGAGATCCCCTTCGAGCTGCTGGTCGAGGCGATCGAGTCGGCCCTCCTCATCGCCTACCACCGCACCGAGGGAGCCCGCCGCCACGCGCGCGCCGTGCTGGACCGGCAGACCGGCCACGTGACGGTGTGGGCGAAGGAGGACCCGTCCGAGCTGGAGGAGGGCCAGGAGCCCAAGGAGTTCGACGACACCCCGTCGGACTTCGGCCGGATCGCCGCCACCACGGCCCGCCAGGTCATCCAGCAGCGGCTGCGGGACGCCGAGAACGACGTCACCTTCGGCGAGTACGCCCGCCGCGAGGGCGATGTCGTCGCCGGTGTCGTGCAGCAGGGCAAGGACCCCAAGAACGTCCTGGTCAAGCTGGACGACAAGCTGGAGGCCGTGCTCCCCGTGCAGGAGCAGGTGCCCGGCGAGGACTACACGCACGGCCTGCGCCTGCGCACCTACGTCGTGCGCGTCGCCAAGGGCGTGCGCGGCCCGTCGGTCACCCTCTCGCGCACCCACCCGAACCTCGTGAAGAAGCTCTTCGCGCTGGAGGTCCCGGAGATCGCGGACGGCTCCGTCGAGATCGCCGCGATCGCCCGCGAGGCCGGCCACCGCACGAAGATCGCCGTACGGTCCACCCGCGCCGGGCTCAACGCCAAGGGCGCCTGCATCGGCCCGATGGGCGGCCGCGTCCGCAACGTCATGGCCGAGCTGCACGGCGAGAAGATCGACATCGTCGACTGGTCCGACGACCCCGCCGAGATGGTGGCGAACGCGCTGTCCCCGGCCCGGGTCTCCAAGGTCGAGATCGTCGACATGGCGACCCGCTCCGCCCGGGTGACCGTGCCGGACTACCAGCTGTCCCTGGCGATCGGCAAGGAGGGCCAGAACGCCCGCCTCGCCGCCCGCCTCACCGGCTGGCGCATCGACATCCGCCCGGACACCGAGCAGCAGCCCGCCGAGGGCTGAGCCCGGTCACCCGTACGGGCGCCGGAAGGCGACGGAGCCGGGGCCGCACACCGAGTGGGCGACTCCGGTCGGGACCGTGCGGGAATACGGTGGCCCTCGGTCACGTTGAGCCACCACAGCAGCACGACGTGGTCACCTCGGTGATCACGATCGAGATCACGACAACAGCCGTTCGATTTCCGCCCCCCAGGGGTGGAGTCGGTACGGGGAGGTAGACTGAAGCGTGTCTGGCCGGACGCATGCCCGCGCACGCCCTGAGCGCACCTGCGTGGGGTGCCGGGAGCGGGCGGCCAAGAACGAGCTGCTGCGCATCGTGGCGGTCGAGGGCGCGTGCGTCCCCGATCCACGCGGTACGCTGCCCGGTCGGGGTGCTTATGTGCACCCCGCCCCGTCCTGCATCGATCTGGCGGTCCGCCGCCGGGCGTTCCCCCGGTCCCTCCGGGTCCAGGGTCCGCTCGA
>NZ_MKXB01000102.1 GCF_001865245.1 Streptomyces sp. CC53 | reverse complement strand
TATTGATCCGAAACGATTCGGGTTCTGGGTCGTTGGTGGGGTGTGAGCGATCTGGTGGGGGACGCGCGGCATCTGTCGCCGTCGGCGCAGGAGGCCCTTCGGCTGCGGGCGGTGGCCGCGTTGGTGGCGGGGCGGGACCGTGAGGACGTGGCGGCGGTGTTCGGGGTGTCGCTGAAGGCGGTCGACATCTGGTGGGCGAAGTGGCAGGCCGGCGGGCGGGAGGCGCTGGTCATGCAGCCGCGGGGCAAGCCGGTCGGGGTGCACCAGGTGCTCGGGGAGGCCGAGCAGGCCGCTGTGCGGCAGGCGGTCCTCGATCACCGGCCCTGCGACGTGGGCTTGAGCGGGCAGTTGTGGACGCGGCGGCTGATCGGTGACCTGATCGCGAAGCTGTACCGGGTGCGGCTGACAGAACCGGGGGTGGGCAAGTACCTGAAGCGGTGGGGGCTGTCCTTCCAGCGTCCGGACAAGCGGGCCGTGGAGCAGGACCCGGAGGCCGTGCGCCGTTGGCACGAGGAGACCTGGCCGGCGATCCGGGCGAAGGCGAGGAAGGACGGCGGCGAGGTCCTGTTCGCCGACCAGGTCGGCATCCGATCCGACCAGGTCACCGGCCGCACCTGGGGAGAGAAGGGGAAGACGCCCGTCGTGCGGCGGACTGGGAACCGGTTCTCGGTGAACGCGATGTCCGCGATCAGCACCAAGGGCCGGATGCACTTCATGGTCTTCGCCGAGAGCTTCACCGCCGAGGTGATGTGCCGCTTCCTGGACCGGCTGGCCGGCCACTTCGACCGCAAGATCCATCTCGTCGTCGACGGGCACTCCGCCCACCGTTCCAGGAAGGTCCGCGACTGGCTCGCCGCCCACCTTGACGACATCGAGCTGCACTTCCTGCCGCCGTACTCGCCCGAGCTGAACCCCGACGAGCTGGTCAACGCCGACCTCAAGCACAGCCTGCCCAAGCAACACCGAGCCCGGAACCAGGCCGAACTCGCCGCCGAGACCCGCCGCTTCTTCCGCAGACGCCAGCGTCAGCCGCACATCGTCCGCGGCTACTTCGGCGGCCCGCACGTCCGCTACGTCTTGAACGAGAACCCCATGAGTTTCTGATCAATA
>NZ_MKXB01000101.1 GCF_001865245.1 Streptomyces sp. CC53 | reverse complement strand
CCGGGGGCCGGGCCCCGGCGCACGGTGGCACCAGGCTCGGCTCCGCAGTTCCTCGACGGTGCCGGTCCCCGGGGGTCCCCGGAGACGCGAGCCGGTCAGACCCGTACGAGGCATTCCGGCTCACCACCGGTGCGGTGGCTCACGGTTGCGGGATCAGCGCCGGATTTGCACCGGCTTCCCCCCGTACGGGCATGAAGCGACGGGCTTACTTTACCCGCGGGTCAGGTGCCGGTCGGGAGGGGCCGGGCGCTTCCCCCGGAACACGGGCCTCCACCCACCGCGGCACTCCCGCGTGACGGGGCCGTCCGCAGCGCTTGCGCCGTCGCGGCCCCCGCGGTCCCGCGTCCCGCGGTGGGCGCTTCCGCGTGCCGGGCTGCCCGCGGCGCTTCTGCAGTCGTGGCCCCCGCCGTCCCGTGTTCCGTCGCGGTTCCGTGTGTCCGGCGTCCGCGGAGCTGCCGCGTGCCGGGGCCGTCCGCGGTGCTTCTGCCGTCCTGGCTCCCGCCAGGTGCCGCGCTTCCGCGTGCCGGGCCGTCCGCCGCGCTGGCGCTGTCGTGGGCCCCGCCGTCCCGCGCCGCATCGTGGGGCGCTTCCGCGTTGTCCGGCCGCCTGCGGAGCTGCCGCCTGCCGCGCTCCTGCGTGCCGGGCCGTCCGCGGCGCTTGCGCCGTCCTGGCTCCCGCCGTCCCGTGTTCCGCCGAGTGCCGCGCTATCGCGGGCCTGTCCGTGGCGCTTCCGCGTGCCGGGCCCGGGGCGTTTCTGCCGTGTGTCGTGTGCCGCGTGCCCGCGCCCGGTCGTCCGCGGTGCTCCCGCGGCCTGCCGGTGGTGCCGGTCCGGC
Organism: Streptomyces sp. CC53; assembly: GCF_001865245.1. Classification (GTDB taxonomy): domain Bacteria; phylum Actinomycetota; class Actinomycetes; order Streptomycetales; family Streptomycetaceae; genus Streptomyces. The sequence continues at coordinate 11,377 of NZ_MKXB01000101.1, read as the reverse complement.
CGCCGTCGGGGTGCCTCAGTCCAGCAGCCGGCAGGCCGTCTCGATGTCGGCCCTCACCTGGGCGAGGGACGCGCGGCCCGAGAGCCAGGCCACCAGTGCCGCGTACCAGGTGTGCTCCACCACGCGCACCGCCGCGAGCTGCTCCCCGGTCGGTTCCCGCGCCCGCATCGCGTCCAGGATGATCGCCGTCGTCCGCCGCGACACCGTGTCCACCTCGGCGCTCGCGCTGCGGTCGGCGAAGGTCAGCGCCCGCAGCATCGCCTCCGCGAGGAGCGGCTCCCGCTGGAGGGCGCGGAAGGCGCGCATGAGGGTCGCGCTCACCCGCTCGCCGGGGCCGGCCCCCGCCGGAGGGCGCTTGCGCAGCGTCGCGTGCAGGGCGTCCAACTGGTCCTGCATGGTGGCGACCAGAAGGTGCACTTTGGACGGGAAGTAGCGGTACAGGGTGCCCAGGGCCACCCCCGCCTCCTCCGCGACCTCGCGCATCTGCACCGCGTCGAAGCCGCCGCGCGCCGCGAGCCGGGCGCTGGCCTGGAGTATCCGGCGGCGGCGCGCCGCCTGCCGCTCCGTCAGTGCGGCCACCGGTGGCGCCGCGGCGCCGGCCGGCGCCGTCCGGCCGTCCGCTGTCATGGGGCCCCCGTCGATCCGTGCGTCCGTGCTGTCCTGCTGCGATGGCGGCGGGGAGCCGCCGCCGCGCGCCGTGGCGGGAATCACCTGATCCAGCCCTTACAGCGGCGCTACCTGCCGGTAGATTCGATGCTCCGCGAGAGATCGCCAGCGCCCGACTCTGTAACTTGTTCCAGATTAGCGCCACCGGTTACGCTCCGCCGAAACGTTCAGCCGAAGGGGGCCGCGAGTGACCGCTGAGGCCATGGAAGCAGGCCCCCGCACGGGCGCGGCCGCGGCCGGCGAGCGCCCGCTGCGCATCGCCCTCCTCACCTACAAGGGCAACCCGTTCTGCGGCGGCCAGGGCGTCTACGTACGCCACCTCGCCCGCGAGCTCGCGCACCTCGGCCACCACGTCGAGGTGGTCGGCGCCCAGCCGTACCCCGTGCTCGACCCCGTCGGCGCCGCCCCCGGCAGCGCCGCCCTCACCGAGCTGCCCAGCCTCGACCTGTACCGGCAGCCCGACCCCTTCCGCACCCCCGGACGCGACGAGTACCGCGACTGGATCGACGCGCTCGAAGTCGCCACCATGTGGACCGGCGGCTTCCCCGAACCCCTCACGTTCAGCCTCCGCGCCCGCCGCCTCCTGGCAGCCCGCCGCGGCGACTTCGACGTCGTCCACGACAACCAGACCCTCGGCTACGGCCTCCTCGGCGGACCCAAGGCCCTCGGCGCGCCCCTCGTCACCACCATCCACCACCCGATCACCGTCGACCGGCAGCTGGAACTGGACGCAGCCCGGGACTGGAAGCGCCGCGCCTCGGTCCGCCGCTGGTACGCCTTCACCCGCATGCAGAAGCGGGTCGCCCGCCGCCTCCCCTCCGTCCTCACCGTCTCCGGCTCGTCCCGCCAGGAGATCGTCGACCACCTCGGCGTGCGCCCCGACCGCGTCCACGTCGTGCACATCGGCGCCGACACCGACCTGTGGTCGCCCGACCCGTCCGTCCCCGAGGTGCCGGGCCGGATCGTCACCACGTCCAGCGCCGACGTCCCCCTCAAGGGGCTGGTGTTCCTCGTGGAGGCCCTCGCCAAGCTCCGCGCGGACGTCCCCGAGGCGCACCTCGTCGTCGTCGGCCGGCGCGCGGAGGAGGGCCCCGTCGCCCGGGCCGTCGAGCAGTACGGCCTCGAAGGCGCCGTCCGGTTCGTCAAGGGCATCAGCGACACCGAACTCGTCGACCTCGTGCGCGGCGCCCAGGTCGCCTGCGTGCCCTCCCTCTACGAGGGCTTCTCCCTGCCGGCCGCCGAGGCCATGGCCACCGGCACCCCGCTGGTCGCCACGACCGGCGGCGCCATCCCGGAGGTCGCGGGACCGGACGGCGAGACCTGCCTGGCCGTCCCGCCCGGCGACGCGGGCGCCCTGGCCGACGCACTCGGCCGGCTCCTCGGCCCCGGCGGCGCGGACCTGCGCGCCCGCCTCGGGGCCGCCGGGCGCGCCCGCGTGCTGGAGCGGTTCACCTGGGCGCGCGCGGCCCAGGGCACCGCCGAGCACTACCGGGCGGCCGTCGCCGCGGCGCGCCACGGCGCCGTCCGCACCCCGTAACCCCACCCACCCCGAAAGCAGGCCGTCCCCGTGCTGACCGTCGACTTCACCCGCTTCCCGCTCGCCCCCGGCGACCGTGTCCTCGACCTGGGCTGCGGAGCCGGACGGCACGCCTTCGAGTGCTACCGGCGCGGCGCGCAGGTCGTCGCCCTCGACCGCAACGGCGAGGAGGTCCGCGAGGTCGCCAAGTGGTTCGCGGCCATGAAGGAGGCGGGCGAGGCCCCCGCGGGCGCCACCGCCACCGCCATGGAGGGAGACGCCCTCAACCTGCCCTTCCCCGACGCCTCCTTCGACGTCGTGATCATCTCCGAGGTGATGGAGCACATCCCCGACGACAAGGGCGTCCTCGCCGAGATGGTCCGGGTCCTCAAGCCCGGCGGCCGCATCGCCGTCACCGTCCCCCGCTACGGGCCGGAGAAGGTCTGCTGGGCGCTGTCCGACGCGTACCACGAGGTGGAGGGCGGCCACATCCGCATCTACAAGGCGGACGAACTCCTCGGCCGGATCCGCGAGGCCGGCCTGCGCCCCTACGGCAGCCACCACGCGCACGCCCTGCACTCGCCGTACTGGTGGCTGAAGTGCGCCTTCGGCGTCGACAACGACAAGGCCCTGCCGGTCCGCGCCTACCACAAGCTGCTCGTCTGGGACATCATGAAGAAGCCGCTGCTCACCCGGCTCGCCGAGAACGCGCTCAACCCCGTCATGGGCAAGAGCTTCGTGGTGTACGCGACGAAGCCCCACCTCCCGTCGGGCGCCGCGCAGTGACGTCGCAGGAGCAGCGCACCGAACACCTCACCCTGCCCGGCGTCCTGACGGCCGAGCAGGCCGCGGAGACCGTCGCGGGCATCCTCGCCGTCCAGCGGGACAGCGGCGCCATTCCCTGGTTCCGCGGCCACCACCTCGACCCGTGGGACCACGTCGAGGCCGCCATGGCCCTCGACGCTGCCGGGGAGCACGAGGCCGCCGCCCGCGCCTACGCGTGGCTGGCCCGCCACCAGAACGGCGACGGCTCGTGGTACGCCGCGTACCACGACGGCGACGCCGACCGGCCGACGGACCGCTCTCGCGAGACCAACTTCTGCGGGTACATAGCCGCCGGCGTCTGGCACCACTACCTCTCCACGGGCGACGACACGTTCCTGGACCGGATGTGGCCCACCGTCTACGCGGCCGTGGAGTTCGTGCTGCGCCTCCAGCAGCCGGGCGGCCAGATCGGCTGGAAGCGGGAGCCCGACGGCACCCCCGTGACGGACGCCCTGCTGACCGGCTCCTCCTCCCTGCACCAGGCGCTGCGCTGCGCCCTCGCCATCGCGGAGACCCGCGAGGACCCGCAGCCCGACTGGGAGCTGGCGACCGGCGCCCTGGCGCACGCGATCCGGCACCACGAGGACCGCTTCCTGGACAAGAGCCGCTACTCGATGGACTGGTACTACCCGGTCCTCGGCGGCGCGGTGACCGGCGCGGCGGCCAAGGAGCGCATCGAGTCCCGCTGGGACGAGTTCGTCGTCCCGGGCCTCGGCGTGCGCTGCGTCGTCCCCAACCCGTGGGTCACCGGCGGCGAGAGCTGCGAGCTGGCGCTGGCGCTGTGGGCGATGGGCGAGTCCGACCGGGCCGTGGAGATCCTCCGCTCCCTCACGCACCTGCGCGCCGACAACGGCATGTACTGGACGGGGTACGTCTTCGAGGGCGACCGGGCGGTGTGGCCGGAGGAGCTCACCGCCTGGACGGCGGGCTCCCTGCTGCTGGCCGTCGCCGCGCTCGGCGGCCACGAGGCGACGACGACGGTGTTCGGCGGCACGGGCCTCCCCGAGGGCCTGCCTCCCGACTGCTGCTCCGCCTGACCGCACGCCGAAGGGCCCGCCTCCCCGGTCACCGACCAGGGAGGCGGGCCCTTACGCCGTGTGCTCTCCGGCGCGGGGTCAGCCGCGCTGGATGCCCGTGGTGTCCTGGAGGACGCCGCGGCGGCCGTCCTGCGTCTGGGCGACCAGGGCTGCGCCCCGCTGCTCGACCGCCAGGTACCAGGTGCCCGGGGCGAGGTCCGCGACCGGCGTGCCCGAGCCGTCCTCCGCGTACAGCGGGCGCGCCACCGGCACGGCGAACCAGAACGGGGCGAAGTCGGCGGCCGGAGCGGGCTCCGGCGCGGCCGCTGCCTGCGCGTGACCGCCCTGGGGGGCGCCCTGCGCGGCCGGGTCCGCGGCGGCCTGCCCGCCGGGGTAGCCGTATCCGCCGCCGGGGGCGCCGGCGCCCGGGTACGGCTGGGTGGCGCCGCCCGGGTACCCGTAGCCGCCGGCCGCCGGGGCGCCCGGCTGGCCGCCGTACGGCGGGGGCGTGGCGGTGGCGCCCTGCGGCTTCGGGGTCGCGCTGACGAGCGGCGCCTTCAGTGCGCCCACCATCGGAGAGGCGACGGCGCCGGCGGCCAGCGCGATCGACGCGAGCAGGCCCAGGATCAGGCCGGCGCCGGCCGAGGGCGCGTCGAGGATCGTCCAGAACGCCGTCCACAGCGCGAAGACGGTGAGCGCGACACCGAACTGGCCGAGGTCGAGGTTCACCACCTTGCGCCCGGGCATGGCCCGCGAGACGACGATGAGGGCCGCGCCGACGATGCCGGCGATGTTCATGCTCATCACCAGGCCCAGGCTGTCCCAGGCGTTGGCCTCCACACAGGGGAGCCCGGCCTGGCACTCGTAGCTGTACAAGCTGAGGAACGAGGCGATGAACAGCACCACCGCTGCTCCGATCACCACGCCGTCGCCTCGAGTGAGGGAGCGGATGTTCACGTGATAAGTCCTTCGTCGGTCAGTGTCGTCGTCATCAGGGGTGGCGCGAAGTCACGGGGGCGGCCCCATCGTACGGACGAATGTATCGTCCGGTCGGTCTACCCGAGCAGGTAGGTCGTGATGCCGTCCGCGATCCCGTGCGCCGCCTTCTGGCGCCACGCCGGGTCCTCCAGTGACGCGGCGTCATCCGGGTCACGCATGTTGCCGCATTCGACGAACACCTTGGGGACGGTGGACAGGTTGAGTCCGCCGAGGTCCTTCCGCACGTCCAGACCGGTCCCGCCACCCAGGTAGTTGGCGGGGGAGGAGCCCGTCGCCCGGGCGAACTCCGCCGCGATGCGCTCCCCGAGCGTACGGGACGGGCCGACGATCGGCGCGGTGTCCGCCGAACCCGCCTTCACCAGGGCGGGCAGGATGACGTGGTGGCCGCGGTGGCCGGCGGCGGAGCCGTCGGCGTGGACGGACACCGCGGCGTCGGCGCGGGCCTCGTTGCCGATCCGGGCGCGCTCGTCGATGCACGGGCCGTACGGGCGGTCGGCGTCGTGGGTCAGGACGACGGTCGCGCCCCGCTCCTCCAGCAGCTCCCGCAGCCGGTGCGACACGTCCAGGGTGAACGCCGCCTCGGTGTAGCCGCTCCCGGCGGCCGTCCCGGTCGTGTCGCACTCCTTGCGGTGGGTGCCGACGTCGACCTTCGCGTTGATCTCGCGGCTGTGCGCGAAGTTGCCCGGGTTGTGCCCCGGGTCGATGACGACCACCTTGCCGGCGAGGGGCGCCGGGCCGGACGCCTGGGGCGTCCCCGGTGCGGCAGTGGACGCGGAGGCACCCGCGGCGGGACCGGCGGCGGGCGCGGACGGGGGCGCACCGGCGCCCGGCCGGTGGTTCGCGGAGCCGTCGGGCGCCGCCCAGACGAGCCAGCCGGTGAGCGCGGCGGCGGCCAGCGCCACGGCGGCGGCGCAGACGGCGAGGACGGGGCGGATGCGGCGGCCGGGCTTGTTCACGTGGTCGGACACGGGCAGAGCCTAAGGTCTCGGCCTCAGATCCCCGGCCCGGTGCGGCGCAGGACACGCAGCGAGTCCGTCGCGGAGACCTCCGTGAACGCCCCCGACTCCAGCGCCCGCAGGTAGATCCGGTACGGGGCCTGGCCGGTGAACTCGTCCGCCGGGTCGGGGAACACGTCGTGGACGACCAGGAGCCCGCCCTCGGCCACGCGCGGCGCCCACCCCTCGTAGTCCGCGGTCGCGTGCTCGTCGGTGTGCCCGCCGTCGATGAAGACGAGGCCCACCTCGCCCGCCCACACCTTCGCCACCTGCGGGGAGCGGCCCACGACGGCGACTACGTACGGCTCAAGTCCGGCGGCGTGCAGGGTGCGCCGGAACGTCGGCATCGTGTCCATCAGCCCGACCTGAGGGTCCACCACCTCCGGGTCGTGGTAGTCCCAGCCCGGCTGCTGCTCCTCGCTGCCCCGGTGGTGGTCGACGGTGACCGCGACGGTCCCGGCCGCGCGCGCCGCGTCCGCCAGGAGGATCGCCGACCGCCCGCAGTACGTGCCGATCTCCAGCAGCGGCAGCCCCAGCCGCCCGGCCTCCAGGGCCGCCGCGTACAGCGCGAGCCCCTCGTGCACGGGCATGAACCCCTTCGCGGCCTCGAAGGCGGCGAGCGTCCCGGGGGACGGCTGCGGGGCGGTCGGTGCGGCCATGGGGCGGGTCCTCCGGGGTCACGGGTCTGCGGGGCGGTCCATCGTAGGCGCAGCCCGGGGCGGGGTCACGGCGGCCGGCGGCCACCGTGTGCGCGCCCGCCGGTCGCGGGCCCGGCCGTGCGCAGGGTCACGGCGAACGGTATGTACGGGTCTCCTGTCGGCTGCGACCATGACACGCATGGCCGCGCCCTCCTCCCGCACCGACCGTTCGTCCGACTGCCCCTCCGCACCGCGGTCCCCCCGCGCGGCGGCCACCGCCCGCCCCTGGGCGGTCGTCCTCGTCGCCTGCGCCGGCACGTTCCTCGTCGTGCTCGACGTGTCGGTGGTGAACGTCGCCCTGCCCTCGATGCGGTCCGACCTCGGCATGTCCGCCGCGGCGCTGCAGTGGGTGGTGAACGCCTACGCGATCGCGTTCTCCGGGTTCATGCTGCTGGGGGGCCGCGCCGCCGACCTGTACGGGCAGAAGCGGATGTTCCTGCTGGGGCTCGGTGTCTTCACCGCCGCGTCCGTCGCGGGCGGGCTGGCGCAGGAGGGCTGGCAGCTGCTGGCCGCCCGCGCCGTGCAGGGCCTCGGTGCGGCCGTCCTCTCACCGGCCACGCTCACCCTGGTCACCAGCGCCGTGCCGGAGGGGCAGGCCCGGACGCGGGCCATCAGCACGTGGGCGGCCGTCGGCGCGGGCGGCGGCGCCGCGGGCGGCTTCGTCGGCGGCCTCCTGACGGACTTCCTCGGCTGGCGCTGGGTGCTCCTCGTCAACGTCCCGGTCGGCGCCCTCGTCCTGCTCGCCGCCGCCCTGTGGGTGCGCGAGGTCCGCACGGGTCGGCGCCGCCGCCTGGACCTGCCGGGCGCGGTCCTCGTCACCGGGGGGCTCGCGTCCTTCTCGTACGGCGTCGTGCAGACCGAGCAGACCGGCTGGACCGACCCGCGGGCGGCGGCGCCGCTCCTCGCCGGGCTCCTCCTGCTGGCGGTCTTCGCCGTGGTGGAGGCCCGCACCCGCGATCCCCTCATGCCGCTGAAGGTGTTCCGCTCCCGCGCGGTCGCGGCGGCCAACGCCGCCCTCTTCGTGACCAGTTCGGCCACCTTCACGATGTGGTTCTTCATGACCATGTACGCCCAGAACGTCCTCGGCTACGGCCCGCTGGAGGCGGGGCTCGCCCTCGTACCGAGCTCGGTCAGCGTCATCGTGGGCTCCAAGCTGGGCCCCCGGCTCATCCCGCTGGTGGGGGCCAGGCGGCTCGCGGTGGCGGGTGCGCTGACGGCCGCTGCGGGCTTCGCCTGGCAGTCGACGATGGGCCCGCACGGCGCCTACGCCACCGCCGTCCTGGGCCCGGGCGTCCTGATGATGACCGGTGTCGGGCTGGCGATCACGCCGCTCGCGTCCCTCGCCACGGCGGGCGCCGCCCCGGGGGAGGCGGGCCTGGTGTCGGGGCTGACCAACACGTCCCGCACGATGGGCGGCGCGGTCGGCCTGGCCGTCCTGGCGACGGTCGCCGCGTCCCGCACGGCGGGCGCCACCACCCCGGAGGCGCTGACGGCGGGCTACGCCCTGGCGTTCCGCGCGGGCACCGGCATCCTGCTCGTGGCGGCCCTGCTGATGCTGCTGTGGCTCCCGAGGCCGGAGCCCGCGCCGGCCGCGGCGTAGCCCCGCCGCCGGGCGGCGGTGTCGCGCCCGGCGGCGCCGCTCCGCCCGGCCCGGGAGCGTCCTCGCTCACGGCACCTCCGGGCGCGGTGCGGGGCGGCCCGGGCGGTGGGCGAACCGGTCGGCCGCGCGCCTGCCGCGCTGTTCGAGCGGCAGCACGCCGGTGGCCGCCGCGAGGCCGAAGGGCGGCATGTCGAGGTAGATCGACTCGTACGAGCCCTGCGGCACGACGTACGCCTCGTGCCACAGGCCGACGTGCCCCCGCGCTCCGGAACCGCTGCGCTCCCGCCGGTTGAAGGCGGCCCAGACGGCGTGGTGCCGCATGTCCGGTGCCGACGCGTAGGCGTACAGCTTCTCCTTGGACTCCCAGTACTGGACGACGTAGTACGTGCGCGGTGACGCGGTCAGCAGGACGTGGCCGAGCAGTCCGCGGCTGCGGTCCCGGCCGAGCTCGCGCAGCATGCGCGGCATGGCGAGGAAGACGGGCAGCCAGTGGCGGACGGCCCGGAAGCGGTTGATGCGCATCCCGATCAGCAGCACCACGGCATCGCCTTCTGCGGCGGCCGTGGTGGGGCCCGGGATCGGTCGGTGGCGGCGCACGGGGGCCTCCGATACAGGTTGGATAGCGGTGCTCTCCAAAAGATGGTGGTGGGATAGTGGCACTCGCCGACGAAGGGTTCAAGGGATGCGGCTGGCCGAACTGAGCGAGCGGAGCGGCGTCTCGACCGCGACGATCAAGTACTACCTGCGCGAGGGGCTGCTGCCGCCGGGCCGCCGGATCACCGCGACGACCGCCGACTACGGCGAGGACCACCTGCGGCGCCTGCGCCTCGTGCGGGCGCTCATCCAGGTGGGCGGCCTTCCCGTGGCCAAGGCGCGGGAGGTGCTGGGCCACGTCGACGACGACTCCCTGGGCCGCACCATCCGGCTCGGCGCCGCCCTGTGGGCCCTGCCGCAGGGCCCGGAACCGCAGGACGGGGAGGCGGCGGCCGAAGCGCGCACCGAGGTCGACCGGCTGCTCGCGGCACTGGGCTGGGCGTCCGCCCGCGAACTGGGCGAACTGTCACCGGTGCACCGCTCCCTCGTGGCGCTGGTCGCCGTGCTGCTGCGCCTCGGCTACCCCTGCGACGCGGAGCTGATGGAGCCGTACGCCCGGCTGATGCGGCAGGTGGCCGTGCACGACATGGACCGGCTCGACGCGTACGAGACGGAGACGGAGGGCGTGGAGGCCGCGGTCGTGTCGGCCGTCCTCTTCGAACCGGTCCTGCGGGCCCTGCACCGCCTGGCCCAGGAAGAGGAGGCGGCCCGCCGCTACGGCCTCTGACGCCGCCCGGGCGGAGGCGCGGCGGCCGGACGGGCACCCGGGCCGTAGCCCCGCCGCGCCGCCACGGCGGCTCCCCGCGGACCGCACTCCCCACCCGCACCGGCGCCGTCGTCGCCCCCGCCCGTCCCGCGCCGGCGCCGTGTGCCCGCGCCGCACCCCGCAGCGCCCGGGCCGCCCGCGGACGGGAGGCTCCCGGGGCGCGCCCCGCACCCGGGAACGAGGAAGGGGGCCGCCCGGGGTTCTCCCGGGCGGCCCCCTCACCGGAGGTGCCGGCTCATGGCCGTCAGGCCGCGGCACCACCCTGTTCGGGCTGCCTGCGGTGGCGGCCGTGCGGCTGGACCGAGACGTCCTCCGACGGCGCCGGGCCTCCGCGGTGCTTTCCGGAGCCGCCGGCGTCCCCCTGCGGCGGCTGCGTCGCCCGGGTCGTGTCGGTGCGGGCTTCAGACATGTGGTGAAGTCACCCCATAGGTGTCGCTGTTGACGTGCGGCCCGTGAGTCTAACCGGGCGCCGCACGCCCGGTGAGCGGCGCCTGCTGCAACGGCACCGGCCTGCACACGGCGGGTGCCGCGGGCTCACCGGACGGCCCCCCGGCAGGGCATTCCTCCCGGGGCGCGGCCGCCGTCGGCTTCGGCACGTCCGGTACGAGGGCCTCCGGTACGCCCTCGACGCGGGCCAGCCCGCACGGCACGGTCGCCGTCGCGTACGGCAGCAGCAGCACCCCGTCCGGCGTCCACGTTCCCGCACCCGCGAACCACCCTTCCGGCGCCGGGAGTTGCACCAGCCGTCGGGCGGCCGGGCGCCACACGCCGATCCACCGGCCGGCCGCCGCGTCCATGCGCAGCGCCACCGCGCACCCCTCCGGCGTGAGCACCTGCCCCGGCTGCACCGCGAACGGCGTCAGCGACGCGTCCCCCGCCCGCAGGCACTCCGGGAACCGCACCGGACGGGCACTGCCCAGCACACCCCAGCCCAGTCGCGGCCGGCCCGGTGACGGAGCGTCCGAGCGGATCAGCAGCAGCCCGCTGTCCGGGTCCGCGAGCAGCAGCCGGTCGTGGCTCTCGTCGGTGATCTGCAGCAGCGGCGTGACCTCGCCGCCACGCTCCAGATCCACGGCGACCGCCTTGACCGGCCCCCCGTCGTCCTGTTCCCGGTCCAGCGAGAGCAGCCGCCCGGACCGGTCCAGCCACGCGCCACCCGTGCAGCGCCCCCGCACCTCGGCGACGTGCTCCGGCCCGAACGCACCGCCCGCCACCTGCCAGATCCCGCTGGAACGCTCGCCCGCCACGAGCGCGTAGACGCTCGAACCGTCCGGCGGGGGCGGCAGCAGCCGCACGGACTCCGCCTCGACGGCGCCCAGCGGCAGCTCGCCGGTGCCGGGACCGGCCGGGTACAGCAGCGAGAACGCGAACCTCCCCGCCACCCGCCGCGCGACCAGCACCCGACCGTCCGCGAGCGGCAGCAGCTGCGTGTCCCGCTCCTCCGGCTGGTCCAGCGGCAGCGGCACCGCATAGGGCTCCGGCCCGTCCAGGGTCCAGCGCTCGGGGTACAGGGCCTCGCCCTCCCCGGCCAGCCGGGCGGCGTAGGAGCCGTCCGCAGCGATCGTCAGCTGCGGTGGGCCGGCCGCATCGTCCTCGTGCTGCGCGGCGGCCTCGATGGCACAGGCGGTCATCGCTCGTCACCTCCGGCTCCCGAAGCTAGTTTTCGCACTTCCACCCGAACAACGAGAGCCACTGCGCTTCA
>NZ_MKXB01000100.1:58468-66802 GCF_001865245.1 Streptomyces sp. CC53 | reverse complement strand
TGCCGGGCCCGCAAATCCGGATCAAGTCCTCATCCGCGCCCGGATTCTGGACGAGGTCTTCCGCTGAGCGGAGTGTTGTCGCTACTGTCCCCGGCACATGCACGCCCCGTGGCAGCGTCGCCGCGGAGCGCAGCCGGTGTGCCAAGGCCTGCCGGCGGCCTCTCGGAGCGACGACCCTGACGGGACAGGTGTCGCCACAGCCCCCGGGAGTGTCCGCCGTCACTCACTCCGAAGGAGGGGCGTCGTGACCGCGGAGACCTCCCAGACGCTCGACAGGGGACTGCGCGTCCTCAAGCTGCTCGCCGACACCGACCACGGACTGACCGTGACCGAGCTGTCCCAGCGGCTCGGCGTCAACCGCACCGTCGTCTACCGCCTGCTCGCCACGCTGGAGCAGCACGCCCTCGTGCGCCGCGACCTCGGCGGCCGGGCCCGCGTCGGTCTCGGCGTGCTGCGGCTGGGCCGCCAGGTGCACCCGCTGGTGCGCGAGGCCGCGATGCCGGCGCTCCGCTCCCTCGCGGAGGACATCGGCGCCACCGCGCACCTCACCCTCGTCGACGGCGCGGAGGCCCTCGCGGTCGCGGTCGTGGAGCCGACGTGGACGGACTACCACGTGGCGTACCGCGCGGGCTTCCGCCATCCGCTCGACCGGGGCGCGGCGGGGCGGGCCATCCTGGGTGCCCGGCAGGGCGGTCTGCGGGAGCCCGGCTACACCCTCACGCACGGCGAGCTGGAAGCCGGCGCGAGCGGCGCCGCGGCGCCGCTCCTGGGAGTGACCGGCATAGAGGGCAGCGTGGGCGTGGTCATGCTGAGCGACGCCGTGCCGGAGCGCGTCGGCCCCCGCGTCGTGGACGCGGCCCGCGAGGTGGCGGACGCCCTGCGCTGAGGGCGCACCGGCGCGGAGCCCCGGTCGGCCGGCCGCGGAGCCGCGGGAGCTGCTGGGGTGGTTCCCGGCGGTCGGGCGGAGGGCCGGGGGCACGGTGCCTGCTCGCGGCCGGCGCTGCACGAGGTGGACGCGGTCCCCTGCCGCACGGCGGTCAGGGGCGGTCGGGCCGCTCGCCGCTCGCGGACCGGCCGCCGGGACCGGGAGCACCCGGCGGGGCGTCGGTCCGCCGGATTCGGGGCGGGCCCCGAGCGTGCGGCGGTCGGTGCGGTGGGACCCCGGTGCCGGTCGTGCGGATACTTGGTCTTTCGTGTTCTCCCGCCTCTCCCGTCTCTCCCTCCCCCGGGCCCTGGCCGTGTGCGCGGTGCCGATCCTCGCGCTGTTCGCCGTGGCCGCCTTCGCGCCGCTGCCCTTCACCCTGGCGCAACCCGGCACCACCGCGAACGTCCTCGGGGTGGACAAGGGCCGCCAGATCATCACCATCTCCGGGGCGCCGGTCCACAAGGCGAGCGGTGAGCTGCTGATGACCACCATCCTGGCGACCTCGCCGAGCGCCGACATCGGCCTCGCCGACGTGGTGGAGGGGTGGTTCCGCACGGACCGGGCGGTCCTGCCGCGCGACTCCGTCTACCCGGCGGGCAAGTCCGACGCGGAGATCGAGAAGCGCAACCTCGGCCAGATGAAGCAGTCCCAGGACAGTGCCGTCCTCGCCGCCCTGGACTACGTCGGTGAGGACCCGGACGAGGTCGACGTGCGCCTCCACCTGGCCGATGTGGGCGGGCCCAGCGCGGGCCTGCTGTTCTCGCTGGGCGTCGTCGACAAGCTGGAGGCCGGGGACCTGACGGGCGGCCGCGTCGTCGCCGGCACGGGCACGATCAGCCCGGACGGCAGGGTCGGCGCGGTGGGCGGGGTGTCCCTCAAGACGCAGGCCGCCGCCCGCGACGGGGCCACGGTCTTCCTCGTGCCGAAGGCGGAGTGCGGGGACGCGGAGTCGGAGCTGCCCGCGGGCCTGCGGCTGATCCCGGTCACCACGCTCACGGACGCGGTGTCGTCCCTCCGGGCCCTGGACGACGGCGGGAAGGTACCGTCCTGCTGACGCCCGGCGACCCCCTGACCCCGGTCCCCTGACCCCACGCCGGACCCCTGGACCCGTGACCGCCGGCTCCTGAACGCCGGCCCCTCACCGCGGCGGGCGTACGCTGCTGCCGGGCCGCCGGGTGCCCCGTCCCGACCACCGGCTGGGGTTTCCGGGCGCGGCGCACCGCTGTGGGACCCGCGTCGCCGCGGCACGGACGCCGCCGCGCGTACCGCGGACCGCCCGGCACGGACGCCGCCGCGTGTACCGCACGCCGCCGTAGGACGTACCGCCCGAGGCTCGCCGACCGCCGACCGCCGACCGCCGACCGCCGACCGTGGCGGGGTGACGGGTGGCCCGCCGTCAGGCGAGGCGGGCGAGGCCGTCCAGGATCAGGTCGAGGCCGAACGCGAACTCGTCGGCGTACCGGTAGTCCGGCCGGAGGGCGTGCCCGCTCATCATCTCCGTCAGGTGCGGGTGCGCGTCGTCGGGCATCCGCTCCATGATCGTGTCCGCGACCGCCGCGAGCTCCTGCTCGGTACGGAACGGCAGGGCCCGTTCCTGCAGGACGAAGCCGTAGAGGTAGCTGTCGATCACGGAGACGGCGTGCGCCGTGAGCGCCAGGGAGAACCCTGCCCCGCGCAGGCACCCGATGACGGCGTCGTGGTGGCGCAGCGTCTCCGGCCCCGGGGTGGCCCGGGAGTCCATCAGGCCGACGGCCCACGGGTGCCGGGTGAGCGCGTCGCGGGCGGAGACCGCCCGGCGGCGCATGGCCTGCCGCCACTCCTCGTCCGGGGCCGGCAGGTCGATCTCGCCGAACACGGTGTCGACCATGCCGTCGAGGATGTCGCTCTTGTTGGCCACGTGGTGGTAGAGCGACATCGCCTCGACGCCCAGGCGTTCGGCGATCCTGCGCATCGTCAGCGACCCGACGCCGCCCTCGTCGGCGATCTCGACGGCCGCGCGCAGCACCCGCTCCCGGTCCAGTGGCACCCGCGGTGCGGCGTTCCTGGCCATCGTCCTTCTCCCTCCGAGCTCAGCCGGTTGACAACCTTACTCCGTAAGCTAGCCTTACGTTGTAAGGCAACGAAAGGGGGCCCACCATGAACCGGAGATCACCGCAGCGGCTCGCCCGGCTCACCGGGCTGCTGTTCCTCGTGATCGTCGTGTGCGGGATGTTCGCGACGACGGCGCTCGACGGCTTCGTCGTGGCCGGGGACGCCGCGGCCACCGCCGAGAACGTGCGGAGCGGGCGCGGCCTGTTCACGGCCGTCCTCCTGGGCTGGACCGTGCTGCTGGCGGCCGACGCCGCGGTGTCCGTGCCGCTCTACCTGCTCCTGCGGGATGTCGACGGCCTGCTCGCGCTCCTGGCGATGGCGTTCCGGCTGCTCTTCGCGGCGCTGCTCGGGGTCGCCGTGACCGGCGTGTTCCACGCCTACGCCCTGCGCGGCGATCCCGCCTCTACGGGCGTCGGGGCCGCCGGGAGCGGGGCCCGCGCGATGGCGGAGCTCGCCTCCTTCGACACGGCGTTCCTGTTCGGCCTCGTGGTCTTCGGCGTGCACCTGCTGTGCGTCGGCGTCCTGCTGTACCGCTCGCGCTACGTGCCGCGGGCGCTGGGCGCACTGGTCACCGCGGGCGGCGTCGCGTACGTGGTGGACAGTCTGCTCGGCCTGCTCGTGGCGGGCCACGGCGGAGCGGCGAGCACGGCCCTGCTGATGCCCGCGGCCCTCGGTGAGCTGGGCCTGACGGCGTGGCTGCTGATCAAGGGCGTCACCACCGGACGCCCCCACCCGAAGGAGACGGTATGAAGGTCTGCATCATCGGAGCGTCGGGCAAGCTCGGCCGGTACATGGTCCGGCACGCCCTCGACCGCGGGTACGAGGTCGTCGGAGTGTGCCGCGAGCGCAGCGTGCCCAAGCTCGACGCGTTCGCCGGCCGCATCACCCTGGTGCCGGGCCAGACGGACGACCGCGACGTGGTCCGGCGGGCGGTGCAGGACTGCGACGGTGTCCTCACCGTGCTGGTGCCGTGGGGCGTCCGGCAGTACGCGACGGGCACGGCGCAGGCCGTGCTCGACTTCGCCCCGAAGGGCGCGCGGCTGGTCTTCTCGTGCGGCTGGCACATCACCCGGGACGGGAAGGACGTCTACAGCCGGAGGTTCCGGGCGCTCGCCGCCGTGGTCGGCTTCCTCGGCCGGCTCTTCCGGCTGATCGACGTGGGCGACCAGGTCGAGGCGTGCCGGAGGGTGTTCGCCAGCGACACCCGGTGGACCGTCGTACGGGGCAGCGACCTGGAGGAGGGTGAGAGCCAGGGCCTGCCCGTCTGGCGCCGCCACGTCGGCGACCCCGCGCTGGCGAGCAACCTCACCCGCCGGATCGACTACGCGCTCTTCATGGTCGAGGCGCTCACCGACGACGGCCTGGTCCGCGAGGCACCCGCGATCGTGGGCTGCCGGACGCCTTCCGCCCTCGCCGCCGCGGGCTGACGCGCCCCGGCGCCCGGCACACGGGCGGTTCATGCGGTACGGCCCGGCGCGCGGTACGCCCACGCGGGCGGACCGCGCGGCACGGTGCGGGCCGCCCGCGTCGGGCACCGGGCGGGCCGTACGGACCGGCCCCGGCGGAAGCGGGCTCCGCCCCCGCAGGGCCCGGCGGCCCCCGCCCGCCGCCCACGTGCCGCGTGCCGGACACGTCGGGCACGGTCCGCGCGGTCCGCGAGCGTCGGACCGGCGCCGTGCCCAAGGCCGTTCGGAACAGGTGCGCCCGCGCCCCCGAGGGCTCAGCCGCCCTCGCCCGCCGCCTGCTCCACCAGCGGGATGATGCGCAGCCGTACCGGGTTCTCCATCACGATCGCCGTCGACGCGCGGACGATGCCGTCGATGCCGACCACCCGGTCGATGACCCGCTGGAGGTCCGCGTTCGAGCGGGCCACCAGGCGGCACAGCATGTCGCCGCTGCCGGTCGTCGTGTGCAGTTCCAGCACCTCCGGCACACCCGCCAGGTGCTCCCGCACGTCCGCGCCCTGGCCCTGCCGGATCTCCAGGGTGGCGAAGGCCGTCACCGGGTAGCCGAGGGCCGCCGGGTCCACGTCGGGGCCGAAGCCGCGGATCACGCCGCTCGCCTGGAGGCGGTCCAGCCGGGCCTGCACCGTGCCGCGGGCGACGCCGAGGCGCCGCGACGCCTCCAGCACCCCGATCCGCGGCTCACGGGCGAGCAGGGCGATGAGACGGCCGTCCAGATGATCGATCGACAAGGCGCCCTCCCGATGGTCATCGTGTACAGATCGCCCGGCCATAGTGGCGCTCCGCTGTGCAGATTGACCAGTGGATACACAAACTATTGCGCATCTTGTGGAACGGCGGGACGCTGCCGACATGACTGAGACCATGAATCACACCCCTGACACCGCTCGGCAGGCCGACCCCTTCCCGGTGAAGGGCATGGACGCGGTGGTCTTCGCCGTCGGCAACGCCAAGCAGGCCGCGCACTACTACTCGACGGCCTTCGGCATGAAGCTCGTCGCGTACTCCGGACCGGAGAACGGCAGCCGCGAGACGGCCAGCTACGTGCTCACCAACGGCTCCGCCCGGTTCGTGTTCACCTCCGTCATCAAGGCCACCAGCGACTGGGGCCGCTTCCTCGCGGAGCACGTCGCCGAGCACGGCGACGGCGTCGTCGACCTGGCCATCGAGGTCCCCGACGCCCGCAAGGCGTACGCGTACGCCGTCGAGCAGGGCGCCACCGGCATCACCGAGCCGTACGAGGTCAAGGACGAGCACGGCACCGTCGTTCTCGCCGCGATCGCCACGTACGGCAAGACCCGCCACACCCTCGTGGAGCGCAAGGAGTACGACGGCCCGTACCTGCCCGGGTACGCCGCCGCCGCCCCCCTCGTCGAGCCGCCGGCCAAGCGCACCTTCCAGGCGGTCGACCACTGCGTCGGCAACGTCGAGCTCGGCCGCATGAACGAGTGGGTGGGCTTCTACAACAAGGTCATGGGCTTCACCAACATGAAGGAGTTCGTGGGCGACGACATCGCCACCGAGTACTCCGCCCTCATGTCGAAGGTCGTCGCGGACGGCACCCTCAAGGTCAAGTTCCCGATCAACGAGCCGGCGATCGCGAAGAAGAAGTCGCAGATCGACGAGTACCTGGAGTTCTACGGCGGCGCGGGCGTCCAGCACGTCGCCCTCGCCACCAACGACATCGTCGCCACCGTCCGCTACATGCGCGAGCACGGCGTCCAGTTCCTCGACACCCCCGACGCGTACTACGACACGCTCGGCGAGTGGGTGGGCGACACCCGCGTCCCCGTCGAGACGCTGCGCGAGCTGAAGATCCTCGCCGACCGCGACGAGGACGGCTACCTCCTGCAGATCTTCACCAAGCCGGTCCAGGACCGCCCGACCGTCTTCTTCGAGATCATCGAGCGGCACGGCTCGATGGGCTTCGGCAAGGGCAACTTCAAGGCCCTGTTCGAGGCCATCGAGCGCGAGCAGGAGAAGCGGGGCAACCTCTGAGCACCCCCTCACCGCCCTGCGGCCCCGCGGAACCCTGACCCGCGGGGCCGCAGCCGTTCCCGGCCCCAGCAGGAGGCGGCTAGCGCAGCGGCGGCTCCGTCGACGGCTCGCCCAGCGCCTCCAGGGCCCGCCGCGCCGCCGGGGCGTGCAGCGGCGAGAAGTGCGGATTCGTGCGCAGCGCCTCCGCCAGGTGACGCCTCGCCTCGCCCTCCAGGCCCAGCTCCCGCTCGACCGCGCCCCGGTGGTACGAGAAGAGCGCGCTGCGCCGACCCTGCTCCGTCGCTCGGCGGACGTACGGCAGCGCCTCCTGCGCCCTGCCCGCCCGCAGCAGCGCCCAGCCCAGCGCGTCCGCCACGTCCGCGGAGCGGTGGCCGCGCCGCCATTCCGCCCGCAGCCAGCGCACCGCCGTCTCCGGGGCGCCGTGGTCGGCCTCGTACCGCGCCAGCGTCAGCGCGTGGTCCGCCCCGTGCGTCATCCCCTCCACCGACCGGTCGAGCAGCAGGTCGTAGCGCTCCCGCGCCGCCTCCTCCAGACCCAGCGACTCGGCCAGCTCGCCGGCCTCCAGCGCGTACGCCGGATCCGGCCGCGCCGCCAGCGCCGCCGCCCAGTCCCTTGCCGCCTCTCCGGTCCGCCCCAGCGCCGCGAGCACCCGCGCCCGGCCCGCCAGCGCCGGGGCGTGACGGGGGCTCAGCCGCAGCGCGGCCGCGTACTGCGCCAGCGCCTCCGAGGGCTCGCCCCGCTCCCACGCCAGGTCCCCGAGCCGCGACAGGCACGCGGCGCGCTCCGTCGGAGTGGCGGCCTTCGCCACCGCGTCGTACGCCACCGCCGAGGCGTCTTCCCGCCAGCCCTTGTCCCGGTACACCTGGGCCGTACGGGTCATGGCGGCCGCGCCGGTGTGCAGCTTCCGGAGCCGTTCCAGGGCCTTGCCGGCCGCCGCCTGGTCGCCCAGCCCCCGGTACGCGTCCACCAGCAGCGCCTGGCCCCGCCAGTGCTTCGGGCGCAGCTTCACGGCCTTGCCGCCCCACCGCCGGGCCGCACCGAAGTCGCCCCGCGCCTGCGCCAGCGCGCCCATGCCGAGCACCGCTTCCACGTTGCCCTGCGCCGCCGGGTACGCGTCCAGAGAGCGCCGCAGTGCCCGCTCCGCCTTGGGGTAGGCCGCCGGGTCGGCCGCTCTCCTCCCGCTCTCCGCGTACGCCGCGCCCAGCACCGCCCAGGACGCCTCGTCGCCCGGGTGGTCCCGCACCCACGCCTCCCGGTCCTTGATCAGCGCGGTCAGCTCCGAGGGCGCCGCCTGCGCCCCCGTGGTCACCGCCGAGGCCGCGCGCGCCGCGGCCCCGGGCGCCGCCGGATGCCCTGCGGGGACGCCGGCGCGCCCGCCGCCGAACAGGTCGGCCCCGTCCCCCAGCAGGAGCAGCGCAGCCGCGCCCGCGAGCACCGCACCCGCCCCGGCGGCCAGCACCACCCGGGCGGTCCGCCCGCCCCCGCGGCCCTGCTCGGCACCGTGCCTCCGGCTGAACCTCCGGTGTGGCGCGGGGTGTTCACCGCTCGGGCGCCGAGGGGCGCCCGTGGGCCGCCCGTGTGGCCCGCCGGGCGCCGGCGGCCCGCCCGACGCCTGCGGTGGGCCGGGCGCCTGGTGTTGGTCCGACGCCTGCGGGCGGCCTGGCACCCGGGGATCGCTCAGTGCCGGGGCCCCGTCGGGTGCCTGCGGTTCGCCTGACGCCCGGGGAGCGCGGGGTGCCTGCGGTGCGTCGGGGACGTCCGGCCCGTCCGGAGCAGCCCACCCGCCCGCCGCTGGGTGCCCGCCCTTGTCCGTAGGGGCGTCTGCTGCCCGTTCCTCGTCGTTTGCTGCGTGCCCGC
>NZ_MKXB01000100.1:53261-58180 GCF_001865245.1 Streptomyces sp. CC53 | reverse complement strand
CCCCCCCCCCGCCCCGCCGCTGCGTCCCCCCCCCCGCCCGCCGCTGCGTGCCCGCCCCCGCCCGCCGCTGGGTGCCCGCCCCCGCCCGCAGGGGCGTCCGCCTGCCGACCCCGGTCCGCTGTCGACCGGCCCCCCGGTCCTTCCCCCGTTCCCGTACCCGTGGTCGGCACCGCGCCTCCTGCCCCCTCCGCCCCGGGACGCACGCCCGCAGGGGCCCACCCCGCGGGCCGCTCGCCCGCAGGCGCGCCCGCCCCCTGCTGCCCGTCGCCGCCGTACCGTTCGCCCTTCGTGCCCATGCGGCTCACTGTGCGCGCGTCGCGCCGGGCGCCCGGTCAGGTCGTGGGCCGTACACGCCTGGTTCACACCGATGGCCCCGGGTGCCACGCTGACCTCATGGACGATCTCCAGGCCAAGCACCTCGCCGACCGGCTGCGCGCCGGCCTGCCGCCCGAGGCCCTGCTCACCGACCCGGACGTCACCGCCTCCTACGCGCGCGACATGGCGGGCTTCTGCGCCGCGGGCGCCCCCGCCGTCGTCGTGCTGCCGCGTACGGTCGAGCAGGTCCAGCACGTGATGCGCACCGCCACCGCCCTGCGCGTGCCCGTCGTCCCGCAGGGGGCCCGCACCGGCCTGTCCGGTGCCGCCAACGCCATCGACGGGTGCATCGTGCTCTCCCTCACCAGGATGGACCGCATCCTGGAGGTCAACCCCGTCGACCGGGTCGCCGTGGTGGAACCTGGCGTCGTCAACGCCGCGCTGTCCCGCGCCGTCGCCGCCCACGGCCTGCACTACCCGCCCGATCCGTCCAGTTGGGAGACCTGCACCATCGGCGGGAACATCGGCACCGCCTCCGGCGGGCTGTGCTGCGTCAAGTACGGCGTCACCGCCGAGTACGTGCTCGGCCTGGACGTCGTCCTCGCCGACGGCCGCCTCCTCTCCACCGGCCGCCGCACCGCCAAGGGTGTCGCCGGCTACGACCTGACCAGGCTGTTCGTCGGTTCCGAGGGCAGCCTCGGCGTCGTCGTACGGGCCGTGCTCGCGCTGCGGCCGAAACCGCCCGCCCAGCTCGCACTGGCCGCCGAGTTCGCCTCCACGGCCGAGGCGTGCGCCGCCGTCTGCGCCATCATGGAGCGCGGCCACACCCCGTCGCTGCTCGAACTGATGGACCGCACCACCCTCCAGGCGGTCAACCGCCTCGGCGGCATGGGCCTCCCCGACACCACGGCCGCCCTGCTCCTGGCCGCGTTCGACACGCCCGAGCCCGCCGCGGACCTGGCCGCCGTCGCCGAGCTGTGCACGGGCGCGGGCGCCACCCAGGTCGTCCCCGCCGAGGACGCCGCCGAGTCCGCGCTCCTCCTGCAGGCACGGCGGATGGCGCTGCCCGCCCTGGAAACCCTGTCCAGCGCCACGATGATCGACGACGTGTGCGTGCCGCGCTCCCGGCTCGCCGAGATGCTCGACGGCACCGCCGCCATCGCCGCCGAGCACGGCCTCACCATCGGCGTGTGCGCCCACGCGGGCGACGGGAACACCCACCCCGTCGTCTGCTTCGACCAGCACGATCCGGACGAGTCGCGCCGCGCCCGCGCCTCCTTCGACGCGGTCATGGCGCTCGGCCTGGAACTCGGCGGCACCATCACCGGCGAACACGGCGTGGGCCTCCTCAAGAAGGACTGGCTCGCCCGCGAGCTGGGCCCCGTCGCCCTCGAACTCCACCGGGCGGTCAAGGACGCCTTCGACCCGCTGGGCATCCTCAACCCCGGCAAGCTGTTCTGACGCCCCGGCGCGCAGGCGGGCGGTGTCCCACGAGGCCCCGCCCCGCCCCACGGGTTCACGCCCCCGCCGACAGCAGTGCCGCCAGCGCGTCGTCCAGGCCGAGGCGCTCCGCCTCCGTGCCGGGCGGCACGACCCGAAGGGTGCGTTCCAGCCACGCCGACACCGGCGACGACGGGGCTTCGAGCAAGGCGTCGCCGTCCGGGGAGGACAGCGCCATCAGCACCACGCTGCGCCCCTCCGACTTCGTCGGCCAGATCCGCACGTCCCCCTGACCGCAGGCCCGGAACACCCCTTCCACCAGCAGCTCCCTGGCGAACGTCCAGTGCACGGGGTGGTCCGAGCCGAGGTGGAAGACGACGTGGACCGCGTACGGGTCCGCCGTGCGGTAGGCCAACCTGGCCGGTACCGGAACGCTGTGCTCCGGGGACAGGACCAGCCGCAGCTCCAGTTCGCGCTCCACCACGGTCGTCTCGTCCATCGGGTCTCTCCCTCTCTCGTTGCCGTGCGGCCGGCGGTCGGCCGCACAAGGGAGAGCGGCTTCGCTTCTCTTCATTACGCGACTTTCACCGGGAAATCTCTGTTACTTTGCGTGACAGTGATGTGACCGGAAGGGGCCCGCCCGCTTCGCGGCGGCCCGTGCGTGTCCGGCCGTCTGATAGATGTGGTGCCTCAAATGAGGCCCTCGAGGAGATACGGGACCACGGTGATGAGCGCCCCAACCCCGGCAACCGGCGACGGCAACCCGGCGGCTGGGTACTACCCAGACCCGTCCATCCCCGGATACATCCGGTACTGGAACGGCGGTGCCTGGGTGCCCGGTACGAGCCGCCCGGCCCCCGCGGACGGCGAGGCCATGCCGGCGGCGCCCGCCTCGGCGTTCCCGGCCGCCCCCCGCCCGGCCGCCGCGCCCGCCCCGCCCCCGGTGCCCGCGCCGGCCGTCGAGGAGACGGGGCCGGTGTTCCTCGACGACGATCCGAGCTTCTCCTCCGAACCAGGCCCGGAACCGGAACGTGCCGCCGGGGTCGAGCCCGCCTCCGCGTGGCAGGCCGACCCCGCCCGCCAGCGGGGGTACGGCGACGACCGCGACCGGCAGGTCTCCTGGGGCGCCGCCCCCGATCCGCGGACCGCCGCGCCCGCCGACCCGACCGGCGGCGCCCTTCCCGGCGTACGGCACACCGCGGGCCGGACGGAACCGGAAGCGGAACCGCAGCGGCAGTCGGGTGCGCGGGCCGCGGGGGACGGCACCATGACGATCCGGGCCCGCTCCCAGGCCGCCCAGGGCACCCGGGCCCCGCACCTCCCCGCGCAGTCCGGGCCCGGGCAGCACGGACCGGCCGCGTCCGGTCCCGCACAGGCGCCCGCCTCCCCCTCCGTCCCGTCCCAGGGGGGTCCCGCTCCGGTGGCCACCGGCCCCGGCGGCGGCGCGACCTCCTGGGCGCAGCAGGTGCACCACCTGGCCCAGCAGCCCGAGGCCCCCGCCGTCCAGGGAGCGCCCGCCGCCGGTATGGCCCCGGCCGCGGCCGCACCCGGCCGGGCGGGGGAGGCGGCCGGGCAGCCGGTGGCGCCGTGGAAGCCGCCCGTCGACGACCCCTTCGTCCGGGCCGCCCGCGAACGTGCCGCCGCCAAGCCCGCGGGCCCCGGCCGGCGGCTCGCCGCCCGCCTCGTGGACACGGTCGTCTTCGGCGCGCTCGCCGGCGCGGCAGGCGCGCCCTTCGTGCTCAGCGGCGTCCGGCACGTCGCCGACAAGCTCGACCGGGCCAAGCAGTCCGGCGAGACCGTCACCGTGTGGCTGGTGGACGGGACGAACGCCGTCCACTTCGGCATCGCGCTCGCCCTGGTGCTGGTGCTCGGCGTCCTGTACGAGGCCCTGCCGACCGCCAGGTGGGGGCGCACCCTCGGCAAGAAGCTGTGCGGCATCCAGGTCCGGGACATCGAGTCGCACGACGCGCCCGGTTTCGGTGCGGCCGTGCGGCGCTGGCTGGTGTACGGGGTGTCGGGGCTGCTCGCGGTCGGGGTCCTCAACGTCCTGTGGTGCCTGGTCGACCGGCCCTGGCGCCAGTGCTGGCACGACAAGGCGGCCCGCACGTTCGTGGCGAAGGGCTGAGTCCGGCCGGACCGGCCGAGGGAACGGCTGCTGCCGGGCAGGGGAGAGGGACAGGCGGAGCCTCGCGCGCCGGGAAGGCCGTGCCCGCGGGCCGCGCGCGCCGACGTGGCGGGGACGGGTCAGGCGGCCACGGCGGCGCCGCTCCCGCACCGCGGGCGAAGGCCGAGGCCCTCAGGCCCGCGTCCGCGGGCCCGGCACCGGCGCGGACAGGAGGGCGCGCGGCCGTGCGCGACGGGCCCCCTTCCCCCGAACGGCACGTGAACGGATGCGGGCGTCGGCGGCGCACGATGCACTGCCCCCATGAGCAACGAACCGCCGAGGCCAGGTCAGTACCCCGACGACGACCCGCTCCGCAAGCCGCCGCCCGAGACCCCGGGCGGCGGCGGCACACCCCCGCCGCCCCCGCCGCCCCCGGGCGGCCCGTACGGCGGGGGCGACGCAGGACCCTACGGCGGTGACCCGTACGGCGGCGGCTCCGGTGGCGGGCCCTACGGCGGCCCTCCGGGCGGCGGCGGCCCGTACGGGTACGGCGGCAGCGACCCGCTCGCCGGGATGCCGCCCCTGGGCGACACGGGCAAGCGGGTCCTGGCGCGCTTCCTGGACTGGCTGCTGATCTTCATCCCGCTCGCCGTGCTGGGCATCCCGTTCGGGGTGTACGACAGCGTGGGCGACGACAGCGCCGACCTGAGCGACGTGTGGGCGGCGAACAACGACGGCGGCCAGTGGGCGTTCCAGCTCATCTCCATCGCGGCGTACGTCGCCTACGACACGTACATGACGGCGAAGCAGAACGGCCAGACGGTCGGCAAGCGGTTGATGGGCATGCGGGTGGCGATGCTCAACGACGGCAGCGTGCCCCCGGTGAGCGCGGCGCTGATCCGCGCCCTGGTGCTGTGGCTGCCCGCGCTGATCTGCTGCGCCTGCCTGTGGCCGCTGCTGCTGCTCATCATGATCATCGTGGACAAGCCCTACAAGCAGGGCCTGCACGACAAGGCCGCGAAGACCGTGGTGGTGTCAGCTGCGCGGTGACGGGCCGCCC
>NZ_MKXB01000100.1:34230-52898 GCF_001865245.1 Streptomyces sp. CC53 | reverse complement strand
TCGGGCGGGGTGGCGCTGCCGAAGTCGGCGCCCCCGCGGGCGGGGCCGACGGCGGCGGTGCCGACCAGCGCGACACCGGGACCGGGCGCGGGGCGCAGCAGGACGACCAGGGCGACGGTCGTGCCGACGACGGTGGCCGAACCGTAGGCGAGAGATGCGGCGGTCGGACGCGGCATGGCGGTTTTCCGTCCTCGGGTGGTGGAGTCTCGCAACGCGGTCGCACTGGTGGGCGACTCTACGCCGCTGGATGCCCCCGAGGAACGGGCGGTAAGCGTGACCTGACCCACCGTGCGGAAGCACGGGGGCGCATCCCGTAGCGAGGGGACCTGCCGTGCCGGACGGGGGGAGGCTCCGGGGGGCGGCGTCCGCACACCCTCACGGGAGCCTTGCGCGAACCCTTGCCGGTCCCTCGTGCGCCCCTCGTGCGCCCCCGACTCCCCTGTCCGGTATGCGGATTGGCGTGTCCACATAGGGCAGTTGGCCTGTCCAAGTCAAGACTATCTTTTCTGGCGTCCGTCCGGTCGAATGTCGTCACTTGTGGCGCGCGACCGCACGCGGATTATCACGTGACCCCCCATCCGCGGTTGCGGTGCGCAGGGGAGGAAACAAACAAGTGACCAACAGACGACGGGCGTTCCGCGCCTCCGCGGTGCTCGTGGCCCTGGCCGCGACCGCCGCCACCGCCGGAGCGTTCACCACGGCACAGGCCGACAACCGCCCGGACACGGGCATCGAGCGGCACGATCCGGCACCGGGCGCGGTCGAGGAGGGCCACGCGCACGACAAGGCCGGTCACGTCGACCACGACCTCAAGGGCCCGTTCAGCGAGCAGCAGGCCAAGGCGCGCGAGGCCGCCCTGGAGCAGGTGCTGTCCGGCGAGTCCACCGTGCAGCGCCGCGGCGGCTCCCAGGTCGTCAAGCTCGACAACAAGAAGTACGTCGAGCTGGCGCGGGAGAAGACCGACCGCATCTTCACCATCCTGGTCGAGTTCGGCGACAAGGTCGACAACGAGACCCTCGTCGACCGCAAGGACGACGACACCGACGAGCCGAAGCCGAAGTACGGCGGCACGCCCGGCCCGCTGCACAACCAGATAGCGAAGCCGGACCGCTCGAAGGACAACTCCACGGCCTGGCAGGAGGACTACAGCCAGGAGCACTTCCAGGACCTGTACTTCGGTGAGGGCAAGGACGCCAAGGGCCGTCAGAAGCACTCGCTGAAGACGTACTACGAGCGCCAGTCCTCCGGCCGCTACTCGGTCGAGGGCACCGTCACCGACTGGGTCAAGGTCGACTACAACGAGGCCCGTTACGGCTCCAACTACTGCGGCCAGTCCAACTGCGCCAACGTGTGGGACCTCGTCCGCGACGGTGTGAACGCCTGGGCCGAGCAGCAGAAGGCCGCGGGCAAGTCCGCCGAGGAGATCAAGGCGGCGCTGTCCCAGTACGACAAGTGGGACCGCTACGACTTCGACGCCGACGGCGACTTCAACGAGTCCGACGGCTACATCGACCACTTCCAGATCGTCCACGCCGGTGAGGACGAGTCGGCCGGCGGCGGCGCGCAGGGCGGCGACGCCGTGTGGGCGCACCGCTGGTACGCGTACGGCACCAGCGTCGGCAAGACGGGCCCGGAGCACAACAAGGCGGGCGGCGCCCAGATCGGCGACACCGGCATCTGGGTCGGCGACTACACCGTCCAGCCGGAGAACGGCGGCCTCGGCGTCTTCGCGCACGAGTACGGCCACGACCTCGGCCTGCCCGACCTGTACGACACCTCCGGCGCTCCGGGCGCGGAGAACTCCACGGGCTTCTGGTCCCTGATGTCCTCCGGTTCCTGGCTGGGCACCGGCAAGGACAGCATCGGCGACATGCCGGGCGACATGACCGCCTGGGACAAGCTGCAGCTGGGCTGGCTGAACTACGAGAAGGCCAAGGCCGGCACCAAGTCGAAGCACAAGCTGGGCGTCGCGGAGTACAACACCAAGAACCCGCAGGCGCTGGTCGTCGAGCTGCCCAAGAAGCACGTCACCACCCCGATCGTCAAGCCGGCCCAGGGCTCCATGCAGTGGTGGAGCAACATGGGTGACGACCTGAAGAACACCCTCACCCGCTCCGTCGACCTGACGGGCAAGTCGTCGGCCGAGCTGTCGCTCGACGGCTGGTGGGAGATCGAGGCGGACTACGACTACCTGTACGCCGAGGTCTCCACGGACGGCGGCGCCACCTGGAACGCCCTGGACGGCACCGCCGACGGCGCGCCCATCACGAAGGACGCGAGCGGCGCCCCGGCGCTGACCGGTCACTCCGAGGGCCACAAGAAGCTGGTCTACGGCCTCGACGCCTACGCCGGCAAGAAGGTCGACCTCCGCTTCCGCTACCTGACGGACGGCGGTGTCGCGGAGAAGGGCTTCGCGGCCGACAACATCAAGATCGTCGCGGACGGCGCCGAGCTCTTCGCCGACGACGCCGAGTCCGAGGCCGCCGGCTGGACCGCCAACGGCTTCTCCCGCATCGGTGAGGCGATCTCCGACGAGTACGCCCAGTACTACATCGCGGAGAACCGCCAGTACGTCTCGTACGACGCGACCCTCAAGGTCGGCCCGTACAACTTCGGCTTCATCGGCTCGAAGGACGACTGGGTGGAGCACTACCCGTACCAGACCGGTCTGCTGATCTGGAAGTGGGACACCTCCCAGAACGACAACAACACGGCCGTCCACCCCGGTGAGGGCCTGATCCTCCCGATCGACGCCAACCCCGAGCCGCTGAAGTGGAAGGACGGCACCCTGATGCGCAACCGCATCCAGGCGTACGACTCCACCTTCAGCCGGTTCCGCTACCAGGGCCTCACCCTCCACAAGGAGGGCGTGAAGCAGCGCGTCCGCAACCACGCGGGCGTCCCGGTCTTCGACGACCGCAAGGGCGTCTACTGGACCGAGGAGAACCCGCGGGCCAGCGTCAAGGTAACTGACACCAACACCCGGATCGCCATCGTCAAGCAGCCGTACAGCGGCCAGACGATCACCGTCCAGGTGGGTCCGTCCACCAAGTAGACCGCATCACCGCAGGTCAACGCATGATCGGCCGTCGCCCTCTAGCGGGCGGCGGCCGATCGTGTTTAGGTGCACCTGACCGACTCTTATTGACACGCATCGCAACGGGGGAGGCATCGCCGTGCCTGGTGGTGGTTTCTGCAAGCTGCCGGGAGGCAGCGTGGTGGTGGCCCTGAGCCTGCCCAGCCCGGCGGCCGAGGGCGTCACCGTACGGATACTCGTCCACGCCGCGAACCGCTCGCGCGCCCTGACCCGGCTGCGCAACCTCGGGCTGCGGGCCTACCTGCGGGGCAACACCCACCCGCCGACCCCGGACGAGGTCACCGCGGTGCTCCACCACCCCGAGGGGCTGCTGTGGCGCACCACCCCGAGCCGGGCCCTGGAGCTGTGGCACCCCATAGGGGCCCTGATACGGCCCTGAGCGGCCTCACACCACCGGCTTGCCGCTGAGCCGCACCCCGGCGGTCCGCAGCTCCTCCAGGGCCTTCTGCGTCGTCTCCTGGGCGACGCCCGCCGTCAGGTCCAGCAGCACGTGCGTGCGGAACCCCTCGGCGGCGGCGTCCAGCGCGGTCGCGCGGACGCAGTGGTCCGTGGCGATGCCGACGACGTCGACCTCCTCGACGCCGTGCGCCCGCAGCCACTCGGCCAGCGGCACCCCGTTCTCGTCGGCGCCCTCGAAGCCGCTGTACGCGGCCGCGTAGGCGCCCTTGTCGAAGACGGCGTCCACGGCGCCGGAGGCGATGGCGGGCGCGAAGTTCGGGTGGAAGCCGACGCCCTCCGTGCCGGCCACGCAGTGCGGGGGCCAGCTGCGCACGAAGTCCGGCCGGTCGGCGAAGTGGTCGCCCGGGTCGACGTGGTGGTCGCGGGTGGCGACGACGTGCTGGTACACGACTCCGGCGGTCTCGCCGACGAGGTCCGTGATGGCGGCGGCGACGTCCGCGCCCCCGGCCACCGCGAGGCTGCCGCCCTCGCAGAAGTCGTTCTGAACGTCGACGACGATCAATGCGCGGTGCATGGCGGTTGTCCTTCGGTGGGGGAGCGGTCGATGGCTCGTCGGGTGTACGGGGACGGGGACGTACGGGGATGGTTCCGAGGGTAGGGACTTCCCCTCCCCGGCGGGAGAGCACCCCACGGGAGTCCGGCGCGGGCCGGCGGCCCGGCAGCGCACGGGGCCGGCCCGCGCGCCCGCGGTCCGCTGCCCGGCCCCGCGGCCGTGCGGGCCGCCTGACCGGTCACACCGCCCGCCGGGCGGGCCGGCAGACGGGCCGTGCCCCGGCGCACCAGGCGGGCCGCCGGTCAGGAGACGGACTCCGTGGGCAGCACCGGTTCGCCGCGGGACAGCTGCACCGCCGACAGCGGCAGGGACGCGCGGGCCGCCACGTGCCGGTCCCGGGCCGCGGCCAGTGGCTCGCGCGCGACCACCTCGCCCGCCTTCACGAGCCGCACCTGCACCTGGCGGTCCAGCAGCTGCGGCGGCACCGGACCCGTCCCGACCACCTCCGCCTCGGCGACGCCGTCCGCGTCGACCCGCCGCGCCGCCCACTTGCGGCCGCCCGCCGACGCCTTCCCGCCGAGGGACTTCTTCGCCACCGGGCGCAGCGGCGCCGCCGGGTCCGCCGACTCGGCGCGGGCGACCAGCTTGTACACCATCGAGCACGTCGGGTGGCCGCTGCCGGTCACCAGCTGCGTGCCCACCCCGTACGCGTCCACGGGCGCGGCCGCGAGCGACGCGATGGCGTACTCGTCGAGGTCGGAGGTGACCACGATCCGGGTGTCCCGCGCCCCGAGCGCGTCGAGCTGCTGCCGCACCCGGTGCGCGACCAGCAGCAGGTCGCCGGAGTCGATCCGCACCGCGCCGAGGCCGGGTCCGGCGACCTCGACGGCCGTCCGCACCGCCTCCGCCACGTCGTAGGTGTCGACCAGCAGGGTCGTGCCCCGCCCCAGCGCCTCGACCTGCACGCGGAAGGCGTCCCGCTCGGTGTCGTGCAGCAGGATGAAGGCGTGCGCGGAGGTGCCCACGGTGGGGATGCCGTAGCGGAACCCGGCCGCCAGGTCGGACGTGGAGTCGAAGCCGCCCACGTAGGCGGCCCGCGCCGCCGCCACCGCGGCCAGCTCGTGGGTGCGCCGCGCGCCCATCTCGATCAGCCCGCGGCCGCCGGCGGCGGCGGACATCCGGGACGCGGCGGCCGCGATGGCGGAGTCGTGGTTGAGGATGGAGAGGATCACGGTCTCCAGCAGCACGCACTCCGCGAACGACCCCTCCACGCGCAGGATCGGGGAGCCGGGGAAGTACACCTCGCCCTCGGGGTAGCCCCAGACGTCCCCGCCGAAGCGGTAGCCGGCCAGCCAGGCGAGCGTGGCCTCGTCCACGACCTCCCGCTCCCGCAGGAACGCCAGGACGGCCGGGTCGAAGCGGAAGTTCTCGATCGCGTCCAGGACGCGTCCGGTGCCGGCCACCACCCCGTAGCGGCGCCCCTCGGGCAGGCGGCGGGTGAAGACCTCGAAGACGGAGCGCCGGTCGGCGGTGCCGCCCCGCAGGGCGGACTGGAGCATGGTCAGCTCGTACTGGTCGGTGAAGAGGGCGGTGGAGGGGACCTCCACCGGCAGCCCGAGCCCAAGGTCCGCAGCGTTCATGGCGGGATCGTACCCCGAATACTCGTCAGAGTGACGATTTCTCCGTGCACCCGCTCCGAGGAGCCCGTTTGTGCGGCCCCCCACCCCGGGTGGCAGCATGGGCGGAGTGAGTGTTGCTCCCCTTGAGACCGAACGCACCGCACCGGCGGAAGAGAGCTTCGCCGTCGCCGAACCCGACGTGCCGTGGGTGACGATCGTCCACAACGACCCGGTCAACCTCATGAGCTACGTGACCTACGTCTTCCAGACGTACTTCGGCTACTCCAAGGACAAGGCGCACAAGCTGATGCTGGACGTGCACCACAAGGGCCGTGCCGTGGTCTCCAGCGGCACCCGCGAGGAGATGGAGCGCGACGTGCAGGCGATGCACGGCTACGGGCTGTGGGCGACGCTCTCCCAGGACCGCGGCTGATGAGCGGCAACTTCGAGGCGCTGCCCGGTGGTGGCGCGGCCGTGTCTCTGGACGAGGTCGAGGTCTCCATCCTGCGGTCGCTCGCGGTGCAGTTGCTGGAGCTGATCGGGCCGGGTGACGAACCGGCCGAGGGCGAGGACCCGCTCGCCGCACTGTTCCAGGACGGCCCGAGCGAGCCGCCGTCCGACCCCGCGCTGGCCCGGCTGTTCCCCGACGCGTACGGGGAGCCCGGCGCGGAGGCGGCCGACGAGGACCCGGAGCTGCGCGCTGCCTCCGCCGAGTTCCGCCGCTTCACCGAGAACGACCTGCGGTCCCGCAAGCGGCAGGACGCGCTCGCGGTCGTGCGCAGCCTGGACGGCCTGGTGCGCGACGGGCGGGCCGGCGGCCGGCTGGAGCTGACCCCCGAGCAGTCGCGGCACTGGCTCGGCGCGCTCAACGACCTGAGGCTCACCATCGGCACCCGCCTCGACGTCACCGACGAGGACGAGAGCAGCGGCCTGTACCGACTACCGGACAGCGATCCCCGCAAACCGATGGTGATGGCGTACCTCTGGCTGGGCATCCTTCAGGAAACGCTCGTCGAGACGCTTATTTCGTAGACGATCCCTCGTACGAGCCTGTATTTCCTCGGTCCGGCGCACCCTTTTTACGTGTAAGAAGAACGTAAGAGGTGCAGGTCAGGGCCGTCGCCTACCGCCTTTTCGGCGGACGCGCCGCGTCCGCTGGCCGGACGACGGATTCCGCATAACGATCGCATCACCGCTCCTGCGCTTCTCCGGCTACTCGCGGGTTTCGGACGTCTGGGTGTGACCTGCGTCACTCAACGATCAGTGAAACACGTGGTAAAACTTCGCAACTCCACAGCGGCCCAACCCTGCCGCGCCGTGGAGGGGGCCGGCCCCTACCGGCCGCTGCACGACCTGTGTGATCCACGTCGTCCGAGTCCGCGGGCGGTCAGGACCGCACGTCGCCGGAACGGACAACGGCGTTCGCTCAACCCGCACCCCTCACTGCCGGGCACAGCCCAGCAGCCCCCTGCGCCATTGAGGTAGTCAGATGTCTCTCGACTCCATCGCCAAGACCATCGACACAGCAGTCAGCGATATCGTCCAGCCCATCGCCGACAAAGTCGGCGAAATCGTCTTCTACTCGGTGCCCGTCGGCGGCACCGAGCTGCCCCTGATCGTCGCCTGGCTCGTCGTCGCTGGTCTTGTCTTCACGGCCTGGTTCGGGTTCGTCCAGGTCCGGAAGTTCCGGCTCGCGATCGACGTCGTGCGCGGGAAGTACGACGAGAAGGGCTCGCACGGCGAGGTCAACCACTTCCAGGCCCTGACCGCCGCCGTCTCCGGCACCGTCGGCCTCGGCAACATCGCGGGTGTGGCGGTCGCCGTCTCCATCGGTGGCCCGGGCGCCACCTTCTGGATGATCCTCTGCGGCCTGCTCGGCATGGCGTCGAAGTTCGTCGAGGTCACCCTCGGTGTGAAGTACCGCGAGGTCCACGAGGACGGCACCGTCTCCGGTGGCCCGATGCACTACCTGCGCAAGGGCCTCGTCGACCGCTTCGGCGACGGCGCCAAGACCGCCGGCAAGGTGCTCGCCTTCGCCGCCGCCGTCATGGTCCTCTTCTTCGGCCTCTTCGGCGGCAACCTCTTCCAGGTCAACCAGAGCTACAGCCAGCTGTCCGCCACCACCGGCGGTGCCTCCTCCACCTACGCGCTGTTCTTCGGCATCCTGATCGCCGCCCTGGTCGGCCTGGTCCTGCTCGGCGGCCTCCGCTCGGTCGCCAAGGTCACCAGCCTGCTGGTCCCGGTCATGGCCGGCATCTACATCGTGGCCTGCCTGGTCGTCATCCTGGCCAACGTCACCGAGCTGCCCGCCGCCGTCTCGCAGATCATCACCGAGGCCTTCAGCCCGAAGGGCGTCGCCGGTGGTGTCATCGGTGCCCTGATCGTCGGTTTCAAGCGCGCCGCGTTCTCCAACGAGGCCGGTCTCGGCTCCGCCCCGATCGCCCACTCCGCGGTCAAGACGAAGCACCCCGCCTCCGAGGGCCTGGTCGCCCTGCTGGAGCCGTTCATCGACACCGTCGTCATCTGCACCATGACCGCGCTGACCATCGTCATCGCCCGCCCGGACAGCTGGCTGCAGGCCCGTGAGGGCGAGAGCATCGGCGGCGTCACCATCACCTCGGACGCCTTCGCCACCGTGATGCCGTTCTTCCCGTGGATCCTGACCCTCGCGGTGCTGCTGTTCGCCTTCTCCACGCTGATCACCTGGGGCTACTACTGCCTCAAGGCCTGG
This sequence comes from Streptomyces sp. CC53, assembly GCF_001865245.1. Taxonomy (GTDB): domain Bacteria; phylum Actinomycetota; class Actinomycetes; order Streptomycetales; family Streptomycetaceae; genus Streptomyces. Next base: position 44,499 of record NZ_MKXB01000100.1, on the reverse strand, counting down.
ACCCACATGTTCGGCCGCAGCAAGGCCAGTGAGACCACCTTCAAGGTGCTCTACTCGCTGATCGCCATCCTCGGCTCGCTGATGTCCCTGGACGCGCTGATCTCCCTGGCCGACTCGGTGCTCTTCATGCTCGCCGTGATCAACATCATCGGTCTGTACCTGCTCGCCCCGATCGTCAAGAAGGAGCTCGACTCCTTCCTGGAGTTCGTCCGCCGCCGCAAGGCCGGCGAGGAGCCGGTGGAGCAGGAGGAGGAGCCCGCCAAGGTCCTCTGACCCCGGCGCCGCTCTCCCGCACCGCACGACGAGCGCCCCCGCACCGCCATCCACGGCGGGGCGGGGGCGCTCCCGCGTGCCGGGACGGCCGGCAGCCGTTCGCTCAGCGGACGCTCAACTCCGCACAAAGATCTGTTCATGGATCCGCACCCCTTTCGCCCCTGGTCGTGCGGTTCTGGTGCGTTCTGGCTGTGCGCTGGGCCACAGGGTCCCACGGAGACCCGCGTCCGATATGCGGACAACCGTGATACATCTGCACGACCGCCCGGGGACGCCACCCCTGTCTTCCGGGGGCGCCACGGCCGGCCGATCGCCGGCGGCACTCCAAGCCATGTTCCGGGGGGGACCAGCGCGGAGAAAGGCGCACCACGACCATGACCTCAGCGAAGGTCGAGACACAGCACCACGGCACCGCGGCCGCCGCGGAGGGCGACGGCGGAGGCGAGGGGTACCAGCGGGCGCTGGGCGCCCGCCAGATCCAGATGATCGCCATCGGCGGCGCCATCGGCACCGGCCTCTTCCTCGGTGCGGGCACCGCGATATCCAAGGCGGGCCCGAGCCTCGTCCTGGCCTACGCCCTGGCCGGCCTCGTCATCTTCTTCATCATGCGGGCCCTGGGCGAGCTCCTCATGTACCGCCCGGTGTCCGGCTCGTTCTCCGAGTACGCCCGCGAGTTCGTCGGCCCGTTCGCCGGTTTCGCCACCGGCTGGACGTACTGGCTCTTCTGGGTCGTCACCGGCATCACGGAGGTGACCGCCGCCGCGACCTACATGACGTACTGGTGGGACATCCCCCAGTGGCTGTCCGCGCTCGCCTTCACCGTCGTCCTGTACGCGGCGAACCTGATCTCCGTGAAGCTCTTCGGCGAGCTGGAGTTCTGGTTCTCGATGGTGAAGGTCACCGCCATCATCGGCATGATCCTGATCTGCGCCGGCATCCTCACGCTCGGCTTCTCCGATGCCGGCGACACCGCGTCCGTCAGCCACCTGTGGGCCGACGGCGGCTTCTTCCCGCAGGGCGTCGGCGGCACCCTCATGACCCTGCAGATCGTGATGTTCGCCTTCCTCGCCGTCGAACTGGTCGGCGTCACCGCGGGCGAGTCAAAGGACCCCGGGACGACCCTGCCCAAGGCCATCAACACCGTTCCGTGGCGCATCGCCGTCTTCTACGTCGGCGCGCTGGTCATGATCCTCTCCGTGGTGCCGTGGAGCGAGTTCCAGCCGGGCGTCTCCCCGTTCGTCGCCGCCTTCGAGAAGATGGGCCTCGGCGTCGGCGCCGCCCTCGTGAACTTCGTGGTGCTCACCGCCGCCCTGTCCTCCTGCAACTCCGGCATGTACTCCACCGGCCGCATGCTGCGCGACCTCGCGCTCAACGGTCAGGGCCCGAGGCTCTTCACCCGCCTCACGAAGTCCGGCACACCGCTGGTCGGCACCACCTTCTCCGCGGCCCTGATGCTCGTCGGCGTGTGGATCAACTACCGGTGGCCCGGCGACGCCTTCGAGAAGGTCGTGTCCTTCGCCACCGTGTCCGGCATGTGGGCATGGATCATGATCCTCGTCTGCCACCTCCGCTACCGCGCCCGCGCCGACCGCGGCGAGCTGCCGCGGTCCTCGTTCCGGGCCCCCGGCGCGCCCTGGACCAGCTGGTTCGCGCTCGCCTTCCTCGGCCTCGTCCTCGTGCTCATGGCCGTCGACGCCCAGTCCCGGGTGTCGCTCTACTGCGCCCCGGTGTGGGGCGCCCTGCTCGGCGCCGCGTACCTGACGCTGAGGTCCCGCAGCCCCGAGAACGCCGCGTTCCGCAAGCGCTGAACGGCCTCGCCCCCCGACGGTGTCCAGCATCTGGGCCCGCCTGTACCGCCCCTCGGTACGGGCGGGCCGGTCTGCTTATCCTGAACCCCATGCTGACCATCACACGGGCCCTGTACGACCAGATCGTCGCGCACGCCCGCGCCGACCACCCCGACGAGGCCTGCGGCGTGGTCGCGGGCCCGGCCGGCACCGACCGCCCCGAGCGTTTCGTCCCGATGCTGAACGCCGCCCGCTCGCCCACGTTCTACGAGTTCGACTCCGGCGACCTGCTGAAGCTGTACCGCGAGATGGACGACCGCGACGAGGAGCCGGTCGTGATCTACCACTCGCACACGGCGACCGAGGCGTACCCGTCCCGCACCGACGTCTCGTACGCGAACGAGCCCGGCGCCCACTACGTGCTGGTGTCCACGGCGGACACCGATGACGCCGGACCCTTCCAGTTCCGCTCGTTCCGCATCGTGGACGGCGAGATCACCGAGGAAGAGGTCGTGGTCGTCGAGGCGTACTGACCCGACCTGACCTGCGCCCCGCCGGACAGCCGTCCGCATGGCGAGCGGGCACCGTCCGCGATGCGAGATCACACTCTGGTGGGGCGACCGGGAATCGTTACGATGAGCGCATGGTTTCCCTCGACGTGAGCGAACAGACGCCGGGCACCGTCCTGCTCGTGGCGCGGCTGCACGTCGACCTGTGCCGCCTCGCCAGCGCCATGTGTCAGCACGGCGCCGCCGCCTGAGCCGCGGCCAGACGCGTACCGACCACTCCCACGCACCGCGCCGCACGCGGCCCGACCAGGGCGCACGGCGCCGCACCCGCACGTCCCGCCCTTTCCGCCGCCTTCCACAGGAGCCCACGTCATGGCCATCGAGGTCCGCATCCCGACCATCCTCCGCACCCACACCGACGGCGCCAAGTCCGTCGAGGGCAGCGGCGACACCCTCGCCGAGCTGTTCGCCGACCTGGAGACCCGCCACTCCGGAATCCAGGAGCGGATCGTGGACGGCGGCGAGCTGCGCCGCTTCGTGAACGTGTACCTGAACGACGAGGACGTCCGCTTCCTGGACGGCATCTCCACCAAGCTGTCCGACGGCGACAACGTCACGATCCTCCCGGCCGTGGCCGGCGGAATGCGCTGATGCGGTACGACAGCCCCCTCGCCGCCGTCGGGAACACCCCGCTGGTCCGGCTGCCGCGCCTGTCCCCCTCGGACGACGTGCGCATCTGGGCCAAGCTGGAGGACCGCAACCCCACCGGCTCCGTCAAGGACCGCCCCGCCCTCTACATGATCGAGCAGGCGGAGAAGGACGGCCGGCTCACCCCGGGCTGCACCATCCTGGAGCCGACCTCCGGCAACACCGGCATCTCCCTGGCGATGGCGGCGAGGCTCAAGGGCTACCGCATCGTGTGCGTGATGCCCGAGAACACGTCCCAGGAGCGCCGCGACCTCCTGGCGATGTGGGGCGCGGAGATCATCTCCTCCCCGGCCGCCGGCGGCTCCAACACGGCCGTGCGGGTCGCGAAGGAGCTCGCCGGCCAGAACCCCGACTGGGTGATGCTCTACCAGTACGGCAACCCGGACAACGCCGCCGCCCACTACGCCACGACCGGACCGGAGATCCTCGCCGACCTCCCCTCCATCACCCACTTCGTCGCCGGCCTCGGCACCACGGGCACCCTCATGGGCGTCGGCCGCTACCTGCGGGAGCACAAGCCCGACGTCCGCATCGTCGCCGCGGAGCCGCGCTACGACGACCTCGTCTACGGCCTGCGCAACCTGGACGAGGGCTTCGTGCCCGAGCTGTACGACGCGTCCGTGCTGACCACCCGCTTCTCGGTCGGCTCCGACGACGCGGTGACCCGCACCCGCGAGCTCCTCCAGCAGGAGGGGATCTTCGCGGGCGTCTCCACCGGCGCGGCCCTGCACGCCGCGATCGGCGTCGGCCGCAAGGCCCTGAAGGCGGGCGAGCCCGCGGACATCGTCTTCGTCGTCGCCGACGGGGGCTGGAAGTACCTGTCGACCGGCGTCTACACCGCTCCCACCACGGAGGCCGCCATCGAGACCCTCCAGGGACAGCTCTGGGCGTGACGCCCGTCCACGGAGGAGCACCGCCATGCCGAGTCGACCGTCCCGCGGGGCGGTCGACTCGCCGCGTACCGCGCTAGCCCGCCGCCAGGTGGCGTACCTGGTCCCAGACCAGCGGGTCCACCGATCCCACGCGGCGGCGGAAGTCCCACAGCGGGACGTTCCGCAGCTCGTCCGTCTCCAGGAACCCGGCCCGCCCCCGCGCGTCGCCCACGGAGCCCGGCGGCAGCGCGATCACCCCGGGCCGCTCGGGCCGGTACTTGCTGGTGATCTTGGCGACGAGCGCCACGTCGCCCCGCACGGACAGGACCAGGCACGGCCGGTCCTTCGAGCCCGGGCCGTCCTCGAACGGCACGTCCGCCCACCAGATCTCCCCCGGCTCCGGCCGCCGCTCCGGAGCGGGGCGCCCGCCCCCGGGCCGGTCCGCGGGCCGTGCCGGGGGACGGGTCCGTCCGCCGGGCCGCCGCGCGGGCCTGCGCCGCGCCCCCGCACCGCTCCGGCCCCAGCCGTCGGCCACGGCCGCCACCAGGGCGATCACCACGACGGCGCCGAGCGCCAGCCACCAGGACGTGTCCATGCCTCCGGACGTTACCGTTCCGCCGCGCGCTCCGCCCGGCGGGGCCGCGCACCTCCGAACCGGTGACAGCGCAGGTGAGTTCCCCCACAACGGGCCGTCGCGGAGGAGCGCCCCGCGTTTCCGAGCCGTACGCTCGTCGCACCGCACGACCTCCCCTCCAGCGCTCCCCCCGGGAAGCGCTTCCCTGCTCCCGTCCCGCGTCGTTCACGGAGGTTCACGCTCCATGAAGCTCACCGTCGTCGGCTGCTCCGGGTCGTTCCCGTCCGCGGACTCGGCCTGCTCGAGCTACCTCGTGGAGGCCGACGGCTTCCGGCTGCTCCTCGACCTGGGCAACGGCGCCCTCGGCGAGTTGCAGCGCCACTGCGGTCTCTACGACCTCGACGCGATCTTCCTGAGCCATCTGCACGCCGACCACTGCATTGACATGTGCGCGTACTTCGTGGCCCGCTACTACCGCCACGAGGGCGGCCGCTGCGACGCGATGCCCGTGTACGCCCCCGAGGGCGCCGAGCAGCGGCTGACGACGGCGTACGCGGACACCCCGTCCGCCACCTCCATGAGCGAGGTCTTCGACTTCCACACCCTGAAGTCCGGGCCCTTCGAGATCGGCCCCTTCACGGTGCGCACGGAACGGGTGTGCCACCCCGTCGAGGCGTACGGCATCCGCATCGAGCACGGCGGCAAGGTCCTGACGTACTCCGGGGACACCGGTGTGTGCGACGCCCTCGACACCCTGGCGGCGGACGCCGACCTGTTCCTGTGCGAGGCGTCCTTCACGCACGGCAAGGAGGACATCCCCGAGCTGCACCTCAACGGCCGGGAAGCGGGCCTGCACGCCGCGCGCGCCGGCGTGAAGCGGCTGGTGCTCACCCACATCCCGCCGTGGACGGACGGCGAGCGGAACCTGGCCGACGCCCGCGCCGTGTACGCCGGCCCCGCCGAACTGGCCAGGCCCGGCGCGGTGTACGAGCTGTAGCCCGTGCCACGCCGAACGGGGGAGGGCCCCGGGATCCCTGCGGATCCCGGGGCCCTCCCCCGTCAGCGGTGGCCGCCGCGGCCTACTTGGCCTCGGCCTTCTGCAGTTCGGCCAGCTCCTCGTCGGACTCGCGGCCCGGCGTCGGCAGGTTGAACTTGATGATCGCGAAGCGGAACACCGCGTAGTACACCGCCGCGAAGCACAGACCCACCAGGGCGAGGCCCGCGGGGTTGGTGGCGATGCCCCAGTTGAGCAGGTAGTCGATGGCGCCGGCCGAGAAGCCGAAGCCGTCCTTCATGCCCAGCGCCCAGGTCAGCGCCATGGACACACCGGTCAGCAGCGCGTGGATCGCGTACAGCACCGGGGCGATGAACATGAACGTGAACTCGATCGGCTCGGTGACACCGGTGACGAACGAGGTCAGCGCGAGCGAGAACATCATGCCGCCGACGACCTTGCGGCGCTCGGGGCGGGCGCAGTGGACGATGGCGAGGCAGGCCGCCGGAAGGGCGAACATCATGATCGGGAAGAAGCCGGTCATGAACTGGCCCGCGGTCGGGTCACCGGCCAGGAAGCGGGCGATGTCGCCGGTCTTGCCGTCGAACTCGCCGGCCTGGAGCCACGGGAAGGAGTTCAGCAGGTGGTGCATGCCGACCGGGATGAGCGCGCGGTTGGCGACACCGAAGATGCCCGCGCCGACGGCACCGGAGCTCACCAGGCTCTCGCCCAGCCAGTGCAGACCCGCGCCGAGCCACGGCCAGATCAGGCCGAAGACGATGCCGGCGAGCAGACCCGCGAACGCGGAGAGGATCGGGACGAGTCGGCGTCCGCCGAAGAAGCCCGCCCAGTCCGGCAGCTTCGTCCGGTAGAAGCGCTGGTACAGCAGGGCCACGATGATGCCCATGACCACGCCGCCGAGCACCTTGGCGTCGACCGCCTGCTCCACCATGACGATCTTGCCGTCGACGATGGCTTCCTTCTTCGGCAGGTTGCTGTCGGTGAAGGTGCCGAGCACGCTCTTGAAGACGAGGTAACCGGTGACGGCGGCGAGCGCGGTCGAGCCGTCCGACTTCTTCGCGAAGCCGATCGCGATGCCGACCGCGAAGAGCAGCGCCATGTTGTCGAGCAGCGCGCCGCCGCCCGCGGCCATGTAGCCTGCGATCTTGTTGATGAAGGTCGGGAACGACTCCCTGCCGAGCATGTCGGGCTGACCGAAGCGCACCAGCAGGGCGGCGGCCGGCAGCACGGCGACCGGCAGCATGAGGCTGCGGCCGATGCGCTGCAGGACAGCCATCGCGCCCGGGCCCTTCTTGTTCTGCTCCGCCGCGGGGGCGGTGCTGGCCGTGGACATCAACTTCCTCCAGTGGGCAAGGCGCCGCCCGGAAGGAAACAACGGGGGACGGCGGCGTCTCAAGGGGGTGCGCGGCACGGGGACATGGCCGCGTGGTCTACACCATTACTGGTGTAGACCTGTTGTAGCACGGTGGGGGATAGATAAGGAACCTGTGAAATCGTGATGTGACCTCTACGGTCCGTGCGCACCCCTGACACCTGCCCTGCGGCCCCTGACACCAGGGCCGCAAAGCCCTGGTCCGGCACGGTGCGACCCTCCTGCCCGGCCCGGCGCCCGCTGCCCGTTCCGCGTCCCGGCCGAGGGTCACGGCTTGATGACGGCGGTGGCCGGTCGGGCCGGAACGGCCTTCGGTGCGGCCGGCGGTGCCGGTCGGGGGAGGTGATGCCGACGGCACGCGGCGGAGGCGCCGACACGGACCGCGTGCCGGTGGCCGCACCGCCTGCCCGCGCGCCATCGGGGCGGGCACCTGCCCGCCCCACGCCTCGCCTCCCCGCCGTGTCGCGGAGGCGCGCCGGGCTGCGGGGTCCGCGTGCCGGGGTGCCCGTCGTGTCGCAGAAGCCTGCTGCGCCTGGGGCCGCCGTGCCTCGCCTCCCCGCCGTGTCGCGGAGGCGCGCCGGGCTGCGGGGTCCGCGTGCCGGGGTGCCTGTCGTGTCGCAGAAGCCTGCTGCGCCTGGACCCGCCCGTGCCTCGGTTCCCTGCCGTGTCGCGGAGGGGCGCTGCGTCCGGGGGTGCCCGCCTCGGCCTGTGCCTGCGCCCGGGGGCCGTCGGCCGCGCCGCCCTCGTACCTGTGTGGGTCCTGCCTCCGGAGCCCGCCGCGCCGCTGCGCCCCGAAAGGGCCGACGGCACCCGGGTCCGCCGCTGCACCGCGGACGTGCCGGTGGGGGCCGCCCGCGCCTGCCGCCCGTCGTGCGGGGGCGCGCCCCGCGGGCGGCCGCCGTGGCCTGCGGGGCGTCCGTCCTCAGGGCTTGGTGGTGTCCCGCTCGATCGCCGCCTCGACCTCCGGCGGCTCCCGCCCCGGCGTCTTCAGGTCGAAGAACGTGATAGCGAACCGGAACACCACGTAGTACACGACGGCGAAGACGAGCCCGATCGGGATGATCAGCCACGGTTTGGTGTCCAGGTGCCAGTTCACGACGTAGTCGATCAGCCCCGCCGAGAAGCTGAAGCCCGCGTGCACCCCGAGCCCCCACGTCACCGCCATCGACGCGCCCGTGAGCAGCGCGTGCAGCCCGTACAGCAGCGGCGCCGCGAACATGAACGAGAACTCGATCGGCTCCGTCACCCCGGTCACGAACGAGGTCAGCGCCACCGACGCCATCAGGCCCGCGATCTCGTGCCGTCGTTCCGGGCGCGCCGTGTGGGTGATCGCGAGCGCCGCCGCGGGCAGGCCGAACATCATGATCGGGAAGAAGCCCGACATGAACTGCCCCGCCGTGGGGTCCTCGGCGAAGAACCGCGTCAGGTCGCCCTGCACCACTGTCCCGTCCGGCGTGGTGTACTCGCCCGCCTGGAACCAGAAGAACGTGTTGATGAACTGGTGCATGCCCACCGGGATGAGGAGCCGGTTCGCCACTCCGAAGATCGCCGCGCCCCACGCCCCCAGGCCGATCAACTGCCGGGCGAACCACTCCAGTCCCTCGCCGACCGGTTCCCACAGCAGTCCGAAGAGCACGCCCAGCACCACGCCGAGGAACGCCATCTGGATCGGCACCAGGCGCCGCCCGTTGAAGAAGCCCAGCCAGTCCACCAGCTTCGTCCGGTGGTACCGCTGCCACACCACCGCCGTCAGCAGCCCGATGAGGATGCCGCCCAGTACCCCGGGGTTCTGCGGCACCCCTTCCGGCACCTCGGGGGTGACCGTCCCCTCCTGCGGGAACGCCCTCAGCACCCCGTCGTAGACGAGGAAGCCCACCACCGCCGCCAGCGCCGTCGAGCCGTCGGCCTTCTTGGCGAACCCGATCGCCACGCCGATGCAGAAGAGCAGCGGCAGCCCGAACGAGCCGTCCAGGATCGCCGTGCCGCCCTGGAGCAGGACGTCCGACGTCGTGTCCCAGAAGTCGCCGTCCAGGTAGGCCGAGAACAGGTTTCCGAGGCTCACCAGCAGGCCGGCCGCGGGCAGCACCGCCACCGGCAGCTGAAGGCTGCGCCCCACCTTCTGCAAACCTTGGAACAGCGCGCTCCGCTTGGACCTCCGCGGGGCCGCGGCGCTCGGTGCACCCTCCGTGCTCATCGGGACCTCCCGGAAACCACGACGGAACAGGCAGACTGGTGTAGACCAGTGCGGTAGGCTCCCGAAGCCCGGCCGTGGGTGGGGCGCCGATGATCGTCATGATCCGTGACGGGGCGGCAGCCCGCCCGCGTAGATGGGCCAACCGTGAGTTACCGTGACAAAAGCGGGCCTACGGCGCGCCGAGACTGCGCTCTTGGAACACAGGGAGAAACACATGGCCAGCAAGGCTGAGAAGATCGTCGCCGGGCTCGGCGGCCTCGACAACATCGAAGAGGTCGAAGGCTGCATCACCCGCCTGCGCACCGAGGTCAACGACCCCGACCTGGTCGACGAGGCCGCGCTGAAGGCCGCCGGCGCCCACGGCGTCGTCAAGATGGGCACCGCGATCCAGGTCGTCATCGGCACGGACGCCGACCCCATCGCCGCGGAGATCGAAGACATGATGTGACGACGGCGGTCCGGTGACCCGCACCGGACTCCGTCCCGGGCTCCCGGCACCTCCCGTACGAAATGGGTATGGGACGTGCTGCGGACCTGCGTACACCTGCTGGGGCCCGACCGCTCGCCGGTCGGGCCCCAGTGCATTGGCGGCAGTTCAGCCGGTGGGCTCGCCACGCCCGGGGCCGTCGGCGGGCGGCTGGTCGGCGGCGAACGTGCCGATGCCCGTCTCGCCCCGCAGCCGGCCCTCACGACGCAGGTGCGCCAGTGCCTTCCGGCTGGTCGACGACGCAATGACGCCGAGCTCGGTAGCCCGTTCCCATGTCGACGGCGCGCGGGAGCCCGGCGCGTAGGTGCCGTCCTTGATGCGGCTGACGACGATCTGACCCTCGGCAAGCCGCGGTAAGGGGCGGTACGGTCTCGCAGCAAGGACCCGGCGGCCTGGCAGGGCCCCGCCCCGCCCCCGGCGAGGGCCGTCGCCCGGCGTTGGGACGGGTGCCCCTTCCGCCTCACCGCGCCCCCGTCAC
>NZ_MKXB01000100.1:24637-34005 GCF_001865245.1 Streptomyces sp. CC53 | reverse complement strand
GGGCCGTCCGCCCCGCCCCGCACACCCCCGCCACCGGCGGGACCCGCCCCCCCGTCCCAGCGGCTGCGCCCGGCGACTTCCGGCACCGCGGGCACGGACGCCCCACCCGTGGGTAGCATCCCCGTGCGGCAGCGAGAGGAGCCACACCATGCACACCGCGCACACCGCCACCTACACCGCTGAGATCACCACCACGCCCTGCCCCCGGTGCCAGGCCACCGTCGCCGGCGTCAACGGCCGCTACGCCTGCACCTTCTGCGGCTGGTGCAGCCCCTACGTGCCGCCCGAGGCCGCCCCGGTCTGCACCCCCTGCCGCGACGGCTGCACCGCGCATCCCACCGGGTAGCCGTCACCGCCTAGGCTCTACCGCATGTCTCGAATCGACGGCCGCACCCCAGAACAGCTCCGCCCGGTCACCATCGAACGCGGCTGGACCAAGCACGCCGAGGGCTCCGTCCTCATCTCCTGCGGCGACACCCGCGTCCTGTGCACCGCCTCCGTCACCGAAGGCGTCCCGCGCTGGCGCAAGGGCAGCGGCGAAGGCTGGGTCACCGCCGAATACTCCATGCTCCCGCGCTCCACCAACACCCGCGGCGACCGCGAATCCGTCCGCGGCAAGATCGGCGGCCGCACCCACGAGATCTCCCGCCTCATCGGCCGCTCCCTGCGGGCCGTCATCGACTACAAGGCCCTCGGCGAGAACACCATCGTCCTCGACTGCGACGTCCTCCAGGCCGACGGCGGCACCCGTACCACCGCCGTCACCGGCGCCTTCGTCGCCCTCGCCGACGCCGTCGCCTGGGCGCAGCGCAAGAAGCTCGTCAAGGCCGGCCGCACGCCCCTCACCGGCACCGTCGCCGCCGTCTCCGTCGGCATCGTCGACGGCACCCCCCTCCTCGACCTCTGCTACGAGGAGGACGTCCGCGCCGAGACCGACATGAACGTCGTCTGCACCGGCGACGGCCGCTTCGTCGAGGTCCAGGGCACCGCCGAGGCCGAGCCCTTCGACCGCAAGGAGCTCAACGCCCTGCTCGACCTCGCCACGGGGGGCTGCGCCGACCTCGCCGCCCTCCAGCGCGCCGCCCTCGACACCACCGCCTGAGCAACCCGACGCGCCCCACCGGCGTCTTTCGTCTCCGCGGGCGTACGTGAAGCCCCCCAGGCCCGTACGCCCGCCCGCCGCCACCGTCCCGGGGAGGACCCCACCCATGCGCCGTACCGCCCTGACCGTCGCCGCCCTCACCCTCACCACGGCCGCCCTCACCGGCTGCGGCGCCCTCGACACGGCTCTCGACTGCGTCAGGACCGCCGACGCCATCGCCACCAGCGTCGACCGTCTCAGCCAGGCCGTCGCCAACGCCGGTGACCCCACGCAGATCCAGGAGTCCCTGGACGACATCGACCGCGAGCTCGACAACCTCCGCGACACCACCGGCAACACCGACCTCACCCAGGCCGTCGACGACCTCTCCGCCGGGGTCGACACCGTCCGCACCGCCGTCGAGAAGGGCGATGCCACGCCCGACCTCACGCCGATCACCAACGCGGCCTCCGAGGTCGCCAAGGTCTGCACCCCGTAAGGACACGCGTCACGGCCCCCGCCGCCGCTCCGCCGCCGCCCCGCGGGGCACGGCGGGGGCCGCACCCGCGCACCGCACCCGCGCACCGCACCCGCACGCCGCACCCGGATGCCGGACGCCGGGCGCCCGGGCTCACGGGCGCGGGGCACCGGGATACTGGACGCCATGACCCGCCTGATCCTCGCCACCCGCAACGCCAAGAAGATCACCGAGCTGCGCGCCATCCTCGCCGACGCCGGACTCGCCCACGACCTCGTGGGCGCCGACGCCTACCCCGAGATCCCCGACGTCAAGGAGACCGGCGTCACCTTCGCCGAGAACGCCCTGCTCAAGGCACACGCCCTGGCCCGCGCCACCGGTCTCCCGGCCATCGCCGACGACTCGGGCCTCTGCGTCGACGTCCTCGGCGGCGCACCCGGCATCTTCTCCGCCCGCTGGGCCGGCACCCACGGCGACGACCGGGCCAACCTGGACCTGCTCCTCGCGCAGCTGTCCGACATCGACGCCCCCCACCGCGGGGCCCACTTCGCGTGCGCGGCGGCCCTGGCCCTGCCGGACGGCACGGAGCACGTGGTCGAGGGCCGCCTGGAGGGCACCCTGCGCCACACCCCGTCCGGCACGGGCGGCTTCGGCTACGACCCGGTCCTCCAGCCGCACGGCGAGACCCGCACGTGCGCGGAGCTGACCCCCGAGGAGAAGAACGCCATCAGCCACCGCGGCAAGGCGTTCCGCGCCCTGGTGCCCGTCCTGCGGGACGTGCTGGACTGAGCGCCCGTACGACGAAGGCCCACCCGGGACGTCCGGGTGGGCCTACGCGGTGACCTCGTGCGGCCGGTGGGACTCGAACCCACATGGGCTTACGCCCAGAGGCACCTAAAACCTCCGCTTATACCGATTCAGCAACGGCCGCGTGCCCGCCCATGCTACCGGTGACGTGGTGCCCGTCCACGCGGGATTCCCGTTCCGCACCGGAGCCCAGCCGACCGCGGCCGCAGGCCGGTCGGCCCGCCGGACCGCCGCGGCGCGGGTCCCCGCCGGCGGACCGTCCGACGGGCGGCTCAGATGCCGAGGTCCTTGATCAGCTTGGCGACGTGGCCGGTGGCCTTCACGTTGTAGAGGGCGCGTTCGACCTTGCCCTTCTCGTCGACGATGACCGTGGAGCGGATGACGCCCGTCACCGTCTTGCCGTACAGCTTCTTCTCGCCGAAGGCGCCGTACGCCTCCAGGACCGCCTTGTCCGGGTCGCCGACCAGGGTGACCTTCAGGTCCTCCTTCTCGCGGAACTTCGCCAGCTTCTCGGGCTTGTCCGGGGAGACGCCGATCACGTCGTACCCCGCGCCCGCCAGGACCTCCAGGTTGTCGGTGAAGTCGCAGGCCTGCTTGGTGCAGCCGGGCGTCAGGGCCGCCGGGTAGAAGTAGACGATGACCTTGCGGCCCTCGTAGTCGGCGAGGGAGACGTCCTTGCCGTCCGCGTCCGGCAGGGTGAAGGCGGGGGCGGTGTCGCCGGGCTGCAGTCGCTCGCTCATGGCTCTGGTCTCCTCGCGGGTGCTCTGGTGCTTGCCCGACCGAGCCTAATGGGGGTCTGTGGCGGGCTTCCGGGCGGCGAGCTGACAGACTGGCCCTTGACAACACCACGGACCCTCGGAGGCAGCGCGTGTCGGACGACAGGACCCCTGCGCAGATCGAGGCGGACATCATCCGCCGGCGCGAGCAGCTGGCCCTCACGCTCGACGAGATCGGTGTGCGGGTGCACCCGAAGACCATCATCGGTGACGCGAAGGCACGGGTGGCGTCCACCGTGGACGAGACCGCCGGCCGGGCCTTCGTCGCCGTCAACCGGGTCGTGACCGACGTCCGCGAGCGGTTCGTCGCCGAGGACGGCTCGCCGCGCCTGGAGCGGGTGCTGCCGGTGGCCATGGTCGCGCTCGGCGTGATCGGGCTGCTCGCGGTGTCCGCGCGCCGCCGCAAGGACTGAACAGGGGCCCCGGCCTCCCCGGCCGGACCCGCCGCGAGGACCCACCCCGGGCCCTCGCGGGGCCCCGGGCCGGGTAAGTTCATGGGGTGAGCGAGAACACCCACGACAAGTTGCCCATCCGGATGCTGCACGACCGGGTGCTGGTCCGGTCCGACACGCCCGAGGGCGAGCGGAGGTCCGGAGGCGGCATCCTCATCCCGGCGACCGCTGCCGTAGGCCGCAGGCTGGCCTGGGCCGAGGTGGTCGCCGTCGGCCAGAACGTGCGGACCGTGGAGCCCGGCGACCGGGTGCTGTACGACCCCGAGGACCGCGCCGAGGTGGAGGTCCGCGGTGTGGCGTACGTCCTGATGCGGGAGCGCGACCTGCACGCGGTGGCGGCGGACCGCTTCGAGGGGTCGGAGGACTCCACGGGGCTGTACCTCTGAGGCGCCCGGGGGTGCCGCGCCGCGCGGTTTGCTAGCGTGGAGGGCACCCCGACGAGACGCGCCGTACCGGGTCCCAAGGCAAAGACGACGCACCACGGAAGAGTTCCTCGATCCGCGAAGGTGTGTCGTCATGGCCTGGGTTCTGCTCATCGCCGCCGGTCTGCTGGAGATCGGCTGGTCGATCGGGATGAAGTTCACCGACGGGTTCACCCGGCTCTGGCCGAGCCTGCTGACCGGCCTCGGCATCGTCGCCAGCATGGCCCTGCTGGCCCAGGCCGCGAAGACCCTGCCCATCGGCACGGCGTACGGCGTGTGGGTGGGGATCGGCGCCGCCGGGGCGGCGGTCGTCGGCATGGTCGTCCTCGACGAGCCGGTGACCGCCGCCCGGATCTTCTTCGTGTGCCTGCTGCTGGTGGCCGTGGTGGGTCTGAAGGCGACCTCCGGTCACTGAGTGCCCGGTGGGCGGCTGCGGGTGGCGGCCGGTCCGCGGCCGTGGCCGCCCTGCTGCCCCGCCGGCTCGTGCCACAGGTCCGGCTCCTGCGCCCACGGGTCCCGCCCCGGGGGTTCCTGCCCCCAGGGCTGCTGCGCCCAGGGGTCCGACGGCGGCTGCGGGGCGTCCCGCAGGTGCTCCGGTACCCGCAGGTCGAAGTCCCGCACGGGCTCGGCCTCCAGCACGGTGCTCGTGTAGTGCGCCCAGATTTCCGCCGGGGCGCCGCCGCCGTTGATCCGGGGCAGGCCCATCGCCCCGTACAGGGGTTTCTGGGCGCCGGTCTTCGGGTCCTGGCCCATCAGGGCGACGACGGTGGCGAGCTCCGGGGTGTAGCCGGCGAACCAGGCGGCCTTGTCGTCCTCGGCCGTGCCGGTCTTGCCGGCGGCGGGGCGCCCGACCGCGCCCGCCGCGGTGCCGGTGCCGCCCTCCACGACGCCGCGCAGCAGCGCCGTCGTCGCGTCGGCGGCCTCCCGGCTGACGGCCTGGCGGGTCGGCCCGCCGTCGGCCGGCGGGGCCAGGGTGGCGGGCAGCGGGAGCGGCTCGGGGCCGCGCGGGCCGATCCGCTCCACCTTCTCCACCAGGGAATAGGTGCCGCCGCGCCGCCCGTGGTTGGCGAGGGTGGCGTAGGCGCCGGCCATGTCGAGGACGCTGGCGGTGGCCGGTCCGAGGGCGATGGACGGTGAGGCGTTGAGGTCGGGGGTGTCGGGCGGGAGGCCCAGGGCGACGGCGGTGCGTTCGACGGCCTTCGGGCCCACGTCGACGGCGAGTTGGGCGTACACCGCGTTGACCGAGCGGTCGGTGGCGGTGCTCAGGGTGATGCCGCCGTAGCTGTGGTCGTCCTCGTTGGCGGGGGCGTAGGGGGAGCCGGTCCAGCCCTCGACGGGGCGCTTGTTGGTGCCGTCGTAGATGGTGGCGGGGGTGATGGGCTCGCCGTACTGGGTGGTGGCTCCGCGGTCGACGGCGGCGGCGAACACGAACGGCTTGAAGGTGGAGCCGACCTGGTAGTCCCGCCGGGTGGCGTTGTTGACGTACTGCCGGGTGTAGCCGATGCCGCCGTAGAGGGCGACGACCTTGCCCGTGGCGGGTTCGACGGATGCGCCGCCGACGCGGACGTAGCGGTCGACGGGGCGGGTGCCGGGGTCGAGGCGGGAGAGCACCCGGGCGCCGACGGCGTCGGCGAAGGCGTCGACCCGGTCCTTCCGCAGGGTGGTGGTGATGCGGTAGCCGCCCGCGGCCAGCTCGTCGCTGCGGACGATGCCGTGACGGGTGAGGTAGGCGTTCACGGCCTGCACGGCGTAGCCGCGCTGCCCGGAGAGGCCGGCGGCGGGACGGGCGGGCGTCACGGCGGGGAAGGTGAGCCGGGCGCGTTCCGCCGCGGTGAGCCAGCGCTCCTCGACCATCGCGTCCAGGACGTGGTTCCAGCGGGCCAGCGCACGCGTCTGGTTGCCGGTGCGGGAGCCGACGTCGTAGGCGCTGGGGGCGTTGAGGAGTGCGGCGAGGTAGGCGCCCTCCGCGGTGCCGAGTTCGTCGACGTCCTTGCCGTAGTAGGCGCGGGCGGCGGCCTGCACGCCGTAGGCGTTGCGGCCGTAGTAGCTGGTGTTCAGGTAGCCCTCCAGGATGTGGTCCTTGGAGGTGCGCCGGTCGAGCTTGATGGCGATGAAGAACTCCTTCACCTTGCGGGTGAGGGTGCGTTCCTGGCCGAGGTAGTAGTTCTTGACGTACTGCTGGGTGATGGTGGAGCCGCCCTGGGTGCCCTTGCCGCTGAGGGTGTTCCAGGCGGCGCGCAGGAGCGCTCCGGGGTCGACTCCGGGTTCGGAGTGGAAGTCCCGGTCCTCGGCCGCGAGGACGGCGTGCCGCAGGGATTCGGGGACGCGGGAGAGGCGGACGTTCTCCCGGTTGACCTTGCCGGCCTGGGCGAGGGGGCTGCCGTCGGCGTACAGGTAGACGTTGGCCTGGGCGGTGGCCTGGGCGTTGGCGGGCGGGATGTCGATGAGGTGGTAGCCCGCGAGGAAGCCGCCGGCGCCGAGCAGCAGGAGCAGCAGGAGACTGCCGAGCAGCATGCGCCGGGTGGGGACGAGGCGGCGCCATCCGGTGCGGCGGCGGCGCCGGGCCGCGCGGCGTTCGGCTCGGCGGGCGCGGCGGGTGGGGGATGCCGGGCCCGGACGGGGGCGGTTCCCCGGCGGGGCGCCGTGGACGGTCGGGTCGCGTGGCTCCCAGCCTCCTGGCGGCAGCGGGGCGTCGTCGCTCATGTGCCTCCGGCCCTGTCCTTGTCTGAGTTTGACGGTGTGTGTCACTTTTTGCCCCCACCCTGTTTCTCATACTGCACCGCGGGTGGCGCGATCCCGCGCATTCCGGTGTCCCGCCTGCCGCGGTCGCGGGAGGGCGGAGGCGCGAAAACCCGTCGCGGACGGTGCGGCGCCGCTGCTAGGCTCTCGGACTTTGCGCCCGGCGGGCGGGCGGCGGCGGAGGGAGGAGAGGTGCGGCTGTACGCGGCCGTCGTGGCGGGGTCCTTCCGGCGCCACGCGACCTACCGGGTGGCCACCGCCGCGGGGGTGTTCACGAACACCGTCTTCGGTTTCGTCCTGGCGTTCACCTATGCGGCCCTGTGGGAGGAACGTCCGCGGCTCGGCGGCTACGACCTGCCGGAAGCGCTGGCGTACGTGTGGATCGGGCAGGCGCTGCTCGCGGTCTGCTCCCTCATGGGCGGCGGCTTCGAGGACGAGCTGATCGAGCGCGTCAAGAGCGGCGACATCGCCGTGGACCTCTACCGGCCCGCCGACCTCCAGCTGTGGTGGCTGTCGGTCGCCGTGGGGCGCGCGGCGTTCCAGTTCCTGGGGCGTGGCGCCGCGCCCCTGCTGGTGGGCGCCCTCGCCTTCGACGTGGCGCTCCCGCAGAACCCGTGGACGTGGCCGGCCTTCGTGGTGTCCGTGCTGCTCGGCGTGGTGGTGAGCTTCGGCGTGTGGTTCCTCGTGGCGCTGTCGGTGTTCTGGCTGATGGACGGCGCGGGCGTGGTGCAGGTGGCGTGGCTGTCCGGGCTGTTCTTCTCCGGGATGCTCCTGCCGCTGCACGTCTTCCCGGGCGTGCTCGGCGAGGTGGCGCGTGCGCTGCCGTGGGCGTCGATGCTCCAGGTGCCGGCCGACGTGTTCCTGGAGAAGCGGACCGGGTGGGCGCTGCTGGGGGCGTACGGGTTCCAGGCCGGCTGGGCGCTGGTGCTGCTGGCGGCGGGCCGGGCGCTGCAGACCGTGGCGACGCGCAGGGTGGTGGTGCAGGGTGGGTGACGCGGCTGCCCGGCTGGCTGACGGCCTGCGGACCTACCGCCTGATCGCGGCCATGTGGATCCGCGCCACGATGACGTACCGCTTCTCGTTCGCGGTGACGCTGCTGTCGAACCTGGTCGCGAACTTCTTCGACTTCGTGGTCATCCTGCTGATGTTCACGCACGTGCGCGGGCTGGGCGGGTTCTCCTTCGCCGAGGTCGCCTTCCTCTACGGGACGACGAGTACGGCCTTCGGCCTGGCGGACCTCGCCTTCGGGCAGGTGTCCCGGCTGGGGCGGCGGGTGCGGGACGGCACGCTGGACACGCTGCTGGTCCGGCCGGTGCCGGTGCTCGCGCAGGTGGCCGCGGACCGGTTCGCGCTGCGCCGGCTCGGGCGGACCCTCCAGGGCCTGCTGGTGCTGGTGTGGTCCCTCGTGGTGCTGGACGGGGTGGCGTGGACCCCCGTGACGGTGGCGATGGTGCCGCTGATGGTGGTGACCGGCACGTTGATCTTCGGATCGGTGATGGTGGCGGGCGCGGCGTTCCAGTTCTGGGCGCAGGACGGCGCCGAGGTCGTGAACTCCTTCACCTACGGCGGGAACACCCTCCTCCAGTACCCGCCGTCCATCTTCGCGGGCGAGCTGGTGCGGGGGGTCGTCTACGTGGTGCCGCTGGCGTTCGTGAACTGGGTGCCGGCCCTGTACGTCCTGGGGCGGGAGGCGCCGGCGGGCCTGCCGTGGTGGGCGGCGTTCGCGTCACCGCTGGTGGCGGTGGTGTGCACGGGGCTGGCAGGGCTGGCCTGGCGGGCGGGGCTGCGTTCGTACCGGAGCACGGGGAGCTGAGGCGGCATGGCACAGACCGAGCGGACGACGGCACCGGACCGGGTGCCGGACGCCGGGTTCATCGAACTGGAAGGGGTGGAGAAGGTCTTCGACGTACGGCGCCGCACGGGGCTGCTGCGCCGGGAGCGGCACCGGGTGCGGGCGGTGGACGGCATCTCGTTCCGGGTGGCGCGCGGCGAGATGGTGGGCTACATCGGCCCGAACGGTGCCGGCAAGTCCACGACGATCAAGATGCTGACGGGCATCCTGACGCCGAGCGGCGGCCGTCTGCGCGTCGCGGGCGTCGACCCCCATCGGGAGCGGACCCGGCTGGCCCGCCGCATCGGCGTGGTCTTCGGCCAGCGGACGACCCTGTGGTGGGACCTGCCGCTGCGGGACTCGTACCGGCTGATGCACCGCATGTACCGCATCCCCGACGCCCGCTTCCGGGAGAACCTGGACCGCTGCGTGGAACTGCTGGAGCTCGGCGACCTGCTGGGGGTGCCGGTCCGTCAGCTGTCCCTGGGGCAGCGGATGCGCGGGGACATCGCGGCGGCGCTGCTCCACGACCCGGAGGTGCTGTACCTCGACGAGCCGACGATCGGCCTGGACGTCGTGTCGAAGGCCAAGGTCCGCGCGTTCCTCCGCGCGCTCAACGCGGAGCACGGCACGACGGTCCTCCTCACCACGCACGACCTCACCGACATCGAGCAGCTGTGCCGGCGGGTCATGGTCATCGACCAGGGCCGCCTGATGTACGACGGCACGCTCGGCGGGCTGCACGAGCAGGGGGCGGGCGAGCGCACCCTCGTCGTGGACCT
>NZ_MKXB01000100.1:11073-24420 GCF_001865245.1 Streptomyces sp. CC53 | reverse complement strand
AACTGGCGGGCGCCCGCACGGTCCGGGTGGCCGGTCCCCGCCAGTGGCTGGCGTTCCCGGCGTCGGCGTCGGCGGCGCCCCTGGTGGCGGAGGCCGCGGCCCGGTACCCCCTGGTGGACCTGTCGGTGCGCGAACCGGACATCGAGACGCTGATCGCGAAGATGTACGCGGACCGCGGCGCGGCCTAGGCTGAGGGAATGACGGACGACCCCGTGAACAGCGCCCAGGGCGGGCACCCGGACCGGCTGCCGGAGATGCGCGCATCGGACACGGACCGCGAGCTGGTCGCCGAGCGGCTGCGGGAGGCGGCCGCCGAGGGCCGCCTCGACATGCCGGAGTTCGAGGAGCGGCTCGACGCGGCCTACCGGGCCCGCACCTACGGCGAGCTGGCACCCCTCACCCGCGACCTGCCGACCGCCGCGCACGCGGAGGGCGGCCACGCCCGCCCGGCGGACGCCTTCGCGCGGACCGGCTCCTGGGCGTCCCGGATCGGCCGCCCCGCCACGTCCCGCGGCGGCGTCGCCGTCTTCGGCGGCTTCGGCCGGCGCGGCCGGTGGAGCGTGGGCCGCGTCTTCACCGCCTTCGCCCTGTGCGGCGGCGGGGACATCGACCTGCGGGACGCCGACTTCGAGGACCGGGAGATCGTCATCCGCTGCTTCCCGGTCATGGGCGGCGTCGAGGTGGTCGTCCCGCCCGACCTGCACGTCGAGGTGACCGGCGTCGGTTTCATGGGCGGCTTCGACGACCGGGGCGCCGGCGAGGGCACCCCGGGCTCCCCGAGGGTGCGGATCACCGGCTTCGCCCTGATGGGGGGCGTCGAGGTGAAACGGAAGCCCCGCAAAGGGAGCAAAACGAACAAGCAGCTGGAAAAGTAGCCGCCGGGGAACCTGAGCCGCGTCTCGGGAGTACCTGAGAAGAGACGGGCAGGGACCCACCCGAGGCCCGGGGCGGACGAGGGCGGAGCGGCATGAGCGAAGACGCCACGGGGACGCGGACGACGGTCGCCGCGCCCTTCGCGTACACGGCGGACGACGAGGAGAAGCGCCGGGGCGTGCGCCGCATGAAGGCCACCGCGACGGCCCTGCTCCTCCTGGTGGCCGTCGTCTACGCCCTGGCCACCTGGGCGGAGTCGTCCGGCGTGACCGGCTGGCCCGGCTACGTCGCCGCGGCCGCCGAGGCGGGCATGGTCGGCGCCCTGGCCGACTGGTTCGCCGTCACCGCCCTCTTCCGCCGCCCCCTGGGCCTGCCCATCCCGCACACCGCGATCATCCCGACGAAGAAGGACCAGCTCGGCGAGTCACTGGGCCACTTCGTGGGCGAGAACTTCCTCTCCGCCGACGTCGTCCGCACCCGCCTCCACGCCCTGAACGTGGCGGCCCGCCTGGGGGCCTGGCTGTCGCAGCCCGCCCACGCCGACCGCGTCACCGCCGAGCTCGCCACCGCCCTGCGGGGCGCCCTGACCGTGCTGCGGGACGCGGACGTGCAAGCGGTGGTGGGGGAGGCGATCACCCGGCGCGCGGAGGCCGCGGAGGTCGCGCCCGGCCTGGGCAAGACCCTGGACCGGGTCGTCGCCGACGGCGCCCACCACCGGGCCGTGGACCTCGTTTGCGCCCGCGCCCACGACTGGCTCGTGCTGCACGCGGACTCCGTCATGGACGCGGTGCAGGGCGGCGCGCCCGGCTGGACCCCGCGCTTCGTGGACAAGAAGGTCGGCGAGCGGGTCTACAAGGAGCTGCTGCGCTTCGTCACCGAGATGCGCGACGCGCCGGCGCACCCGGCACGCGGCGCCCTGGACCGCTTCCTGCAGGACTTCGCGCGGGACCTCCAGTCCGACACGGACACCAGGAACAGGGTGGAGCGCCTCAAGTCCGACCTGGTGTCCCGCCCGGAGGTCCAGGACGTCATCGCGTCGGCCTGGGCCTCGGTCCGCACGATGGTCATCTCCGCGGCCGAGGACGAGCGCAGCGAACTGCGCCTGCGGGCCCGGGCCTCCCTGCTCTCCCTGGGCGCCCGCCTGTCCACCGACGAGGAGCTGCGGCGCAAGGCGGAAGGCTGGCTGGAGGAGGCGGCCGCGCACCTCGTGACGACGTACCGCACGGAGATCACGTCCCTGATCACCGACACGGTCGCCGCGTGGGACGCGACGGAGACCTCCCGCAAGATCGAGGCCCACATCGGCCGGGACCTCCAGTTCATCCGCATCAACGGCACGGTGGTCGGCGCCCTCGCGGGACTGCTCATCCACACCGTCTCCCACACCCTGGGCGGGTGACCGGTCCCTGCCGACCGGCCACCCGCCCAGTTACTACGGGGAGGTGCCGTTCCATACGTACGCGCGCCGCGGACTGTTCAGCCCTCGCGCCGGGTCACCGCCCAGGAGGCCAGCGCCATGCCCCCGGCCACGGAGAACACCGCAGGCCAGGCGCCCACTTTCCTGGCCAGCGGATGCGATCCGGCAAACGCGGCGATGTAGGCCGCCGTCAGCCCTGCCGCCGCGACACCCCCGCTGCGCCGCTGCCACTCCCGTGCCGCCAGGGCCCCGGCCGCGGCCAGCACGACGCCCCCCAGGGGCCGCTTCTCGGTCCACCGGGCCACGCCGTACCCCCCGATGAGCCCCCCGGCCGCCACAGCAGCCACCGGAACATCACGCATACCGCTCCCCTTCCGCCGTCACTCGAACAACACCCTTGAGGCTAATGGGCCCAGCGCCCCCGGCTCCGCGTGTACGCCGCCGAGTGGCGGAAGGGGCGCACAGGGTGACGAAGTGCCCGGCTGGGCAGTGAACCGCCCGCAGTGCCCCCATGCTCCCCCCTACGGCAGCCCCCGCGCCGCCCCCGGCGGCACGTCGCTCGCCTCGGTCGCGTGCGCCGCCGTACTCTCACGTGCCGCCGCACTCGGCCGCGCCCCCTCACCCCCGGCCGCGTCGCCGCGGATCCGCTGGTTCTCGCACAGGACGGGCTGGCCACCGTTCACCAGCTCCTCGACCTCGGCTGCGCCGCCTCGGTGGTGGCCGAACGCCGCCGCCCGGCGAGACCGCGGCGACGGCTCCTGCCCCGCGTGGTCCTCCACGTTCCTGAAAGGGGGGCGTCGATCGTCGATGGTCTGGGGGCGATTGGGGGTCGGTCTGGGGTCCGGGGGTCGTGTCCCCGCAGATGAGCGCGAGGCCGCGTCGCCCGTTGGGTCGGAACGCGGATGTGCGGGAGCGCGGGGCGTTCGATGTGATGCCCCGTGCCCGTCCCGTCGGGCGGGGAATAACAGGAGCGTTCCTGCCGTCTCCGCTTCGGTGAAGGGGAGTACCGTTCCGAGTGTCTAGGTCAGAACGGAGTTCAGTATGCCCGGACGCGTCGACCTCACAGCAGCCATGTCCGTGGACCCTCCCGGCGATCGCCTCCGCCTCGTCCGACTCAGCCGGGGCCTGACCCAAGAAGGACTAGCCGAGCGCTCCGGGCTCAGCCTCGGTGTGGTGAAGAAGATCGAGCGTGGTGGCTCGGCCCGGTTGGAGACGTACCACGCGCTCGCTCGCGCGTTGAACGTGCGCACCTCCGCGCTCCTGGAGGCCTCCGGGCCGCACCGGACCAGACGCGGCGACGACGACAACCTGGGGCTCATGCCGCTGCGCCAGGCCATCGCACCTGCCGTGTCCCTGTCCGGCCGGTTGCGTGCCGGCGGCGCGGCCGATGTCGAACCCGATCCGGATCACCTCGAACGCACCGCGCGGGCCGTGGCCGTCGCCTACCACCGCGACGACTACGGAACGGTCGCCGGGCTTCTCCCCGCCTTGGTGCTCTCCGCCCACGCCACGGTCGAGCACTTCGACAACGGTGAGGAACGCACACGCTCCCTCCGCGTGCGGTCCGACATCCTCCAGATGGCGGGCCGCTACCTCACGCAGGTGCGGGCGTACGACCTGGCGCACACAGCACTGCGCGACGCGATCCAAGATGCGGTATCCGTTGACGACAAGGGCTTGGTGGCCGCCGCCGTGTACCAGCAGGGTTGGCTCCTGATGCGGCAGGGCCGACTGGACGAGGCGGAGAAGGTCAGCGTCGCCACGGCGGAGGCCGTCGAGCCGCGCCTCTCTCAGGCATCCCGGAAGTCTCTGGGTGCGTGGGGGAAGTTGCTGGTGCACGGCAGCGCGGCGGCGGCCCGGAACAACCGACCTCAGGAGGCGCGGGAGATGCTGCGCCTGGGGCGTGCGGCCGGGGCGGCGCTCGGGGGCTCCTCGGCGGTCGCGGAGTCGAGTTGGGGCCGGTTCGACTGGCGGACGGTGGCGTACCAGGGGATCGAGAACCAACTCGTCGCGGACAAGCCGGACCGCGTCCTGCGGCTGTCGGAGCGGATGGCGGAACCCACGTCCGCCGTGTCCATGAGACGGCACCTGCTGGATGTCGCACAGGCCCATGCCATGCTGCGGCAGCCGGATCAGGCGCTGGGAATCCTGTCATTGCTCCTGACCGAGACGCCCGAATGGCTCCGCCATCAACGCATGGCGTCTCAGACCTGGCAGGACGCGGTCCGGGTGGGCAAGAAGCGTCGTGTAACCACCCGACAGCGCGAGCTAGCGGAGTTCTTCGACGTGGCGTAAGGGACGCGTTCCGTAGCCCTTGACGGTCACCTCGCCCACATTTCGCTACGGAACGTGACTGTTCGAGGTTGATCCGTGATCCTAGGTTGGCGGCATGAGCGAAATGAGCGTCGCGCATGCCGTCCCCCTGCCAGACCCTCGCCACTTGTCCGAATTACAGCGGTGCAAAGTCGACTGCGTGCACTGCGGTGTCACCTTGGCGAAGGGGGCCGAGATCGAACTCGGCATGCGGCAGAACGCCCCGGACCCGGTCACGGGACGAACGGCCTGCTACCCGCGCTCCTGCCGTTCCTCCCGTACCGCGCACAAGGCGGCGGCCCGGGCCCGCCACCGTGAGGCACGCGACACTGCGGAGGCGACGCTGCCCGCCCCTCCTGTCCCGAGCGACCCGCTGAAGCGCGAGAGGGAAGCGGAGCTGGTGACCGCGTCGGGCGCTCAGCGGTACTGCACCCGCTGGGGCCGGGCCATCGAGGGGCGGACGCGAGAGTCCGTTCCGGCCGCCGCGTCCGGCGCCCGTTCCGCGGAGTACCACCACCCCTGGTGCGTCTACTCTCCAGCGGTAGACGTCCGCCGCCGCACCCGTGCCCCGCACGGCCGCCGCTGACCGAGGGAGCGGGTGTGACGTGTACGAGGACGGGTGTGTGTGCCGGAGGCCCTGGGAACTTCCCTTCCGGGCGGAGCCGAAGGAAGTGGCCGGGCTCCGCCGCATCGTGCGGCTCCATCTCACGGGCTGGGGGCTCGCCCGCCAGGTGGAGGCGGCCCAGCTCTGTGTCAGCGAGCTGGTCACCAACGTGATCCGCCATGTCGGCACGGGGACACCGACGGTGCTCCGTTTCTCCATGAACGGCACGTCGTTGCGGATCGAGGTGCGTGATCCCGAGCCGACCGTACTGCCGAGGCGGGTCCCCGCCGATAGGGACGCCGAATCAGGGCGCGGCATGGCACTGGTGGATGCGGTCGCCGACTGTTGGGGGACGCTCCTCGACGCGCGGTACAAGACCACGTGGTGCGAGATCCCCACGGACCTCTCCACGTCAGACGGCCACGGGGGTGGCGTGCGCGTCTCGCGTGCTGAGGGGGTGCTCTCCCTGTACGAGACAGCGGTGGCCTCATCCCGCGCGGTGAGCGAGTGGGAGCCACGCGCGGTCCCGGCCAAGGACATGGCTGCAGAGGCCATGGTGGATCTGCTGCATTGGATGTGCGCTCACGGCTTCGACGCCGATGACGTGCTGGACGGCGTTCGGACGCGGTTTGAGTCCGGTCTGTGAGCGGTGGCGGCAACGAAGCCTTGAGATAACGCTCGTGTGCGGGGGGATCCCCTGAACTAGATTCTCTCCATGGGGATCCGAGACATGCTCAGTGAGGTCGCGAGCACATACGACCGTACGGCCGGTTCTAGGCGTGAAGTGCGGGGTCAGCAGGTCTTGCGAGGAGTCGCGAGCCGTACCGACCTGGCTCTTCCGCCCGGATTTCGAGCCAAGGGGCACGGGGGACAGACGACGCCGGCGGCGACTCCTTGGATTGGCATCTTCGACGAGCATGGTGACCCGGATCCCAAGAGGGACCTGTATCTCGCCTACATCTTCAGCGCTGACTTGCAGAGCGTGGCGCTGACCTTGCAGCAGGGCATCACGTGGTTGGAGAAGCGCCTCGGCAAGGGCGTAGCGCGAGAGGCACACCTGCGCCATCACGCGGACCGACTGCGGAGGGCTTTGCACCGCCAGGAAAGGCAGGGGTGGGTCGACGAGCCGGAGCTCCGCGACAAGGCGGCGCGGCCCAGGGCCTACGAGGCGGCTAGTGTCATCGCCAAGATCTATGACACGTCGGCCCTGCCCGGTGATGTCGCGCTGATGGAAGACCTGTTGATCGCCATCAAGCAGCTGCGGCGGGTCGAAGAGGCCGACCGTATCTGGTGGAAGAGTGACGCCACGGATGTCCTGGAGATCTCCTATGAACCCGATGGACACACCAGTCGCGTTCCCACCGACCCGCTGGCCGGATTCCGGCCGAAGGACAGCGGCGACTACGTGGCCGAGATCAAGGCACGGCAACAGGTCAAGAAGCGCAGCCATGAGAAGCTCATCGAGGACTTCGGCCACCATGCCTGCGACCGGGGATACAACCCGATCACCGAGATGCAGCACCCCCGGGACCTGGTCCTGCGACGTCACGGCGCGGCAGCGGACCCAAGCGATGAATGGCTCGTCGAAGCGAAGGTCGTTCGTCGCGGAAATCCGACCACCGCGGTCCGCGAGGCCGTGGGCCAGCTCTACGAGTACCGCCACTTCCTGTACCGGCGCCAGCCCGAGCCCTACCTCATAGGCCTGTTCTCCGAAGAGATCGGCGCCTACGCGCCGTACTTGGAGGAGCAGGGGATCGCGTCCATCTGGCGTGCCGGTACCGAGTGGGGCGGCTCCCCCAGAGCGCGGGCCTGGGGCATGGTCGCGGACTGAGGCCCGCGACCGGGGCCGTCATGCTGTAGCGCCCCCGTGGCACTCCCCGTACGTCGCCCCCGACCCGCACCAGCAAGCAGAGGTGTGGGCGGGCGGCCAGGGTGTGGCGTGCCCGCGGGCGGCCAGGGCGGTGGCGTACTGGGGGAGCAGGGCCGGGTTGGCGGGCGACGAGGACTCGGCCGCCGCGAACGCCTCGTACGACGGGACCGTGCCGCGGACGACGCCCAGGTTCGGGGTGCCGGAGGCGGCGAGTTCGCGCAGCGACGCCTCCAGGTCGGTCACGTGCGCCGCGTACGTCGGGTACTCCGCTTCCAGTTCCGGGTAGGCGGCGAGGAGTTCGGCGAGTTCGTCCGCCGGCCAGTGCAGCACGGTCACGGGGAAGGGCCGGGACAGGGCCGTGCGGTACGTGCCGAGCTCGCTGCGCAGCCTGGTGATCTCCGCGCGCAGTTCCGCGGGGTCCGAGGAGCCGAGCGCCCAGGTGCGCTTCGGGTCGTGCAGGTCGTCCAGCGGGACCGTGCCCGTGTGCAGGTGGTCCGCGAGGACGTCCCAGTCGTCGTGCGGGAGCGCCAGCAGGCGGCGGACCCGGTGGCGGCCGATCAGGAGCGACTGAGTGGGGTGGGACAGCTCCCGCTCGTCCACCGGGTGCGGGGCCAGCGCCTCCGCCGCCGCCGTGAACACGGAGTGCGCGGCCTCCAGCTCGTCGTGGGACTCCAGGGTCTCCCCGATGCTCTGCCAGGCCGCCGCGTCGGTCGGTGGCAGTGCGCGCAGGCCCGTGATGATCGCCCTGGCCTCCGCCTCGTGCCCGTACTCCCACAGGTTCGCCGCCTTGAGCGCCCGGACGAGGTGAGGGTTCTCCGGGCTCGGCGCCGAGGTCAGGAGCAGGTCGTAGAGGGTGGTCGCCCGGGGGCGGTCACCCGCCAGTTCCAGGTGCGCCGCCGCCCGCAGGAGCAGCGGCTCCCGGTCCTCGGGGTACTGCTCCGCGGTGCGCAGCAGGCGCTCGGCTTCGTTCGTGTGGTCGGCAGGCGTGTCGAGGCGCATGGGCACCACCGTACTGCCGTACGGCCCGTGTTCGGGGGTGCGGTGTTACGGTAGGGACGGTTCTGTCGGTGCGGAACGCGGGAGGGGGATCATGATGCGGCAGACGCTCGGGTCGTTCGGGTCGCGCGTGTGCGCGCTGCCGGCCGCGCTGTCGGTGTTCTCCGTCCTCCTCGCCGCCGTGTCGCCGCTCGAAGCGGCGTCCTTCTCCGTGCTCACCGTGGCTGCCGCCGCCGCCGGGCTGCTCGCCTGCGCGGTGCTGAGCGTCCTGGCCGCACCGCCCGTGCCGCCCACCCGGGTGCGCACCGCCCTGCGCGACCGGGCACGGCGTACCGCCTTCCTGCCGCAGCGCGATCCCGACGCGCGCGGGCGCCGCCGGCCCCGCGCCCCCGGCCGCTCCGTCCTCCTGTCGACGGCGGTCGCGTAGGACCTTCCCGGGCGCTCTGCCCAGGGTGATCGGTCCTTGCGCCGTGCGGGACCAAGGGTCCCGCCGGGTCTGCCGGTCCCGCCCGGTCACCTGGGTTCCCCTTCACCTGGTCGTTCGCGTTCACGGGGGCTCCACCGTCCATCGGTGGTCTCGGTCCACCGGGCCTCCACGGTCACCCGGGTACGCCCGGGGCCTCGGTGATCCCCGCGGCTCCCGAAGCGTTCCCTGGCACACGGGGCTCGCCCGGACACCTGCACGCGTCCGGTCCGCCGGTTGCGCCGGCCCTCCGGCCTTCCGGTCCTTGAGCCCTCAAGCCCCATCGGCTGTCCAGCCCTTCGGTCTTCCGGGGTGCAGGTGCCGAGGGGGCCGGGTGGGGCGGGTGTGCCGGGACGGCAATCGCGCGCGGTCGGGGACCGCCCTTTTCGGGCCGTCCGGGACCGTCCGGGGCCGGGCCGGGGGCGCTGGGGGTTCGGGGGCCCGGTGGGGGCCTTCGCCGGTCCGTCCGGGCGGGCCCCCCCGGGGGCGTGCCGGACCTGACCGGTCCTCCCGGCTCCACGGCCGTTCCGTCGTCGTCACGCACCTCCGTCCGCGTACGTCCACGTTCGGAACCACTCCGGGGTCTGTCATGTCTGCCTTCTTCGCGGCCTTCACCTGGGCCGCCCACCTCCTTCCCGCCGCCGCCGTCATCGTGCTCGTCACCCTCCTCGTGCGGCTCGCCCTGCTCCCGTTGTCCGTCGCCTCCGCCCGGGGCCAGCGGGCCCGCGCCCGACTCGCCCCGCAGGTCGCCGCCCTGCGGAAGCGGCACGCCCGGGACCCGGAACGGCTGCAGCGCGCGGTGCTGGAACTGCACGCGCGCGAGAAGGTGTCGCCGCTCGCCGGGTGCCTGCCCGGGCTGCTCCAACTGCCCGTGTTCTTCCTGCTCTACCAGCTGTTCTCCGCCGGGGAGCTCGGCCACTACGCCCTCTTCGCCGCGCCGCTCGGCGGGCGCTGGGGCGACGCACTCGCCCACGGCGGGCTCCTCGGGGACGCCGGGCTGGTGTACCTGGCACTGTTCGTCCTCGTCGCGGCCGTCGCCACCTGCACGTACCGGATGACGAAGAAGCAGATGGGCGCCGCCGAGGCGGGCGGTGACGTGCCCGGCATGGGGGCGATGGTCAAGGTGATGCCGCTGCTGTCCTTCGCGACGCTGGTGACGGTCGCCGTCGTCCCGCTCGCCGCCGCCCTCTACGTGGTGACCAGCACGACCTGGACCGCTGCCGAGCGGGCCGTCCTGTACCGGTCCAGCACATGAACAGGGGCTTGCACAGTGCTCCGATGTCTTGGAGGATCAGCCAAATCCTGACGATGGCCGCACTCCATCGGCCGGGGCCCACCTCGACCACTGGGAGAAGACCATGAAGCTGCTGCGCGTGGGGCCCGCGGGCGCCGAGCGACCGGCCCTGCTCGACCGGGGCGGGGTCCTGCGGGACCTGTCCGTCCTCGTCGCAGACGTCGACGGGGAGCTGCTCTCCGACGCGTCCGCCCTCGACCGCGTGCGGGCCGCCGCGGACGCCGGTGTGCTGCCCCCGCTGGCCGGGGAAGGGTTGCGCGTGGGCCCGCCGGTCGGCCGCGTCGGGAAGGTCGTGTGCATCGGGCTCAACTACCACGACCACGCCCGTGAGGCGGGCGCCGAGCCGCCGGCCGAGCCGGTGGTGTTCCTGAAGGCGGCCGACACGGTCGTCGGGCCCGACGACACCGTGCTCGTGCCCCGGGGGAGCACCAAGACCGACTGGGAGGTCGAGCTCGCCGTAGTCATCGGACGTACCGCCCGCAGTCTGGACTCCGCTGAGGAGGCCCTCGCGCACGTCGCGGGGTACGCCGTGGCGCACGACGTGTCCGAGCGGGAGTTCCAGATCGAGCGGGGCGGCACCTGGGACAAGGGCAAGAACTGCGAGACGTTCAACCCCCTGGGCCCGTGGCTCGTGACCGCCGACGAGGTGCCGGACCCGCAGGACCTGCGGCTGCGGCTGTGGGTGAACGGCGAGCTGCAACAGGACGGCAGCACCGCCGACCAGATCTTCCCGGTGGGGGAGGTCGTGCGGTACGTGAGCCGGTTCATGACGCTGTACCCCGGTGACGTGATCAACACCGGGACGCCCGCGGGCGTGGCCATGGGCCGGCCGGACCCGAAGCCGTACCTGCGGGCCGGGGACGTCGTCGAGCTGGAGATCGACGGGCTGGGGCGCCAGCGGCAGCAGCTCAAGGACGCGTAGCCCGCGCGGGGCGGGGTGCGGCGGGCCGGGCGGGCCAGGTGGCGCCCACCGGTCGCGGCCCGGGCCCGGCCGCGGCCCCGGCGGCCCGGACGAGTGCGCTCCGCACCTCCTGTGCTTCGCGTCCCCCGTGTGCCCCGCGCCTCCCGTGCCCGGGCCGGTCACGCTCCGGCCGCTGCCCGGCGGCGGGCGGGTCCCGCCGGGGGCGGCTTCGGCGCACGCCCCGCCGGCGCAGGCGCCGCCGCCCGGACCGGTCATGCGGGGCACGCCGCGCCCGTTCGGCCGGTGTCGTGTCAGGGCCGGTCATGCGGCGGGTGGGGCGGCCGGGGCGGGGCGGTCGCCCGGCGGGGCCTGCCGCAGGTCCACCGCCACACCCTCGCGGGCCGAGCGGCGGGCGGCCTCCAGCACGTCGAGGGCGGCCGCCGCCTCCGCGGCCGTCACCGGCGGTGCCGTGCCGTCCCGCAGGGCGGCCGCGACCGCCGCGTAGAACGCCGGGGAGGCGCCCGGCAGGGGCGGCACCGGCCGCCCGCCGTCCCCCGACGCCGGGGACACGCCCGCGCCGAGCCTGCCCCACAGCTCCTGCGGCTCCACGCCCCACGGCTCCCCGGCCGCCGGACGGGCGCCCGCGCGCAGCTCCGCCTCCTGCGGGTCGAGGCCGTACTTCACATAGCCCGCCCGCGACCCCAGCACCCGGAAGCGGGGGCCGAGCTGGGCCGCCGTCGCGCTCACGTACAGGTGCGAGCGCACCCCGCCCGCGTGGGTCAGCGCGAGGAAGGTGTCGTCGTCCGTCCGCGCACCCGGTCGCCGCGTGTCCACCTCCGCGTACACGCGCACCGCCGGGCCGAACAGGACGAGCGCCTGGTCCACGAGGTGGCTGCCCAGGTCGTACAGGAGGCCCCCGATCTCCTCCGGCGCTCCCGACTCCCGCCAGCCGCCCTTCAGCTGCGGCCGCCAGCGCTCGAAACGGGACTCGAACCGCTGCACCTCGCCGAGCTCGCCGCGCTCCAGCAGGGAGCGCAGCGTCAGGAAGTCGCCGTCCCAGCGGCGGTTCTGGAAGACCGACAGCAGCAGTCCCCGCTCCTGGGCCAGGGCCGCCAGCGCCCGCGCCTCGGCGGCCGTTCCCGCCACCGGCTTGTCCACGACGACGGGCAGCCCCGCCTCCAGGGCCGCCGACGCGAGCGGCACGTGGGTCTTGTTCGGCGAGGCGACGACGACGAGGTCCAGCTCGTCCGCGCGCGCCCACAGCTCCCCGGGTGCGGCCGCCAGCCGGACGCCCGGGTACGCGGCGCGGGCCTGCGCCCGGCGCCCCTCGTCCGAGGTGACCACGGTGTCGAGGGCCATGCCCCCGGTCGCGGCGATGAGCGGGGCGTGGAAGACCGAGCCGGCCAGGCCGTAGCCGACGAGGCCCACGCGGAGCGGGGCGGGGCAGGTGGAGGGCGATGCGGCGGCGGGCACGGGTGGGGTCATGCCCGTACTAAAGCAACGCTGTTGCGTTACGGCAAGTCCGCGGCCCAGAATGCGGACGTGAACCTCTCGGGGCTGCGCAGCCACAACACCGCCCTCGTGCTCGGACTGCTCCGGGCCTCCGGCCCTGACGGCATCAGCCGGCTGGAGCTCGCCGAACGCACCGGCCTCACCCCCCAGGCCATCAGCAAGATCGCCGCACGGCTGCGCACCGACGGCCTCGCCGACGACTCCGGCCGCCGCGCCTCCACCGGGGGCAAGCCGCGCACCGTGCTGCGCCTGGTGCCGGGGGCCGCCCACGCCGTGGGGCTGCACCTGGACCGCGACGAGTTCCACGCCGTGCTCGTCGACCTCGCAGGGGCGACCGCGGCCGCCCGCAGCGGGCCCCTCGACCTGGGCGCCGGGCCCGAGCGGGTCCTCGAAGACGCCTCCGCCGCGGTGCGCGAGCTGCACCGGGCGACCGTCCTGGGCGTCGGCGTGGCCATGCCCGGCCCCCTGGACCACGCGGCGGGCGTCCCGCGCCGGGTGACCGGTTTCCCGGAGTGGGACGGCTTCCCCCTGCGGGACGCCCTGGCGGAGCGGCTCGGCCTGCCGGTCGTCCTCGACAAGGACACCGACGCGGCCGCCCTCGGCCTCGCCGTCCGTGGCGAGGGCACCGGCTCCTTCGCGTACGTGCACGTCGGCACGGGTCTGGGAGCGGGCCTCGTCCTGGACGGGGCCGTGCACCGCGGCGCCCGTCCCGGCGCGGGGGAGTTCGGCCACCAGACCGTGCAGCTCGACGGGGCGCCCTGCGGCTGCGGCGGGCGCGGCTGCCTGGAGGCGCTGTGCCTCGCGGCCGTCGCCCGCGGCGACACCGAGGAGGCGGCGCGGGTCCTGGGGGTGGGCGCCGCCAACCTCGTGGCCCTCCTGGGCCTCGACCGGGTCCTGCTCGGCGGCCGGGCCGTGGCCCCGGCGCCCGAAGCCTTCGTGCGGGGCGTGGCCGCCGTCCTCGCCGAGCGCGCCCGCCGCACGGGCGGGGCCCCGGTGCCCGTGGCCGCGGCCGGCTCCTCGTCGCAGCCGGTGGCGGAGGGCGCGGCGCAGCTGGTGCTCGCGCCGCTGTTCGGGCCCTTGGGCTGATCGGGCGCATCCGGCGGC
>NZ_MKXB01000100.1:0-10797 GCF_001865245.1 Streptomyces sp. CC53 | reverse complement strand
CCACCGACGTGCCGCGAACCCCGAGGGCCGCCCATGCGACCGCGTACCGCCCCCGCCGCCCCCGCCACGGCGGCCGTGCTCGTGCTCCTGCTCGGGCCCGCCGCCCCGTCCGCGTCCGCCGACGTGGCGGTCGCAGGCCGGGAACCCCGCTGCGGGGACGGCGCCGCCGCGCCCGGCTTCCCGCTCCGCACCCGCATCCGCGGCGCCCCGGCCGAGTACCGCGCGGGCGGCGGCTTCCAGGGCTGGGACGTGGAGCTCACCAACACGACCTCCCAGCCGTGCCGGAACATCCACCCCGTGCTCGTCCTCACCGACCGGTCCGGTGCCCTGCGGCCCGGCGAGGTCCGGTTGGAGTTCGCCGACCCCTCCACGCCCGGGGGGCGGCGGCCCGTGCTGCTGGAGGAGACCGACGCCCGGGAGGTCGTCGGCGTCCTGGACGGCGGCCCCGCCGCGGCCGGCGGCGGGTTCACCGTCCCCGCGGGCGGCACCGTCCGCGTGCCCGTCCGGCTCGCGTTCACCGCTGGGGCGCACCCCGACGAGATCACCGTGCACGCGGCGATCGTGCAGCGCAGGGGGGACGACGGCGACTGGGTCGGTGAGTCCGGTGCCTACCGCCTCACCCTTCTCGCACCCGGGCCCACCGCGGCCCCGCCGTCCGGGACGCCGTACGCGTCCGGCTCCCCGGCCGAGCCGTCGGGGGCCGCCACGGCCGCCTCTGCGCGGCCGCCCGACCCCGGTGAGCTGGCCCGCAGCGGCCAACCGTCGCCGGCGGGTCCGTGGCTCCTCGCCGGGGCCGCCGCGGGCTGCGTGGCGCTGGGCGCGGCCGCCGTGCTCGTGGCCGCCCGGCTCCGCCGCCACCGCCGCTGAACGCGGAGGCCGACGCGGGGGCGGACGCGGTCCCCGGGCGGCACGCCCGGCCCGGCACGCAGGGCGGGAGGCCCCCGCGGCGCCCCGCGGCTCCCGCCGTTCACCCGGGTCTGCGACGATCACGCGGTGGACCGACCGCACACCACCGCACCCGGGGCCCCCGTCCGCTCCGGAGTCCCCGAGCACGGGCGCGTGCCCAAGTACTACGCCGTCAAGGCCCGTGTCGCCGAGCTGCTCGACGAGCTGGGCGAGGGCGGCGCCCTGCCCACCGAGCGCGACCTCGCCGTGCGGTACGGGGTCTCCCGCGAGACCGTCCGGCAGGCCCTGCGTGAACTGCTGCTGGAAGGCCGGCTGCGGCGGCACGGCAGGGGCACGGTCGTCGCCGGGCCGAAACTCGAACAGCCGCTGTCGCTCGCCAGCTACACGGAGGGTGTGCGCCGCCAGGGGCGCCGTCCCGGCCGCCACCTCGTCGCCCTCGACCGCTTCGCCGCGTCCGGCGCGCTCGCCGCCGAGCTGGGCGCCCCGCAGGGGGAGCCCGTCTGGCACATGGAGCGCGTCCTGCTCGCCGACGACGAGCGCGTCGGCCTGGAGAGCACGTACATCGCCGTCGCCAGGGCCCCCCGCCTGGACGCCGACTTCGACCCCGACTCGTCCTTCTACGCGTACCTCCGCGAACGGCTGGGCCTCGCCTTCGGCGACGCCGACGAGCGCATCGAGACCGTGCTCGCGACCCCCCGCGAGGCCCTGCTCGTCGGCACCCCGCCGGCGCTGCCCATGCTGCTCCTGCACCGCCTGTCGCGGGACGCCGCAGGGTGGCCGCTGGAGCGGGTCCGCACCCTCTTCCGGGGCGACCGCTTCAGCTTCACCACCCGGCTCGGCTGATCCCCGCCCGCGTCGAGGACGAGCGCGTCGGTGCCGCGCACCGGCCGGCCGATGGGCATCGGCCCGGTCGCCGCGGGGGCGACGGTCCGCCTCGCCACCCGGGATCGTGCATCACGAGAAGGTAACGGGTCTAGGCCAGGCTTGGGGGGTCGTTCACTGCCGCTTCCCCTCCGGGTCCCGCCGACGACACCTGCCGCCCCGACCGTTTCCGACGTGAGATCCACGAAGGTCAGGAAGATCGTCATCGTCGGCGCCGGGGCACTGGGCACCCTGCACGCCTGGCACGCCCTGGAGCGCGGCCACGAGGTCGTCCACATCGAACGGGAGACCGAAGCCCGCGGAGCCTCCCTGCGCAACTTCGGCCAGATCTGGGTCAGCGGCCGGGCCCGCGGCGAGGAACTGGACACCGCCCTCCGCGCCCGCGAGCTGTGGGAGCGCATCGGAGCCCGCGTCCCCGCGCTCGGGTTCCGGCCCAACGGTTCCCTCACCCCCGTACGCACCGACCTCGAAACCGCCGTCGCCGAGGCCGCGGCCACCGCCCCCGACGCCGCCGCCCGCGGGTTCAAGCTGCTCACGCCCGCCGAGGCCCGCGCTGTCAACCCGGCCCTGCGGGGCGACTTCACCGCCGCCCTGCACTGCTCGCGGGACGCCGCCGTCGAGCCGCGCACCGCCCAACTCGCCCTGCGCGGTGCGCTCCGCGCCACCGGCCGCTACACCTTCCTCCCCGACCGCGAGGTGCGCGAGGTGGTCGGCGAGCACGCCGTCCGCGACGACCACGGCGACACCCACCGCGGCGACGCCGTCCTCCTGTGCACCGGCGCCTGGCTCGGCGGCCTCGTCCGCGAGGTCGCCGGCGCCGTGCCCGTGCGCCGCGTCCGCCTCCAGATGATGCAGACCGCGCCGCTCGGCGAGCCCCTCACCACCTCCGTCGCCGACGCCGACAGCTTCCGCTACTACCCCGCGTACGACTCCGCCGCCCTCGACGCGGGCCAGCCCCAGGAACCGGTCGCCGCCGCCCACCACATGCAGCTGCTCATGGTGCAGCGGCTCGACGGCGGGCTCACCGTCGGCGACACCCACGCCTACGACCACCCGTTCCCGTTCGACACCGTCGAGGAGCCGTACGAGCACCTGCACCGCGTCGTCGAGCGGCTCCTCGGGCGCCCCCTGCCGCCCGTCCGCCGCCGCTGGGCCGGCGTCTACGCCCAGTGCACCGACCCCGCCCGGGTCGTCCACCGCCAACGCGTCCGCGACGGCGTGTGGCTGGTCACCGGGCCCGGCGGTCGCGGCATGACCTGCGCCCCCGCGATCGCCGAGACCACCGCGAACGACCTGGGATGGTGACCTGCTCCGTGAACCCGACACCCCGTCTCGTCGTCCTCGACATGGCCGGGACGACCGTCGCCGACGGCGGCCTCGTCGAGGACGCCTTCACCGCCGCCGCCCACCGCCTGGGCGAGGACCCCGCGCCGATGCTCGACCACGTCCGCGCCACCATGGGCGAGTCCAAGATCGCTGTCTTCCGGCACCTGTTCGGCGGCGACGAGGCCAAGGCCCGCCGCGCCGCCACCGCCTTCGAGGAGGCGTACGGCGAACGCGTCGCCGCCGGCTCCGTCACCGCCCTGCCCGGCGCCGCCGACACCATCCGGACCCTGCGCGACCAGGGCCGCACCGTCGTCCTCACCACCGGCTTCGCCCGCGTCACCCAGGACGCCCTGCTGGACGCCCTCGGCTGGCACGGCCTCGCGGACCTCACGCTCTGCCCGGCCGACGCCGGCGGCCGCGGCCGCCCCTACCCGGACCTCGTGCTCACCGCGCTGCTGCGCACCGGCGCCGCCGACGACGTCCGGCAGGTCGCGGTCGCCGGCGACACCGCGTACGACATGCTCAGCGGCGTCCGCGCGGGCGCCGGGCTCGTCGCGGGCGTGCTCACCGGCGCCCACGACCGCACCCGGCTGACCGCGCACGGTGCCACCCACGTCCTCGGCTCCGTCGCCGAACTCCCCGCGCTCCTGACCCGCGAGGAGCGGGCGTGAGCGGCGTCCGCCGCGTCGGGGCGTCCGTCGCCCACGGCGGCACCCCCGTGCCCGGCTCCTTCGCTCTGACCGTCGAGCCCGGGGAGGTCACGGCGCTGCCCGGCCCGTCCGGCTCCGGCGGGACCACCGCGCCGCGCGCCGTCGCCGGGTCCGCGGGGCCCGCCGCCGGGCGGGTCCGCCTCGGGGGCTGCGACGTGACCGGCCTGCCGCCCGACCGCGGCGGCCTCGGCATGGCCGTGCGGCCGGGCCCGAACGTCCGGTGCCGGGCCCGTCGGGGCGACAGGCCCACCGCCCTCGCACTCCCGCACGCCGCCGGGCCGGCCAAGGGCGCCCCGCACGCCGGCACCCGCAGGAAGCGGCCGGACCTCCCGCCGAGCCGGCAGACCCGGCGTCGGGCGGGCGAGGCCCGCGGCGGCTCCCCGGCCCGCACCGGCATCAGGCCCGCCGACGCCCTCGCCCGGCCGGGGGACGGCGTGGAGGTCTTCGCGCCGGGCCGGCGGGACGCCGACGAGAACCCGCCCGCGTACGCCGGCGCCCGGAAGAAGGCGACCGGCTGGTGAACAACCTTTCCTGACTGCCCGTCAGGAATTCACCGCACGCATCTGTCCCGCGCGGGCCCCGGGCGCGAGCATGGCCCGGGCCCCGCCGCCGCTCCGCGCACCCGTAGCCGCCCACCACCTCTCCCGGAGGACCAGCATGCCCACCCCCGGCATACCCCGCCGCACCGTGCTCACCGCCGCCACCGCCACGACTGCCGCACTCGCCGCCACCGGCCTGGCCGCGCCCACCGCCCACGCGGCCGCCCCCGCCCTGCCCGACGGCACCAGCCGGGACAAGGTCCTCGTCGTCGGCATGGACGGGCTGCGCCACGACCGCATCGACGCCGCCGACGCCCCGCGCCTGAAGGCCATGCGGGCCGCGGGCACCTTCGGCACGTCCCTGCTGTACGCCAGCCCCATGGCGGCGACCTCGTCCGGCCCCGGCTGGTCGACGATCTCCACCGGTGTCTGGCCCGACAAGCACGGCGTGCGGGACAACTCCTTCACCGGCCGCGACTACGGCCGCTACCCCGGCTTCCTGGCCCGCCTCCACCAGGTGCGGCCCGAGCTGTCGCTCTTCGCCGCCGTCGACTGGAAGCCGCTGGACACGTACGGCACGGTCACGGCGGGCGCCGACGCGAAGCTCGTCCTCGACGGCGACCGCGACGGGTACGTCGGTCACGACGAGACGATCACCGCCACCACCGTCTCGGTCCTGCGCGACCAGAACCCGGACGTCGCGTTCGTCTACCTCGGCAACACTGACGTCGTCGCCCACTCCTGGGGCACCGGCAGCCGCTACCTGCACGCCCTCGCCGTCCAGGACGCCCAGCTCGGCCGGATGCTCGACGCCATCGAGGCGCGGCCCACCCGCGCCTCCGAGCGCTGGACGGTCATCGTCTGCACCGACCACGGCCACGTGGACAGCGGCGGCCACGGCGGCAGCTCCATCCCTGAGCGCATGACGTTCGTCCTGGCCACGGGGCCCGGCATCGCGGCGGGCGCCCGTCCCCACGACACCCGCCTGGTCGATGTCGCCGCCACCGTCTTCCACCAGCTCGGCGTCACCCCCGACCCGTCGTGGGGCCTGGACGGCCGCCCCCTCCAGCAGCGCACGACCGACCCCTTCGACACCCTGTACGGCTCGCTGCGGGAGCGCACCGACGAGTCCGGCATCCCGGCCGGCGTGCTCGGCTACACCCACACCCCGCCCGGCGGCTGGTCGGTCATCAACGGAGCCATGGGCACCGGCGGCGTCACCGAATGGCGCGGCTGGTCGTTCACCACCGACGACTTCTGGTCCCGCACCCACCGCGACCAGTGGCGGGAGCTCAACGTCCGCTCCCGCGGCGTCTTCGCGGTCGCCGACTCCGACGAGTGGGACGACCGGTCCAGCTCCGGCCGCTTCGACTCGACGCTGGTCACGCCCGCCTACAGCGTGGCGGGCCGCTCGAAGGCCACCCTCGCCTACACCACCCACTACCGCCAGGAGCCCGGCCAGACCGCGCGCGTGCTGGCCTCCTTCAACGGCGGCACGCCCGTGGTCGTCCGCGAGTACGCCGCCGACGCGGTGGCCCAGCCGCAGTCGCTGACCCTGGACGTGCCCGCCGGGGCGTCCTCGGTGTCCTTCCGCTTCCACTACACCGGCGCGAACAACTGGTACTGGGTGCTCGACGACGTCCGGTTCACGGCCTCCTGACGGGCCGGCGGCCGGCCCCCCGCCCGCGACGGGAGGCCGGCCGCCGCCGGTCAGACGAAGTCCACCAGGTCCGCGATGGAGTCCTTCACGTGCGTCGGCCGGTACGGGAAGCGGTCGATGTCCGCCCGCGCCGTCAGGCCGGTCAGCACGAGGAACGTCTCCATGCCCGCTTCCAGGCCGGCCAGGATGTCGGTGTCCATCCGGTCCCCGATCATGGCGCTGCTCTCCGAGTGGGCGCCGATGGTGTTGAGGCCGGTGCGCATCATCAGCGGGTTCGGCTTGCCCACGAAGTACGGCTCCTTGCCGGTCGCCTTCGTGATGAGCGCGGCGACCGCGCCCGTCGCCGGCAGGGCGCCCTCCGCCGAGGGGCCGGTCTCGTCCGGGTTGGTGGCGATGAACCGGGCCCCGTTGTTGATGAGCCGCACCGCCTTCGTCATCGCCTCGAAGGAGTACGTGCGCGTCTCGCCGAGGATCACGAAGTCCGGCTCGGTGTCCGTCAGGACGTACCCGACGTCGTGCAGCGCCGTCGTCAGCCCGGCCTCGCCGATGACGTACGCGGAGCCGCCGGGGTGCTGGTCGTCGAGGAACTTCGCGGTCGCCAGCGCCGACGTCCAGATGTTCTCGACGGGCACGTCGAGCCCGATCCGGTCGAGCCGCGCGTGCAGGTCCCGGGCGGTGTAGATCGAGTTGTTCGTGAGTACGAGGAACGGCCGCCCGGAGTCCCGGAGCTTCCGGATGAAGGCGTCCGCACCCGGCACGGGGACGCCCTCGTGCATCAGCACGCCGTCCATGTCGGTCAGCCACGAGGTGATGGGCTTGCGCTCTGCCATGTTGCCGCTCTCCTGTACGCGAGAACCTGCTGGGGCCGCCGGGACGACGCTGTGCCGCGACGCCCTCAGCCTAGTTCCTCGCCGCTGGGCCACCCGCGGGTGTCCGGCCCACCGGGGCGAACGGTTGTTCACGGCTCCGGGCCGAGCGGTTCCTACCAGTCGGTAGGGACGCGCGGGTGGTCGCGGGGCGGGGCCGACCGACGCCGCTCGGGATGCGAGGAGCGCGGGAACGC
The DNA here is from genome assembly GCF_001865245.1 of Streptomyces sp. CC53. Taxonomy (GTDB): domain Bacteria; phylum Actinomycetota; class Actinomycetes; order Streptomycetales; family Streptomycetaceae; genus Streptomyces. The sequence continues at coordinate 3,711 of NZ_MKXB01000100.1, read as the reverse complement.
GTGACGCTTCCCGTAGGAGGAGGTTCACGATGCGCACAGGAGTGCTCGCTCTCCGTGCCGGTGGGCTCGTCGCCGTGGTGGCGGCGGTGCTCGGGCCGGGGCTGGGAGCCGCGACCGGGGCGGTCCCGGAGGCGGCGGCCGCGGAGGGGCGGATCGGTGTGGCGGCCAGCCCTGAGGTCGTGGCGCCCGGGGCGGACCTGGACGTGCGGGTGGAGGGGTGCGGCGCGGACCGCGGCGCCGTGCGGTCGGCGGCCTTCGTGGCCGACGTCGAGCTGTCCGGCGCCGAGGGCGGCGCCCTGCGCGGCGACACCACGGTGCGGTCCGGCACCGCCGAGGGCGCGTACGCCCTCCGGGTCGACTGCGGCGGCCGCACCCACGAGGCCGCGGGCGGTGTCCGGGTCTCCGCGGACCCGCCGCCCACCCCGTACGCCGCGGTCCGGGCCGGCGGGGGTGGTGCCCCGCTCGCCGCGGACCTGCCGAGCGTGGCCGGGCCCGGCGCGGCGGAGCACGGGCCCGGGGCCCGGCACGCCGTCATCGGGCTGGTCCTCGCCGCCGTCGCGGCCCTGGCCGTCGCCCTGCGCGGCCACCGCCGCCGGCCGCCCGACCACCCCGCGGCCACCGAAGACCACGACACGGACTGCCGCGGGCCCGGTTCCCGCGGCGCCGGCCTCCTCGGGGCGGACGGACGCGTGGCCGACGGTTCCGGGCGGGGCGGCCGGGAGTCCGGCGAGCGGCTCGACCGCGGGGGCCCCGCCGGGAGCGCCGGGACCGGGCATGCCGTGCGGGGCGACCGTGGGGTGCGGGCGGCCCCGGAGGGCTGCGGGCGGCCCGGACGCGCGGATGCCGAGCCCCCCGAGCAGGTCGAGCACCCCCCCGCGCGCCGAGCGCACCCTGCGCGCTGAGACCCGTTCCGGCACGGACTGACCACATGGGCGGGGAGGCGGGGGGCCGCCGGTGCGGGGCGGTTCGCGGTCGGGCTGGTCCGGGCCCTGGTCCTCGTCGTGCTGTGGCTCCGGGGCAAGGAGGTGACCCACGGGCAGAGCGCCCTGTCCGCCCCCACCACCGGGGACGTCGCCGCCGCCGTCGGCCGCCCCCGGGGCGTACCGCTCCCGCCGCCGCTCCCTCCCCTCCCGCCGCGCCGCAGCGGCTGGAGGTGCCGTCCCGGGGTCTCACCGCACCGGTCGTCCTCCGGGGGCTCGACGGAGAGGGCGGCATCGAGGCGCCCCCGTACGCGATGGCACAGGCCGTCGGCTGGTTCGGCGCCGGGGCGGCGCCCGGTGCGGACGGCGCCGCCCTCCTCGTCGGACACGCCGAGACCGACACCCGTCCGGCGGTCTTCCGCGCGCCGGCCGCCGTGCGGCCGGGCGCGGTCGTGCGGGTTCGGCGGGCCCGACGGCGTACTGGCCGAGTTCACCGTCGACGGCGTGGACGTCCTGCCGCGCCGCGGCTTCGACGCCCACCGGGCTTACGGGCGACGCGACCCGGGCCGCGCCGAGCTGCGGCTCATCACCTGCGGAGGCGCCTTCGACCCGGCCTCCGGCGGCTACGCGGCCGACGTCGTGGTGTCCGCGTACCTGACCGGCGTCCGCTGACCGCGTGCCGGTACGACGAAGGCCCCCTCACTCGCGTGAGGGGGCCTTCGCCCTTCAGTGCGCCGCCAGGGACTCGAACCCCGGACCCGCTGATTAAGAGTCAGCTGCTCTAACCAACTGAGCTAGCGGCGCCTGCTGACCTGCATAACTCTACCCGATGACGAGGGGTGCCCCGCACCACCCGGCGGCCCCCGCCGCCGGAACGCGGTCCGATTTTCCGACTCGCCACGCCCGTCAGATGGTCGTTTTTTCCTTTTCAATCGTCAAAATGCGTTATGTCAGGACAGTCGAGAGACTGGCGCCCGTGCATCAGGACGAACGAAGCGTGATGAGCGTGGAGGGGAACAACCACATGGTCGCAACCGTCCCGGTCTTCGAGGAGTACGAGCCCGCCGCCGACTGTCCCTGCCCCGGTTGCGCCCGGTGGCGGCGGGAGCTCGCGCTGCGCCTCCCGGTGCGGACCGGCGGGCACCCGGCCGCGCACGGGGCCCGCCGGGCCCTCGTCCTCGCCACGGCGGCGGGCGTGGTCCTCGGCGGCGGCGCCGGCGCTGTGGGCGCGGTCCATCCGGCCGGCCCCTTCCACCCCCTGGGCCCCGCGGGTACCGCCGCGCCGCCGCCCACCCCGCAGGGCGGGGCCGAGGGCCTGCACGGCCGCCCGCACCCCGGGCCGACGAGCGGTCCCGTCTCCCGTCACGACCTGCCCAGGACGACGCGGGCGGACATCATCAACCGGGCGAAGCGCTGGGTCGCCGAGGGCGTCCCGTACTCGATGGAGAGGTACTGGTCCGACGGCTACCGCCAGGACTGCTCCGGCTACGTCTCGATGGCCTGGAACCTCCCCGGCAACGAGTGGACGGGCAGCCTGCACCGGTTCGCCACCCAACTCGACCGCAGCGAACTGCAGCCGGGCGACATCCTGCTGTTCCACAACCCCGACAACCCGACCAAGGGGTCGCACGTCACCATCTTCGGCGGCTGGACCGACTACCGGCGCACCCACTACGTGGCGTACGAGCAGACCAAGCCGTACACCCGCAAGCAGGCGACCCCGCTGGCGTACTGGAAGAACTCCGACCGATACCTGGCGTTCCGCTACAACGGGCTCATCACCGGCGAGGCGCCGTCCGACCCGGGCACCGACACGGGGACGGGTGCTCCGGGTGCTCCGGGGGCGGGCTTCCCCGGAGCCTGGGCGTTCGGCCCCGGAGCGCGCAACCAGCACATCACCGAGCTCGGGCGGATGCTGGTGGCCCGCGGCGCCGGCCGCTACTACGCCAAGGGCCCGGGGCCCCACTGGGGCGAGGCCGACCGGCGGGCCACGCAGGCGTTCCAGCGGGCCCAGGGCTGGCGGGGCAAGGAGGCGGACGGCCTGCCGGGACCGCACACCTGGCGGCTGCTGGTGCACGGCAAGGGCCGGGACCTCGGTGGGGCGGCGGCCACCCGCGCCCCGGCGGGCGCGGTTCCCCCGTACCCCGGCCGCGGCCGCTTCCGGCCCGGCCAGTCGAACACGTACGTCGAGACGCTGGGCCGCCAGTTGGTGAAGCGCGGCTACGGCAGGCACTACCGGAAAGGCCCCACCCCGCGCTGGGGCGAGGCCGACCGGCGCAACGTCCAGGACTTCCAGCGGGCCCAGGGCTGGCGCGGCGGCGCCGCCGACGGCTACCCCGGCCCGGAGACATGGAGGCGGCTCTTCCGATGACCGACCACAGCGACGAGCGTGAGGCCCGCACGATGACCACGCCGAACAAGGAGCCCGTGCCCCCGGCCGAGGAGGAGGCGCCGCCCGGGTCCATCCCCATGACGGACCTGCCGTTCCCCCCGACCCTGGGGCCGCGGGCGAAGCCGGCCCGGCCGTCGGTGCCGGCCCGGGCGTCCACCCGGGTGATCTCCGCGGCGATGGCGGCCCCGCCCAGTCTGGCGCCCCTGGCGGGCCCGCTGGCCCAGCCCGCCCCGCCGCCGACGGCGCCGCGCGGCGGGGAACCGGCCGGGGCGCCCCGCGAGGAGCCGGTCACCGACGGGGCCGGCAGGGCCGAGGGGGCGAGGGAACCGTCACGGGCGAGGGCGGCGGAACCCGCGCCCGCCCCGACGCCGGAGCAGCGGCCGCAGCCGCAGCGGGCGC
>NZ_MKXB01000099.1:22979-28623 GCF_001865245.1 Streptomyces sp. CC53 | reverse complement strand
TGAGCGGACCGCACCCGGGCGTACGGACGGAGCCGGCGGCGTCGCCGCAGGTCGCACCCGCCTGAGGGGCCGGTCCGCGGAACCGGTTTGCGTTCTGTGGGGGAGAGTGCGTATGGTGGTAGATCGTTTGATCCCATTTGCCCGGCGCCAAGACAGAAGAGCGCCGCGTGTGGCGCGTACTCTCCCCCTGCCGTGGCTGACCGCATTGAGGCGGTCGAATTTGCGAAGCAGCGAAACACGGAGTTGACGGGCGCGTGCCGAGACTCCGGAAGGTTTCGCATTTCGCATGTCCATCTTCAGTTCTGACCAGTCCTCCGCCGTCCTGACCGAGGACGCCGCCGTGGCCTCCGCCGTCGACGAGGCGTTCGCCGACGAGACCGTCGCCGCCGTCGAGACCGCCGCGGACGCGGCCGACACGGCCGCCGCCCCCGACGTCGACCTGGACGACGAGCCCACCGTCACGTTCGCGGACCTGGGCCTGCCCGAGGGCGTCGTCCGCAAGCTCGCCCAGAACGGCGTGACGACCCCCTTCCCGATCCAGGCCGCGACCATCCCGGACGCCCTGGTCGGCAAGGACATCCTCGGCCGCGGCCGCACCGGCTCCGGCAAGACCCTCTCCTTCGGTCTGCCGCTGCTGGCCACGCTGGCCGACGGCCGCACCGAGAAGAAGAAGCCGCGCGGCGTCATCCTGACCCCGACCCGCGAGCTGGCCATGCAGGTGGCCGACGCCCTCCAGCCGTACGGCGACGTGCTCGGCCTGCGCATGAAGGTCGTCTGCGGCGGCACGTCGATGGGCAACCAGATCTACGCCCTGGAGCGCGGCGTCGACATCCTCGTCGCCACCCCGGGCCGACTGCGCGACATCATCAACCGCGGCGCCTGCTCGCTGGAGGACGTCCGGGTCACCGTCCTCGACGAGGCCGACCAGATGTCCGACCTGGGCTTCCTGCCCGAGGTCACCGAACTCCTCGACCAGGTCCCGGTCGACGGCCAGCGCATGCTCTTCTCCGCGACCATGGAGAACGAGATCGCGACGCTCGTCAAGCGCTACCTGAAGGACCCGGTGAGCCACGAGGTCGACGCCGCGCAGGGCGCCGTCACCACGATGACCCACCACATCCTGATCGTGAAGCCGAAGGACAAGGCGCCGGTCACCGCCGCGATCGCGGCGCGCAAGGGCCGCACGATCATCTTCGTCCGCACCCAGCTCGGCGCCGACCGCGTCGCCGAGCAGCTGCGTGACGCGGGCGTGCGGGCCGACGCGCTGCACGGCGGCATGACCCAGGGCGCCCGCACCCGGACGCTCGCCGACTTCAAGGACGGCTACGTCAACGTCCTCGTCGCCACGGACGTCGCCGCGCGCGGCATCCACGTGGACGGCATCGACCTGGTCCTCAACGTGGACCCGGCCGGCGACCACAAGGACTACCTGCACCGCTCGGGCCGCACGGCCCGCGCCGGCCAGTCCGGCACGGTCGTCTCCCTGTCCCTGCCGCACCAGCGGCGCCAGATCTTCCGGCTCATGGAGGACGCGGGCGTCGACGCCTCGCGCCACATCATCGGCCAGGGCGGCGCCTTCGACCCGGAGGTCGCCGAGATCACCGGGGCGCGGTCGCTGACCGAGGTGCAGGCCGACTCCGCCAACAACGCCGCCAAGCAGGCCGAGCGGGAGGTCGCCGAGCTGACCCGCCAGCTGGAGCGCGCCCAGCGCCGTGCCGCCGAGCTCCGCGAGGAGGCCGACCGCCTCGTCGCCCGCGCCGCGACGGAGCGGGGCGCCGACCCGGAGGCGGCGGTCGCCGAGGCGGCGTCCGCCCCCGTACCGGAGCAGCAGCGCGGCGAGCAGCGCCCGCAGCGCGAGGACCGGCAGGAGCGGGGCGGTGACCGCGGCGGGTTCCGCCGGGACGACCGCCGTGACGACCGTCCGTCCTCGTACGACCGCCGCGAGCGCAGCGACCGCCGGGACCGTGACGACCGCGGTGACCGCGGTGACCGCTTCGAGCGGGGCGGCGACCGCGGCGGGTTCCGTCGGGACAACGACCGTCCGTTCAACCGGGACCGCCGCGACCGTGACGACCGCGGTGGCGACCGCGGCGGGTTCCGCCGTGACAACGACCGTCCGTTCAACCGGGACCGCCGCGACCGTGACGACCGCGGTGGCGACCGCGGCGGCGCCCGCCGCCCGGCCCGCCCGTTCAACCGCAGCGACCGCACCGGCGGCCACGACCGGCCGTACGGCCGCCGCGACGACCACCGGGGCACCGGCTCCGTCGGCCGCCGCGACGACAAGCCGCGCTGGAAGCGCAACGGCTGACGCCTGACACTCGTCCGACCGGGCCCGTACGCCACCTCCGGTGCCGTACGGGCCCGGCGCGTCGTGGCGGGAACAGTCGCCCGGACGTGGCCGGAACACGGCGCGGGGCGGCCCGCGGAGCCCCCGACACGGGGAGCGCGGCGGTCGTGTCGGGATACCCGATCGGTTCCCGGTGCTCCTTTGGCTATGCTCAGGGGTGACGTACCGAGGGCCCTTAGCTCAATTGGTCAGAGCAGCGGACTTTTAATCCGTTGGTTGTGGGTTCGAGTCCCACAGGGCCTACCGGCGAAGCCCCGGTCAGAAGAGTTCTGACCGGGGCTTCTTGCTGCGCTCAGACGGTCGTCTCGGGCCGTGCCCGGTCGACGTGGTGGAGGGTGGTCCGGTCGGCGTGCGGGGCGAGCAGGGCCCGCAACTCCTGGGCCGCGGTCGTGAGGAGAGCGCCGTCACGGGCGGCGTGCAGCGTTTCGAGGAGGAAGGTGACACGGGTGGAGTCCTCCGTGACGCGGGTGCGGTGGGCGTCGCGGTGGTTCCAATGGCGGGTCAGGACACCCGCGGTGTCCGCGTAGACCACCTCGCCGGGCTTCGGGACCTCGGTCGTGCCGGGCTCACCGAGAGGGGTGAAGGACTCGGAGCCGTCGGCGTGGCGGATGTCGACGGCTCCGGAGACGTGGTCCAGGTCGAAGGCGCCTGCGGGCAGTCCGTGGCGGACGGAGACGGCGTTGTACGCGTCGACGGCCGGGTTGATGCGGGGCAGCGCCCCCCGCTCGGCGAGGCGGCGTCCCAGCGCGTCCACGCTGGGGCGGATGCGGCGGGGGTTGGTGCCGAAGGAGCGGTAGGCGGTGTGCCACGCCTCGATGCGGGGGTCCGTCTCGTCCGCGGGCCGCCAGCTGCCGTCTGCGAGCCGCCGTTCCAGGTCCTCCAGTGCGGCGCTGGTCTCCGGCCAGGGCTCGTGGCCCCGCAGGCCGGTGGCCGTGACCAGGGCGATGAGGGTGTCGGGGAAGGCTTCTGCGACGGCGGGCGCGAGGCGGAAGGTGGTCACGGTGGGTCTCCTCGGTGGTCGGGGGTGGGAAGGGGGCGGGAAGGGCGCGGGAACGGGGCCCTGCCGCCGACTGAGGGGTCGGCAGGGGGCGGGCGGGTGAGGCCGGGGGCGGGTCGGCTGAGGGCGAGGAGGCTCACGGCGACCGCGGCGGTGCCGAGGCCCACGGCCTGCCCGCGGTGGATGCGTTCGGCGAGCACTCCGCGGGCGAGCAGGACGGTGCCCGCCGGGTAGAGCGCGGTGACCACGGCGACGACGGCGAGGCTCCGCTGCGCGCCGCGAGCAGGAACAGCAGGTTCGCCACCGAGTCCAGCACTCCGGCGGTCGCGGACAGCGCGTACGCGGGACGTTCCGGGCGCAGCCTGCGGAACACCGGCGCGGCCGCGCACAGGGTGACGGCGGAGGACACGGTCCGGCCCACGACCAGCGGGGCCACCCCGCTGTCGGTGGGCGCCTGGTGCAGGAAGACCAGCTGGAGGGCGATGGCGGCGCCCGCACCGCAGGCGAACAGCAGCGCCGTACGGGGCGGCCGCACCGCCCCGGCGCCGTGGCCGGCGCTGACCGGCACCACCGCGGCCAGCGCGAGCGGCACCCCCACCAGCCCGGCCACGCCGAGGTGTTCGCCCTGCAGCAGGCCGACGCCGGCCGGCAGTGCGGCGGACACCAGCGCGGTCACGGGCGACAGCACGTTCATGGGCCGATCGCCAGGGTCCGGTACAGCAGCGCGAACGCGGCGGCCGAGGCGACCTGGGAGGCGGCCCCCCAAGCCACGGCGCCGGTGCCGAACGAGGCGCCGAGCACCGGCCACAGCAGCAGCTCGACGGCCGGACTGGCCGTCGCGGCGACCATGACGGTGCGCGGGACGTGGGTCTTCCGGGCGCCGAGGCCGCCGTGGACGTCGGCGCACCCGTAGGCGAGGGAGCTGCCCAGGGCCAGCAGCAGGGCAATCACGGTACGCCTTTCGGCTTCGCAATGGAACGACCAGACCGTACAACAGAACGACCGTGATCTGTCAATCAAACGACCGGTCGGTACATTGGAGTGATCTATGCGCCAGGAGGGTGATCACCAGATGACCGAGACGGAGGCGGCCCTGCGGGCGCTCGCCTACAACGTCAGGGCGGCCCGCACCCGGGCCGGCCTCACCCTCGACGAGCTGGGCCGGCGGGCCCAGGTCAGCAAGGGGGCTCTGGTGGGCCTGGAGAAGGCCCAGGGGAATCCGAACTTCGCGACGCTGGTCCGGCTCGCCGACACCCTGGGCGTGCCGGTGTCCGCCCTCGTGGAGGGCCCGGCGGAAGGCCGCGTCCGCGTCGTGTCCTCCGATGCCGTCGCCCCGCTCTGGAAGGGGCGGCAGGGCAGTGAGGCGCGGCTGATGCTGACGACCTCCGGCCCCGCGCCGGTGGAGGTCTGGCGCTGGCGCCTGGAGCCGGACGAGGAGTACCCCAGTCACCCGCACCAGGCCGGCGTCGTCGAGACCGTCAGCGTCACCTCCGGGCGGATGGTCCTGGTCGTCGACGGGGCCGAGCACGCCGTCGCGGCGGGGGAGACCGCCACGTTCGACGGTGACGCCTCGCACGTCTACCGCGGGGCGGGCACCGAGCCGTGCCACCTGATCATGACCGTCCAGCTGCCGCCCGGCCCGCAGCCCGCGAGGTGACGGCGCCTTCCACGGTCGGCCGCGGTCGGCGCCTGCCGCGGTTCGGTACGCCGCCGCTCCGGGCCGGCCCCTGCGGCCGCCGCGCGGTGCGGCCTTCCGCGGCCCCGTGGTACGGCCCCTCGGCTGCCCTGCGTGCGCCCGGGAGTTCCCGTGTCGCGCGGGCTCCGGCGTGCCCGCAGGCGGTTCGCGGCCCGGCCGGTGCAGCAGCCCTGCGTACGAGGTTCACTGCGGGCCGGTGGTGGTGGGTGCCGGGTGCGGGGTGGCCCCAGGTTGCCGATCCCGATGGGCGCGCGTGCCCGTGGCCGGGGGTGCCGGGCCGGCCGGTCCGGCGGTACGCGGCGCCGGCGGGGTGGCTGCTCCGACGGGGGCCTCGCAGCGGTGGTCGGTGCTGCCGGCCGGCGCTGCTCGCCTGGGGGGCACCCTTGGTCGGCGGTCGGCGGTCGGCGGTCGGCGGTCGGCGGTCGGCGGTCAGCGGTCAGCGGTCGGCGGTCGGTGGTCGGTGGTCGGCGGTGCCGGTGGGCGGTGGTTGGCGGTCGGTGTCGGTGTCCTGCGCCGGGGGTCGGCGGCCGGTGTCGGCCGCCCGGGCGGGCCGTCTCCGTGAGCGGTCGGACCACGTGGTCAGCGGGCGGCCTCGGAATAG
>NZ_MKXB01000099.1:15324-22969 GCF_001865245.1 Streptomyces sp. CC53 | reverse complement strand
GGTAGCTCGCTGGGCTCATAACCCAGAGGTCGCAGGTTCAAATCCTGTCCCCGCTACTTGAAGGACGAAGGCCCGATGCCCTGTGCATCGGGCCTTCGTCGTGTGTTCGGCATTTCGCCGGCCCGCCACTTTCCGTGAGGGAAAGGGAGCGCTCCGCATAACATTTGACACACCGTCAGAGAATTCGGCCCCGGTGCGGACTCCTGAATTCCGGTCAACTCGGAGCTCTATGTCCTGGTTTCTGGGTCTTTGATGCCGCTCGATGGGCGGAATGATCAGTCGGAACAGCTTGGAATACGGCCCCGGAGTCTATTAACGTTCGATAACGCAGTGCGGTTGTTGTAGCCGTCGCAGAGGCGGCACCGCGCGCATGCGCCGAATCCCGCAAGGGAACCGGGGAACCACCACCTTTGGGGTGAATCGGGCCAGATGTGGCCCGTAGGAGACCTTCCTGCTCCGAACCCGTCAGCTAACCCGGTAGGCGGAGAAGGAAGGAAAGGAGAGCGCCCCCGTGGCGTCCAACAGGCCTGCCCCCGAGGCTCCTTACGGTGCTTCGTACGACACGACCGGTTCCGCTGCTTCGTACGACACGATCGGCTCGACCGCCTCGTACGACACGATCGGCTCGACCGCCTCGTACGACACGATCGGCTCGACCGCTTCGTTCGCCCCGTTCGGTTCCTTCGGGCACCAGGACCCCTCGGACCGCCATGAGCCCGGCGCTCCCGCGGGCGAGTGGAACCCCACCGAGGAGACCGTGCGGCCCGTGCGCGGCCGGCACCGTGTCGTGAAGCAGCGTGGCGGTCTCGCCCGCAGCTCCACCGTCCTCGGTGTCGGTGTCATAGCCGCCGTCGGCGCGGGCGGCATGGCGACCGCCCAGGACAAGCCGCGCCTCGCGATCTCCCTCCCGGACCTGCCCGACGCGTCCTCCCTCCCCGGGATCGGCGAACTCGTCTCCGACGACGGCGCCGACGCCGACGCCGACGCCACCCCGACCGGCGGCGCCACCGCCAACGACCCCGAGCCGCTCGCCGGGATCACCGCCGCCCTGCCCGCCGCCGAGGCCCGCGGCGCCGCCGCGGACACCGGTGCCGGCGCGGGGGAGGCCCTGCGGGCCCGCATCCTGCAGCAGGCCGAGCAGCAGCAGGCCGCCGCGGAGGCGGAGACCCGGGCCGCCGCGGAGAAGGCTGCCGCCGAGGCCGCCGCCGCGGAGGCCGAGGCGCAGCAGGCGGCCGCCGAGAAGGCCGCGGAAGAGCAGCGCAAGCGCGAGGAGGAGGAGCGCAAGCGCGCCGAGGCCGAAGCCGCCGCCAAGGCCGAGGCCGAGCGCCTCGCCAAGCTGGCCGCCAGCTACGCGCTGCCGACCTCGTCCTACACGATCACTTCCACGTACGGCCAGGCCGGCTCCATGTGGTCGTCCGGCTACCACACCGGCCTGGACCTGGCCGCGCCCACGGGCACCCCGGTGAACGCCGTCCACGGCGGCACGATCAAGTCGGCCGGCTGGTCCGGCGCGTACGGCTACCGGATCGTGCTGGAGCTGCCCGACGGCACCGAGGTCTGGTACTGCCACCTCTCCTCGATGACCGTGAGCGCCGGCCAGACCGTCGGCACCGGCGACACCATCGGCCGCGTCGGAGCGACCGGCAACGTGACCGGCCCCCACCTGCACCTGGAGGTGCACACGCCGGGCGGCGGGGGCGTCGACCCGCTGGCGTGGCTCCGCGGCAAGGGCCTCACGGTCTGACCCTCCGGCCGGTACGGGTACGCGCGGGGCGACCCGGCCCCAACGGCCACCGCGGCCGGGCCCACGCGGCGCCGTTCGGAGCCGAGCCCCGCGATGCGGCCCCGGCAACCGGACTCCGGGCCGGCCCGCGAGCTGTGACCGGGCCGGCGCGAGCCCGGCACGGTACGCGGCCGCGTACCCGCGACCGCTCCGAGACCCCGGCGGCCCTGGCGGCACACCCCCCCCGACGCCAGGGCCGCCGGCCCTCCCCACAGACCGGCCTTCCCCGCAGACCTGCCCTCCCCACAGACCTGCCTTCCCGGCAGACCGGCCCTCCCCGCAGACCGGCCTTCGCGGCCCCGGGACGGGAACGCCGCCGCTTCAGCGCCGGTACGGGTTGTAGCCCGTGTAGTCCCGGTGCGGCGGCGGTGTCCACGCCCTGCCGGTCGCCCGCGCCGCGTACGTGAGGGCGGGACCGGCCACGTCCTTGCGCTGCCACAGGTGGTGCAGCAGTTCCTGCTCGCGCGCCGCGAAGTCCGGGTCCACCGTGCCGCGCCGCGACCGGTGCCGCAGGAACGCCAGGGACGTCGCGAACGCCTCGTACTCCCCGACCGCCCGCGCCGCCGCCGGGCCGAGGAACCTCGCCGCGTAGCCCCGGGCCATGCCGCGCGCCCGCATCGACGACAGGGCGAGGGGCTCGTCGGGGGAGAGCCAGCCCGCCGCCGCATAGGCCGGGAGCTCCCCGGCGAGGGTCCGCAGCTCCCGCTGGCGCGTCCACACGGCGAGCCACGTCAGCAGCCCCAGGGCCGGCAGCATGAACGCTCCGTACACGAGGAAGAAACCCCACGGCCCGAACACCGTCGAGCCGTTCCACAGTGCGTGCACCCCCATCGCCAGGACCAGCCCGGCCAGCGGCAGCACCACCGCGACGAACCGGCGCCGCCGCCGACCGGCGGCCACCACGGCGGCGATCCCGAAACCGATGCCGGTGAACACGGTGAACAGCGGGTGCGCGAAGGGCGACATGACGACCCGTACGAAGAACGTCGCCACCGTCACCGACTCGACGCCCGCCGTACCGCCCATCTGGTCCTCGCCGAAGGCGCTGCCGAGGTAGAGGATGTTCTCGGTGAACGCGAAGCCGGTCGCGGTGAACCCGGCCACGACGACCCCGTCGACGAGCCCGGTGAAGTCCCGCCTGCGGAAGAGGAACAGCAGCAGGACCGCGACGGCTTTCGCGCTCTCCTCCACCACCGGGGCGACGACGGTGGCCCCCAGGGTGTCCGCCGACGCCGGATCGGCGGTGGCGGTGGCTATCCAGCGGGTCGCGAAGGTGTTGGCGGTGATCGCTATGAGGGCGGCGGCGAAGGCGCCCCACGCGAACGCGAACACGAGGTTCCGCCACGGGCCCGGCTCCACCCGGTCCAGCCACCGGAAGGCCGCCAGCAGCAGCGGCACGGGAAGCACGGCCAGACCCAGCCCGACGAGGAAGCCCGCCGTGCCGGTCTCCTCACGCACGAGGGCCAGGATCACCAGGGCGCACAGCCCGAGCACGAGGGTCACGGCCGTGACACGCACCGCGCGGCTGCGCCAGAACGCCCGCTGCGGCCGGTAGCGCCACCGGGCACGCTCCGGCACGGCGTCGAACGCCGGCCCGGTCGCCTCGTCGTACGCCGGGATCACGGGCTGCGGTTCACGGCCCGCTGCGGGAAGGTGCTGGGTGCGCGACTCTGACACCCGTCGACCCTAAACGGGGCCACCGACAGTCCGCGACCGTGTTCCCGCCGTCACCGCGTGCGCCGGGGGCGGGCCGGCGGAGCGCAGGGCCCTCGGCACGTCGGCCGTCACCGCGTTGGGCGGGCGCGGGGACCGCGTGCAGGGCGGCCGTTGCCCGGGCACCCGCGGAGAGCCCCGGCAGGCCCCGGCTACGCGGTGCGGCGGAACAGCAGGTCGTGGACGACGTGGCCCTTGTCGATGCCCTGGCCCTCGAACCGGGTCAGCGGCCGGAACGCGGGCCGCGGCGCGTACCCGCCGCCCGGCGCCGTGTTCGCGAACGCGGGGTGCGCCGTGAGCACCTCCAGCATCTGCTCCGCGTACGGCTCCCAGTCGGTGGCGCAGTGCAGTACCGCGCCCGGCTTCATGCGCGTGGCCACCAGGTCCAGGAACGCCGGCTGGATCAGCCGCCGCTTGTGGTGCCGCTTCTTGGGCCACGGGTCGGGGAAGTACACCCGCACGCCGTCGAGGGCGTCGGGCCGCAGCATCTCCCGCAGCAGGATGATCGCGTCGCCGTTCGCGACCCGCACGTTGGTCAGGCCGGCGCGCTCGGCGAGCGCCAGCAGGTTCCCCTGCCCGGGGGTGTGGACGTCCACGGCGAGAATGCCGGTCGACGGGTCGTCGGCGGCCATGCGGGCGGTGGCCTCGCCCATGCCGAAGCCGATCTCCAGGACCACCGGCAGACCGCCGAACATCGCGTCGAGGTCGAGGACGCGCTGCCCGTCGATGTCCAGGCCCCAGGTGCCCCACAGCCGCCGCAGGGCCTCTCCCTGCCCGGCCGTGACGCGCGAGCGGCGGGGCTGGAAGCTGCGGATGCGCCGCTCGAAGTGCGAGCCCGCCGGGTCCGGCGACGGCCCGTCGCCGTCCGGGAACATCCGGCTGCCGCGGCGCACCGGCGCTTCCTCCGGTTCCCCGTCGGACCGGGGCTCCGGCCCGCGGCCGGCGGGCTGCCGCACCGGGGGTGCCGCCGCGGCCCGCGAGGGGGCGGAGGCCGGTGCGTGGGGCGTGGCGGAGGTGTCGTGAAGGTCCCCGGAGGGGGCCGCGGACAGGGTCTCGGGCCTGGGCCGGGGGGCGTGGCTGGTGGTCATCGCGGTGGGCGCACTCGTCGCGGGTGTCTCGGGCACAGTGTTGTCCATAGTACGGAGCCGAGGTTTGGACCCCATCGCCCCGGCGTCCGCCGCCCGCCACCTGTGGCTCCTGCTTCTCCTGGTGCTCCTGCCGTGCCTGGTTCCTGCCGTGGGGGTTCCTGCCGTGTGGGGTTCCCCGCCGTGTGGGGTCCGCCCCCGGCTGCCTCCGCACGTGTGGCTCCTGCCGTTTCTGCTGTGTGCGGTCCGCAGCCCCCTGCCCCCGCGTCTGCGGCACCCCGCCCCCCGCCGCCCTGGCGCCCGCCGATCCCGCCGTGCGTGGTCCCGCCGGCCGTGGCCCCGGCCACCTGCGGCCCTCCGCTGTCCGCTGGCCACGGTCGCCGCCGCCCCGGTGCCTGCCGCTGACCGCGGTCTCCGGCCTCGCGGCCTCCGCGGTGCGCGGCCCTGGGGTGGCGGGGGTGGCGGGGTCAGGAACCGTCCGACAACCGGGCCAGAGCCAGGCGCGCCACCCGGCGACCGATCGGCAGCGACGCCGTCGCCGCGGGTGAGGGAGCGTTCAGCACGTGGACCGTGCGCGGTGCCTCGCGGATCAGGAAGTCGTCCACCAGGGTCCCGTCCCGCAGCACGGCCTGCGCGCGGACGCCCGCCGGCGCGGGCCGCAGGTCGGCCGGGGCGGCCTCCGGGAGCAGCCGGCGCACCGCGTCCGTGAAGGCCCGCTTCGACAGGGACCTGAGCAGCTCCCCCGCCCCGTACCGCCAGTGCCGCCGGGCGATCCGCCACGCGCCCGGCCAGGCCAGTGTCCCCGCGAGGTCGCCGGGCCGGACGACGGACCAGCCGTAGCCCTCCCGGGCGAGTGCGGGCACCGCGTTCGGCCCGATGTGGACGCCGCCGTCGACGCCCCGCGTCAGGTGCACGCCGAGGAAGGGGAACGCCGGGTCCGGCACCGGATAGACCAGGCCCCGCACCAGCTCGGGTCGCGCCAGCTCGTAGTACTCGCCCCGGAACGGCACGATCCGCACGCCCGGCTCGTCGCCCGCCAGCCGGGCCACCTCGTCGCAGTGCAGTCCCGCGCAGTTCACCAGAACCCGGGCCCGCAGCACGTCCCCGGCCGCCGTGCGGACCGCCACGCCCCAGGGCCGCCGGTCGACGGCCGCGACCCGCGCCCCGTAGCGGATCTCCGCGCCGGAGGCCGCGGCGAGCTGCGCCGCCACCGCCCCGTAGTCGCAGATCCCGGTGGTCCCGACGTGCAGGGCGGCGAGGCCCCGCACGTGGGGTTCGTACGCGTGGATCTGCGCCGGGCCGAGCTCGCGGACCGGGATGCCGTTGCTGCGGGCGCGCTGGGCGAGGGAGTGGAGGCGGGGCAGCTCGGCCCGGTCGGTGGCGACGATGAGCTTGCCGGTGACCTGGTGCGGCAGCCCGTACTCGGCACAGAACTTCACCGTCTCGGCCGCGCCGCGCACCGCGTACCGTGCCTTGAGCGACCCCGGCCGGTAGTAGACGCCGCTGTGGATCACGCCGCTGTTGCGGCCGGTCTGGTGGCGTGCCGGGCCGGGTTCCTTCTCCAGGACGGTGACCGCGGTGCCGGGTGCGGCACGCGTCAGCGCGTACGCCGTCGACATCCCGACGATCCCGCCACCGATCACCAGGACGTCGCAGTCGAACATGCCTCCGCCGATCCCGGACACCTGTGCCACCTCCCACCCCGATAGTGCACTGGCCCGCTGACAACGCCGTTAAACCAGGGCCGGGACGGGGTGGGAGATGGATCACGCCAGGTCGGCCGAGTTCCACGGCGACGGCACGGTGGGGGCCGTGGACGGGGACGCCCGCCTGACCACGCCGCGCGCGGATCGGTCGGCCGGTCACGGGGCGCGGTGCCGAGTCCGGCCGTTCTCGGTGCGGCCTGCGGCCTGCGGCCTGCGGCCTGCGGCCTGCGGCCTGCGGTTCCGGGGCGGGGTCAGCCCACACCCTGGCGGGGCGGTGGCGGCCCGCTCGTGCCCGGCCGGACGGCGTGCGGTCTCCTGCTGCGGGCATCCGGGGCGCAGGGGGTCCTGCCGGCTGCGGCGCGGGTCACGCCGGAGCCGACAGGAGCGGCCGGGCGCGTTCCCGCAGCTCCGCCACCCGCGGCTCGTCGCCGTACGGCTCCAGCCGGTGCAGCAGGTCCCGTACGTACTCGGTGGTCCGCGCCGACGAGATCCGCCCGGCCACCTCCACCGCCCGCGCGCCCGCCGCGCACGCCGCGTCGAGGTTGCCCGATTCCAGTTCGGCCACGGCGCTCACCACGAGGCGCAGGCCGTGCGACCGCACGTACTCCTCCGTCGGCCGGGACAGGGCCTGCTCGGTGAACCTGCGCACCTGGCGCGGTGCCTTGAGGTCGCGGTAGCACTCCGCCGCGTCGGCGGCGAAGCGGTCGTACGAGTAGAAGCCCAGCCACGACGGGTCGGCGTCACCGTCACGGGACCGCTCCAGCCAGCCCTCGGCTGCCTTCAGGGCCGCGCCCGCCGCGGTCGCGTCACCTGCCTTGGCGTGCGCGCGGGCCTCCACGAGGCGGAAGAACGACATGGTGCGGGCGGTGGCCAGTCCGCGGTTGCGCTCCAGGGCCGCCTGCGCCAGGTCGACCCCCTCGTCGGCGAAACCCCGGTACGTGGCCTGGAGGGACATCGACGCCAGGACGTACCCGCCGAGCGGCACGTCGGCGGCCGCGCGGGCGAGGCGCAGCGCCTGGATGTAGTAGCGCTGGGCGGCCTCCTGCTGGCCGGTGTCGAAGGCCATCCAGCCGGCCAGCCGGGTGAGTTCGGCGGTCGCCCCGAACAGGGCCCTGCCGACCTCGTCCGAGTACGAGCCGAGGAGCAGCGGTGCCGCGTCGACCCGCAGGCACTCGGGCACCATCGAGGAGCGCCAGTCCCCGCCGCCGTACTTGGAGTCCCAGCGGCGGGCGTCCTCGGCGGCCTCCCGCAGCTTCGCCACATCGCTGTGCCCCACGCGCGCGTGCCCGCCCTCGGCGAGTTCGTCGGCCGCGACCACCGCCCCCGCGGCGCCCTCGACGCCGGGGAGCACGGCGGCT
>NZ_MKXB01000099.1:0-15010 GCF_001865245.1 Streptomyces sp. CC53 | reverse complement strand
CGGTGCCGTGACCGCTCTGCCCGCTCTGCGCGCCCCCGGGCCGGAGGCGGAGGCCGGCCCTCCAGCAGGAGGGGGCCCGCCCGGGCCGGGCGTGACGTGCGCGGTCGGGTGCGCGGAGGTGGGCGCGGCGCCGCGCCGGGCAGAACCGGGCCGCCCCGCGGGCCTCCTGGCGCCCGGTGTGCCGCCCGTGGTGCCCGCCGGTTCCGCCCCTGCCCCGGTGGGGCCTCCGCCCGACGCCTCACCCGAGCCGTCTCCCGGGCCTCCGCCCGGCGTACCGGATCCGCCGCCCGCGACGGCACCGTGCGGTGCGCCCGCTGCACCCGGCGCGCTCCCCGGCCCGCCCTGGGGACGCGGTGCGGGGCGCTCCACCGACGGGTCGGCGGGCGTGATCAGCCAGCGGGACGCGGGCGTGGCGTAGGCACTGACGGCGAACGACCCCGCCAGGGACTGCCAGATGCCGCCCCCGCCGCGCCGGCCCGCGAAGTCCAGCCGGTACAGCTCCGTCGCGGCCTTCACGGCCTCGCCGACGTCCCGGGGGAAGGCCAGGCCGACCTCGGGCGCCGGGTCGGCGTCCGCGAGGCCGATCTCGTGCAGCGGAACGGGCCTGCCGAGCTTCTGGCCGATGGCGGCGGCGATCAGGTGCGGTGCGGCGCCCTGCGGGATCATGCCCTTCGACACCCAGCGGGCCACCGACGTCTTGTCGTAGCGCAGGGTCAGTCCGCGCTGCGCGCCGAGGTCGTTGACCCGCCGGGCCAGCCCGGCATTGCTGATCCCGGCGAGGGCGAGAACGGTGCCGAGCTTCTCGTTCGGTCCGCGTAGCTCCCTGGACATGCGCCACCCCTCGACACCCAGACGGCCGCCGTGCCGCCCGGCATAGGCGCGCGGCATTCGTAAACCCAGCGTAGTTCGCCGCATCCCTACCGTTAAGGGGCGGTGTTCCGTATGGCGGGATTGTTGTGCGTAAGGGAAGTTGGCGTGCGCCCGCCGCCGGGGACCGTGCTCCCGGCGTGTGGCCGTGCGCCCGTCCGTGCGCTCTGGCCCGCCTCCTGGGGGCAGGGCTTCCATGGTGCTGCGTGGGTCGGCCCGCTGAGCAGGGACCAGCGGGCTGGGGGACACCGTCGCCTCATTCCCCGCAGGCGACGGACGGTCCGGGAGGCGAGCAGCGTCTCCCGGACCGAGCGCACGCATACAGCTGTGTGCTCGTGAGCATTGGTGAGCACACCGCTCGACGGCAGACGTGCGGTGGTGCGGGCACGGAGATTGGCCGAATCATGCCCATCGTTCGACGGGTCGAACGGCTGCCACCGTGAGGGGCGCTTGCCTCAATTCATGATCCATCCGGCATCCCGGCCCCGGTGCGCCCCTCCGCGCCGCACACCGCCCTGCCGCGCCCCAGCGACTCCCCCTACCCCGGCCGCCTGCACATGGCCAATTGCCGGGGGCCTTTTCCCCTTTGCGTACGCGCCTCCCGGAGGACCTCCTGTGCGCCCCTTGTCGTGGCAGCATGTCCTCATCGGAACGCTCGGCCCCTGCTGTGGCGGGTGGGCCTGACGCGGCGGGAGATGTCCACAGGCTGTGGAGGCGGACGATGCGCTGGCTGGTGGGATGGAGCAGTACCGCCGCGCGCTTCGGCACGACCCCACCCACCACGGCCACCACCGCCGACCCTTACCGCAGCGGCCCTCACGCCGGCGGCTCCTCCTCCACTCCCGGATCTCACGGCCCCGGCTCCTCCGACCCGGGACCCTACGGCGCCGACTCGTACGCGTCGGAACCCCATCCCGAGGGCCCCCACGCCGCGGGGCGCTACGCCACCACCCACAGGGCCCGCCGCAGCGGCACGCCCACCCACGGCACCGCCGCACACGACACATGGCCCGGCAGCTCCCCGTACCGCGACGCCACCCACGACACCCACCCGAACGGCACGGGACGACGCCCAGGCCGCGACGGCGCCGACGCACCCCACCCCGGCGGCACCGCCGGCCCGCCCGACGACGCACCCTCCCACGACGGCCCCGCCCTCCAACCCGTCGGCGGCCAACTCCTCTGGGACGGCCCCGACCCCCTGTGGGCCGTCGGCGACTGGCGCCCCGACGAGATCCGCGTCGTCACCCTCGCCCCCGACGTGCGCCTCGCCGTCCTCGGCTGCTGCGCAGCCGACGACGACGCACTCAAGGCGGGCCTCCTCGCCGCCCGCGGCGGCGCCATCCGCCACCTCACCGCCTGGCCCGGCAGTTACACCGCCGTCGTCATGAACGGCCGCCGCATCACCGTCACCGCCGACCTCGCGGGCGCCCGCCCCGTCTTCCACACCCCCTGGGCCGGCGGCACCGCGTACGCCACCGCGGCCCTGCCCCTCGCCGACCTCACCGAAGCCCAACTCGACATCGGCCACCTCGCCGCCCTGCTGGCCTGCCCCGAGACCCCCGAGGCGCTCGGCGACTCCACCCCGTACACCGGAGTCAGACGCATCCCGCCCGGCCACGCCCTCGTCCTGCGCGAGGGGTCCCGCGCGATCACCGGCTACGAAGCCGTCGCCTCCCTCGCCGTCGCCGCACCCGAACGCGACCCGGACCAGGCCGTCGAAGCCGTACGGGACGCCCTCGTCGAAGCCGTGCGCGCCCGCCTCACCGCCCCCCGGCACGCCCCCGCCGCCCCACCGCCCGACCCCGGCCCGGTCCCCGGCATGGGCCCCGCCGACCGCCGCGCCGCCCGCGGAACCCCCACGCCCCTGCCCGGCATCGGCGCCGACCTGTCCGGAGGCAGCGCCTCCAGCACCCTGGCCCTCCTCGCCGCGGGCCTGCCCGGCGTACCCGGCATCATCCCCGGCACCTTCAACACCTCCGACGGCTTTGACACCTTCGATGCCTTCGGCAACCCGCACGGCCACGCAGCACCGAGCGCACCAGCAACACCCCACTACCGAGACCCCCAGGGCACCACCACTCACACGACCCGGGGCGCCACCTCCCACACCCGCGGCCCCACCAGCACCAGGCCCACCGCGGAAGCCGGCGAACGACTCCTCGCCGTCACCTTCAACGACCTCACCGCCAACGGCCACGACCCCGCCCGCACCGCCGAACTCGAACGTGCCCGCGCCCTCGCCGAGAACCCCCGCCTCCACCACGTCGTCGTCGCCGCCGGCGAAGAAGCCCTCCCGTACGCCGACCTCGACATCCCCCTCACCGACGAACCGGGCCCCGCCCTCGTCGCCGCCGCCCGCCACCGCCTCCGCCTCGCCGCGGGCAGCGCCGACCACCTCACGGGCCACGGCGCCCGCCAGGTCCTCGACGCCCACCCCGCCCGCCTCGCCGACCTCCTCATGGACCGCAGACGCCGCCACCTGCTGCGCCCGGTCACCGCCCTCGCCAAGGCGTCGGGCCCGTCCGCCGGTTCCCTGCTCGTCCCCCTCACCGTGTACCGGGCCGCCCGCAGACTCGCACGCACCCCCTACCGCACCGGCCTGGAAGCCGCCGCCGCCCGGCTCGCCGACGGCCCCCGCGGCGCGGCCGGCCCGCCAGGCGGCCCCGACGACCCCACAGCCGGCACCACCGCGAACGGCACCCGCCACCCGGCCACCGCCCACCACGGCCCCGTCGACGCCTCCCTCGCCGCCCTCACCTGGGCCCGGCCCGGCCCCGCCGCCCGCTGGCTCACCGGCGAGGCCCTCGCCGACGTCGCCGCCCGCCTCCACCAGGCAGCCGGCCGCCTCACCCCCGTCCACCGGCCCGGCGAGGCCCGCGCCCGCGCCGCCCTCACCCGGCACGCCGCCGACCACCGCGTCCTCGAACAGGCCGCCGAGATCCGCAGCCAGCGCCTCCACGCGCCCTTCCTCGACAACCAGGTCGTACGCGCCTGCCGCGACCTCCCCGAATCCCTCCGCGTACGCCCCGGCGCGCGCGCCGACATCCTGCGGGCCGTCCTCGCCGGCAGCGGCATCCACCACCTCCCGCCCGGTTGGGGCGCCACCTCGCACGCCCCCTCGGCCGCCGCAGCGCACACCGGCCTGCGCGCCGCGCTGCCGCACCTCCTCGCCCTGTTCGACGCACCCCTCCTGGCGGACGCGGGACTCATCGAGGCCCGGGTCGTCCGGCAGGCCCTCAGGGACACCGCCGCCCGAGACACCGCCGCGGCCGACGCCCTCGACGGCCTCGCCGACCTGATCTCCACCGAGCTATGGCTGCGCCGCCTGCTCGCCCGGCGCGGCACCTGTTGGACGGGCACCGGTGCGGCACGGCGGCGCGCCGCCGCCACCGGCATCCCGCACCGCCCGCACCGCCCCGGCATCCGGGCCTGACCCACCCCTCCGCCGGGGCACCGCACCACACGGCGGCACCGCCTCAGCCGGGAACCAGGTCCCCGAGCGCGTCGAGGAGCAGCATCCACATCGGCAGCGCCCCGGTCCCGAACGCCGCGGCCAGCCCGTACCCGAGGGCCGCCTCCACCGGCCGCACCCCGGCGCCGGTCACCCACCGCGCGACGACGACCCCGTCACCGTCCGACGACAGCTCCCCGACGCGCTCCGACCCCCGCAGCAGCCGGCTGCCGGTCAGCGAGTCCGGCACCAACCGGTAGCGGACACCGGCATGGGCGACGTCCACACGGAACGAACGCCGGGTGAGCCGCCCCCTGCCGGGCGAGACCGGCACGGCTCCGCCGTCGACGGCCAGCGCCAGGCGCCTGCCGTCCCGCGTGCCGACCGGCACCTGCTCGTCCACGTCGCCGGTGCCCGCGGCCCGGCGCACGACGACCAGGGGCAGCCCGTCCCCGTCGACGGTCACCAGCCCGTGCGCCGCGTCGAGCGTGACACGGACCTCTCCGAACAGTTCGTCCCGCGTCGAGACGCTGACCACCGCCGACGCCCCCACTCCGTGCTCCACAGCGCTCCCCTTGCTCACAGCGGTACCGCCGGCGTCCGGTCAGTACGCCGGCGGGTGCGGGCCCGGGCACACGGCGTCCCCGCAGCCGCGCAGACCACGTAGGAACAACTGTTCCACCTCCTTCCTGTCACCTGGCAGGACACCCCGGTGGACCGGTACCGCGTGGCTTCTCGCCCGGAGCCGGCCGGAGGTGCGGCGGCACACACCTCCGCCTCCCTCCCCGCCCAGGCCGCGGGCCCGGGCGGGCGCACGGGGTGGGGGGCCTGCGCGTCCGCCGAGCCGAAGCCGCAGAGCCTGTGAAGCTGCCGGGGCCGCAGGCCGGTGGGGCCTGTGAAGCTGCCGGGCCGCCAATCTGCCGCGACAGCCGCGCAGCCGCAGGGGCAGCGCAGCCGCCGGGATCGTGGAGCAGCAGGGGCCGTGCAGGTGCCGGTGCCGTCAAGCCGCAGGGGCCGCGGGGCCCCTCATCGGAGGGCCGCCCCTTCTACCCCTCCGCGGCGCAACCGATCCGGGCCTCCGCCCAGTTCGCGAGCGCCACCGCACCGAACGGCCGGGCGGGTTCCACGACGAGCCGCAGCGACGTGCGGCCCGTGATGCCGACCCGTACCGGAACCGCCGGATCGCCGCCCTCGACCACAGGCGATCGCCACAGCCGCTTCCCGTCCTCCCCGTACACCGAGAACCGTGCCGAACCCAGTCCGAGCGACATGTCGTCAATCCCGACGAACGCCTCGTAGGCCGAGCACTCCCGGTTGAGGTCGACGATCACCGACGACCGAGGGTGCACGGTGATGCCGGGGCCGTACCGCTTCCCGCCGATCGTCATCTCGTACCGCTGCCACAGCCAGCTCGACCCGCCCATCCGCAACTCAGGCCCCGTCCCGTCCCCGAACAGGTCGTAGGGGAGACGGTTCACCTGGTACACGGCAGGCGGTGGCGTCGGTTCCGGGCTGGGCGTGGCCGAGGCACGGGTCGGGCTCGGCTCGACCGTCGGGGACGGGGACGGCACCACAGGAGAAGGCACGGCGACCGCGGCCGTCGGAGACGCCGGGGTGGGCGTCGGCTCCGGGGCCGGTGCGGGCCGCGTGGGTGCCGGAGCCGACGGGGCCTGGCTGCGCACCGCCGACGGCGGCGGGCCGGGCGGCGGTGTCGGCGTCGGGGTGGGCGTCGGCGTCGGAGGGGCGGGCAAAGGGACGAGGGGTTGTGCGGCGGGCGGACGCCGCTCCGGCCCCGGCGCGGGCTCGGGCGAGCCCGACAACGCCCACACGAGGCCCGCCGTGGCGGCCACCGCCACCGCTGCGGCTACCCCGGCTTTGGCGGGGGCGCCCAGGCCTTCTGCTACAGCTCCCCCGGCGGCCCCCCCACCCCCGCCCGCCCCCGCCGCCACCCCGGCCCCGCCCCCTGCTCCGGCTGCGCCCCCGGCGCCGGCTCCCGCGCCGGCTCCGGACGCTGCCGCGCCCGCGCCCACAGCGGCACCCGCGCCGGCACCTGCCACTGCGCCCGTCCCGCTGGTCGCCGCCCCGCCGGTGGCGGCTGCGGCGGCTCCGGCCCCGGCAGCCCCGGCCACGCCGCCGGTGAGGACGCCCGCCGCCTTGAGCGAGAACCCGGCGGCGAACCAGCCGATGACCGCGACCGGCAGCAGCGCGGGGATCCCGGCGTTGACCTGCGCGAGCTCCCCGGCGGCCAGCCGACACCTGCCGCACTCCTCCAGGTGCTTGCGCAGGCCCCGCTCGGCCCGCATGCGCAGCCCGCCCCGGGCGTAGGCGCCCAACCGGTCGGCGTACCGGGCGCAGTCTCCTCCCGCGGTGAGGGACTGGCTCACATGCGCTTGCAGATACGCCTGCTTGAGCCCTTCACGTGCCCGGCTGGCCAGGACCGCCGTCGCGTTGGCGGTCAGCCCGAAGAGCGGTGCGATCTGGCTCGGTGACTCCTCCTCCACTGTCGTGTGCCACAGCACGGCCTGCCACCGCTCCGGCAGCGACCGGAACGCCTGCAGCGCCAGGGACTGCTCGGCCTCGTGCATGGCCCGTACGTCGGCGGCCAGTTCGATCGTGTCGGTGTCCGCCAGCTCGGACGTCCCGGCCGCCTGAGCCGCGAACACCGCGAAGTCCTCGACTAGTTGCTCCCGCTTGGCGGTCCTGGTCCAGGCGGCGGCGACGTGCCGGACCGCGGTGAGCAGGTACGCCCGGACCGCCTGGTCGGGACCGGCGCCCCTGCGCACCGCCTGGAGGGTCCGGGCGAATACCTCGGCCGTCAGGTCGTCCGCGGTGTGCCGGTCACGGCAGCAGGTCCGTGCGTATCGCCGTACGGCCGGAGCGTGCCTGCGGAACAGCTCTTCGTACGCGGTGTCGTCGCCGCCGCGCATCCGCTGCACCAGCTCGGAGTCGGACGGCGGCAGCTCCACGGGCGGCGGCAGCAGGGAGTCGTTCGGTTCCTTTCCGCGGGAGCCGGGGGCCGGGTCCCCTCGGTGGCGGCCCCGGCCCCGTTGGGAGGGGACGCTGGGGCCTTCCGTGGGCGTCGCCTGCCGGGCGCCTGCGGGGCGGCCCTGGCCGGGCACTTGCTCGCCGCGACCTTCACCGCTCACCGCGACCGCCCCCGTACCACTGCTCAGACCGGAACACCAAGCAAGCGTGCCACAAGGAAATGGCCGGGCTGACGCCGTGCGGGCGGCAACCACTCCTCCGGGATGCCTTCCGAACGAAAGCCCTGATCGCGCCCGTTCCTACCGTCGGGCGTCGTCGCCGGGGGAATCCGGGCGGCGGCGCTGCCGGAAGGAGCCCGCCGCCGAGCCCGACTGCTGCGGAAGCCCGCCGCCGGCCGCGACGGGTCAGGCCTGGCCGGGTCGACCCGCGGGCCGAGCAGCGTCTCCGTCAGGCGGGGCGGGACCTGAGGCCCTCCAGCATGATGTCGAGGAGCCGCGCTGCCGCGGCGCTCTGCTGGGCCGCGTCCGGCAGGGACGGCGCCGCCGTGGCTATGACCAGCAGCACGTCGCCGACCGTCACGTCCCGCCGGAGCTGGCCCGCCTCGCGTGCACGGCGGACGAGTTGGCCCACGACGTCGAGGAGGTCCGCCGCTCCGGCGTGCTCCAGCCCGGCTGCCGGTACGGGGCGGGGTGCGACGACCCGGAGGTCCGCCGGCTCCTGGGCGCCGTCCGTGAAGGAGTGCCGCTGCTGCGGGACACGGGCCGGGTCCGCGGGCTGACCGTGCCGGGTCTCCGCGGTCTCGTGGGCGTCCACGACGTCGACACCCACCCGCAGGACCTGCGGGGGCAGCAGCCGGCCCGCGCCCGAGGCGACGGAGGTCCTCAGGAACCGGGCGAGCGCCGACCAGGGTTCGTCCTCCTGACCCAGCGCTGTGCGGGCCTGCTCGGTGAGCCGGGCCGTCTCCTCCTCGGCTATGCGCCGGACCAGCACGTCCTTGCTGGGAAAGCGCCGGTAGACGGTGCCGACGCCCACGCGGGCGCGGCGGGCCACGTCCTCCATGGGGGCTCCGTAGCCCAGCTCGCCGAACACTTCGCGGGCGGCTCGCAGCACGTGTTCGAGGTTGCGTTGGGCGTCCACGCGGAGCGGCGCGGGCCGCTGCGTGTCGCCGGTGACCGCCGTGTTCGCTGTGCCGACCGCGCCGGTGGCGCCCGTCGGCATCATGGCGCGTGCCGTGCTCCGTACGCCTGGTGCAGCTGTCGTGCCCGCGCCGGGCGTGCCGATGCCGCGCTGGGTGTTTCCGCTGCTCATGGCCGGTGCGACGTGCGTCATCGCCGTACGCGCCTGCCCATGCGAATCCTGCATATGCATTGCCATCCCCCGGTAACTGACGTCTCCCCCCGGAGACTCCCCGCCCTGACTGCCGTGCTCCGGTCGGGCCGTGCTGTGGTCGTACGCACGGCTTCCGGAACCCCGACGGGATACGAACATAGTTGAGACGGGGTCAATTCAGAAGGGGCTGTTCCGTCCGGTGCGCCCCCCGATCGGAGCAAGGCCCGGAAGGCTCCCTATTCCGGACCGTTCCGGCGCCTCTAGAACCCTCTTTGACCTGCGGTTATGTTGCTTGCCGGGGGTTAAACGCCACCCTGCGCCTCCCCGCCCGGCCGGTCACACAATTCGTCGGGCCTGTGGACAAACCCCGGCGCCCGTTGCGTCATGGGATGGTGACGGCTGCAAACTCGCGGGGAGCGACTGACGCGTCCCCCACTCGTGCGCGCATTCTCGTCGTCGGCGGCGGCTACGTCGGGATGTACACCGCCCTGCACCTCCAGCGGCTGCTGAAGGCCGAGCTGAGGCGGGGTGTGGCGGAGATCGTCGTCGTCACGCGAGATCCGTACATGACGTACCAGCCCTTCCTGCCGGAGGCGGCTGCGGGGAACATCTCGCCGCGGCACGTCGTGGTGCCGCTGAGGCGGGTGCTGGACGCGTGCACGATCGTGATCGGGGAGGTCACGGCGGTCCACCACGCCAAGCGGTCCGCGACCGTGGCCACGCTCGCCACGGACGAGGAGTCGGCGGGGCCGGTGGAGATGACCTACGACGAGCTGGTCTTCGCGCCGGGGTCGGTGTCGCGGACCCTGCCCGTGCCGGGCCTCGCGGACCACGGCATCGGCTTCAAGACCGTCGAGGAGGCCATCGGCCTGCGCAACCACGTCATCGAGCAGATGGACATCGCGTCGTCGACCCGCGATCCGGCCATCCGGGACGCCGCGCTGACGTTCGTGTTCGTCGGGGGTGGCTACGCCGGGGTGGAGGCGCTCGGCGAGCTTGAGGACATGGCGCGCTACACGGCGCGGTACTACCGGAACATCAAGCCCGAGGACCTGAAGTGGGTGCTCGTGGAGGCGAGCGACCGGATCCTCCCCGAGGTGGGGGAGCAGATGGGCCGGTACACGGTGCGTGAGCTGCGGGCGCGGAACATCGACGTGCGGTTGGAGACCCGGCTGGAGTCGTGCGTGGACCGGGTGGCGGTGCTGAGCGACGGCAGCCGCTTCCCTACGCGCACGGTCGTGTGGACGGCGGGGGTGAAGCCGGCGCCGGTGGTGGCGGCGACGGACCTGCCGCTGAACGAGCGCGGCCGGGTCCGCTGCACCGCCATGCTGTCCGTGGAGGGCGTGGAGCACGCGTGGGCGGCGGGCGACGCGGCGGCCGTGCCCGACGTGACCGCGGCGGAGCGGGGCAAGGAATGCGCGCCCAACGCGCAGCACGCGCTGCGGCAGGCGCGGGTGCTCGCGGAGAACCTCGTGGCGTCGCTGCGCGGCGGGCCGCGGAAGGAGTACGCGCACAAGTACGTGGGGTCGGTGGCCTCGCTGGGGCTCCACAAGGGGGTCGCGCACGTCTACGGGCGCAAGCTCAAGGGCTACGCCGCGTGGTTCATGCACCGCACGTACCACCTGAGCCGTGTCCCGACGTTCAACCGGAAGGCGCGGGTCATGGCGGAGTGGACGCTGGCCGGCCTGTTCAAACGGGAGATCGTCTCGCTCGGCTCGCTGGAGCACCCCCGCGCCGAGTTCGCGTCGGCGGCTGGTCCTCCTCCACCGCCGCCCGACCTGGATGTCACAGCCGACTCCTCGCCCGGGGCACACGACTCCCCTGAGGCCGGGCGCCCATCCACGACCGGCGACTCCGCCGGCGGAAGCGGCGCCGGGGGCGCTGCCGGTGGTACGCGACAGCGCGGAAGGAAAGAGTCCGGCGGCACGGGGGAGGCGGCGGACGCCGGGGGCGCGGAAGGAACCGGAAGCACCAAGAACGATGGCCCGGAACCCGATTGACGCCCCTTTGTCAGTGTGTTCGGTCACACTGGACGTGTGACCATAGGTGGGCCCACACCTGCACAGAGTGACTCAGCACGGCAACGACACCACGAGGCTTAGAGATCCGTGAACTTCACGCGTTGGAGCGCCCGCTTCCCCGGTACACAGCGCCGTGCCGCTGCGCGCAGGGCCGTCCGAGCAGCCTCGTCGGCACAGCGGGGGGAAGGCTCGGTGCCCGCCGCGCGCAGCGAGTACGGGCAGGACGAGGCGCGCGCCGAGTGCGGCTCCCCGCCGGGTGGTGTGAAGGACGGGGCGGGCGGGCGCGGCACGGCGGACGCAGGAGGAGCGGAGGCCGCGTCCGGCAGGACGCCGGGAGGTGGGGACGCCACCGAGCCGCAGGCGCCGGCGCTGGAGGACTTCTCGGTGCGGGAGATCCTGGAGCGGCTGCCGGGACTCGTGGCCCTCACCTACGGCCGGGACCACCGCCTGGCGTATGTGAACGAGGCGTACGGAGCGGCCTTCGGCCCCCGGTCGGCGGGTGTCGCCGTGGCGGACTGCTGCCCGGAACTGGCCGACCTCGGACTCCTGCCGCTGATGGACCAGGTGCTGCGCAGCGGCAAGCCGCGGACGGTCAAGTCGCGCCGCACGCGTGGCGGCGGCTCGTACACGGTCACGTGCTTGCCGGTGGACGTGCCGGGCGCCGGCGGCGGGGGCGTCCTCGTCCACGCCGCGGACGTCACCGACCACGCCGACGCGGCGGAGCGCCTGCGGGCCAGCGAGCGCCGGCACCGGGAGACGGCGGTGACGCTGCAGCGGTCCTTGCTGCCGCAGGAGTTGGAGCAGCCCGACGACCTGAGGGTGGCGGCGACGTACCAGCCGGGCGGTACGGACGCGGCGGTCGGCGGCGACTGGTACGACGTGATCACGTTGGGCGCCGGCCGGACCGCGCTGGTCATCGGCGACGTCATGGGCCGCGGGGTGCGTGCGGCAGCCGTGATGGGTCAGCTCCGCACCGCGGTACGGGCCTACGCGCGCCTGGACCTGCCGCCGCACGAGGTGCTGCAGTTGCTGGACGGCCTGGCCGCGGAGATCGACGCCAGCCAGATCGCGACCTGCGTGTACGCGGTGCACGATCCGAACGAGGGTCGCCTCGTGTACGCGTCGGCCGGGCACCTGCCGATCCTGGTGAGGGACGAGGACGGTACGGTGCGGCGCGCCGAGGACCCGACCGGCCCGCCGCTGGGCACCGGCGGCTGGCTGCACACGTCCGGCACGATCGCGTTGCCTCCGGGCTCCACGGCGGTCCTGTACACGGACGGGCTGGTGGAGCGGCGCAGGGAGGACATCGACGAGGGCGTGGCGGCGCTGGAACGGGCACTGGCGGGTGCCACGGGCACCCCGCAGGTGGTCTGCGACCGGTTGCTGCGGTCCCTCGGTGTCACGGCCGAGCACGACGACGACGTGGCGGTGCTGGTGCTGCAGCATCCTTCGCGGACGGGCCCGGACGCGGAGCTGTTCCACAACGCGGCGCTGGACCTTCTTGGTGGTGTGGAGGCGGCGCCCCGTGCGCGCGCCTTCGCTTCCGGGGTGCTGTCGAGCTGGCGGTTCCCGGTGGAGCTGCGGGACCTGGGAGTGCTGGCGGCGAGCGAACTGGTCGCGAACTCCTTGCAGCACGGGACACCGCCGATGCGGCTGCGGCTGCGCCGCACGGACCGGCGGCTGATCATCGAGGTGACGGACGGCGACGAGCACCTGCCGCGCCGCCGCCGGGCCGAGACGGAGGACGAGGCGGGCCGCGGTATTTCGATCATCGCGACGATCGCCTCGTCCTGGGGGAGCCGCCGCACTCCCGGTGGCGGCAAGGCGGTGTGGTGCGAGTTCGCCCTGCCCGGCCGGTCGGGTGGCTGAGTCACGCGGGGCCGTCAGACGGCCGCCTCCACCGCCTGGCCGGGCTGCGCGGGACCCTCTGCGGGCGCCGGGTGGTGCTGTGCGACGACCCGGGAACGGGCGGCGACGGCGTACGGGTGGTCCTGGGCCGGGGTGAGGCCACGCCCGAGCCGCAGCGCGAGGACGCTGATGCCGAGCGAGAAGACGACGAACGTGACCACGTACGGACCGTGCAGCGCAGCCCCCATGGGGCCGCCGACAGCCGGCCCGAGGGCCAGCGCCAACTGCTTCACCAGCGCGAAAGCCGAGTTGTACTGACCCACCATGCCCTCCGGTGCCAGGTCGGCGACCAGGGGCGCCACGGTGGGCGACAGCATCGCTTCACCCAGCCCGAACAGTCCGTACGTCGTGATGAACGCGGCCGTCGCC
The DNA here is from genome assembly GCF_001865245.1 of Streptomyces sp. CC53. Classification (GTDB taxonomy): domain Bacteria; phylum Actinomycetota; class Actinomycetes; order Streptomycetales; family Streptomycetaceae; genus Streptomyces. The sequence goes on along the minus strand of NZ_MKXB01000099.1, from coordinate 2,077 downwards.
ATCTCCTGGCTGCCGTGTCCGAGTCCCGCGAAGCCGGCGAACAGCCACGCCACGGCCCACAGCAGGCCGACGGCCGCGACGACCCGGGTGCGGCGGCGCCGCTCCACGAACCGCAGCACCAGGAACTGGGCCGCGACGATGACGGCCGTGTTGGCGGCGAGGGCGATGCCGAGGGTCGACGGCTCGATGCCGGCGGCTTCCGTGCCGTAGGCGGCGAGACCCGACTCGAACTGGCCGTAGCAGGCGAAGAACAGGACGAAGCCGAGGACGCACAGCTGCATCATGGCGCGGTGGCCGAGCAGCGTCCACATGCCGCCCGTCGCCCGTGCGGCGGCCTGGCCTGGCCGCGCGTCGGCCGCGGACGGCAGCGACGGGGTCCGGGGGAGCCGCACGGTGGCCGCGATCCCGGCCAGGACCAGGAACATCGCCCCCTCGATGGAGAAGAGCAGCAGGAAGCTGCCGGGGCGGTCCTCGTCGACGAGCTGGCCGCCTATGAGCCCACCGATGCCGAGGCCGAGGTTCTGCAGGAAGAACTGCAGGGCGAAGGCGCGCGTCCGGCCCTCAGCCGGCGAGCACCAGACGATCAATGTGGCGAGCGCGGGCTGCAGTACCGCCGTGCCCGCCCCGAGCAGTGCCGCCGCGGCGACGACCGCGACCACGCCGGCGGCCACGCCCATGACTGCGGCGCCCGCGGCGGCCACGAGTGCGGCGCCGACAAGAACAGGGAGGGGGCCCCGCCTGTCGATGGCCCGGCCGGTGAAGGGCAGCACGGCCAGCGCCGCCAGGGCGAAGACGGCCAGTACGGCACCCGCCGCGGTGGCCCCCAGATCTCGCACCTGCGCCACATAGACGTAGAGGTACGGCACGGTGAACCCGAGTCCGAACGCGCTCAGCGCGTTGCCCGCCTGGATCCGGCGCATCGCAGCGCCCTTCACCTTGGTCACACTCACCCACTTCGAACCTGTAGGGCTCAGCCCTGAAGACTTCACATCTAAATTTCGAACCTTAACTCTACACACCGAAGGACTTCGATGCCAAGCCAGGGCGTGGAATACTCCTCCGCATGCCCGAGCCACAGGACCCGAGCGTCGAACCCGCCCTCGATGAGCAGATCGCCGCCTACCAGCGCGAGTTCCGCGACCTCGACCCGCAGGTCGAGAAGGTGGTGTCGGCACTGGGCCGGCTCAACCGCCGCATGAACGTGGCGTACGGACGCCAGGTCGCCGAACTCGGCATCACCAACCCCGAGTGGGAGGTCCTGAAGACCCTGGTGCTCGCCGGTGCGCCCTACCGCATGGGCCCGAGCGAGCTCGCCAAGCGCCTTGGTCTGACACCCGCGGCGATGACGCACCGCATCGACCGCATGGCGGGCGAAGGCCTGGTCACGCGCGACCGCGACGAGACGAACCGGGTCCGCGTGATCGTGGAACTCACCGACGAGGGCCGGGCCAAGTGGCTGGAGGCCATGCGCATGGCGACCGCCTTCGAAGAGGAGCTTCTCCAGGACCTCACGGCCACCGAGCGCGCCCTGCTAGGCGAACTGCTCATCCGGCTCCTGCGGCGCGTGGAGGACACCCAGCCGGACGCCGGCGGTCGGTTGACCGGGCTCGACTGACCAGCCCTCGACCGACGGTCCGCCGCGGAGCCGGTCGATCGGGGTTGACACGTCCTCGGTCGATCCGTAAAGTTCTTCGGGTTGCCACGGAGCCGGACAGGCCCGAGACAACACCTCTGTCGCGAAAGCGGCCAACCAAACCCAGCACGATCTCCCTGGCGGGAAGCATTTCGGCATGCCGGAATTCGTCCCTGCGGCTCGATTATGAGTCGGACGCGGAAATCAGCTAAGGTTTGAACCGCCGGAAGGGCCCAACAGCCCGGAAGGCAAACCCCTCTGACTGGGAATCAGGCCCGAAAGGATCTGATAGAGTCGGAACAGCCGGAAAGGGAAACGCGAAAGCGGAGAACAGCCCGGCAGCCCGCTCCAGCGGGTGGCAGAAACGGAAAACGGATCTGCTAAGCTGGAAACACCGAAGGGAAGCGCCCGGAGGAAAGCCCGAGAGGGTGAGTACGAAGGAAG
>NZ_MKXB01000098.1 GCF_001865245.1 Streptomyces sp. CC53 | reverse complement strand
TGCCAACCTGCTGTATTCTTTTACATGTCGGCAAGGGGAACGGCACCCCGCACCGGCAACCCACCAACGCAGCCTGGAGGCCCTCATGTACAAGCACCCGCAGCCGACCCCGACCCTGTTTGACGCGCTCCCCAAGGTCCGGGCCAAGGATCTGCGCCCTGGGGATCTGCTCATGCATCGCGCGTTCTGCGGCGGCGAGGGCGGAGCGCGGCCGGTACTGCGCATCGAGTTCGGCCCCGAGGGGGACCGCGTGCGGATCATCCAGGCCCAGGAGCCTGTCAGGTGCCACCCGAAGACCATTCTTTTCCCCGATGGCGAATCCGCGAGCGTCGCGGGTGCTGACCAGCTTGTGACGCTCGCGCCGCCGTACTGGCCGCATGGCGTAACGCGGCGGATCACCAGGCTCGATGTGGCCGCCGCCCGCGCCCATGCCGGAGACCGAGAGGCCCGCTAGGCCCCCCGCCAGGGCCCAGCTCGCCCCCAAGTGTGTGGTCGGCGGCCCAGAGGGCGCGCGATCCACGCGTCAGCGGCCCCGCCCAAGCGGGGCCGTTTCGCGTGTACGCGGGAAGTCCCAGGAGTCGGACGGAGATCCGCCCGTGACCTGCGTGTTTCCAGGTGCACAGGGTTGCCCTTGGTGTGCTAATGCTGTATTCTTGTGTATGTCGGAAGGGGGGGGGCGGCGCCCCGGACCGGCACCACCAACACCCCGAGAAGCAACAACGCATGGACAACCCGGACAACGAGCGAGTAATCCCCAAGGTCCCCGCCCAGCGCGACCGCCGCGCGAGCTGACCCGCCACGGAGGGCGGCACTCAGGAGCCGGCCCCAATCGTCCGCCCCGCACGATAGGAAAGCACCGATGACCGTCACCACCACTGCGATCCCCACCCAGGCCCAGCCCGCTGTCGAGACCCGCCACAAGCACGGCAGCCGCATTATCACCGCCCTTGAAGCCGCATGGGCCGCCATCCGCACCCAACACCCTGAGGTGCCGCACGTCCTGATGGTCACCGGCACCGGCCGGAAGGCGGAAGGGCTCACGTGGGGACATTTCGGGGAAAAGCACTGGACGCCGCCCAGCTCCCGTACGTACACGACCCCCTCGCGGTCATCCTCGGGAAGGGCACCCGCCCCACCACCGGTGCGGACGACGACGAGGACAACGAGACAGACGGCGCCACCGAAGGCGGAGAAGGCGAACAGCCCGGAAAGAACCGCCAGCAGCCGAAGAAGAAGGGCCCGACCCGCTTCCTGGTCATCTGCGGATGCATCGAGCGGGACGACGACGGAAAGCCCAAGCTCGGCAAGGACGGCCGGGAGAAGCCCGGACGCGCCATCCAGATCAGCCGGAAGTCATGGGAGTTCGGCACGGTCGACGGAGGCGACGAGGGCGGGTTGATGTGCGGCCGGTGCAAGCAGCCGTTCCGCAAGGCCGACCCCGACGCCGACTAGCGAGGCACATGGGTCAGGGGCCGGTGGGCCCCTGACCCCCTGCCAGTCGGCCAAGGCCGGCACCCGGCTTCCGGGCCCGATGCGGTGCGCGGCGGCATCGAGCCGCCACGCACCGCGCTGCCGCCGTGGGGTTGGCGTACGTCCCAAAAATCTCAAGAAAAACCGCTGACACTCCCAATGTTGTGGACATCAACATGGCTCTACGGTCTATGATCACGATCATGGCAGCACCTAGAGGACGACAGCAGCGGGGCCGATCGACGGAGTTTCCGTCAGACAAGGCGATCCGCGCAGGTCTGTTGCTGCACCCCGGCGAGCCCGTACGCAAGGCGTACGAGGACCTGGTGACCGAAACGGGCATCAGCGGTGCCGAGGTAATCAGACAAGCCCTGATGGAGATGCACCAGAGGCACCGTCAGGCGCGCTCGAAGCAGTCGAAGTTGAAGGAGGCCGGGTGACACCACCGGCTGCGTGACGAGATCTCGGGACTCCTAACCGAGTGACCGGCGCGTAAGCCGCCCGGGTCTCAGCCGAGTGCATAGGTTCCCCAACCTGCGCTGAGACTCCGGGCCCTAGTCAGAGCACTTAGCCGCCGTTTGATGCCGGTTTCCTAGGCCGACGAGCGGGGGCTTTCGTGCGTCCTCTTAGCACCGAGGAGCTGCCGCCATCGTAGCGCAGACCCGCGGTGGCGGCACCGGCATGCCTGAACGCGGTGTGTCATCAGCGTTTTATCGACAAGACGACCCGGTATCCGCTACCGCGCCCTTTATGTCCCCTGTGTACGAGGGGGCTTTCACCCTGCGTGCCGCTCAGGAGCGGATGCAGGCTCACCGGACGCTGCGCCGGTTCCTTGACGCCCTGTACTGGGACAGGACCGTGCGCCCGGCAGCCGGGCAACCGGGCGCGTGGCTCAACTCCTACCCGCCGAGGACGCCGGCAGGCACCTACAACTACGTGCCGATCACGGACATGGACCCCGACCGGCCGGTAGCGGTGCACCTGGCCCGAGGACGCCGCGGCGTCCCCCGGTTCTGGGCCGTGGTGTTCGACCACGACGCCAAGCAGCACACGGCCGCGCAGGTGGCCGCCGATGCTGCGCTGATGGACGAGGCCGCCAAGGCAGAGGGCATCCCCCCGGTACCCGTCGCGTCGGGCTCCCCGGGCGGCATGCACGTGTGGTTGGGGTGCGCCGAGGGCGTTCCCTTCCCCGTGGTGCAGCGGATCAACGCCGCCGCCGGCCGGTTGTGCCCGTCGCTGGACGCCTCCCCGCTCAGCAACGCCACCGATGGCCTGATCAGGCCGCCCGGAGCGGCCCACCGCAACGGTGGATACAGCGCCCTTGTGGCGCACACCGTGGACCAGGCCGTCAACCTGCTTGGCCCCGCGTCCGCCCCCGCATCAGCGTTCGAGCGTCTGGCCGCGCGTCTTGAGGCGATGGCCGCCGAGCTGCCCGACGACGAGCCGGCCGACAGCCAGCAGACGCCCGACGACCGGACCGGGGGCGGAGCCGCGCCGCCGGTGCAGAGGGGGCACGGTGGCCGCCAGGTGCCGCCGTCCATCCGGCAGCGCGGCCCGCATGTTCGCCGGATCGTCGAGGACGCCGCCGGGTGCCCGAAGATCGAGGCCCCGTGGCGCCCGCTCGGCACGAAGGCGCTGCGGAGCCTGCGCCGCCGCCCGTCACGCCGTGACGACCACTCAGCGGCCAAGCACGCCCCGGCGCGCTCTATGGCCCTGGCCGGGTGGACCCAGGCCGAGGGCCTGGCCGTGGTCCGCGACCCGCAGTCGTCGCCCGCGCTGGAGTACCTGCGCAGCGAGCGCCAGGCGGACGGAAGCCGCCGCCCGCGCAGCGAGGAGGAGACAGAGCGGCTGTGGGGCCGGGTGTGGTTCCTCGCGGTCGAGGACGCCGCCCGGATGCCGCGCCGCCCGGAGGACGACGGCCGGCCCGCCGAGGCCGACGAGGTACAGCAGGCCGTCACCGACCTGTACGGCCGGATGAGGGCCGCCGGCCCGGACCGGTGGTCGAGGAAGTCCGGTCCGGCGGATCGCGCCGTCCTCACCGCCGTGGCGTGGCTGATGCTGCTGTCCGGCAGCGTGGACGTGTCCGCCAACGTCCACCGGCTCGGCGTGCTCGCCGGCTACACCGGCCAGACCGCCTCACAGGCGTTTTGGCGACTCGTCAGGGACGGATGGATCACCGTCACGGCTGAGGCCGAGCGTAGGGCCGGGAAGGCCCGCAGAGTGACCCTGGCAACGGGCCACGAGTGCCCCGACGACGAGCACCACCAGTGCGCCGTCTACCAGTTGGCAGAGAACGTTTCACCAGTTCACCCAGGGTCTGACAGAAGTGGAACGCCCGCCCCCCCCGCCCCCCCTACTCTCTTCGCTCCGGGTTCCCTCGCCCACCTGCGCGCCGTCCTGACCCACCAGCAGGGGGACGTGTGGCACGACCTCGGGCACCACGCCGCGCGGACGTTGTGGGCGATCCGGGAGGGTCAGGGGTGCAGCACACTCGCCGAGGTTATGGCAGAGACCGGCTACGGCCGCCGTACGACGCTCCGCCACGTCCACCGGCTGACGCAGCTCCAGTTGGTTACCCAGGGCCGCAGCCGTCGAGGAGAGCCCACCTACCAGGCCACCGACCGGCCCCTGTACGAGGCAGCACAGGAGACCGGCAGCGCGGGCCGCCTGGCCGCCCTGGCCGTCACCTACCGGGTCAAGCAGGCCGCACACGAGTGGTGGACCGCCGAGGAGGCTCACCGGTCCCTGCCCTACCGCCAGCGCCCGCGCCGAGCCGCCGCCGATCAGACCGTCATCCCCGGCATGGACCCCCGCGGCCGGGCCTACCCGCGCGACGAGGACGGCCGCCCCAACCACGCCCGCGCCCGCCACATCGAGGCCCAGCGCATCGGCGCGGCCGGCATGCTCGACCACGCCCAGCAGCTCGCCCGCACCGGTCAGTTGCTCGACCTCCCGCACCTCAGCACCACCGGAGCCGACAGCCCCGCCCCCATCGTGCCCCAGCAGTCGACCCGCCGCGCCGGCCGCCGAGCGGCCATCGCCTCCCGCCACCACTGCCCGCACTGCGGCGCCCAGCCCGGAGAGCGCTGCACCAAGGGCGGCACCGAGGCCCGCCGCTTCGGCATGCTCGTCCCCGCCGACCGGTGGCACGCCGCCCGCCGCCGAGCCGCCCGAGCCGCCGCCACGAGCACCTGACCCCGACACACCCGGGAACCCGAAGCAGTGGCCGCCCGCCAGCAGCACACGGTAGAGTCACCGCCCAGCGAGCACCCGACACCCTCAGGGGGAACCGGAGCCCGCGAAGCCCCCGGAGAGCAAACCTCCCGGACGGCACACAGGGAGCCCGCCGACGCGGGACCCCGACCGGAGCAGAGTTCTTCGGCCCCCGAGCCCGAACCCTCCGACAACTTCGCTTGTACAAGCGAAGGTCGGCGCGACGAGCGCAACGGCGGAAGGGCCGGCCAGGCCGCCGCCGACGTTGGGCCGCAAGGCCCGCCGCAGGACCGGCCGACGAGAAGTCGGCGACCACCCCCGAAATTCACGAGGGACCGCCAACCCCCGTAATTTCTGGAATACTAGAAATGGTATTCCAGAAATGGTAAGGTCGATCCCATGAGGACAACTCGGGTAACTCCCTCCCGCCGCACCTACGTCTACCGGGAGATCTCCGAGGGCACCCGCTTCGGCCGGCTGGACGAGCGCCGCATGATCGTGAGTGGACCGGCCCGGAACGTGGCCCGGTATCTGGCCGCACTTCCCCGTGTCCTGGCGGGACTGGAGGCCGCAGCGACGCGAGCGGCCCGTCCCCGTCCCCGCCGCCGAGCACGAGCAGGAGGAGCAGGACAGGACGACGAGAGCGAGGCCCTGACCGCCGAGGGCGACGAGCACCAGGAGCACGACGACCCCACCGGCGAGGCCCGCGCCGAGCTCACCGGAGCCGACCACACCCAGCAGGTCACAGGCCCGCCCACGTCGAGCCGGAGCCCACACAGGTCGGGCGGAATCCCGTTCGGCATCCGCCGCGGTTGCCTCTACGGCAGCATCAGCACCCGGGCCCGTCCCCGCCGCCGTTCCGCGCCGGCCGCGCCGCCGTCGAGGCCGAGGCGCCGCACCACCCGCGGAACCGGTCACCGGGCCCGGGCCGTATCGCACGAGAAAGGCACATGCGCGTGAGCATCGACAAGGCCCCCGAAGGGCTGTCGCCGGAGGCCACCGAACAGTTGAGGCGGTTCGGCATCCTCGCCGACGACGAGGACGGGGCCGACGCTTCCGACCCGGCCCCGGAGGGCGACGGAGGAGACGAGGAAGCGCCGTACGGGTACTGGCCAGAGCCGTGCGCGAACTGCGGGAAGCTGATTCCCCGGGCGAAGCCGGCCGGGGCCGGACGGCCGCCCGAGTACTGCGACAAGGACTGTCAGAACGAGCGCAAGGCCGCCCGCGCACGCGAGCGCAACGCCCCTGGTCTGCCGGGGCAGATGCTCCGCCTTGACGAGTTGGTGACGCGCATCGAGCAGGTGGCATCCGATACTCGGTTGGAGCTGAAGAAGGTCAACTCCCCCGAGGGCATCGAGGCCCGGTTGGCCGCCGCCCGCGCTGCCAACCAGCAGGACGTAGCCCGGGCCAATCAGGCGACCGTACAGGCCCAGGCCGATGCGTCCGCTGCCCGTGCCGAGGCCCACCAGGCCGCCGCCGACCGGGAGGCCGCCGAGGCCGCCGCCGAACGCGACCGCGCCGCCCGCGAGGCCGCCGAGGAGGCTCGGGAAGTCGCCGAGCAGAACGCCCGCACCGCAGAGTTCCGCCGGGACCAGGCGGAGCGCAACGCGGCCGACGCCGCCGCCGCCCAGCAGCTCGCCGAGGAACAGCGCGCCGCCGCCGCCGACCGGGCCGAGCGTGCCGAGCGCGAGGCCGCCGACGCGATCGAGCAACGCGACACGGCCACCGAGCAGCGCGACCAGGCCCGCCAAGCCGCCGCCGCCGCGCAGGCCCGCGCCGAGGCCGCAGAGCAGGAGCGGGCCCGGGCCGAGGCGCGCGCCGACGCCGCGGAGCGTGCGTGTCAGGAGGCCGTGCGGGCCCGGGACGAGGCTCGGCGTGTGGCCGCCGAGGCAGCCGACCGGGCGGCGGCTGCCGTCGCCGCACAGGCCCGCGCCGAGGCGGAGAAGGACGAGCTCACAGCGGGATATGCCGACCTGATGCGGAGCCTGAAAGAGGTCAAGCGCGAGCGCGAGGAGGCCCAGGACCAGGCAACCGAGTACAGCCGGCGGCGGGTCGAGGAGGAGAAGAGGGCTGAGAGGGCGGAGGAGAGGCAGCAGCAGGCGGAGGGCAGAGCGGAGCGTGCCGAGCAGCGCGCCGAGGCCGCCATCGGACGGGCCGAGAGGCAGCGGGACGCCCTGGCCGCCGAGCTCGCCGCCGAGAGGACGGCACGGCTGGAGGCCGAGCGAGGTCAGGCCGTTGCCGAGCAGCAGGCCAAGGACGCTCAGCACCAGCTCGCCCAGGCCCGTGACAACTACGACCGGCTCGGGGCCGAGCTGCGTGCGTATGGGCAGGAGATCGACGCGCTGAAGGAGGAGTTGCGGCAGGAGCGGCGGACGAAGAAGCCGGCCCGCGGCAGGAAGCCGAAGCCGGCCGAGGAGGAGACCCCGGAGCCGATCCCCGGACAGACCAGCGTGCCCATGCCAGGGGACGCGGAAGGAGAGCCCCGATGACCGGTGCCGACCCGCGGTTAGCCGCGCACGGTGACAGGGAGGCCGCTCGTATGGGTGACGTGCCACAGAGCTTGCCCGACATCTTCGCCATGACCGTCGAGGGTGTTGCGGTGCAGCTCGTCCGCCCCGCCGACGCCCCGGAATGGGTCGTGTATGCCGCTTCCGAACCGCTCGGAACGGTGCGCTGGACGCAGCACGACGCCGTTCCGTCCTGGTCGATCGGGACGCGCTCGGGACGGCACGGAACGCTGTCCGACGCCCTGACGACGCTGATGCACCCCCGTTCAGCCCGAGACGAGGAAATGTGATGCCCGGGAAGATGAGCACCAGGAGCAAGCCGAAGGTCCCGGCACAGCCCGCCGAGACCTACCGCGGACTGCCGGTATACACCTCCGGGCAGACGCCGGACGGGCTGATGACGGCTCGGCAGTTGGAGGACGCCGGCCGCCGGCGGACGCCGGGCCAGAAGCCCCGCGCCTACCTGCGCTACCGCACTCAGTGGTGCGACATGGTCGAGCTTTACCACGTCGATGACACCCGCGCCGTACAGCCGCTCCCCCCCCGCCAGGAGGCGCAGAAGCGGGCCCGCCGCACGTGCATCCTGTGCGAGAGCGTGGCCGACCGGCCGTTGCCCGAGCGCAGCCAGAAACGCTCGCCGTGGCTCCCCGTCTCCGGCCGCATCTGCACCGTGTGCGCCGATGCCGCCCGCGACCGGTGGGACCGCACGTGCGAGCGGTGCGGCACGGAGTTCGTGCACCACGAAAGCGTCCGCTACCGCGAGTGCACCGCGTGCGAGGAGACGCGCAAGCGCGGTCAGGAGATCGCCCGGAGGCTCACCCGGCGGCACTGCCCGGACTGCAACGTTCAGACCGCCACCCGCGAGGAGATCGAGGCCGCCGACGCCGCCGACGACTTCCGCCACGCGTTCGTGTTCCCGCGCACGTGCGAGGCGTGCAAGGCCGAGCGGAGGAGGCAGGCCGAGGAGGCCGAGCGGGCGTGGGAGCGGGAGCGCTGGGACGAGCTGGGCCCGGTTCGCCGATGGGCCCGGGAAGTCATGGCTACCCCCCACGCGTTCGCGATTCTCGACACCGAGACGACGGGGCTCGACTGGGACGCGAAAATCGTGGAGATCAGCGTCACGGACGGGGCCGGGGACCTCCTGTTGGACACCCTCGTCCACCCCGGCGTCCCGATTCCCGAAGAGGCTACGGAGATCCACGGTATCTCCGACGAGGACGTGAAGGACGCGCCCGGGTTCGGCACGGTCCTGCCGCGGCTGACGAAGGCCCTCGAAGGCCGGCGGGTCATCATCTACAACCGTGTGTACGACACGGGAGTTCTGGCCTACGAACTCGACCGCCACCACCAGGAGCACAGCCCCACCCTGCCCGGTGTGGAGCCGCTACGGCCGTACGAGCGGCATCCCGCCGTCGCGGAGTGGATGGACGCGCAGCAGTGGGAGCGGTGCGCGATGCTCGCCTACGCCGTGCACGTCGGGGAGTGGTCGGACTACTGGGGCGGTTGGCGCTGGCAGAGGCTCGGCGGAGGCCACCGGGCGCTTTCGGACTGCCGCACGGTGGTGCAGCGGATCAGGGAAATGGCCGAGCGGCCCGACCCCTTTTAGCCCGCTCGCACGTCGAGGAGCCCGTACCCGCATGGGGGTGCGGGCTCCCGCCCTTTCCGCCCCCCTGACGGCCAGTTCGCGTGTACAGGCGAAGTGGTCCGCTGGCGGGGCGCGTTGCGCTTGCGTGAGGCGGGGCCAGGGGCGGGGGTTCCCTCCGGTCGGGCGGCGCTCACGGTGGGCCGTGCGGGCGTGCGGGGGTGGCGGAGCGTGCGGAGCTGCCCCCGTGCGTTCGTGCGGCATGGTGCGGAGGGTCGTCCGGCCGCAGGGTGCCCCCGCTCCCCCGCCGACCCACCCACTCACCCGCACCCGACCACGGCCCCCCTGCCCCTCTGGGAGCGGTGGCCGGGGGTGTGGGGGCGGAGCCCCCGCAAGGTAAGAACCCGCACACCCGCCCGACCCCGGAGCCGGCCGCCCCCACAGCCGGACGGGGACGGGCCGCCACGAGGACGCGGCTAACTACCTTGTTTGATTGCACTGCCGGTTTACGGCGTGATGACGAGGGTGATTGCTTCCCGGGCGATGCGGCCCAGGGTGTAGATCTGTGCCTGTAGTTCTGCCTTGCGGGCGCGTGCTGCGCGAGAGCGTGCAGCACCGGGGCCGAGGAGGTTTTCCGCGCGGAGTTGGGCGACCACGGGTGCGCTGACGCGGTAGGCGGCGAGCTGTGCGGAGGCGATGAGGGCAGGGTCGATATCGACGGCAATCTTGTCGTCGAAGCGTTCGTTGGGGGTGCCCGGTCTGCGGCCGGCGAGCCGTTGCGCTTCCTGTTCGTCGGGGGTGAAGGGTGGCCACGGGCCGGCGAGGTCGGGGGCGGACAGCCGGACGCGCATGGCGGCTTCCACGAGCTGACTGGCACCGGGCCAGGGCCCGGGCCGCAGGGCGAGGGCTTCGAGCCGGATGTGTTCGGGGGTCGGGGCGTGGGGGGCGACGCCCAGGCGCTCCCGCTCGGCGTTGACCCAGTCCGCTTCGGCGGCAGCGTTCTGACGGGCGATGCGGCGCAGTTCGTCACCCTGCCACTTGTGCAGCCACACGAAGGTGTTGAGCTTTCCCGCAGGCACCGGTGGTGGCCCTTTCTGTACGAGGTGGGGTGAACGGTGTCGGCCCCGGCCCACGAGCGGGCCGGGGCCGACGATGTCCGGGGTCAGGCCCCGGCAGGAGCCGGAGCCGGCTTGGCCGACTCGGCCGTGTTCGGGGTGCGCGGTCCCGGGGTCGTCGCCGCAGTAGCGCGAGGCCGCCGGGTGCGGGGCCGGCCCTGCGGTCGGCGGGTGGGTTCGTCGGCCCCCATCTGCCGCAGTTCTTCGGGTGTCCAGCCCGCTGCCTGGGCGTCCGCGTACGCGACCCCGTACGTCTTCTCTACGGCGTCGATGAGCTCTTGCAGGCGCTTGCGCTCGGCGATCGCGTCGGCCAGCGGGGCGATGACCCGCATGCGGGTGGCCAGCAGCTCTTGCGCGGTCGCGAGGATCGGCGACTGAGGGTCAGTTCCGGGTGCGTTGTCGGCAGGTGTCGTCATGCGCGTCATGGTAGCGCCGCCCGCCGCCGAGGTGGGTGCAGGTTCCCCCGCACGGCGGGTGCGGACGTACAGGAGGGGGCAGGCCCCCGCGCCCCCGTTCGCGGCGGAGGCGCGAGCCGCCCTAGAAGCCCGGCACCCCAGCCGACGGCCCTCCTTCGTCGGAGCAAGTTGTGCGTTAATGTTCCATTAACTCGGCTGCGGGTCCCCAGCAGTCGCTACGCTCGTTGCTAGTGACGCCTTTTCGGTCCGGGCACGGACCGATGGAGAAGGAGAAGGAGGAGACGGGTTGACGGACGAGAAGCCGCGTACGCGTCGCCGTGAGCGGCGCGCAGACAACCCGAGACGGCATCGCGTGAATCTCGCCTACAACGATGCCGAGTTGGCCGTCATTCAGGTGGCCGCCACGGTTGCGGGCATGAAGGTGGCCGCGTACGCGGCACGTGCTGCGCTTGCCGTGGCGAAGGAGGAAGTTTCTCCGGCACCGGTGGAGTACAAGGATCTGCTACGTACGCTCTCGGATGCTCGGACAGCGGCGAACCGCATCGGCGTGAATCTGAACCAGATTGCCAAGGTGCTGAACAGCGAGGGCGAGGAGACCCCCGAGCGGCTGGACGCGGTTCTGACTCGTGTCCAGACGACGATTCAGAGGCTCGATGACGCAACCGTGCGGGTCATGATGGAGCGGCCTTGATCGTAAAGCGAGCACGGGACGGCGCGCGTACGCAAGGGCTGCTGTACTACCTGTTTGGTCCAGGCAAGGCCAACGAGCACACGGACCCACACATCGTGGCCGCGTGGGGCAGCGGCGTTCCCGACCCGGGACGAGGCAAGGGGAGTATCCCCATGCTTGCCGCTCTCCTTGATGCCCCTGTGGAGGCGTTGACGAGCCGTCGGCCGAGCAAGCACATCTATCACGTGCCCGTCCGGCTGGACCCTGGGGACCGCACGTTGACTGACGAGGAGTTCGCCGAGATTGCCCGCGAGGTCATGCACGCCACCGGGGTGGCGGAGAAGGGCGACAGCCAGGGGGCTAGGTGGATTGCTGTACGCCATGCGCCCGACCACATTCACATCGTGGCGACGCTCGCCCGGCAGGACGGATTGAAGGTCCGTCTGTCGCAGGACAAGAAGAAGATGCAGGCGTGCGCGCGTGAGCTGGAGAAGCGTTACGGGCTGCGTCAGCTCACGAGCGGGGACCGGACCGCGAGCCGGTGGCCGACGACGGCCGAGGCGGAGAAGGCGAAGCGGAAGGGCCGGGACGAGCCGCCGCGGGTCACGCTACAAGGCAAGGTGCGTGAGGCCGCCGCCGTTGCCGGGTCGGATGACGACTTCTTCGCAGCGATCCAGCGTGCCGGAATCCGCTTGAACAAGCGGACCGCGCCGGACGGCACCGTCACCGGCTACTCGGTTGCGCTGCCAGGAGACCGGACCGGGGCAGGTCGCGCGGTGTGGTTTTCCGGCTCACGCCTCGCCCCTGACTTGTCCCTGCCGCGCGTCCGTGAGCGCTGGAATGGGGTACCGGCTGGCATCGGTGCTGCGGGCGGTGGGCAGGTCACCAGCCAGGCCGCAGCGTGGCAGGCTGCCGCGTGGCAGGTCCACCAGGCCGCCGCGGTTCTTGGGCAGGCAGGCAACGAGGCCGGGGCAGGCGAGATGGTGGCCCTTTCGGACTTCCTGACGACCTACGCAGCCCAGGCCCCGGCAGAAGTCCGCCAGGAACTACGGGACGCCGCCCGGGCCTTTGAGAGGGCCGGGCGTGCGCCCACATCCCGGCAGATGCACAGCGACGCGAGCAGGCATTTGCGTACGGCGACACAGCTTGTCGTCATGAGCACATCGCTCGCCGCGAACGGCGGAGAGGCCGCAGCAGCCATCACGATTCTCGTTGCCGTCGCCCTGGCCATCGTGGCCGCCCAGAGGTACCACCAGGCCGCCCAGCACCGCGCCCAGGAGCAGGCCGCCGTACGGGCCGGCTACCACCTCCGGGCGGCTACGGAAGTCGCCTACGGGGCCAGCGCCGGACGGGACGGCCGACGAGGAAGCCGCGCCGCCTGGCGGAGGCCGACGCCACAGCCGGACGGCCCCGCGCTCAGCGAGACGTACGCGCCTGCCGTGCGCGAGGCGATCCCGGAGGTTGCAGAAAGGGTGCTCGGCGAAGCCGCCTGGCCCGCACTGGCCGCCACGTTGAAGCAAGTGGAAAATGCCGGGTACGACCCGGCGCGGGTGCTCGCCGAGGTGGCCGCGCTGCGCGGATTCGGGGATGCGGACAGCGCCGCCGAAGTCCTGGTGTGGAGACTCCAACGACGGATGGACGCCGATACCCTTGCGGCGCCGCCTTCCCGCCCCAAGCCGCCAATGCCGGCGGCTGTACCTCCCCACACCCAGGAGGCAGGGGAAGGCCGGCCCGTCCGGTGGCGCATCAGCCACAGCGATTTCGTGAACGAGGCCGATGTGACGATCACCGATGCCACGGGGACTGGCTATCTCTCTATCGGGGCATCGGCCGAGGAGTTCGCAGAGGCGAGGCTGCGTGAGTACGCGGCAACAGTCGGGGCCGATCCCGCGCGATTCGCAGTCTCGGTCATGGAGGAAGGCCCGGGCCGTACGACGAGCCTTGTGCGCCTCCCAGAGGGGAGCGTGAAGCGACGGAGCGAGGCCGAAGGGGAAGAGGAGCCGCCACCCTCCGGAGTCCGTACAACGCCGCCGCCTGTGGTGGGCCGAGGCGAGTCGATCGAGTCGACTCCGCTCGGTGGAAGCGACGCGCCGACCTTCGGTGAGGCCGTACGTGAGGCGGTGCCCGCGTACGCCGCGGATGTGCTCGCCGACCCGGCATCCGCAACCCTGGCCGCCTACCTGATCAAGGCATCAGGTGAAGGGCACGCGCCCGCAGAGTTGCTCGCCGAGGTGGCCGCTGCCCGGGACTTGGCAGACGCGGACAGCGTGGCCCAGGTGCTGACGTGGCGACTCCAAGGCAGGCTGAGCGGAAGTGGGAAGCGGGCCCCGCTCCCCCGGACCGCCACACGGCGTACCAGACCAGCACCAGGCCCACGGTCCGGAGAGCGGACGGCCGCCGACCGGGCCGCCCAGGAGGCGGCACAGCGACGTGCGCAGGGCCGAGGGCCACGACGCTAGCCACATGCTCCGAGAGGGTGGCCACGGTCGTGGAAAACCCCCGTCCGTGGCCCCCTCAGGGGCTTACCGTTGAACGAGGCGACTTTGGAGGGAAACGGGAGATGACAAGCACTCTGGCCGGGGTGACCCGATGAGCGATGCCAACCCGATGGAACAGGCAGCCGGACGGGCGGCAGGGCAGGCCGTCCAAACAGCCGCCGTCGCACTGCAAGTTCTGATTCTCACCGTGCGGGCACTCAACGAGGCATCCCGGCGCGGGGCAGTCCCCACAGCCCGACCGGCCCCGACACCACAGCAGACGCCCGCTCAGCGGCCCGTAAACCCGGACCACGAGCGGTACGCGCACATGGTGCGGAGCATCGTGAAGCCGCCGGCCGTGGCCGAGGACATGGTGAACGCCCCGCAGTGGCCCCAGCTCGCCGGGGAACTGAAGAAGTTGGAGAGCGCCGGCGTCAACGTCGGACAATTCCTCACCGACGCGGCCCCCGTCATCACGCGCATGGACACCGACCTTAAAGCGGGAGCCCCCGCCCCCGGGGTCACCGTATCGCCTGCCGCGAACCTCCGTGACCCGTGGGCCCCTCCCCCCGGCCAGGAACGCGCCCAGCGCGAAGGGCCCGGCATGTTCAAGAAGATCGTGGAGTGGGTCAAGCAAGCAGTAGCGAAGATCATCGCCAAGGTCACCCGCAAGGACCGGCCCACGGCGCTCGGAGAGCGCAGCCGGGAACTCGCCCGGCTTGGCATCAGCGCCCAGGAAAACTCACGACTCGTTGTCGTCGCCCGTGAGTCCCTGGCCGACGAGGGCGCGTTGAGCCAGATGGTCACTTCCCGCGAGTGGCCCGGCATTGCCAGCCAGATCAAGGCTCTTCAGGAGGCCGGACACAACCCCCGCGAGGCCCTGGCTGGCATCCCGACCCGCATGCAGCAGGCCGCCGCCGCGGGCATCAGCCTCAGCCCGTCCGAGGCCGCCCGCGGGCTCCTCGCCGACCAGGCCAAAACCCCCGTCCCCGCCCGCACCACAGCGCCGACGCCAGTAGCCGCCCCCACTCCCCCGGTACCCGGCACCACAGCGACCGCGGCACCGAAGCCCACCACCAGCGCACCGGACACCGCAGCCGCCCAGGCGCCCGCCAGGGCCGCCGCAGCGTCCGCGCAGTCGACCACCGCCACACCGGGAACCACCCCGGCGCCGGGTCCTCAGGCGGCCCGGACCGCGCCCGCGCCACAGGCCACACCGACCCGCACCCACAGCCGATGACACCCCCCCGGGAAGGGACGACCGGATGAACCCGCACGCGCGAGCCCCGCAAAGGGGAAGCGACGACCAGCCCGCCCGCAAACCTGCGGAACCCGCGGGCGCCACAGGTGGGGACGGGGCTGACGACGCCGAGGCCCGCCGCCAAGCTGCCGCGCTCGCCCGCAGCAGCGCGGCGGCACAGTCCCGTTCGGACGTGGCCAGGGCCGACGCGGATGCGGCCCGGGGCACGGCCGCCGAGGCGGACGGCCGCGGAGACCTGGCCCAGGCCGGGGCCGAGTGGAGCCATGCGGCAGGGCTGGACGGACTCGCCGCCCACGAGGCGGACACGTCCGCCATCGACGCGCGCGCCGCAGCCGCAGCCGTGCAGTCCACCACCGTCCCCAAGGGCCGGCGGACCCAGGGACGCGCCAGCCGTAACACGCCCACACCGAGCGGCCAGGGCCCGGGCCGGGCACCTACACCGCCCCCGGGCGCCGCGCGCCGCAACATCGCCTGAGCCTGCGGGCAAGACAGCAAGAAGGGCCGGAGGAAACTCCGGCCCTTTCGCTTGTACACGCCAACTCTCAGGCGGTTACCTCTGCCTGATCCGTTTCGGCCGGCTCGGCGACCGGCAGGGGCGGTAGCGGTGTGACCGGCGGCACCGGCAGCATGGTGTGCTGCGGGCGGTCAGGGTTGGTCATGCAGCCGGCGAAGGGGCCATCGGCCGCGCGGAGCTGGGACAGCATCGGGTCCAGGTGGTCACGGTGCCAGACCGAGGGACCGGTGAGCCCGCAGGTTTCCGCGTTGGTGAGTTCCTGCCAGGCCAGCCAGCAGGCGTGGAGCCGTGCGACGGCCGGCGGGTGCTGCCACCAGCTCGCGCACCAGGGTGCGGAAGAGGAGATCTCCCCGAGGTAGGACGGCACCAGCAGGTGTTGCACCCAGGACGCCAGCGCGGTCAGCTCGCGGGCGTACTGGTCACCCGAGAGCCACAGGATGAACGGCGGTGTCTTGGGCTTCTGTTTGTCCTTCCCGTTGCTGTCGCCGTTGTCGTCCTGGCCGTCGCCGGAGGCGGCAGCAGAGGCGAGGCGTTTGATCTTGTTGGTGTTGTCCTCCAGCTGCGTGGCGAAGCCGTAAACGATCGCCTTCAAGTCCTCGAAATCCTCAGCCAGAACCTCGATGTCGGGCGGCGCGTTGTCGGGCGGCGCGTTGTCGCTCACGCGGCGATCACCTTCCGCGAGGCGCGGGCCGCAATCTCGGCGGTCTCGACATCGGCCGCGGCGGAGAGGTCAGCCGCGTCGGGTTCCAGGTACCAGGGCCGCAGGCGGATCATGCCGATCCGGACGCCGGTTGCCAGCAGTAGGGCCCTCCCCTTGGGCAGGGCGCGGATCTCCGCGGCTTCCATGACCCGTTCACGGCGCCGGGAGGTGGAGACGCTGCGGCCGGTCGAGCCGTGCGAGACGGACGTTTCGCTGACTTTGTGCTCGCCGACGAGCCGGGAGACTTTCTCTGCGAACTCGGCATCGTCCAGGCCGGAGCCCAGGGCCTTGATGGTGGCTGCTGACCACAGGGCATCCATGCCCGCTTCGCCCCAGACGCGTACGCCCTGGCGGTAGGACTGGAGGATGGTCACCGGGATGACGCCGCGCGATCCGAGGTGGGAGTACAGGTCTGGCAGGTCCTCGATGCGGCACACGTTCGCCGCTTCATCGAGCACGGCGACCAACGGGGCGTCGAGCCGGCCGCCGGCCCGTTCGGCGGCCACCATCGCGGCTCGGAGGACCGCATCGGCCGCCGCGGCGATGACGCCGGCCGCCGATCCGCCGCCGTCCTTGGACAGCAGATAGAGGGTGTCGCGGGAGCGTACGAAGTCGGCCGGGCGGAACTCGCGGGCTTGTGGGTCGGGGGTGACCCAGGCGAGCGTTTCGGGGTCGAGGAGGCAGGCGACGCACTGGCGGGCCGTCTCGTAGATGCCGTCGCGGGTGTCGGCCGCGCCCGCCACGGTGGAGGCGAGTTGCTGCGCGAGCGCTTCCTTGCCCGCGGCTTTCAGTGCGTTGACCGGGCCGCGGTCGCTCGGCGTGGACAGCCAGGCCAGCACGTCCGACACGGAGCCGCCGGAGACGGCCGCCGCGTGGAACAGCGCGGTGAGCAGGTTCTTGGCCGCTCCCATCCAGAAGTCCCCGCGGCTTTTCTCGTCGGTGGTGGCCGCGATGAAGTGGGAGGCGAGCCGTCCGGCGCCCTCGATGGTGCGGGCCGAGTCCAGCATGTTCCACCACATCGCCCGGTCGGAATGGGTGATGGACTGCGGGTCGAGCAGCCACACCGCGCCCACGTCCAGGCGGCGGGCCCGGGTGACCGCGAACACGTCAGGCTTGTTGCTGGTCAGCATGACGGCTCCGGGGGCCCGCAGCAGCGCCGGAACGGCGATGCTCGTGGACTTGCCCGACCGGGGGGCCATGATCGCCAACAGGACGTCCTCCCAGCTCGCCCGCAGCTCCGGGCCGCGCGGAGCGTCGAGGTTGCCCAGCAGTACGCCCGTGTCGTCGGGGGCGATGTGCTCGCGGCCTTTCAGGGAGGGCCGCAGGGCCCGGGCCCGGGCGGTCATCTCCTTGGGTGCGAGCGGCGCCAGGTCGCGCATGCCTGCCAGGCCCGCACGGTGGGAGAAGAACCGCCGCCACACCATGAAGCCGGCCACCGAGAGGCCGACGAGGAGGAGGACCAGGAGCACGGCCATGCCGACACCGGCCGCCGTCGCGTGCCCCGGCCACAGTCGGCCCGGGCCGCCCGAGACGAGGGCGACGGCCGACTTGATCGAGTAGGTGGGCGGGGCCCAGCCGCCGCCGGCGAGGGCGACACCGAGCGTGCCGCCGATGTGGGCGCCGGTGTAGAGCACGGCGGAGCCGACGACGACGCCGAGGACCGCGAGCGGGGCGCCTGCCCCCGCCGCCCCCGCGCCGTGGCTGGAGTCATTCATGCAGCATCCCCCTTGTGGAGTTTCTTGGACGGGTCGGTCTCGTACAGGCGCCGCTCAGCGTCGGTGAGCTGGAGCTTTACCGGGGTGCCCGGGCGGGTGCCGAGCCGCAGCAGGTACTTCCCGCGGCCCGGGTGCACCTGGCGGGTGCCGTCGAGGCCCGTGCCGGACGAGGACGACCAGGACGCCACGAGCGCAATCTCAGCGTCCGTCAGCGGCCTTTGTGCCGAGACCCGTTCCAGCTCGCCGACGCTCAGCGCCCCGAGGATCATCGAGTCGCAGCGGTCGATCATGCCCAGGGCCTTTGCACGGTCCTGCGGAGTCGGCAGGCTCTCGGGGTCCCGCAGCGAATGCGTGATGAACAGGGTCACCTCGTTGCGGGCACGGTTCAGGCGGGTCATGGAGTCGAAGGCGTCCACGATGCCCGGGCCGGCACGCAGGGCCCGCCACATCTCATCCAGGGGCAGCACAAGGGGGGAGTTCATCAGGCCGACCGCGCGGGCGGAGTCGATGGAGCTGTAGGCGTAGGCCCAGGTGGCCAGCAGACCGGCACTGACCACGTGGTCACCGGCAGTCAGGAGGCTGGACAGGTCCACGGAAAGGGCCGGGGCCGCCAGGTCGAGCGGCGTGGTGGTCGGGCCGTCGAACAGGCCGGACAGCGGGCCGACGCACAGGTTCTCCAGTGCGTGCGTCACCCCCCGGACCAGGGCCTTGTAATCCTCTTCGGTGTCGACCATCAGCTGTGCCCGCAGCTCGTCGGGGCCGTCGCGCAGCACCTTGACCACGTCGGGGATGATCGGGTCTCCCTCGCCGACGTGCGCGGCCGTCACGATGCGGATCGCGTGCTCGATGACGTTGCGTTCGGTCGGGTTGGGCCGCCGGTCCATCTCGGTTGTCAGCAGCGCGTGCAGCAGCTCGCTGCGGCGCCCGTTGATCTCTGCGAGGAGGGCGTCACGCCGGCCGGGGGCGAGGGTGGGCAGGACTTTGCGCATGGGCCCTGAGTCCAGCGGGTTGATGCGGTCCAGGCCGCGGCCGATGCGGACGACCTGGCCGCCGAGCTCGCCGACGAGTTCGGCGTACTCGCCTTTCACATCGCCGGGGACGACGAGCTTGTACCCGTAGGAGGTGTAGACGAGGCAGATCCGTTTGGCGATGGCGGATTTGCCGACGCCGGGTTGGGCCATGATCCACACGCCGGGGTTGGTGACGAGGGAGCCGATCCAGCCGGACGGGTCGAAGCACACGAGTTCGTGCGTGAGCTGGTCGTATCCGATGGGGACGCCCTCGGGCGGCAGGCCGCCGCCGAGGACGAACGGGTACAGGCCGGCGGTCTGCACGGTGGAGGAGAGGTAGACCGATCCGGCGTCGAGGAGGGCGGCACGGCCGCGGCCGGCGCCCTTCCAGCCCCGGCGGGAGGCGATCACCGCGGGGTTGAGTCGCCCGGTAGGCTCTGGCGCGGTCGTCCCGGCGGATAGGTCCCGCCGGGACGACGCGCCGTTGCCGGCGGTGTGCTTGCGTTTCACGTTGGGTGTCCTTCCTACAGCAGGGGGTGAATGCCGACGGGGAGACCGACGACCATTGCGGCGGACTGGCCGCCGAACGCGGGCCGCAGTCGCAGGCCGCCGGACGCCCGCGCGGCCTTGTCGATCTCGCGGCGTGCGGCGGGCAGGTCCGCGGGATCGCTCACCGTGGTGGTCACGTACAGGGACCACTGGACCATTCCGGCGCCGGTGGCTTCCTCGCCCGCCGTCCGCTCGGCGTGCTCGCGGTCCACGCGCTCGCGGCGGGTGGCGGTGCGCTTGGTGCGCCGCCGGTATTCCTCCTTCGCCTCCGCAGCGTTCACCTCCCGCTCGACCACGGCCTGTGCCTCATCGGTGGGCAGCACGCGGTAGGCGAGGGTGACCCTGCGGGTGAACTGGCCGGGCGCCAGGAGCTTCAACAGCACGTCGTAGGGCACGAGTTTGCGGGGGGCCTCCCGCAGCACGTACGAGACGGAGTGGTAGCCGTCGTGCTGGTACGTCTCCCAATCGTCCTCGGAGGCCACGGGGCCCACCTCATGCCACACCAGTTCCTCGACCTGGGTGGCGGGGGCGTCCATGTCGGCCGGGTTGAATGCGCCGCGGACGAGACGCTTGATGTCGGTGTCGGTGGCGCGTCGCAGCACGTCCACGCCGGCCCCGGCCAGGTCCACCGCGTCCAGGGCGCCGAGGGCGACGGCCGCTGCCTCCGCCGGGCCCTTGGGTCGTTGCGGGGATGCGGCCGGGTCGATCACGAGCGACATCCAGGCGGCGAGCTGCGCGGAGGCCCGCGGCGCGCGGTCCACCAGCTCGCCGACCACCCGCCGCGCCAGGAGCGGCGCGGTCTCCTCCAGGCGGGCGCGGACGTGATCGGACAGGGCCGCGCCCGAGGACGGGGTGATCTGAAGGGTGACGGACGCACCCCGTACGCCGTCCTCGTCGGCGAGCCGGGCCAGCGCGTCACCCCAGGCGGTGACCTGCGTGCGCACGGTGGTGCCGGAGGCGAGGAGGGAGCCGGCCGGGTTGAGCAGGAGGGCGGCCGTCATGGTGCCGGTGCGCTGGTTCCAGACCAGGCCGACCGGGCCGCGGCCGTCGGGGGCTTCAGCCCGGACGAGCTTGGTCGGCGCGGCCATCCCCGGCAGGTCGAGCCCTTCGGGCGAGGGCAGGAATACCGACCGGTAGGAGGTTTCGCCCCGCATGTGGCCCCAGGACCAGCGGGCGCGGCCGATGACGTAGGACATCAGCGGCATGCCGTGCCGCTGCCACACCGTCAGGGCGATGACGACCAGGGCGAGCGGGACCGTCACCGCCAGGGTGGAGATCGAGCCGCCCAGGACGATAAGCATGATCGGGGTCAGCATCGCGCCCACAGCGATGACCGTCTGAGGGGTGTTCAGGGACCAGATGCCCATAGACCGGCTGCGGCGCCAGCCACCGTAGAGGGGTTGTGGGTCGGTTGTCATGTTCCGTTACTCCGTTCCGCCGACCGCGCCGCCGGCTTTGTTGACGGCCTGCTTGGTTGCCTCTGCCGCAACGAGGGCGACCGTCACGGCTCCGCCCGTCGCGGCCCCACCGGCCGCCGCCGTCGCGGTCGAGGCCGCGGCGGTCGAGCCGCCAGCCGCCGCCTGCCCTGCACCGGCCGCCGCCGTGGCGCCCTCCGCTGCTGCTGCCGCCGACTCTCCGCCGGCCGCCGCCGCGCCGCCGCCCTGGCTGGGGATGCTCGCGGAGGATTGCTGAACAGCGCTGGCCCCTTCCGAAGAGCCCCCGCCGCCCCCGGAGGAGGGGCGGTTGCGTTCCATGTCGGCCGCGTGGGACATGGCTGTGGAACCGGCGGCACCGCCGGCACCGCCCGAACCGCCCGAACCGCTGTCACCTCCGGAGCTGCCCAGGCTGGAGCCGATGGCGCCGCCCACCGCGCTCAGCGCGCCGGCGAGGCCGCCGCCAGCCGCTACGGCGGTGCCCATCGACAGCCCGAGCGGGGCGAACAGGGCCATCAGCGACTTGAGGGCGACGATCGACAGGACGAGGGTCACGACGCCCCGGACGAAATCGAGGATTCCGTTTCCGTAAGCCATTTCCGTGAAGCCCACGGCGATGATCAGGGCCGCCATCGGCTTGTAGACGATGAGGACCATGATTGCGGTGAAGAGTCGCGGGAGCCACTGACGGGAGATCTCTCCGCCGACCTGCCCAGCGCCGGCGATTGGTAGCAAGAGCGCCTGAATCGGAATGGCCGCCTGACGCAGGAACAGCATCACGACCTGAACTGCGCCGACGCACAGGCCCACAATGGCGATGGTGAGCAGGCCCATAGGGTTTGCGATGGCGGGCAGCATGACCACCGCCATGCGGGCGGGAACGTCGGTGCCACCGCCGAAGCCGACGTAGAGGATGGCTTTGGCGAGCTGATCGGAGGCGAGCAACAGGGCGTCGATGATGCCGACACCGGCGGCGCTGACCACAATGTTGATCAAGAGTCCTTGGATAACCTGCGCGAGGGGGGCGCCCTTGCGCAGGATGATCATCTTGATGCCTTGGAACATCACGAGAATGGTGGCGATGCCCGCGCCGATGCCAACCATCAGGGCGTGCAGACTGAGGGACCGTGTGGGGTCGCTGGGCTTATCCGGGTCACCGAGAACGCCGGAGTCCTTGACCTGTACGGAGTCGGTCATCAGCCACCAGCCGAACGTGATCCGCATGAAATCGCCCGCGAATTCTGCCATTGCTTTCGCGGCGTCTCCGATCATGGTGCCCGCCAGCGCTTTCGCGGCTGCGCTGGCACCGTCTTTCGCAAGTTCGGTACCTTTCTCGACGCCCTTGATTGCCTGCTTTGCGCATTCCAGCATTCCACCGGGGGTTTTTGGCGCGTTCGGGAAGAACTGAGATCCGCACTTGACGGCGCCGATCCAGTCCCAGGCAGGCGGGGCCTGGGGGGCGGCAGCCGGTGCCGCGGCCGTGGATTGCGACGGCATGGCCGCGGCCGGTGCGGCCGCGAGGCCGAAGAAGAGAATCAGCGCGCCGGCCATCGAGACGATGCGGTGAAGGACTGGGTGCGTCACAGCCGGTTCCCTTCCTGAATCGCTTTCCACCCGTCCTCATTGAACTTGGCTGTGCCGATGTCCACCGGATCAGGAAGGGGCTTGGGGTCGGTGGGATCGCCCTTCCAGTCACCTGACTCCCACACCGCACGAGCGGGGAGAACCACCAGGGTGGTTTTCGGCTGGGCGCCTTCCCCCGCAGACGAGGTGACGCGCAACAGGATGAGCGCGTCCACCGCGTTGGAGTCAACCGCCGTCCACTTCACACCGATGGGCCAGGCGTTCAGGGCGGCGCCTGGCGGGATGGGGCCGGTTGCGGGCACGCCGGCGAACTCCCGGTTGCCCCGCACGCCGTCCTCCACCGAGGCTGACATGGCGTCGCGATATCTGGCGGTCGCGTAGGTGAGGACGCCGGCCTTGAGCTTGGCGGGGTCGAAGGACCACGCGTTGCGGGAGGAAGCCACGAGCATGGCCACTGCGCCCTCAGGAGTGTGGGGGAACTTCACCGGGAGTTCCCCGACGCGCTCGGCCCCGTCGGGCAGAGCGACGTACTGCGCGGGCGCGACGTACGGTCCGTCATCCGGGGGCAGTGTGGGGGCCGAGGTGGGTGCCGCGGTGCTCGCGGTCGGTGCGGGGGCCGGTGTGGTGGCTTGCGGGTCGCCGCCGCGTACGGCGATGACGACCAGGGCGGCGACGAGCACCAGGACCAGGGAGACCAGGAAGATGACGGCCCGGCGCATCCGCCGGTCCGCCGCTGCTTTGAGATCGAGGGTCACGGTCGTCCCCTCAGGTCACGATCGCGGGGACGACGCCGGCCGCGAGGGTGACGACGGACAGGCCGCCGAGGACCCACAGCAGGCCCGAGGCGCCCTCTGCGGAGAGGTGGGACCGGTTGCGGCGGCCGACCATCATCATGACGCCGCAGGCGATCAGGCCCAGGATTCCGGCGCCGATGGCGACGTACTTGGCCCACCCCACCCATTCCGGGAGGATGGTTTCCATGCCGGGCGGGGAGGCCGGTGGCGCGTCCCAGCCCGTGGGCTGCGGGGTGGGAGCCATAGGGGCGAGGGCCACCACGTCCGAAACGGCGTGCATGAGGCTCATTGGGATGTCTCCTTAGTCAGTGATTCCGAGTTGGCGTCGTAGGTTGCGCGCGGCCCTTTGAACGTCGCGGTAGGCGAGGCCCGCCGCTGGTGTGTCGATCTCCCGCAGGCGGACTAGATAGGGCACCTTGGCGATGCCGAGGACGCGGGAGCGGACCGAGCGGATGCGGTAGGCCGAGGCGCGAGGCATGCGAAGGGGGGCGTCCGCGACGACGACGAGGAACGGCTTAGGGACCTGCGGGTTCCACGCGCCGAGGAGTTGGACGGCGCTTGCCATGCCGAAAGCTGTCGACCGGGCGACCACGACCGGGATGTAATCCGGTGGCAGGTGTGCCCCGAGGGCGAGTTCTGTTGTGCCTGTGTCGCCGTTGGGGTCGATCCATCGGGTGACCGTTGAGGCGCCGGCGCCGCCGTGCGCCGCGAGGATGCCGAAGTGCCGGGACACGTTGAGGGGTTCAGCCCTCAGGGTTGAGTGTTGACTCATGATTTCACCCCCGTACTGTACTGATCTCGCTGTCACGCTACCATGACTCACTGTCAACAACCACTGCCATAAAAATGAGGCGTTGATGAGTCCAAGTAGCGGCGTCCCGCAGTTCCGCGCCGACCTGTTGCGCGCGAAGCGAGAAGCCCGCGGCTGGAGCTGCGAACAGCTCGCGGTCGTCGCAGGGATCACGCCCGCGACCGCACGCAAGGCGGAGGCGAGGACCGGCCGCCCCTCCCCCCGGGTAGTGAAGGCGCTTGCCGCTGCCTTGGACAGCTCCGTTGACGAGCTCGCCCCGGTCGAAGGGCCGCTGTCGCTCAGGGAGCTACGGGCCCGGCGGGGCGTCACACAGCGGGAGGTAGCGGCCAGGGTCGGAGTCAGTACGGGGATGGTGAGCAAGGTGGAGCGGGGCAAGCACGGGGTGAAGCACCCTGAGAGGTGGGCTGCGGCCTACGGGGTGAGCCGGTCGCGGTGGGCGGAGGCGTGGGAGGCGGGGCGGGAGAGTCAGCGCCAGCGGATCAAGACACGCAGCAGGCCGGATGGCGGGGGGACACAGTGAAGGCGGCTGTCCAGGCCGCCGCGGCGGCCGTGGTCGGCCTTCCCGTCGCGGTGATCGCGCTCGTGCTCGTCGGAGCCGGGGCCGGCGCTTCCAACCCGTCCGCGGGGACAGTCGTCAACGGGTTGAACGCCGCGGCTCTGCCCGCCGCCGGCCGCCCGTACGCGCGGTGGTACATCAAGGCGTCCGAGAGCGTGGCCGGTGAGTGCCCGCAGCTCTCGCCCGCGCTTCTGGCTGCCCAGGGCTACCAGGAGAGCGGATTCAACCCGACGATAGAGGGGCCCCCGACCCAGTACGGCACGGCCAAGGGAATCGCCCAGTTCATCGACTCCACTTGGGCGACGTGGGGCGAGGACGCGGACGGGGACGGTACCGCGCTCGGGGCCAAGGACCCGGAGGACGCGATCATGGCCCAGGCCCGGTACATGTGCAGCATGGTGAAGAAGGCCGGCCGGTCCGGCTACAAGGACGACCCGGTACGGCTCGCGCTCGCCGGATACAACGCCGGCTGGGGGTGGGTCGAGCACTACAAGGGTGTTCCGCCCGAGCGCTTCGCCGAGGGCCAGACCTACCACTACGTGCGCATCATCACGGCGACGGCCGCAAAGTGGGGCACGGCTCTCGGCGGGCAGCTGTCAGCCGAGGGGTGGACCAAGCCGGTTGCCGGCCCGCTCGGCACCGCCTACCACGCCTCCGGGGCCCACTGGGCGAGCGGCTACCACACCGGCATCGACTTCACCGTGCCCGTGGGCACGACCGTACGGGCCGCCGGGCCGGGCACCGTCGTCAAGGCCGGCGTCGGGGTCAGCTACGGCAACGAGGTCGTCATCCGGCACGATGACGGGGTGTACAGCCAGTACGCCCATCTGTCCTCGATCTCCGTTTCCCAGGGGCAGAAGGTGAAGGGTGGTCAGGCGGTGGGCCAGTCGGGAGCCACCGGCAACGTGACCGGGCCTCACCTGCACTTCGAGATCCGCACGGGAACCGCGTACGGCTCAGACATCAACCCGGTCCCCTATCTGCGTAAACGCGGCGTGACCTTGTAGCGCCCAAGAGGACTTAGCTTGTACAGGCGAACCCAGAAGCCGCGGAAGAGCCCGCCACCGGGATGGTGGCGGGCTCTTCCGCGTACCGAGCCGAAGCGGCTGTGCGGCGTGCTCCAGGTCAGGGCTTTCGGGTGCCGCAGCCGGGGCAGTAGGCGAATGCCGTGTCGTTCTCGCCGCCGCAGTTCGGGCACGTCCAGGGCTGCGCGTTCAGCGCCCTGAGCATGTCGCGCGAGTCGATGTAGACGACGGAGCCGGGGCCAGCGTTCAGCGCGGCGGCGACGGCCACCAGGTCGTCAACCTCCGGCACCGAAGCCACGGCCGGCGCGGTGGCCCGGGCCGACGGCACCGCCGCGATCCGGGGCCGAGACTCCCCCACGGGCAGGGACGGAAGCAGGGGCCACCCGGCATACCCGGCACCACGAGTCACCCCGGCAGCGTTGCGCATTACAGTCATGACAGATCCTTCCAACCAAGGATCGAGGCCCCCCGGCGACGAGATGCAGCCGCCGGAAGGGCCGAACCGTGAGGGGTCGGGTGCCAGCCCGGCCCCTCTCTTGTGCCAGCACTGTACTTGCTTGCTTGCTAGCTAGCAACCTAGAGTGCGTGTTAGGCGGCGAGCGAGGGAGGGAGAGAGCTAGCATGCGGCCCATGACTGGACCCGAGGTAGTCGGTAGCTACTCCGAAACCGGTGGCGTCACCAAGACGGCCACCGCCGTGTCCCTGGCCGTTGCGTACGCACTGGAGCACCCCGACGAGGAGGTGATTCTCGGGGATCTCGACCCCCGGGCAGCCGCCACCAAGTGGACCGGTGCCCAGCCTCAGCGTGACGACAAAGGCGGAGCTCTGGACATGACCGCCATCCTGGCGGCCGATGATGTCGAAGGATGGGCGGACGAGATCGCCGTTTCGTTGGACCCGGAGAAGGGATGGCCGGCGAACCTGCGGGTCATCCCCAGCAGCCGAGCCCTCTCCGCCCAGGAGAAGACGCCGGACGACCACGCCGAACGCAGGCTGAGGCGGAGCCTTATGGGCACCCGGGCCGGGTTCGTCGTCCTCGACTTCCCCAACCGTCAGGGAGGTGTCCTCACACAGAACGGACTCACGGCCTGCACCAAGGTTGTGTACGCCGCGCGGCCCGACGAGGACGGCCTAGACGGGGTGGACGGAGCGAAGCTGACGGTCCGGAAGTTCCACGCCTACCGGGAAGAGGCGGGACTCTCACGACTTCCGCACGAGGTAGGGATCATTCTCGGCGCCGCGTACACCGGCGCCGTGTGGACCCGCGATGCCCTGCGGGCCGTCGAGGAGTTCGAGCGCACCTCTCCCGGCATGCTGCTGACGCCCTACATCCAGCACCGGGTGATCGTGAAGGAATGCCGCTCCGCCGGGGAGTTCTACGCCCAATACGGCGGCAGCGCAGGCGGAGACAAGGTTTTCGCGGCCTACCGCGAGCTACTTCTGAACAGGATTCTTTGATGACCGAACGTGACCGCCCCAACCCGCGGCCCCGCTCCGCGCCGGAGACCGAAGACCCCGCCGTGCCCAAGGGGGCCCAGGCGTCGCGTGACGAGGCCCCGCCGCCCCCGCCCGTCCGCAGGCGGAGGGGGCCGGCACCCACCATCCAGCTCAACACGCGAGTCGCGCCCGAGGTGGACGAGTTGGTGGCCCACGTCTGCGACGTGCGCGGGTGGAGCAAGCGAGAAGCCGTCGAGTTCGCTCTCAAGAAGACGTACGCCCGCGAGCTGCGGGAGATCGAGGCAGCGCGCGAGAACGCGAGCTAGCTCGCTTGCTTGCTTCCTTACGTGTCAGCTTGGGAGCAAGCGAGGAAGCACCGGAAGACGAAGGCCCCGGGGACGCCCGACTACCACGAAGCGCGCCCCCAGGGCCTCACGAGATGAGGAGAAACCTCACCTATGCACCACCACGTTAAGGCCAACCGGCACCGGCCGACGCCCACGCCCGTCAGCCTGGCCGGAACCGCACGGGAGAGCGCCCGATGACCGACTTCCCGCAGCTCGCCGAGTGGGCCAGAGACCACGCCGCAGCCATCACTGCCGCCGTTGCCCTTGCGGCCGTCCTGACCGCCGTCACCATCAAGCGGCGTGGAGCCAGCGCCAGCGACGCGGGCCAGGCCGAAGAACAGCCCGAGCCCCAGGCCGCCGAGGAGGCAGACACCGAGAGCGAGAAGCGCCGGAAGTTCTCCGCCGGCACGCTCGCCGCGGTGGCCGCGTTCATCATCTGCACCAGTGTCAGCCTCAACACCGGCTACAGGTTCACCGGAGCCCCAGCGCCCAAGGGACTGGGCATGACCTGGGAGCCTGAGCGCATCCTGGCCTGTGCCGGGTTCGAAAGCCTCATCGCCATGTGCGTGCTCGGAGCCCGCGAGCGGCTGGCGAAGCACGGCACCCCGGGTTGGTACGGCACGGCCGTATGGGTGTTCGCCGGCCTGTCCGCCGTTCCGGCCTGGGTCGAAGGCGGAGGACTCTCCGCCAGCACCGTTGTCCGCATCATCGTCGGCTCGTTCGGCTCCGCCCTGGCCGCCCACTCGGCCCTTGGCCTTGAGCTGCGACACCGCACGGGGGACGAGTCGCAGACCGCCATGGCCCAGATCACGCGCGACCTGCGCGAGCGCCTGATGGCCCGTCTGGGACTGGCCCACCGCAGCCGTTCCGCCGAGGAGATCGCCCGAGACCGCGCGCTGGACAAGGCCGTGGACTTGGACGACCGATACAAGCGCCTGCCGGACGACGAGAAGGCGAAGCGCAAGGGCCAGCGCATCGCCCGGCGCCTGGCCGTCTGGCAGGACCGTGCCGAGCTCGCCACGAACGAGGCACAGCGCGACCTCTACCGAGCCCGCGTGGCACAGAGGCAGTGCGCCACCAAGCTGAGCATCAGCGACGCCGAGTCGCCGTGGAACCAACCGAGCACGGCACAGGTTCAGGCGCGTGCTCTGGACACGCTGGAGGGGCACGCCCGGCACATGGAGAACCTGGCCAGCGACGCCGAGGCAGCGCTACGGGCACAGATCGGCACACCCCCGGCGGCACACGGCGGCACACCCGTGCCGGGACCGCGTGCCGAGACCGTTCCGGAGGACGAGCCCGAGGCGGACGAGGAGCCGTCGGACCGCATCGACCCCGCCGACGAGAAGCACGCCGAGCCGCCCAGGGCAGCGGCGGCACACGGCGGCACACCCCGAGTCATCACAGCCCGCGTGCCGCAGGAGAGCGACGAAGCCGAGGCGGAGGAACCGGGGGCAGAGGCGGAGCCGCTGCGGGACCTGCGGAGCTACCCGACGAAGCGGGCCGCCCTTGAAGCCCTGTACTGCCACCGGATCGCCCCCGACGACCCGAGGACGACGAACGCGATTGCCGAGGAGCTGTTGACCGAGCTCGCCGAGGCGGGAATCGCGCTGGACCGAGGCGCGGCCAACCGGTACATCGGCCCCCTGCGTCCGCAGCAGGACGACGACCAGGAGGACCAGGCCGACGCCGACAGCCGCGAACTGGTCAACGCGTGACCCACGGCCCCACCCGGGGTGCGGCACACCGGCCGCACCCCGGCCACCAGCGGCACACTCATGTGCCGCCCCAGACCCCAGGGGGAGCGATGAGCACCACGACCAACCCGCCGGCGGACCAAGACGGCCGCGGATCGGCTCCGCGGGCACTGGCGAGTGTGCCGACCCCGCGCGAGACGGAGTTGACCGAGCGCCTGGCCTCAGCCGGTGACCGCGTACGGCTCACGCTGGACACCAGCGCCGCCATCCAGACGGCACACCAGGAGGCGGCAGCGGCACACCGTGACGCCATGGAGGCACGGGCCGAGGCACAGAGGGCCGAGGCCGCCGCTGAGGCGGCACAGGTCGAGGCCGACCACGCCGGAGAACGAGCCGCCGCCGCCGTTGAAGAAGCCACGAACCTGCGCCAGCAGCTCGCCGGCGAGCAGGCGGCACACCACGCCGAGGCGTTGGCACGGCGTCAGGCCGAGGGCGTACGTGCCGCAGCGGTGCAGCTTGCCGAGCAGGCACAGCACGCCGCCGAGGAGGCACATGCCGAGGCCGGCGCCCTGCGCGGGCAGCTTGCCGAGGTCCGGCAGGCGGCACAGGTTGGGGCGGAGGGGGAGGCACAGCCGGAGCAGTCCGTAGCGAAGCCCACCGGCACATCGACCCGTGTGCAGCCGAAGCGACGAAGGAAGCGCGCGCGCTAGTCGAAGCTGCGAGCAAGCGAGGGTTCTAGCTAGCGCATGAGCGAGCTAGCTAGCGAGCTTTACGCGCGCGAGGACACGCCCAGTGCGCGCCCTTGCGATTCGCTAGCCCGTCCGCGCGAGCGGAGGTGACCCGGACTGCCGCGACAGCTTCACGTGGTGGTGGACCCGTTCTCCGCGAAAGCGGAGGTGTACCGTTCGGTGCTTGCGGGTGACCGGCCTGTATGTCCTACCTGCCCGCGCAAGCGGGTGTGGCGCCGCCCCCCTGCCAGACCGATGGTCGGGCAGGGGGGGCGGCGCCGTTGTGTGCGGATGTCAGCCGCGGGCCGGGGAATCGCGGCTCGCCCTGTCGGGGCTAGAGGGTTCCGGTGTTCAGCGCGTTCACGAGGGCGGACCAGGCCGGGCCGGGCACCGTCAGGCCCGGCCGGGTACGGTCCTTCGTGTCCCGTACGCCGACCCACGAGCCGCCTTCGAAGTCGGCGACCTCCACGCACTCATTCTGCGGGCCGCTGTATGTGCTTGTCCGCCAGGAAGCGCCGGCGAGCTGTGCGGCAGTGGGCGGGGTGGTCATCGCATGTACTCCTGTCGTGCGGATTCCAGCAGGTCTCTGCTGGAGTCTTGGTCTTCAGCGGCCGAGCGTAGATACTCAAACATGATCTTGTACTCGCTCACGTGCTCTGGAGCGTCGAGGTAGAGTCCGCGCCGATGCAGTTCGAGGTAAACCACGGCCATGGAGGCCATCGGGCTCGCCTCATCATCCCGCCCCAGCAGCACGAAGTGACCGCCGGAAGTCGCCACGTGGCTGCGACCGCGAGGGATCACCTGTATGTCGATGTTCGGTCGCTCGGACATGTCGAGCAGGTGGCCGATTTGCTCAGACATCACCGAAGCACCGCCGATTCCATCGGTCAGTACGGATTGCTTCAGGACTACCCACAGGTGGAGGTCTGAAAGGATCTCCTGGCGCTTCAGCCGGGCCCGCACGTTCGCGGCGATGGTGGAGGCGTCGACTCGCGGCTGTGCCGCCTGGTGCAGGGCCAGGGCGTACGCCTCCGTCTGGAGGAGGCCCGGGACCAACTGGTTCGCCCAGACGTGCTCATAGGCCGCGTACGCCTCGAACGACACCAGCGGATTGAGGATGTCCGGCAGAGCCGGGTGCTCCAGCCACCAGCCATCCTCATGGCTCGTGGCCAGGCGTACGAGGCCGTCCCGCTCGTCTTCTGTGGCCCCGCATGCGTCGGCGATGGCCCGCACGGTCGGCACGCGGAGGCGCGCCCGATCCTGCCACCCCTCGTAGCGGTTGACCGTGCCGATGCTGACCCCGGCTCGGTCGGCTACCTCAGCCTGTGTGAGCCCGGCCCGCTCGCGCAGAGCCGCCAGTGCGCGGCCGATCTGCATGCGACCTGCCGGGCCGACCGTCGCTGCCACGTCGCCCCCTCTGGTTGTGGTCGTCGCCGCGCTGTGCGGCTGAGCGGAAGCGTACGCGCGACGCGGCATCCCCAGGTCTCTCCCACCAGTTCCCTCTTCTTGGCGGAGTTCAGTCGTACGGGTACCGCTCATTGAATTTCAATGGCAGTGTAGGCAATGAACACGGAGCGTTGATCTGACGCAGCCGCGAGTGATCATGCGCGGCGCAGACCCGGGATGGATCTGATGTTGAAAGCCACGGGCGCATTACGTACGAGCAGCGATGTTCGCAGCCACGCACTCGACCCGCTGGAGATCACCCCTGAGCAGCACGCCAGGCTGCGCGGGCAGGCGTGCGCTCGATGCGGGCACCGGCACGGTCTGCGGCCCGCCGGGTACGCCTACACCATCAGCGAAGGTGCCGGCCGTCTCGGTTGGGCGGTCAAGGTCTGTGAGCCCTGCGAGCGGGCGGGGGCGAGGGCATGAGGCCGACCCCTGCGGCCCGGTGGTTCATCGAGGCCGGCGCCGAGGCCAGGCCGCTGTACCAGGCATGGAACCGCGGTGCCGCCGCCGATGTGCCGATCGGCAACCTGTGGGACATCGTGCGCGTCACGAGCCGGCTCGGAGCGGACGTGATCGCCCGAGTCCGCAGGCACGGGGCCGAGTTGGGCCCCGTGCTGGAGACGCCCGCGCGGGGCGCCGTCGAATTCGTCGTCCCCCCGGGCACCGCGGCGACGTGGCCCGACCTGATGGGGACGATCGCCGCGGCCAGGGGGGTGCTGCGCTGCCCGCCGCCCCACGTGACCGCAGCCAGCGGCCTGCGCTCGACCGGGGCGCGGCGGTGGATCGTGCCCCCGCTGTACGCGCCGGCCACCACGGACGCCAACGCCCTGTGCGAGGCCGTGGCCGCCGCCTTGATGCACCGCGCGACCGCCGCGCTTGCCTTGGCCGGACGCGGAGGCCCGCGATGATCCGATGCGAGATCACGGCCCACAGGCTCGACCTGTCTGCGCACTGGCTGCTGTACACGCACGAGGCGCAGTCACCGGGCGAGGCTCTGTGGTGGCTGCGGTGGCAGGCCGCGAAGCTCGCGGACCGGCTCGACCCCGACCCGCGCACCCCGTGGGTGCCGGCCGGAGCTCTGAGGCCGGTGGGCGGGTCGGTACCGGACGCCCCCGCCGGGCTGCGGGCGTGGTGCGAGGGCCCGGCTGACGGCCCTGAATGGCTGTGTCTGCTGGAAAGTGAGCGCCGGGTCATCGTGTCTGTCCACGACGACACCGCGCACTACACGCTCACCGCCGTTGTTGTCGCGGAACCCGCAGGCATCGTGGCCCAGACCGGAGGCGGGTCCCCGCGTCCCCACCTCGATCACGCTCCGACCCGGCCCAGCCCCGCACCGCCAGAGCGTCAAGTGGCCATCCGCCGCGTCCAGGACTGGCCGATCACCACCGACGACCCCGAAGCGCCGGCCCGGCTACGTACCCGCGTGCGCACCACGTACGACCTGTGGGGCCTGCCGTACGAACTCGCCACCCGGTTGGGCGACCTGACCGAGTGTCTGGTCACCCACGCCCGCACCCATGCCGCCGCTCCCGCCCGCGCGCTCGTCGTCTACGCGGTCTACGACCCGTACGGCCCCGACGGCGCCACCGTCATGGCCGTGGCGCCCTCTGGTTTCATTCCGCGACACGGCGCCCGGCGCGTCCCCTCTAGCCCCGGCGGCCGACCAGTGGGGCACGCTCACCACCCCCGCCGGCCCCGCCCTCTATGCCCGCCTGGCCATCGCCCACCCCACGGAGGAGCCGGCATGAGCGCCCTGCCCGACGTAGGCGATCTGGTCACCGACGGGCCGCACGGCCCCAAATGGGTCGTCACCGGCGTGGAGTACCCCGCCAGCCCGAACATCCGGTGGGTGCTGCGTCCGCTGCGCGGCGGCGGTGCGGACGGCCAGCCCGCCCGCACCGTGCCCCGGGACCGGATCAGCCGGTTTCCGGTGCTGCGCCGCCGTGGCGCCTGGGCTCAGCTGTGAGCGGCGCACACGCGGCCGACCGGCCTTCCCGCCCCGGCCTGGCGGCCCTGGTGCTGGGCGTGCTCGGCGCCGTGCCGCCCGTGTGGATCTGCGGCCCGCAGCTCGCGGACCACTACACCACCGCCCAGCCGGCCGGGACCGAGCGCCCCGACATGCTCCCCCAGGACCACCATCCCGACCACGGGCGGCGGCCGTGAACGGTGTCGAACTCGCCGTCCTCATCCTCGTGACCGCCACGCTCCTGGCCGCCCTCGCACTGGCCACGACCAGATAAGCCCCGCGGCCCCCGACCACCACTGAAGCCCGGCGCCCAGGGCGGCCCGCCGCCCCGCGCCCCCGCCCCGCCGCAGCGGGCGACTCGGAAACCCCGCACACCACACACCACACACCACGGAGGCCCCTATGGCCACGGCTACTGCCGTCATGCCCCTGACATTCGCCTGGCTGGAGATCACCGGGCGGTGCAACCTCGAATGCACCCACTGCTACGCCGATTCCTCCCCGGACGGCGACCACGGCACCATGACCGCCACCGACTGGGAGCACGCCATTGACCAGCTCGCCGCCATGCGCTGCGACGGCGTCCAGTTCATCGGAGGCGAACCCTGCCTCCACCCCGCCCTGCCCCGCCTCATCGCGCACGCCCGCACCCGCGGACTGGGCAGCGTCGAGGTGTTCAGCAACCTCACCCACGTGCCCGACCACCTGTGGGAGTGCTTCGTGGCCCACCGCGTGGACCTGGCCACCTCCTACTACTCCGACCAGGCCCACGAGCACGACGCCGTCACAGCCCGGCGCGGCTCCCACAAGCGGACCCGCGCCAACATCGCCCGCGCCCAAGAGCTCGGCCTCAACCTGCGCGGCGGCACCGTCGTCGTCAACGACCACCAGCGGGCCGCCCAGGCACACGCCGACCTGCGCACCCTCGGCGTGACCCAGCTCGGCGCCGACCGCATGCGCGCCTTCGGCCGCGGCACCTCCACCCCACCCACCGTCAACGACCTGTGCGGGCACTGCGCCCAGCACAAGTGCGCCATCGGCCCGGACGGCTCCGTGTGGCCGTGCGTCCTCAGCCGCTTCATCACCGTCGGCAACGTCCACAGCCAGCCCCTCGCGGACATCTGGACCGGCCCCGCCCTGGCCGCCGCCCGCGCCGAGATCACATCCACCTGCGGCACCGCAGCCGGCGCCCAGTCCTGCACGCCGCCGCAGTTCCTGCCCATGTGCGGCCCGTGCTCGCCGTGCGTTCCCTCGGTCGGGCACTGCGACCCCCGAGCCGCCACCACGGCCCCCACCACCGCACTACCATCCACCGGACACCCGCAGACCCGCTGACCGAGGAACGGACATGGACGAGCACGGCGACCACTTCCAGGCATGGGCCAGCGGCCAGGACCCCCAGGTATGGGCCGGCAGCCGAGAAGGACAGGCCGTCCAGCACACCGAGGAGCAGTGGGAAGCCATCGCCCGCCACGTCCGGCACGCAGCCAACAAGCTGGGCCCGGACCTCCCCCTCTGCCTGCCCGGAGAACCCCGAGCATGCGGCCGTACCGCACAGCAGCACGCACTCACATGGGCCGCCGAGCTCAAAGCCCGCGCACACCACCTGATCGAGGAGCACGCACCCTCACTCCTCCACGCCGCCTACTTCACTGGCCCCCACTACCAGACTCGCCTAGAGCACCTGCGGCTGACGTAGGCCCGCGCCCCCGTCGCGGGCCTATGCCGAAGGACAGCGCCCCGGCCCCCCAGCCGGGGCGCTGCCGCGTTCGCAGCCGCCGCGGTGAAGGGCCCCAACCCCACTGCCCCGCAACCCGTGCGGCGCGTACCGTGGAGATGTCGAGAACACGACGGAGGTCACCAGCATGAGCGCGCTGCCGCACGAGACGCCCACCAGGGCGTACGCGGACCCGTACCGGGTCGAGGAGTGGGAAGGGCCCCAGACGCTCGCCGAGCTGCGGGCCGAGCTCGCCCTGATCGGTCCCGCCGAGGTGGTGGCGTTCAACGCCAAACTCGACGCCGCCCGCTTCGGCGAGGCCCAGGCCGCCGTGATCTCCGACGCCCGCCGGCTGATCGCCCTGCGCACCCGGCCCGAGGTCCAGGCAGCCATCGCGGCGTCCCTCGCCGGCGAGACGCGTACGGCCCCCATCGCGGACCTGTACGCCTATCTGGAGAGCCGGGAAGCCGACCGGTGAGCCGCTGGGACGTCGAAGTGCCCCCGCGGCTCTACGAGGAAGTGGCCCGGCTCAGCCCCGGAGGCCGGCGGGCCGTCCATGACGTGCTAGACCGCCTCGCCGCCGAGCCGCGCGACCCCGCCAGCTCCACCGAGCCGATCACCGGCGCCGAACTGCGCAGGATCGACACCGACCCCGCCAAGGACACCGGCGACCGGATCACCCTCCTGTACCGGGTCCACCCGCCCGAGGACGACGCCCCGGGGCGCATCGAAGTGATCTTCCTCCTGTCTGGTCCCTGACAGCCGTTCCCGACCGGGACCAGCCCGCTCGGGGAAGTATTGCCGCGCCGCCAGCCAGGGAGCGGGCCGTGGTATCGGTCATCGTCACAGCTCTGCTCCGTCGTCCAAATCGATCGAGGCCGCGGACACGGCCAACGCAAGGTGCCGCGAGGCCGTCAGGCACCGCTCCGCCGCCATGCTCGGGTCCTCCTCCCGCGCCGCCTCGCGCAGCACCAGACAGGCCCGCAGCACGGCGGTGCGTGTCGCCTCGTCAAGGACCCCCCTCGCGCTGTACTCCCCGGACGCCGTCAAGCCCAAGATGAACGCGAGCGCGTCGGCCGGGTCGGGATCGAGAGCGTCCAGGAACTCACCCCCGGCCTCCGCCAAGTCCATGGCGGCAGCCTGCGGCGGCGTCGGCACCGTGCCCTCCCCGCTGAAGCTTCCCCCGCCGAACTGCGCGTCAATGACGACCTGATCGGCCTCAGCGGCCGCACACCGCCGATGGAACGTGTCCCGGGCGTGCGCGTCCTCCCGAGAAACCTCCGCCGGCCACCTTGCCGCGTCCTGCGCCACCGCCCGATCCAGCCGCTCGGCCGCGCTCAGCGCCAGACCGCTGATCCCCCCGACGTTCACCGGCACACCACCCGCACGCGGCGGCGCGTACGCGATCGGCCCGTACACCCCCAACGCCGCAGACGCGCACTCCCCTACCAACTCGGCCAACGTCGCAATCAGCCGTGCGTGACGCCGCCGCCGCGCGGGCGCCTCCGCCTCCACACTCACCCCGCCTCCCCTGCCAGCCCTGACACACCAGACCATCACGGCGGGTTCGCAAACATCACGGTACGTACCCGCAGCACGAACCCTACGGGCCCCAACGACCCAACAAGGACGGACCACACTTCCGCCCACCGCGCACGCGTCCTGCCCCAGGGGTGCACCGCGGCGTTGCGGCGGTGGTGCGGGGGCGTTGCCTCCGGCGGCCCTCCGGGGGGCCACCGCTCCCAGAGGGGGGTGG
>NZ_MKXB01000097.1:48882-58474 GCF_001865245.1 Streptomyces sp. CC53 | reverse complement strand
ACCCGCTGACACCGCGCGACTTACCAAACACCCCCGACGGGACAAAACGCTCTTTCAGGCGCCGCCCGGCAGTGGTCCCAGTCGGTCCCAAGGCGACGGCTGGGCGGCCAGTGCCGCAGGCACCGCGGCCGCCGCATCCGTCACGGCGGTGCCCACGGCACCGTCGGGGTGGTGGTTGATCCAGCCGAGTCCGCCGAGGTCCAGATGGCGGCGGGCCCGGGTGACCGCGACGTAGGCCAGCCGGGCCTCGTCGATGTCGATGCCGGGCGAGGCGGCCCCTTCGGCGGCCTGCGCGGTGGTGGGTGTGGGCTCGAAGTCCATGCTGATGCGGACGGTCGGCCACTCGCGGCCCTTGGACCTGTGCGCTGTCGAGACGGTGACCTCGGCGTCCTCTTCGGCGTGGAGGCGCCCGACGGCGTCGAGGACGACATCGACACCGTACTCGTCGATGATCTCGACCAAGGGGAGGAGATCTCGACCGCCGGGGTCGTCGCTGGCGTACTCCTGCAACTCTCCCCAGGAGCTGAAGAGGACCAGCTCGTGGTGGCTGGTGCGTCGTCCGGCCTTGAGGGCGGCGGCGGCCTCGGCGAGGGCCTTGAGCGGTTTCCCGCCTCCCACGAGGGCGACCCGCACTCCCTCGGACAGCAGCTGGAGGATTTCCTGGATCGCGCCGGCGTTGCTGCGGCAGAGCACCGCGTCGCAGCGGGCGAGGGGGCCGATGGAGCTGGCGATGGTGGATGTGCCGCGCAGACGCAGGGGCGCGTCGACGAGGGTGAGCCACCGGTTGGCCTCCTCCGCGATGGCGGGCCCGAAGCGGAAGGACTGGCTGAGGGTGAGCTGGCGGCCGGGGAAGTCGGTCATGATGTCGCGTGCCCCGCGCCAGCCGTAGATGGCCTGGGCGGAGTCCCCTACGAGGATGACCTGTACGTGGTCGCTTTGGGCGAGGATCACCTCCTCCAGGACCGGGTTGGTGTCCTGAGCTTCGTCCAGCAGGAGAAAGTCGGCGGAGATCCGCGGCTCCTGGAGCGCCCAGATCTTCAGGTAGTAGTCGTGCTCGAACCGCACCGCCGTTCCGTTGGGATCCTGCACGTCCTGCCAGGCACGGCGCGCGTAGGGCAGCACGAGCTGGGCGAGAACGGGGTGCTGAGCCTGGTCGATACCGCGCAGCTGCGGCACGTGGTGGGGAGCGAGCTCGCGGTCGGCCGAGTGGCAGAACCGCTTCAGGGTGCGCAGGACGGCAGAGGAGATCCCTTTGTGGGTGAGGAGTCGCTCGCCGAAGCGGACCTGCATGTTCTCGGCGATACCCAGTCGCAGCCCGGCCTTCCACGCCGGCTCGCGGGGTGTGCCGATGCGGGCGCGGTACAGGTGTCCGACCGACTTCCGGGCCAGCGAGTGACCGGTGTCGCAGCAGATGTTCGGCGGGAACTTGGACCTGGCGTCGTTCACCACGGGTCGGTTGAAGGCGAGATAGCGGCCGCGCCGCCGGTCACTGCGCGCGATGAGGAGCAAGGTGGTCGTCTTGCCGGTGCCCGCCCCGGCCTGGAGAACCAGATGCTCACCGCTGCGCTTCGCGTCGACTGACTCGACCTGCTCGGCGGTCGGCTCCGGGCTTCCGGCCCTGCGCTGGGGCGGCGCACCTCGCAGTGCCGGTGGAGGAGGCGACGGACGCCGCTCCCCGGCCGGAGGGCGACCGGCTGCGAGCCAGCCGAGCCACTCCCGCGCGTCGGCCAACGCCCGCTCAACAAGCTCCGGCGGCGCTCCGACACGGGATGGGACCCCCAGGCGCTCGTTCAGCCGCTGGTTGACCTCCGCAGGATGGCGACCGGTACTCCGCGCGATCTTCCGCACGAGGAAGCCGAGCTCGCTCTCCGCGCTTGCGGAACCCTTGCCCGCCTTCTCTCCACCGCTGAACAGTGATAGCTGATCACCGGCGTCCGGCGCCTCCCTCGAAGGTCTCCAGCCGCCCATCGCCCGTCTCTCCATTCGGTCCACGCCGCGACTACCGGTTCGGCGCGCAGAGTAGCCATATTCGCCCACATTGCGCAGAAAGGGGGCGCGAAGAGCCACCCGGGGCGCACGGCGGAGCACGCACGGAGCCACCTCCGTTCGGACACGCTCGGCGCCCGCGTCGGCTGCCGTGGGCCGCCGCGAGCTGACGGGCATGCAGCCCCCCGGAGGCAGGCGCCGGTACGCCGGCTTACGCCCGCAGAGTGAACCGTGTGCGGCATTCGGTGACATCCGCTGGAGGCTCCGAGTGGGGCAGCGTTAGAAGACGGCCATGCCTGGTTTCCATTGGGACGGCAGCCCCGCTGATGAAGATCCCCTGTCGGTGCCGCCGAAGCACATGCGGATGCATGGCGCTGGCCCCAAGACCCCGCGAGCGAAGGCGTCGACGCGCTGCAAGTACTGCCATCACATTGTCGAGTGGTACGAACGTTTCGACGACAAGACGCGGATCCCGCTGGTGCACGCGGAGTTCCCCAGCGCCGCCCTCCCCGACCGATACCGCTGGAGCGTGACGTCCGGCATCGCCTACCACGGTGACGGAGGGCGGCGCTTCTGCCGCATCGCACACCCGGCGGTGTGTCCCGCCCTGCGCCATGAGCCCGGAAGCCCTCTCGACGACGTCCGTCGGGTCTGTGCTGTCCGGACGCGTAGATGGCTCGACGCAGGAGTCTTCGTGCCGGCGCCGCGGCCGGAAGCCGAAGAGGACGTCGCCGAGCAGCACACCGAAGAGGTCTGCGAGAAACGCCACGTGGTGGCCTACACCTACCTGCGGTGGCTGGCGCCCACCACCATTGACCAACTGCGCTGTGTGGCTCTTGCCCAGTCCACCGGTGAACGGTGCAAGAACCTCGTCATGACCAGCCACCTGTTCCAGGGGGTGTGGGAGCAGGAGGACATCCCCATTCCGCCCGGCCGGGCCGGCCGCGAGACCCTGTGGGCCGGACAGAAGATGTGGGTCTACTCGCTGAACTCCCTGGACGTCGTGGAGTACCAGCGATGGAAGGACCAGCGGTGCACTCACCATGGTCCTGGCAGCGACGCGAGCGACGCAGCCACTCCCCAGTGGGTACGTTTCGATACCTGGCGCCACGCCGAGTTCATCACCTACGACGAACCGCACATGCCGCAGGCGGTGCAACGCGCGGCTCACCCCCTCCTCTCCGCCCTGGGGCCGCCGCCGCAGCAGACGAAGTGCGCCGGCTCCGACTGCACGAACGGCAGCGCCGTCAAGGAGCCCCCCGGATGGGTGTGCTGGAAGTGCGAGAAGCGCACGCGGGAACGCGACAAGACGCACCGGAAGTGGCAGAAGCCCGGCGACGTTGATCCGCCCTTCTGACCGCCCTGCTGCCGGCCGGGACCACACCCGGCGCGCCAGCCCGGGAGGGCGGTACAGGTCCGCGGCCCACAAACGAACCCATCCGAGGGACAGCCGGGACCGCCGTGCCCCGTCAGGGCGACATTCCTGCGCCAACCGTGTGACGTCGGCCCGGGCGCAGACCCGGGCCGCGCCATGGTTTCCGCAGCACCCCCATGGCGAAACGGAGCATCATGTCCACCCTGCTGCTGGCTCTCACAGACGAGGCGATCGACCAGGCCGACACCGAAGCCCTGCGCCGCGAGTTCAGCCTCGCGATGCCCACCACCGCAGCCACCTTGAGCGTGGCGCGGGGGAACGTTGCCCTCAAACTCGTCCAGCGCCTGCCCGTCCGTGATCGGTGGGACGACGCCGATCGGCGCGAGGCCCTGCGCGTGATGCGCTCGTGGCTCCAGACGCCGAAGCTCTACCGCGCCCGGTACACCGCCCCCGGCCGTGAACGCCGGCCGTCGGGGCC
Source organism: Streptomyces sp. CC53 (assembly GCF_001865245.1). GTDB lineage: Bacteria > Actinomycetota > Actinomycetes > Streptomycetales > Streptomycetaceae > Streptomyces. Next base: position 54,635 of record NZ_MKXB01000097.1, on the reverse strand, counting down.
GGGGCAGATGACCTTTCCGACCCGGGCACGATACGCCGCCGGTCACACCGCCTGCGCCTTGTGCGGCGACCCCGTCGCCACGGGTGACCTCATCGGCCGCATCCGCGACAAGACCACACCCCCCTACGTCGCGCTGGGCTGGGCGTGCCGCCACTGCCTGTACCACCGCCGAGCCGCCCCGCGCCGGATCGACCTCGTGACCCGGATCTTCCACGACCTGTTCGCCAGCACCGGCGTCGGCCTCAACCCGATCGAGTGCGAACGGCTGCTGGAATGGATCGAGGACACCCCGGACATCACCTCCACCACCGCCTGGAAGAACGACCCGCTGGACAACACGCTCGTACGGATGCGCACCAGCGTGAAGGAGCAGAAGCTGAACTCGTGGTTCAGCGTGACCACCGGCCAGACGCTCATCGCCGCCCTGCACGAGGCCACCGCCACCCGGCCGACCCGCGAGGAGGAGCTGCTGCGGGCGGTCCTCCAGCACACTGAGGAATGGCAGACCAACGCCTGTGGTGTCGATACCCGCCTCTACGGCAGCGGCCCGCGCTACCGGCAAGCCGCCCTCAAGCAGACCCCGCACCCCACCGTCCTCTCCCGCCGGGGCGGACCCTTCTACCTGCACCAGGCCGCAGTCACGCCGCCGGAAGTCCCCTGACACCCGGGGCGGTCACGGGCGAGGAGTACCGCGACAGCCGGACGAAGATCCTGGACGCCATCTGACAGGCGCTCGCGGGTGAAGGCCCCGACCCGGTCGGCGGCGCCCGCCCCACGCGCTTATGAGGATCGGGGAACCACGGCGCCCGCCCGGTGACAAGATGCCCGCATGGCCGAACACACTGTCACGCACAGCGACCGTCAAGCCTTGGCCGTCCAGGTCTTCGGCGCTGGCGACCGCGGGTATCCCAGCTGGCCCTACGGGTTGAACATGGACTACAGCAACGCCGGCGCCGATCACCCGACGAGCCCGTGGGCCGTCTTCCAGTGGCCCGCCTACGCCAAGAACGATCCGGAGCAGCAGCGCAAGCTCGCAGACCAGGAAGCCGCCGCACGGGACCTGATCCTCAACTGGGCCAGCCCGTTCGAGTTGAAGGCATCCGACTCCATCTGCTGCCCGCGGACCCTCCTCAAGAAGCAGGTCCATCGCTGCTCGTACGAGCGAGGTGACTGCTTCTTCGGTCGGAACTGGGGCGAACGCGAGGCCATCTTCGACCACTGCATCGGCTGGCGCCGGGGACGCCAGCCCGTCGCCTTCACCACCGACGCCTACCGCTCCGTCGGCGATATGCGTGCGGGTGCGCAGCGGGTCCTCGAAGCCATCGGCGATCCGCGCCTCGCCATCGCCGTCGGCACGTCGTGGTACCCGGGGCGCTTGCCGCAGGTCGTCTTCTACCGTGCCGACCTGCTGCCCGACCTCGGTCCTGCTCGCCCTGTCGAGGATGTTGAGCCCACATTCCTGCGCCCCGTGCCCCCGCAACGCTGAGAGCGAGCCCTTCTCCGGTCGGGCGCCGCGCCGAACACGGCTGAGGGCCCGCTGCCAGGGGGATGGCGGCGGGCCCCTGAGGATCAGGTCCTCCAGTCGCCGGGCCACCCGGCCCGCGTCAGGAACACCGGCCCCCCAGTGCCGGCGACGTCGGCGGGCCCGCGGAGTCTGAGGCGGGCCGGCGGGTCAAAGAGAGAGCCGGTGACCGCGCAGCGGTACCGGCTCTCTGGAGGTGCCGCGCGGCAACGCGAGACCTCGCTGTCCCTGGTCGGTACTGGAGCCAGCAGCAATCAGGGCAGGGTGTGCCGAGCTCGGCGCAACCCCGGGCGCGAAGCGTCGCAGCGACGTGCATGATCGAGCAACCGCGATTGGCGCGGGGACGCATCAACTCCTTCGTTACCACGAGCCACCGGCACGCTTTGCGATCTTGCTCCGCCGTCTGGTCCTGCACGTCAGGGACTTCGGTACGGCCCGGGGTTGACTGTGGGTCACGCCGTCGAGGTCAACGCATCTCCGGATGTGTTTGCGCGCCGACGCATCAATCGCCTCATTGCCTGCTGCGTGCTGCCGTCCCTCCCTCGTACTCCTGCGACCATCTTGTCCACGCACCACACCGACGGCGGCGGCAACCGCCGGTGGTTCGTACCCGTTTGGAGCCAGCAGCGATGAGCTCGGCGACCTTCCGGCCGCCGGGCCGAGGACAGGAGAGCGTCATGTCTAGCCCGAACCCGAAACCGGCCCAGGTGTCGGCCTCCTGCGTGGAGAGCGGCCACCCGGCCCGCCAGCGCCTGAGCGGCGTCGAGGCCGCCGTCGTCATCATCGTCATCGTCCTGGCCGCCGCCCTGGTCGCGGCTGAGTGGCTGAGTGGCTGAGCGTAGAGCAGGACGATGCCTCCCGCGACCCGGGCTCGCAGGGGCAGGCTCGGGTCGGTGAGAAGGCGCCCGATCAGCTCCAGGCACTCGGCCTGTGGCATGGGTGTAGCCCGGCTGATCTGGACTGGAGGCAGCCGGAAGGGCCTGGTGACGCGCGGTGACACGCCGCAGGCGGGTGGACGGAGGAGCAGAACGCGACGTGGGCCGGAGCCTGGTCCCGATGGCGGGACGCCGCAGAAGCGCTGCACGAGCAGGTGACCGCACAACCGGGGCCGTCTCGCCCAGGCGCAGGGAGCCGGCGGCCGCGTGCCTTGTCCGGCAGTGCCCCGGGCCGGTCCGCGGCTTCCTGGAGGGCGGCGAGGTAGAACGCGTTCAGCTCAGGGACGCCGAGCGCGTCCAGGACGGCGGCGATATCCGCGGTCCAGGCGGCAACGTCCTCGCTGACGAGGCGGCCGAGGAGGCGTGCGTGACGGTCGGCGCCCGCGCCGGTGGCGGCGGCCAGGGCGCGGGCCGCCGCCACCGGGCCACGGGCGGCGCGAGTTCGATCAGGCTGGTCGCGTCCAGGGCCTCGGGCGGCTCCGGGCGGATGGCGGCGCGCGGCTCGGGCGAGCCCACGCGGGTCGGCCCAGCGGGCGAGCTCCCGGGCATGTTGGGGGCCCGGCTGCGGCAGAGCGGTCAGCTGCAGGACCCCCGCGGCGCGTTCGGGCAGCGGCACCAGCAGCTCCCGCGCCATCTGAAGGACCTCGATGTATAGCCGGGCCGCGCGACCTTCCTCGGCCGCGCGACCGTGGAGAGTGCCCGACGCCGCGTGTCCCAGCCGCCCAGCGACTCCTCCTGAACCGTCCCCAGCCGCACGCCCATCACCCGCTCCGCGACCCGAAGGGCACGACCTGTGTGGACCCCGCTCTTCTGGGCGAGCTCCGCGCGCAGCACCTCGGCCGCGGCGTCCACGCGCTCCCGGGCCACCGCAGCGGCCGTCGCGGCCCTCGGGCGGCTCGACGTCGAGCCGGCCGGGGCGGCGGGCGGGGGCAGGGCGTCGACCGCCTTCAGCAGATCGCGGGCCGCGGGGAAACCCCCCTCTGCGTGGAGGCTTCAGCAGGGCGTCCATCGCACCCCGCAGACACGACTCCGCGACCTCCCCCGGCCGCTCCAGCCCGGCACCGACCAGGACCCGGCGCGCGTCTCGCAGCAGCCCCAGCGCCCACGTGCCCTGCTCACCCCATGCGGTCAGGGCTTGGGCCAAGACCTCGTCGACCTCCGGCAGTTCGTCCCCGCCCACGACCGGCATCCCCTCGTTGCTCACCACTGCACCGTAGAGCCCCGCGGGCGGGGCCCGGGGCGGAACCGGCCAGCCCGCGGCCCTGGACGGGCGCCGGGCCAAGGCCCGGGGGTGCGGCAGGACGGCATCAGACCAGCGGAGCCGGGTACCGGGCCGGGCCGGAGGTGGCCGGTGCAGCCGGCACAGCTTCTTCTCACTTTGACCTGGTGACCTGCGATGACGCGGACAAGTGCATGGGTACGTCGTCTCTCGCGGCCGTGGCGGGCGGCTCGCGTCCGGGGGGTGTTCGCTGCCACGATCGGCTCTAAGGCCGGGCTCGCCCGGCGCTCCCTGCACTCCAACTCCATTGAGGCCGCCGGGAGACCGGGCGGCGGCCGCAACACCGGCTCGGAACGCGACGGCGGGAAGCGACTTAGCCGCGCACCCGGCGAGCGGAGAGGCGGACAAGCCGAGAAGCAGCGGCACAGGCGTCGCAAGCTGACGGGGACCATGGAACGGCGCACCCGCGGCAACGCTGCGGACGAAAGGTTCCAGGTGTCCCTACTGCTGCGGTAGGCAGTCCGCAGGGCAGAGCGTACAGCGCCTGGGGAGCTCGGTCGCTAACCCGTCCAGGAGGGAAGCGAACTGCAGGTTTACGCTGCTCAGGCGGTGTATCGATCCTGCGGGGACTGCCCGGCGTAGCGACTTCAGCGACTGAAGCGACTGTGTTCCGGACACGACTTGAGAGACAGTTTCAGACGCCCGGTCACAGCGGAAGCGTTATCCCCAGCTCCTGCATGGCGAGCGAGGGAGGCCCGCCTTCGGAGCGCTCGGTCTTACGTCCCTTGCTGCCGGCCGTCACGGTGCGGGGATCGACTGCTTCCGCGGGCGCGCCGGTGGCGTAGAGGCCTTGGGGTTCGGTGTCGCGGTCGTGTGGCAGAAGCCAGAAGACGCGGCGGCGGAAGGTGCCGGAGGCGCGTGATGCGCGGGCCTTGGGGCCGAGGATGGCGTAGCCGACCATGCGCCCGTCGCGGTGGTAGGCGGGTTTGGCGCTGCGGGTGGGCAGGCGGTCCAGGCTTTGGCGGACGTAGTCGAGCTGGTGGACGTCCTCGAGCCAGACGAGCTCGGTCTCGTGCTTGAGCTCGTCGTCGCTGATCAGGGCACTCATGCCATCTCCTCGTCGGCGAGCAGTCCGATCCCAGGGTAATACTTCCGCGAATTCGACAAGATCATCTCTTTGGGGGAGGACAGACCCACCAGTTCGCGGGCGCGGGCGGCGAAGGCGCGGCTGGTAATGGGCGGCACGCCTTCGCTCTGGCACCAGGCCTTGTAGGCGGCGTAGAGGCGGGACTGCTCGGCGCGGTGGTCCGGTTCGAGGGCGCAGGCTTCGTCGAAAAAGCGGCCGGTGTGGTCTTCGGTCTCGGCGTAGGCGGTGGTGGCGACGCGGACCTTGTCGGGGCCGGTGAGGTCCTTGGCGCCGCCGAGGTAGCGGCGGGCGCCGTCGATGAGCCAGTTGAGGATGCCGGGGCCTTCCTCGGCGACGAGGATGTCGGCGAGGTTGTCGATCTTGCGGTCGTCGGAGACGGTTCGTTCGAAGGGGATCAGGCGCATGCGGCGCCAGAAGGCGAAGCCGCCGGTGCCGACTTCGGGACGGTGGTTGCCCAGGAGCCAGAGCTTGTGGGTCGGGGCGAAGCTGAAGAAGTCCTGGCGCATGCGGCGGGCCTTGATGCGGTCGCCGCCGGTGAGGAGTTTGACGCGGGCTTCGTCGAACTTGTCGCCGGGCTTGACCTCGGAGCAGACGATGACGCGGCGGCCGTGGAGTTCGGCGAGGTCGGTGGGGTGGCCTTCGTAGGGGCGGGCCATGAGGAAGCCGGGTGGGGCGGCGTCGGCGTAGTCGCCGAGGAGCTTCATCAGAACGTCGAGGAGGACCGACTTGCCGTTCTTCCCGGCGCCGAAGAGGAAGGGCATGACCTGGCCGCCGACGTCGCCGGTGATGGAGTAGCCGAGGAGCAGCTGGAGGAAGCTGATCATCTCGGTGCCGTCGGGGTCGTCGCCGAAAGTGTCGGTCAGGAAGCGGTTCCACTGGGGGGTGGGCTGGGGGGCCGGTGCGGTGGTGGTGGAGCGGGAGTGGAAGTCC
>NZ_MKXB01000097.1:0-48669 GCF_001865245.1 Streptomyces sp. CC53 | reverse complement strand
GGGGGTGCGGATGAGGCCGGTGTGCAGGTCGACGATGCCGGCGGGGGTGCACAGGGCGTAGGGGTCGGCGTCGAGGAGGGCTGCGTTGAGGACCATGCCGGGGGCGGATTTGGCCTGGGTGAGCATGGCGTTGATGCCGGAGGTGCTCAGGGCCCGGCGGCGGTGCTTCCGCAGTGCGTCGGTGGTGTGGATGCCGCGGGGGTCGTTGGCGGCGATGTTCTCGCCCAGGTCGCCGGCGGCCCACAGGACGGTGTCGTCCTCGTCCATCTGCCAGCGGGTGGTGTCCCACCGGTACCAACCCAGGCCGGGGACGTGGCGGAAGTCGTTGGCGTAGAGGCGGACGAAGAGCTTGGCGTTGCCGCGGTCGGTGAGGGTGTCTGGGAGCAGTCCCTCGGCGGTGGCCGGCCCGGCGGAAGCGGTGGGCTGGGGGTTGTGGCTCTGGGCGGGTACGGGCGGCCTGCTGGCGAGGATCTGGGCTGCGACGGAGTGGGCGTCGAAGTCGAAGAGGAAGTTGTCGCTGCCGCCGGTCGGGGTGGTCACGGGCGGCTCCTGGGGTGCAGGGGGCGGCGGGTCCCCGCGGCCAGACCGCTGCGGATGATCTGCTGGGAGCGGCGTTCCTGGCCGGGGCGGGCGATGAGGGCGGCTTCGGTGAGGATGCGCTCCGCGTCCTGCTGGGTGAGTTGTCCGGCGGCGACGAGGCCCCCGGCGGTGTAGGCGGCCCGGTTGAGCTTCTCGGTGAAGCCGGCGTTCTCGGGGACTGTGGCGCAGGCGGTGACATCGGCCAGCACGGTGGTGAGGGCCTTGGTGGCGTGGTCGCGGCCGCCGCCGGCTGCGATGACGGCCTGCCGGGCGCGTGGCGGGACGGGGAGCGGGGCCGGGATGTGCGCGGCAGGCAGGTGGTGGGTGCGTTCCAGCTCCAGCGCGAGCCAGGCGGGGAGCGGGGCCGGGAGTCGGGCGGCGCCCAGGGGGGTGTAGGTGCCGGTTTTGGTGGTGGTGCCGGGGGCGATGATGTAGCCGCCGTGGGCGCGTACGTCGATCTGCCAGGCGAGGGCCCGGGTGGGGCTGGTGCCGGTGGAGCACTGCCAGGGGCGGGAGTCGGTGGTCCGGTACCAGATGTGCAACCCGCCGGAGGGGGTACGTACGCGCAGGGTCGTGGTGTCGTCCGCGGGGTTGGGCGCGCCTTCGAGGGCGGCCAGGACGGCGAGGCTGTGGAAGCCGGTCGTCATGGCGGAGACGTCCACGTCGTCAGCGATGGCGATGCCCGGGAGGAGCCGGTTGCGCGACGGCGGGGTGGTGGGGTGGGCGTCGATGTCGATGACGACTAGGTTGGCGGGCCCGCAGGCGACCCCGACGCCGAAGGCCGGGTTGGCGCCCCACCACTGGTGGATGCGCGTCATGTCGAGGGTGGCGGCGTGGAACCCGTGGCACCAGCGACCAGCGGCGCGGCAGCCGCAGTCAGCGCGGTCGTGGCGAGGGTCCCGGCACACGGGGCAGTTCGCCGCCGGGGTCTTCCGTCCGGGGGCCAGCGGGTGGACGGGCCAGCCGTTGCTGGCGCACCAGCGGGCGATGGCGAGCGACTCAGCGACTGGACGGGAGGTAGCGGAGTCTCCTGAGTCGCTGCGGGAAAACCGCAGCTCAGCAGGCATATGACTCCCCCATCAGCGACTGAAGCGACTCAACGACGGACACAGACTAGCGAAAACATGGCAGGAGCCCCGCATCTCTCCTGACCTGGCGCCCGAACGTGTCGGTAGCGACCGGGGTCAGCGACTGAACCGCAAGCGCAGCTACCGAAGGCATCTTCGGTAGCTGTTGAGTCGCTCACTCATCACCGCAGGTCAAGACCGGTAAGGAAGATCAATCAGCGACTGAAGCGACTGAACTTTCCTATATATAACGCACACGCGCACACGCATTACAGCTCATATACCCGGACCTTGAGTCGCTTCAGTCGCTTCCCTCAGGCTGCAAGAGCTCTGACCTGCACCTTTAGCCAGCGACCGAAGACGCGCAGAGTCGCTGCCCTTCGGTCGCTGCCCAGGCAGGGCAGACGGTCGGTCCAGCGACCCAAGCGACTGAAGCGACCCACTTATCCGGGAGGGGCATGGACTGCCTCTCTCGGGAAGGGTGTCGGAACGCGGCGGGGATGCAAGGCCGGCGCCGTCCCAGTCTGGATGAGCTAGACCTCGATGTAGGCGACGATTATGCTGGCGTGCAGCGCGGTGACGAAGTACAGGACGCGCACGTGCTCGGTACGCGAGCGAGCCCCAGACCACATCGGTCCGGGGCTCGCCGGCTGTTCGGGGGCGGCTGCTACAGGTCGAACTCGAGGTGCTGGACGTCCGTGAACCGGACCTCTTCCAGGCTGCCGGCGCGGCGGCCGCCGTCCTGGAAGTACACCTCCTTGAGTCCTTCGGCCACGATCTGCTGGAGCTGCTGGTCGGTGGCGCCGGCCTCCTGGGCCTCGAAGAGGCGGGCCGCGTACTGCGGGGGCAGGGCGACGGTCAGGTGTCGGACGCGGTCCTCGTCCGTCGACCCGATCGGCGCGGTGTAGCCCATGCGGGCCCGGGTGTCGATGACGATGCCGCCGGTGGTGGCCGCCTTCTGCCGGGCCTTGGCCCGGATCTGCGGCTGCCACCGCTTCTTCACCTCGCGCTCCAGGCGCGCGGCGAGTTCGGGCCGGGGCTTCTTGATCTGGTCCTTCACATACCGTTCGACGGTGCGCTGGGAGACCCGCAGCATCTGGGCGACTGCCTTGGTGCTCTTGAGCTGCTTGACCAGGTAGCGCATCTGCGCGCCGGCCGACTTCGGTGCCGGGCGGGTGAACGCCTTCTGCACTGCGGCGTCCAGGCCGTCCCCGAACAGGCTCATCGTGGTCTTCTCCTACTCTCCGTTGTCGACGTCGGTGACGGTGCCGTCCTTGATGTACCGGGCGAGGTTGAGTTCCGGGGCGTCGAACCGGTCGCGGACCTCCTCGCCCCACAGGACGCTCTGAGTGCCCTCGTGCTTGACCAGGCCCGGGTTGATGCCGAGCTTGAAGCCGCCGGGCAGTGGCTTGCCGTCCCGGTAGGGCAGGAAGTCCAGCGGCGAGGGCCCGTTGGCCGCGTACACGACGCAGTCGGACAGGATCGCCACCGGGTACTGCCCAGTGAACGCCGCATGCTTGACGATCTTCCTGTGCAGGTTGATCCGCGTGCGGGAGATGACCGCCGCGCGGATGTCCGGCCGCCACGTCGGACGGGACAGGGCACGCCACGGCTCGCCGGGCCGCCAGCCCTCCCCGCGCGGGCGCTCGCGCAGCTTGCCCAGGCCGCCCTTCACCGTCGCCTTGACCGCCGAGACGACGATCGCCAGCTCCGGGTCACGGGCCTTGTAGCCGTTCATTGCGGCGAGGAAGTCGCCCGGGGCGAGGTCGGCGTCGACGCCGAGGTCGGCCATCGTGGCGAGGTAGGCGTCACGGAGCCGGTTGTACCAGCCGTCCAGGTAGCGGCCGTTGTCGTACCGGACCCACGCCTCGATCGGCCGCACCTCGTAGCCGAGCTCCTGGGCGTACGCCACGGTGGGCGTCGCGTACCAGGCCGGGCCCTCGGGGCGCTCGCCCTTCGGCGTGAACGGGGAGGGCAGCAGCGAGCCGTCCAGCTCCACCCACTCCTTGCCAACCTTCACCCGGGACAGGTCCACGTGGGAGAGGTCGACCAGCCACGAGCCGGGCAGCTTCGGGTCGAACGCCGGGGCGTTGACGTGCGTCGCCTCGCCCAGGCCGACGTTCAGCCCGTTCGCGCCGGCGGCGAAGGCCATGTTGACGTCGATGCCGACCAGGTGCCGCAGGGTGCACTCCGCGTCGGTCATCGGCCGCGCCCAGTCGTACGCCTCCTCGAACAGCTTCTCGCCGGGGCCGCGCACGTGAAAGCGCGTCAGGTCCTTGAGGACGGGGTGGCCGTCGGGGACCTCGCACGGCGGCCAGTTCATCGGGTCGATGGCGTCCTTGCCGAGCGAGCCGGGGTTGTGCTCGGAGTGCCGCTTGCCGTCGGCGTCCGGCTCGGAGGCCCAGGTCGGCGGGTGCAGGGCGGTCATCAGCTCCAGGCCGGTCACGGCGGTCGAGCCGCGCGGCGTCATCACACGGGAGGCGTACACGCCCAGGACGCGGGCGAGCTCGGCCGGCGGAAGCTGCCCGGCCTCGCCCCAGTGCCGGGTGTCCAGCGCGTTCCACGACGGGATGCACAGCTGCACGCACGCCCGCTCCGAACCGGTCGCGGGCCGGTAGATCCGCGCCCACGGCCCGAACCCGCGCTTCGTCAGCTTCCACTCCGCGCGCACGAGCTGCTTGATGACCTTGTGACCCTCCGGCAGGCGCCCGGCGAGCCGCTCCTCCTCCGTGAGCGTGACGGGCAGGCCGTAGCGCTCCAGCGCGGCCTCCGTGAGCACGAGCAGCGGGTCGGCGTCCTTGCCCGGGCCGGACAGCCTCGGCTGCCCGAGCTTCGCCTCCTTGAGCGTCCAGTCCACCAGGGACGGCAGGGACTTGGCGGGCACGTCCAGGACCAGGCCGCCGACGCAGTACGCCAGCACCTTCCCATCCTCGACGTCGACGACCGCCAGCGGCCCGTTCTCGAACCGCGGGTCGGTGCCGCCCGCCGGGGTACCGGCCGGGGCCGCCTTCCGCGCGCCCGGACGGCGCGACGTCGACGACGGCCTGGTGGTGCGCGCCGGACGCGGCGCAGCCGCCGGAGCAGCGGCAGCAGGAACGGAGCTGGTCTGGGTGTTCTCGTTTGCAGTCATGTCCGCAGCCTCGGACGCCTGCCCTGTGGACAGAGTCCGCACTTCCGCCGGAGCGGGCGTGCCGGTGAACGTCGCCGGTACCGCGGGGGCGGCCGGCTCCTCCGTCACCGAGGAAGCGGGGTAGAGCTCGGCGAGCTTTTCCAGCAGCCGCGCGTACGCCTCGCGTTCCGGACCACGCGGCTCGGTCGGCTTCTTCGTCGACTCCCAGCCGGACACCGTGGCGCGGCGCACCTTCAGCGCGGCGGCGACTTCATCCAGCGTCAGGCCGTGCGCGACCCGCAGCCGCTTGCGCTCCTCCGCCAGCGGCAGCGGAGAGCGGGACGCGACCAGCGCGTCGACCGCGTCGAACAACTCGGACATGGAATACCTCCTGACCGACACCCTACCCCATGAACCGTACGGAACGCGTATGGATCGCGTACGAGCTTCGTACTTTCAGCGTACGCCTGCTATGTTGACCTTGAAGTGCGAACAGCTCTGCTCGGTCCCGACCGCGCGAGCTCGAACGGCATGGAGGACTGGTGGGGGAAGGCGGCCTTCTGAAGGCGTTGTCCGAGTCAGAGAGCCGCCAGGTGCTCGAGCAGGTGATCATTCCGGCGGCCACGACGGGAGCCGTGCGCCAGTCCCGTCCGGTCGCTGTGGTTGTCGCCGGGCAGCCGGGCGCAGGGAAGACCGCTATCGCCGACCTCGTTCAGGCGGCTCTGGACCGCCGGGGCGGCGCCGTACGGATCTGCCGCGACCTCTACAAGGCGGCGCACCGCCGGTACGCAGAGCTGCTGACCGCCGATGTCCGCACCGCCGGCGTCCAGGTGCGCCCGGACACGAGCCGCTGGCAGGCCGCGGTCGAAGATTACGTACGCGCCTGCGGCTTCGACGCGGTCATCGAGTCGGCCCTCGCCGATCCGCAGGAGTTCCGGACGTCGTCGTACGCGTACCGGCGCTCCCGGCACCGGATCGAGGTGGTCGCGGTCGCGACGGCCGAGGCGTGGAGCCAACTCGGGCTTGTGGACCGCTTCCTGTCCGAGGCGATTCAGGGCGGCGGCCGGTACGTGTCATGGGAGAACCACGACACCTGCGCCCAGCAGATGCTGGCGACACTGGCGGTCATCGAGGCCGAGTACCTGGCCGACCGCATCACCGTCGTACGGCGCGATGGCACCGTGCTGTACGACAACGAGCTCGTCGACGGCATCTGGCGGCGTCGGCCGGCGGCCGAGCGGGCGGTGGCGTACGAGCGCTCCCGTCCCTGGAGTGCCCAGGAGACCGCCCTCTTCCGCCGGGACCTCGCCCGGACCGATCAGCGGCTGCACCGCGACCTCGACTGCGAGGACCGGCGCCTGGCCGTCCAGCGGGACGCCGAACGCGCCGCCGCGCTCGCCGAGCCCGTACGGCGCATAGCCCAGCCCCGACGGCGCGCGCCCGGCGTCGACTACCACCGCCTCTCCGCCGACGAGCACCGATGGGTCTTCGACGAGCTGATCGCCCCGTCCTACCTGAGCGGCATCATCACCCGGCCCGATCCGCGTGCCGTCTACGTGCTGGGGCAGCCCGGGGCGGGCAAGCTCCTGGCCGCGAGGATGGTGCGGCGCGCTATGCGGCCGGGCACGACTCATCTGATCGGCGACGACTTCAAGGCCCAGCACCCGGACTACCTGCGGCTGCTGCGCGAGGATCCCCGCCGTGCGGGAGCGGCGATCAGGGCGGATTACCGGGCCTGGTTCACCCAGGCCGAGCAGTACGTGCGGGAGCGGCGCGGTGACGTCCTGATCGAAGGCGCGCCGGGCAGCGTTGAGGAATTCCTCGCCAGCGCACTGCCGTACGCGGCCAGCGGCTACCCGGTCGAACTCGTAGTCCTGGCCGTCCGCGAGGCCGACAGCCGTCAGGCCACCGCGCTGCGCTACGCCCGGTCCCTGCAGATCGGCCTCACCCCCAGGTTCAGCACGCGCTCGGGGCACCGGACCTGCTTCCACGCGCTCACCGATGTCGTCACCGCCGCCGAGCGCCATCCGGCGATCACCGCGATCACGGTGATCCGGCGGGACGGCCGTGCCCTGCTGCGTCACGAGGCCGGCGGCGCCGGGAGCGCGTCATGGGCCCTGGCGGCCGAACGGGCACGCCCGTACACCGAGCAGGAGGCCGCCGCGTTCTTCCGCCTCCACCACGGTCTGTGGCGAGCGCTCCCCCAGCACCGTGACGAACTGGAGGAGATGGTCGCGCTCGCCCGCCCGCTGATGCCGCCCGGGATGCAGCCGGCCCGGATCGACCGGCCGCACCCCTCCCTGTGGCCGCTGCCCGTCCTGCTGAGGGAGCCGGTCTACGAGGCGTCGAGGTCCTTCAGCCGGGCCGCGTAGACCTCCGTGATCCGGGCCGCTTCATCCGGGTCGGCGGTCGCAAGCTGCTGCTGGTCGGCGAGCGCGGCTTGACGGCCGGCCCGCAGCTCCTCGATCCGCTCCTCATCAGGCACCGGGGAGCGCTGCTCGGCGAGGAGCTGGTCGTTGTACCAGCTCACCACCGCCCGCACGGCGTCCGCGGCCTGCGCCTCGACGCCGCCTTCCAGACCGGAGAAGTCGGGGCTGTCGGACATGGCTACCACCTTCGTGTTGATCTTGCCCGGAAACGGTCATTGTCTCCCTGGCCGATTCCGGTGGCACCCCGCCGCGACGCGCCGCGTCCGCGTCCGGAATGCCTTCGCGCCCTCCCACCTCCGGGGGATGCTGCTCCCAGGGGCCTTACGCGCGGCGTAGGTTGGCCCGAGGTGATCATCGAATCGGGGGGTTGGACGTGGCAGGTCGGGATCTGCGGGCGCTGTTCAGCACGAACGACCGCGGCCTGGAGGCCGGAGACGCGTTCACCAACCGCCAGCTGCAGTGGGAGCTCGTGGCCGCCGCGCTCAGCGAGCACCTGCGGCACACGGCCGATGCGGCCTTCGACGTGGAGGACCTCGAGGCGCCGCGCGACAACGTGCTTGCGTTCCACGGGGTCGGCGGCATCGGCAAGACGACGCTGTCCCGCAAGCTGGAAGCCGCACTGGCCAGCGCCGACCGGCCCGCGCAGTGGGGCGAACCCACCTGGGCCGGCGAGCGGATCCTGCCCGTACGCATCGACCTGTCCCGCTCAGCCGGCACCGACTTCGAGCAGCTCGTCCTGACGATCCGCGCCGCGCTCAGCACGCTCGGCCGCCCGCTGCCCGCCTTCGACGTGGCCCTGCGCCGCTACTGGGAGCAGCAACACCCCGGCGAGAGTCTGGAGGAATACCTTCGCCGCGGCGGCCTGGTCGGCCGGTTCGGCAAGGCCATGCCGCAGCAGATGCAGTCCGCCATGGCCGACGTCGCCCAGGCCCTCCTCCTGCCCGGCAGCATCGGCACCGCCGTCGGACAGGTGACCGGCTCCCTCGTACGGGCACTGCGAGAGCGGCGGCAGACCGTACGCGCGCTCGCCCGCTGCGCGCGGCTCGCCGACCTGCTGGAGGCCGAGCCCGACGTGGAGGCACTGTCCTTCTATCCGCACCTGCTGGCGTGGGAGCTCGCCCAGCTCCCGGCCGACAAGCGCGTCACGCCGGTGATCCTGCTGGACACCTTCGAGGACGTCGGCGACCGCACCCACCGCGACCTCGAGCGCCTCATCCAGCGGGTGGTGTGGCTCATGCCCAACGCCTACTTCATCGTCACCGGCCGCTCCCGCCTGCAGTGGGCCGACCCGGCCTTGCAGGGGCAGCTCGACTACACCGGACCCACCGCCTGGCCCGGCCTGGCCGGCGCCGCCATCCCCGGGGCGCGTACGCCCGGAACGAGCGCAGCAGGCCGCGGGCGGCAGGTGCTGATCGGCGACTTCTCACCCGAGGACTGCGACGACTACCTCGCCCACCGGCTCTCCCGCGACGGCCAGCCCCTCCTCAACGCGCCCATCCGGCAGACCATCACCGACCGCTCCCACGGCCTGCCCCTCTACCTCGACCTGTCGGTACTCCGCTTCCTGGAGATCCGCCGCACCCGCGAGCCAGTCCCGGCCGACTTCGACCACGACTTCGGTGCCCTGATCGCCCGCACCCTGTCCGATCTCACCCCCGACGAACGGCACGTCCTGCGCTCCATCAGCCTGCTGGACGCCTTCGACCTCACCCTCGCCACGGCGGCCGCCGGCCTGGGGCACGAAGCTCCGGCGATGCGGCTGATCGAGCGGCCGTTCGTCCGCGAGAACCCCTTCGGGCTGTGGCCCTACCACCTGCACGGCCTGATCCGCTCCACCATCCGCAGCGCCGACGACGCCACCGACGACCGCTGGTCGGCGCGCGACTGGCAGCAGGCAGCCGATCGAGCCCTGGCCGCCCTCGGCGCCCAATGGACCGCACACACCGGGCGGGATCGGATGCTTTTGGTCGGCTGCCTGCGTCAAGGTCTCCCCCTTGCCAGGGACTTCCAGCTCGACCTCGGCTGGCTCGCCGACGCTGCCTGGGCGTACGTCAGCGACTCCGTGTGGGAGCCCATCGCCCCACCCGCCCGACCGGACGGCACCGGCGGCATGGAGACCGCGGCCGACGCCCTCGTCGAGCTGCTCGCCGCGCTCGCCCGCCGCCAGCACGAGCACCGCTCCGCCACCGTGTCCCGGCTCACCACGGTCGCCGAAAGCCGGCTGCTGCCGACCGAGCTGCACGAGATGGCCGTCTACTACCTCGCCAAGGCCCACCGCGACCTCGGCAACTCCGCCGCCTCCCGCCAAGGGATGCAGCTCGTCGCCGACGGCGGCGGCCGCCTCGCCCCCGCCGCCCGCCGCGGCCTGGTCCACCTCGCCCGCCTCGCCGGCGACTTCCCCACCGCGTACGACACCGCCCAGACCCTCGGCTGGGCCGGACGCCAACACCGCGTCGAAGGCGACATCCTCTGGCCCCACGGCGACATGAACCGGGCGGCCACCGCCTACGCCGCCGCCCGCGATCAAGCCGAACAGCACGGCGTCGCCGGAGAACGCGCCACCAGCCAGGCCCAGCGCGCGCTCGTGCTCGCCTTCACGGACCCCGACACCGCGGACGACGAGCTCCATCTCGCCGAGCAGCTCCTCACCGGCCTGGACCTCCGCGCCACCAACCTCACGGTGAGGATCGCGTCGCTCGTCCGTGACACGGGCGCCCTTCCTGGTCTTGAGGCCGCCCGGGCGCTGCGCGCCGAGATCCGGGACACCGGCATCACCGCGGCCGAAGCCGTCCTCGAACTCGCCCTAGCCTTCCATCACGCCGTCCAAGGCGAGGAGAACAAGGTCCGCGTCGTCATCGACCGGCTGCGTGAACTCGCCGGGACCGGCGACTACGCCTACTACGCCGACATCGCCCACTTCATGGCCGGCCTCCGCCTGCCCGACGGCTCCTCCGCCCACTGGCTCGACGGCCAGGAGGCCGTCCGCGCCCGCTGGCAGCAGCTCGTCCAGACCCGCCGAGCCCAGATCCGCAACGCCGGGTAACCGCCACCCGACATCGTCAGTGCGATCACCCGGTGGGCCGCCCTGCCCGCCGTTTCCACTGGAAACGGCTAGCACCCCCGAGCCCGGCAAAAGCATTGACCACACCTGTCGTGGAGGGTTGGATGGCGCTCCCAGCGATCAAGGGGGCGCTCATGGCTCACGTATCCGTCCGGCGTAGCAACGACCTCCCGGCCTGCTCCCGCTGCAACGGCCCGCTCATCCTCGCGGCACAGATGCCCCAGCTCGATGCGTCCGGCAATCCGATCACCCTGGAACTGTGTGCGGCCTGCGACGCGGGGGACACCGCCGCTGGCGTCCTCGTCCGCTTCTTCACCTCCGGAGCGGCCAACGACACCTCCCGGGCCCACGAGGGAGCCGAACTGCTCCTGGCCTTCCAAAAGGAGATCATGGCCGCGCACGGGTACGTGCTCGTCGACAATCCCGGCCCTGCAGCGGCTTTCCCGCCGCACACCGGCATGCCTCCCAAGGGCGTGGGCTGAGCAGACCCCGACATAGGTGCGCCTGGGGCGTTCAGGCGGAGGGGCGTCGCCTGGTCCCGCCGCCGCGGCTCAACGGGATCAGGCTCTCCAGGTAAGCGCCCGGCCGGTTGGGTGTCATCCCTCGATCCGTACAACGACGAAGAGGTCGCCCGCCTCTCCACCGTTTCTTCCGGGCCAGCCCAGTCCTCTAAGGCGCAGTCGCTGCCCCGCTCGAACTCCTGGGGGAAACCGGACCCGGTGGGTGGTCTCTATGAAGACCTCGCCGGCGCCTTGGCAGGACTCGCAGACCTCCGCACTGGGCCTGGCGGCGCAAGCCGGGCAGGGCTTCAGGTCCATGAGCTGGAGCCCCTTGATCGCGCCGTGGGCTGCGATCCAGGGGCTCACGGCGGATCGGACGTATCTGTCTGGCCCGCGGCTGGGTGAGTTCTCGTCGTAGTACCGCCGGTCGATTTCGCGGAGGGTCAGCATGACCTCGAAGGCATCGGCCGGGCGGTCGTCGGGGTTTTTGGCCAGGAGCCGCTTGACGAGCCTCGCCAGTTCCGGCGGGATGACAGGCCGCAGTTTGAGCAGGGGAGCCGGCTGTTCGTTGAGGTGCTGGTTGATCAGGTGCCAGGAGGTGCCGGTGAAGGGCCGCTGCCCGGTGATCATCTCGTAGAGCACGCACCCGAGCGAGTACAAGTCGGAGCGGTGGTCGAAGGTGCCGTTGAAGCACTCAGGGGCCATGTAGGCCGGAGTTCCGATCAGAACGCCGCTGGTGGTGATGTCATGCCGTTCGTCGCTGCTCTTGGTGATGCCGAAGTCGACGACCGTCGCGGTGCCGTTGGAGCGGACGATGATGTTGGACGGCTTGATGTCTCGGTGCGTTAGGCCGGTCTCGTGTGCGGTACCCAGGGCGTCGGCGACACAGCCCGCCGTGCGCACGGCGTCGGGCAGGGGCAGCCGCCCGGCTTCCAGGACTGCGCTGAGAGGCTTGCCGGGCAGCAGTTGCATCACCAGGTAGGCGTACAGCCGCCCGTCGTGCAGCGCAGAGCCGAAGTCGTGCACGGTGACGATGTACGGATGGGACAGACCGCCGGCGACCGCAGCCTCGCGGGCGAACCGGGCCACCTGCCGATCACTGTCCGCGCTGCCGTCCTCGCTGAGGATCTTCACCGCAACCAAGCGATCGACCTTCGGGTCGTGTGCTTTCCAGACCTGCCCGAACCCGCCCGCACCGATCGGTTGGATCAGCCGGTAGCGGCCGTCCAGCACGGTCCCTTCCTGCACGACTCCCCCTCCTCGGTACACCGCGACGCCCGGTGTACTAGGCGTGTACCCGTCACGCTACGCCGAAGGAACTTGCAAGGTCAGTGTCTATCGGCGGCCACCGCCGTCACGGTTGAGGTGGCGGGACTTCACGGATCGCGCCCGCTCGGGCCCGGGTGCGCCGTACGGTCGCTTCTACGGATGGCGACCAGGCAGTGACGCCGGGTCAGGTGTAGGAGGGGGTCCGAGGATGGTCAACGCCCGTACGTACCCGCTGTGGCGGGATCTCGCGA
Organism: Streptomyces sp. CC53; assembly: GCF_001865245.1. Taxonomy (GTDB): domain Bacteria; phylum Actinomycetota; class Actinomycetes; order Streptomycetales; family Streptomycetaceae; genus Streptomyces. Next base: position 36,404 of record NZ_MKXB01000097.1, on the reverse strand, counting down.
TGAGCGAAGACCTCCCCAAGGAAGCCCTCAAGACAGTGATCGAAGCCCTGTGCACGCCGACGACGACGCCGACCGGCTTCGACCCCCAGGCCGACCGGTGGCGGGAGGAAGCCCTCAAGGCCGCACTGCCCGCGCTGCTGACCCGGGCCTCCGCCAAGCGGCTACGCGGCCGGCTCCTGGTGCACGCCGACGAGAAGACGCTGGCCGCCCTGGCCACCGACGGCACGGTGACCGCCGCCGACGTGCCCGCCATCCTCCGACACCGCCGGGCCTGGGCCGGGCTGATCTCCGCGCTGGCACGGCACCCTCACCAGGTCGAGGCGGCGATCGCGCTCCTGCCCCGCCTGCCCGACCACGAGGTGGAACAGGTCGTCCGGGACTGGGACCCCGACCGCTACACCCGCACCAAGGACACTGCGCCGGCCCCGCCCGTGCCGCCGGAACTGTTCGACGCCGTCCTGGAAGCCTGCCTCACCCCGCTCGCCGCGTACCTCCTTCACCCGGAGCCCGAAGAGGGCTGGGAGGCGGTGTCCGCGTTCTCGAAGGACTGGTCGCTGGAGCTGGGGGGCCGCGCCGGCTGGGCGATGCTGGCCCGCTGCCCCGAGCGGTGGGCGCAGCTCGCCGCTCACCCCGATTTCGGGGCGGCTGTCCAGCACCTGCTGCTGGACCAGGCCGAGACGCAGGCCCTCGAGGACGCCCGCCTCCGCGCCGCCGACCCTGATGGTGAGGAACTGCCCGTCGACCCGGCGCCCGCGCTCAGCGAGGACCTGCTGCGCGCCTGCCTTCCGGCCCTGTGCCTGCCGGAACTGGCCGACCTGCCCAACCCGCAGGTGACCGCCCGTCGGACCCTGCACCACATCGCCAACCGCGTCCGCAGCAACCCGCGCCTGGCCGACCTCGCCGCCGACCAGCTGCACGCGGCCGCCGACGCTCTCGTCACCCGCGGCCAGCTGCTCACCTGGTCCGAGAAGCAGGAAAGCGACCACGAGTTCGACGGCCGCGTCCTGCGTCTCGCCGAGGACCTGGCCCTCCTCAGCGCCAACCCTGACCACCTCGCCGGGGCCTGCGCCCAGCTCGCCCGACTGGATCCGCCGGCCGTCATTTCCCCCAAGCCGAGCCGGACCCTGATCCGCGTCCTCGACAACGTCGACCCTGACCACGACCGCCCGGCCCGGCTCCTGGAACGCCACTCCGAGCACCGCCGGGTCCAGGCCCTGACCGTCCTCGCCGCCAACCCGCACACCCCGCACGCCGCTGTCGTGGACGTCCTGGGCGGGCTGCACCCCGCCGAACTGGCCTGGATCGCCGAGAAGGCCGGCGGCCCCGACTGGCTCCTGGCCGCGGCGGCCGCCGTCCCGGTACCCGAAGACGAGGACGACGGTGTGGTGCGGCTGGTGGACGACGAGGAACTCGGCAAGCACCCCGACCCCGCGGCCGTCCTGCAGTCCTGGCTCGACTCCCCCGCCACCGGTGAGATCCTCTCCCGCTCCGAGGTCTACCGCGCCGTCATGAAGTCCCGCTACCGCACCCTGGACCACCTGCGCCAGATCCCCGCCGACGAGGTCCTCGCCCGCCACGAACCCGACGTCGCTCTGACGATCCTGCTGGAGCACTGCGGGCGAAGCACGGCGCGGTGGGAGGCACTCGCCGCCGCCATGACCTTCGGCTACGACGACGAGAAGATCACCTTCGGCCAGCTCCTCGACTCCCTGGACCCCACGCCCGCACAGGCACACACGTCCTGACCGGGCCGCTGCGCCGGCCACACACTCCGAAGCAAGGCGGCGTCCGTCGTCAGCCGTGGACCGGGCGGGAGGTATCGGGGTATGCGGCGGTTTCTTTACGCCGTAAAGAGGGGCCCCTCCAGTGACAACCAGTCGGACACCGTGCCTTGCCTCCCGGGACGGTACTGCCGAGGTCTGGCGGCTGATCAGCCAATGATGTGCACGGTGACGTACATGTCGCCGGGCGCACCGCCGTGCTTGCCGGGGCCGCCGAGCTCGCGGATCCGTACCTTCTGGCCGTCCCGGATGCCCGCGGGGATGCGGACCTTGTAGGTGTGCTGCTCCTGGATGAGCCGGCCTTCCCCTTCACAGGTCGTGCAGGACCGTGCCGCCTTCTCGTCGGTCCTGGTGGCGCAGGCGGGGCAGGGCTTGTGCACGGTGATCCGCAGGGGGATGACCGCGCCGTGGGTGGCCTCCGCCGGGGTGACGTCGATGTCGTGGGCGAGGTCCTTGCCGCGGCTGGGCGCGGTGGCCCCGAAGTGCCGGTCGTTGATCTCTTTGAGGGCGGCCCACACCTGCCCGCTGACCGGTCGCTGGGCGGGGTCCTTGGCCAGGAGCCGGCTGGTGAACCGCTCCAGCTCCGCGGGGGCGTCCGGCCGCAGGGTGCGCAGCGGTGCCGGGTCTTCGGTGAGGTGCTGGTTGACCAGGCGCCAGGAGGTGCCGGTGAAGGGCCGGCGGCCGGTGACCATCTCGTAGAGCACGCAGCCCAGGGAGTACAGGTCGGAGCGGTGGTCGAACGTGCCGGACAGGGCCTCGGGGGCCATGTAGGCGGGGGTGCCGATCAGGACGCCGGTGGTGGTGATGTCGTGCCGTGCGTCGCTGCTGCGGGTGATGCCGAAGTCGACGACCGCGGCCTCGCCGGTGGGGCGGACGATGATGTTGGACGGCTTGATGTCCCGGTGAGTCAGGCCCGCTTCGTGCGCGGCCTCCAGGGCGTCGGCGACACAGGCCGCCGTGTACATGGCCTTCGACAAGGGGAGCCGCCCGGCCTCGAGGACCGTGCTGAGCGACTTGCCGGGCAGCAGCTGCATCACCAGGTAGGCGTGCTGGCGCCCGTCGTACATCGCGGATCCGAAGTCGTGCACGATGACGATGCGGGGGTGGGACAGGCCGCCGGCGACCGCAGCCTCGCGGGCGAACCGGGCCACCTGCCGGTCGACCTTGGGGTCGTGCGCCTTCCAGACCTGACCGAAGCCGCCCGCACCGATCGGCTCGATCAGTCGGTAGCGGCCGTCCAGCACGGTCCCTGCCCGCACGGCTCCCCCTCTTTCGACGCTCACCGCGGCAGCGGCGCACGGTGTACCAGACGTGTACCCGTCACGCTACGCCGCGGCAACCACCAGTAACAGGGGGTACTGGTTGCTCAAGCCGTGTCGCGCAGTGCGGTCGGCCGGAGGAGGTCGACGGTTGTCCCCAGCTCCCGGGCCGCGCGCTCCTGCCTCGCCCGGCGCAGGGCGGCGGCCTCGGTGGCCGCGGCCTGACGGCGGCGCTCGACGCGGGCCTGGCCGATCGGGGCCGGTGCGTCGTCCGGGACAACGTTGGGCTCGGGGAAGGCCCGGCGGGACAGCTCGCGCATCGCGGCGGTCTGTCGCTCCACCGCCTCCTCGATGGCCGGGTCCGCCAGGGACGGCCGGGCGGCCTGCCGGTGCGCCTCGATCGCACGGCGGTATCCCTCGGGCGGGATCCGGCGCTCCACCGGGACGCCGGGCGTCGTCGGCTGCGGGGCCGGGGCGGCGGCCGCCGTGGCAGGGCCAGCCTTCGCGGGCGCGGGCGCCAGGACGTGAACGGAGCGGACGTTCGCGCCTTGCACCCGCTCGTTGGCCGCCGCGATCACCTTCGGCGCACTCCAGCGCAGCTGCGTGCCGTACGCAGGAGCGTCGGGAGCGACGTCCAGGCGGCCGGTGTCCGCATCGAAGCCCACGGCCCTCACATGCCCGGCGAGTTCGGGCGCGGCCGCGGCGAGGATGTCGTCGAACCGGGCGAGGACGCTGCCGCCGGCTGCCGGGGCGACCATGCCGCGCTCGGTCATCATCATGCCGATCGCCGCACCGAGCCCGAGCGGCTCACGGCCGTCCCGCCGCACGGAGGTGCCGGTGCGCCTCTTCGGCTTCTTCGTCTGGGCGCCGTTCTTCTTCGCCGCCTCCCGGGCGGCGAGCAGGGCCTGGCGGGCGAGGTCGACGCCGGACAGCTCCGGAACGGCACTCACGCGGTCACCTCCAGGGCCTCGCCGTCCAGCTGGCGGGCGGCGAGCTCGGGCAGACGCCGCGACCATGCAGCGCCCCGGACCGGGGCGGGGCGGGCCTGGATGTGCAGCTGCTCCAGCCGCACGGCGAGCAGGTGCTCGGCGGTGCGGGTCTGCGCCTTCGCAGCGGCCCCGGTCGCCGCGCGCTGGGCGTCGTCGCTGTCGGGCAGGGCCTGGAACCAGGGCTTGGCGAGCTCGGTCGCGTACGCCTTGCGGGCCTCGGCCTGGGCCTCCTCGCTGCGGCCGAGCATCACCAGGGCCTCGTGCCGGTACTCCGCGGCCGCGCTCTCGGCAGTCAGCACCGCGTTGTACGCGGCGGCGTCCTCGACAGCGTTCGGACCGGCTGCCTCCAGGGCGGCCGGGTCGGTGATCTCCTGGAACTGAGCCCACGCGGCGGCGATGGCGTCCTCGATGGCCGTACGGACCTCGGCGACGACGGCCGCGACGGCGACCGGGTCGGTCAGGTCGGCCGACCAGGCGGCGGCGAGGAGACCGGCCTCGCCGATCAGGACCTCGACCTGACGCCGGTGGCCGCACGCCTCGCACAGCCCGGCCGAACGCTCCCGGCCGCACTCCTGGCACGCCACGGCCTGCCGGGCCGCCGCCTCGGCCGCCGCCCGCTCCCGCTCGACCGCGGCCTGCGCCTCCCGCTCCCGGGCCTCGGCCTGACGGGCCACCAGGCCGGCGGCCTCGGCCTCGGCGTGACGGCGCATCCGGGCCTCGATCTCCCGGTACCGCGCATCCTGCTCCAGGCCGGGCAGCTCCTGGTCGACCTCGGCCGCGATCCGCACCCGCCACGCCCGCCGCGAGTGCAGGATGTTGGCGCAGTTGTCGCAGTCGGCACCGGTGTCGAGCCGGACGCCGTCGTCGCACCGCACGTCCGAACACGACGGCCGGCGCACCAGCCCACGGCGGGTGATCCAGCCGAACGGGCGGGTGACCAGGGCCTCGCCGCCGGTCTCCTCGAGCCGGGACGTCAGCCGGGCAGCCAGCGCAGACGGGGCCTGCCCCGACCACTCCAGCACGTTCCGCAACTGCGCCAGCTCCACCTTCGCGGCCTCCACGACGCGGTCCTGCTGCCAGCGGTTCAGTCCCCGCCACAGCCAGGACACCGGCGCCAGAGCCACCCGCAGGTCAAGATCGGCGGGAAGCTCCGGCCGCCCCTGCTGCTGCGTCTTTCGACCACCGACGACCGTCAGCCGGGCACCAGCACGAGCACCAGCGGCGATGGTGCCTGCCTGCTCCTGCTCGTCGACGGGTGACTTGGTGGGCTTTTCACCGCGAAGCGGGTCGGCCCCGGCCACCAGGCTCCCGGACCCGGCAACGGCGCTCTCGCCGTCGACGGCCTGGTCCTCGCGCACGCACGCGCGTCCCGGCCGACGACCCTCACCCCCACGGCCTTCGCCGGAAAAGCCACCAGAGAGCTGCGGAGGAACTACAGGAGTAACCACAGAAGCGTGGTCTGCGTGGAGCTCTGCACCATCGGGACGCTCCTGAACCGCCGCATCCCCGGCCTCCTCAGCACCGCCGATCCCAGACGCCCCAAGGGCACCCGCAGCAGCGGCCGGAGCATGATCTCCGACTGCACCAGCGGGACGCTGCGAAAACACCGTTCCCAAGCCCGAAACAGCCTCCACAGAGGCCGGGGTGCGGCCGTACGCGCGGGCGACCGGCAGCAGCATGACCCGGCCCTTGCCGCGCATCCGCGTCGCCGTGTCCCGGTGGTCCCGCGCCACGACACCGGCCTCCGTCAGCCGCGCCAGCACCTTCCGCGCCCCCGACGGCGAGCAGCCCAACAGCCGGGCCAGCGTCGCCGCCCCGCGCCCCTCCTTCGCCTTCACCGACCCGCCGCACAGCTGCAGCCAGCCCGACGCCCGCGTGTTCAGCACCATCAGCAGCAGCCCGAGCCGGTCGGTCGCAGCACCCTTGCCCGTACGGCCGGCCAGCAGCCCCGGCGGCGTCGGCTCCTTGTCCTCCGGCGTCCAGCCAGGCCCGAACAGCGCCTCACACAGGCGCAGCAGCGTGGCCAGCTCCGCCTTCGACAGCGCCAGCGGGTGCGCGGCCCCGCCGCTCTTACGGGCGTTCCACAGCGGCATGACCAGGCACTCCAGCCCGGTCGGACGCCCCTTCGCGTTCCTCTTCTCCTTGGTGTGCAGCCCGTCAGACGCACGCAGCGGCACCAGCACCCGGCGGTTGACCGTGGATTCGCCCACGCCCATCCACCGGCCCAGCTCCGCAACCCAGATCGACGTCTGGTTGTCGTTCTTCGCACCCTTCGGCGCCCGCGACTTCGCGTACAGCACCACCGCCGCGAGCCTCGCCACGTCCGACTGCCCGGCGATCGACGGGTCCGCCAGCAGCGCCTGGACCGCGGCGAGCAACCGCAGCCGCATCGCGCGACCAAGACGCAGCGGGTCATCCAGGCCGCCGTCGCCCGGCTTGCCGGAGGCCGGTACCGACCGCAGCGCGGCCCGCTGCCGAGGAATGCCCGCAGAGCTGTTCAGGGAGTCCTCGGACGGGTCCGGCTGCATCGCGAGGAGCGCCGCACTCGACATCACAGGAACGCACCCCCGTCCACGTGGGACACCGGGGTGAACGGGAACCTGCTGCTGACCCGATCGTTGTGCGGGACATGGCAGCCAAGAAGAACTCCGCCGCCCGTCGCGCCGGCGAAGCCGCCCGCCGAGCCGCAGCAGCCCAACGCATCGGCCCACGCCCCGTAAGGCCAGCCCGTCCGCAGTACCTCTACGACCTCAAACCGCCAGGCATCCACTACCGGGAGTGGGACACGCCGAACCGTACGGACGAAGAGGTGATGAGTAAGGTCAACGACGACTTCGGGCCGGACTCCGATGCGGCTCTCGGTATGCGATTCGTGCTGGAGTACCGCAGGACCTACGGACCGCGCGTTCCGATCATGGCCGCGCGCCAGCTCGATCAGTTCGTGGTCCGGACAGACCTTGCGACCGACCTCGCCGAAACCATGGGCATCCCACCAGAAGAGGCGCGAGAGCACCTGCACACTCTCCACGCGCGGGGAGTGCTCCTGATTGCCGACGACGGATCCCTGTGGATGACCGTTCCACCCGGAACGGGCAGGAACGACCGCTGGGTGTTCGTGGAGAAGAAAGCGGACACGCCGGTGGAGGTCACCGCCGACTGATCCGGGAGCCGGAGTCATCTGTGTTGTCATCGGGCCGGTGTACGCGCCAAAGCGGACACCCCTGTCGGGAGCCGCCAGAGCTGCTGTTTCGTGATCCACCCGCCGACCCTGCACCAGTCGGCCTGTGGACAGGGCCCGGCGAGTGCCGATACCCCCCGTCGCTCCCGCGCGGCGGTCAACGATCTTGGAACCCGTCCCGTCAGACGGGAAGGCACCCCCGCGGGCGGCGTCGACGGAGTTGTCGATGAAGTCGTCGATGTGGTGGTCCAGCGCGGCGACCGATGCGGCCTCCGCGCTCATCCCGAAGGCCGGACGGGCCGCCGACCAGGAGGTACCCGTGTGACAGTCCAGGGGTGTGATGTACGTCACAATTCCCATGGAGGGGACACCACAACCTGCGGTAATCACCCCAGAGGGGGTACTGACCTGGTCGTGGTCGACCTGACAAGTCGGCCGGAGCTCGTGCACTATGGCGTTAACCGCCTTCCATATAGATCAACAAGGACCGACCTCCACTGGAGATCGGACGGGCGGGGCGCCCCCTCCGTGAGGAGCGGGCACCGGACGAAGAACCAGAGGCGAGTCCTCTCTCCTTTGCGTGCTTCGAACGGGTGTTCCAAAGGCCCTTGCCGGGGCCGAGGAACGAGTTGCCACTTCGGTGGTGTGGTGCAGAAGCCCCCTTGCCGGGGGGCCGCTGCGGTTACTGCTTGGTCCTCGCGGACCGGGTGGTGCGTTGGATTGCAAGACCCAGCTCGATGAGCTGGAGCCCAGGGCCGGCGGGAACCGGGGACTGGGCGGCCGACTTTTGGTCGGCGTGAAGGGCCGCGCGAGGCCGAAGTGGATTGCCGTCCACTCATTTGGCGCGCGCGGCCGGTGGCGCTACGTCACCCCGACCCCCTTGATTCCGAGGCCGGTGTCGGCGTACCCGAAATCGGGCGCGAGGTCAGTCCTCACCCGGCACCTCCCGTACGGCGGCCGGGTGTTCCTCGGCTAGCCGGCGAAGGAGTTCGGCGTACTTCAGGCGATTGTTGCGGTGGGGCTGGGTGAGTCCTGCCTCCCACCGCGCGACGGCGACACGCTTGACACCGATAACCTCGGCGACTTCCGCCTGAGTGAGGCCCCCGGCGAGGCGCAGCTGCTGTCGAACGCGAGGCGGGGGAAGCGTGTCGGCATCCACGACCGCATCGATTCGACGCATCGGATCCGGCATTCCAGCCCCCATCTCAGGCAACGTATCGTGAAAAGATACACCACGTGATCTAGGTTCGGGATGCGTTGTTACCGCGAACTGTGTTGCGCGCCTCGCCCGATAGGGTCCGTGCCTATGTCCCGCCTCGCGCTTTTCGACCTGGACGGCACGCTGGCCGACCGGCAGTCGGCACTCAGCAATGCCGTGACTGGCATGTGCCGCGCTCATGCCCTTCCACCTGCTGCCGAACAGTGGCTGCGCACCGAGCTGGTCGACCGTGCGAACGTCGCCGACTTCGCTCGGCTGCGGGAAATCTTCGGCTTGGAGGTGCCGGCCGCGGACCTGTGGCAGGAGTACGTCGACCTCATGTCGGCCGCCGTCACCTGCCGCCCCGAGGTCCTCGAGGGCCTGGCCTGCCTGCGCGCTGCCGCCTGGACGATCGGCATCATCACCAACGGGGCCGGCGACATCCAGCGCGCCAAACTCGCCGGGACCGGCCTCGCCGACCTGGTCGATGGCGTCGCCGCCTCGGGCGACCTGGAGATCCGCAAGCCGGACCGCCGCCTCTTCGAACTCGCGGCCACCCGTTGCGGCGTCAGCCTCGCGGACGGCGGCTGGATGATCGGCGACGACCCGACCGGAGACATCGGCGGCGGCCACCAGGCCGGTCTGCGCACCATCTGGCTGCGCGGCCGCCCCTGGCCCGAGGGACTCCCCGCCGCGCACCACGTGGTCGACGACGTCACCGACGCCATCACCATCCTGCTCAACGAGACCTTGGAGTAGCACCGTGGACCAGCCGACCGTCGGCATCCTCCACCCCGGCACCATGGGCGCCGCTGTCGCCGCCTGCGCCGCGCCCAACGCGGCCGCAGTCCTGTGGTGCGAGACCGGGCGCAGCACCGCCTCGGTGGAGCGTGCCGCCCGGTTCGGGCTGATGCCCGTGGCGACGCTGACCGAACTGCTGGACCGCAGCGACATCGTCATCAGCCTCTGCCCGCCGGCCGCTGCCGAGGACCTGGCTCGTGACGCCGCCGGGCTCCGCTTCGCGGGGGTGTACGTGGAAGCGAACGCCATCAGCCCCGAGCGTGTCCAGCGAATCGCCGGGCTGCTCGAACCATGCGCGACCGTCGTGGACGGTGGCGTCGTCGGCTCCCCGCCGGTGCGCGGGAAGACGCCGACCCTGTACCTGTCCGGCCCGACCGCCGCGACCGAGCGCATCGAGGCGTTGTTCGCGGGCACCGCCGTCCAGACGGCGGTGCTAGGCGCAGGGATCGGGAAGGCGTCGGCGCTGAAGCTGTCGTACGCCAGTTTCCAGAAGACGAGCCGGGTGCTGGTGGCGCTCGCGATCGGGATGGCGCGCGAGCACGGCGTCGACCAAGAGCTCATCGAGGTCGCCTCGAAGCGCACTGACTCGTACCTGTCCGAGCCGCAGTACGTCGCCAAGACCGCGGCCCGCGCCTGGCGCTGGGGCCCGGAGCTCGAGGAAGCCGCCGACGCCCTCGCGGCCGCCGGCCTTCCCCCCGAGATGCTGCGCGCGGCCGCGTCCACGCTGGCACGGTGGCACGAGGTCAAGGACGACAGCGCGCTCACGCTCACCGACGCCCTGGACCGACTCGCCCACCCGTAGCCCGCGCTCATGCCGACGCCGCTCCCGCCCGCTGCGCCAGCAGCTGGTCGATGAGTCGAGCCGCGTCCTGCGGGGCCGCCTCCGTGGTGTCCACGGTCAGGTCCCAGGTCATACCCGGGTGCGCGTCCAGGTCTTCGCGGGTCGCGTCCCACGCCGCCAGGCGCGCTGCGGTATCACTGTCGCCGCGCCCCGCAGACCGCTGCTCGGTCACCTCGCGCGGGCACCACAGCAACACCACCGACCAGTCGGCCGGGTAGCCGTCGACCAGCGCGCGGATGCCGTCGATCTGCCCGAGGTGCACCACGGGCACCCCTGCCGCGAACGCCGCGTCGACGCCGGGCCGGTCGATCACGTAGGTGTTGCCGTACCTGGTGTTCGCGTAGACGACGTCGCCCGCAGCCTCCAGCTCGTGCAGCTGCTCCGCGGTGCCCATCCGGTAGCCGGCCGACTTGCCCGACCCGACCTTCAGCCGGGCGAACTGCGCGTACTTCGCGTGCAGTTCGGTGAGCGCGGCGGTGACGGTGTCCTTCCCCGCCGCCGGCGGGCCGTACAGGATCACGCCCTGCCGTCCGGTCACGCGTACATCGCCCCCATCGCCTGCCGGGCCTGGTCCGCGAGCGTCACCGCGGTCCCCAGCCGGTTGTCGACAACCAGGTGCGGCACCGCCGGGCGCAGGTCCAGGTCGATCGTGGCCATGTACTCGTCCCACCGCTGGAGCTTCCACGCGTCCCGGGCCGCAGAGCGGAATCCGATGTACTCGCGCATCGACTCCTCGTCGCAGCGAACCCACACCGGGAAGACGTCGACACCCATCGAGCCCGCGCGGTTGGCCAGGCGCTGCATCCAGGCCGGGTCCGTCATCTCTGCGATGAACGGCGCGGTCAGCACCGTGGAGATGCCGCACTTGATGTTGGCCATCGCCGACTGCATCAAGCAGTCGTACTCCACCGGCCGGACCTTCTCGCGGTAGAGCTCGGTGTGCCTGTCGTTCGCGTCGCCGCCCAGCGCGACCAGGAGGCGCTCCACGAGCGGGCGGGTGAGCGGGTCCTTGTCGAGCAGCGGCCAGCCGGTGAGCTGAACGAAGAAGCGGGCGAGCTCCGTCTTCCCGGAACCGGCGAACCCGCCGACCAGAATGAGCACCGGACGGTGCGGGTCCCCGCCCGTGTGCCGGCGCTTCCACGCGTCGATGATCCGCTGCTGCAAGTCGAAGTGGTCGGCCTCTTCCGAGCCCGGGGCGATGCGGTGAATCGCGCGCTCAACAGCCAAAACGTGCGAGCCATTGAGGCGGTCGTCCATCGGCGTGAGCTTGAAGGACGTCTCCTCACCCGGCAGAGGGGCCCGGAAGCCCAAGTCGGGTTCGGTGGCCCGGTAGAGGAGGCAGTAGGCGCGTCGGTAGTGAGGTCCGGGGAAGACCTCGCCCTGTTCGTGCTGCCACAAGGTCTGGGGATTCGCGGCGGGGATGCCCTTGAGCTTGGCCTGCTCGGCAACTGCCCGGAGGCGCTCGCCGGCCTTCTCCAGGGTCAGGCCGTGGGCCTCCCGCTGCTCGCGCAGCCGGTCCGGCCTCCACCCTGCTCGCTGCTTCCCCACCCTTTGCCCCTCCGCCATCGTCATGGGCGCGAGCCTAGGGCTCGGGCCGCGAATCCCGTGTGTACGCGGATGTTGAAAACCCGTGAATGGACCTGCGTACAGGCTTCGACAAGCCGCTGTGATGTTCCGTTTCCTCCGCCGCGAGTGTGATTGCCCCCACAAGACGAGTTGGTCGAGAGGGGGGCACAGTGCTTGGAGTTACGAGCTCAGGCTCTGCTGCTGTGCCACATGCCGGGGCGGAGGATGTCCTCCCAGACCTCCAGGGGACCGTCTTCGTCGGAGTAGACGGTTCGCAGCACCAGCACGGGTACAGGGATGTCCGGGGGCACGTCGATGCCGAACTCGCTGAGTTCGTTATCGGACGCCAGCCGTGCGGTGCTTCGCTCAGGGCCAGCAGTGATGGTCTTGCCCGTGCGTTCGGCGTACAGGTCGTGGCGGAACTTCGCCATGGGGCCGGCGTCGAGCAGCTCAGGGAGAGCGATCAGGGCTCGCATGTGGATCACGTTCAGGGCGAGCGCAGTGGGCTTGTCGTCCCGCACGAACGTCCGGCTCCTCAGAACCACCTCGTCGTAGAGGTCGATGCCGAGGAGGTCCGCGACCTCAGGGTCTGCACAGGAGCGAAGGACGGAACGCGAGTTCACGTAGTCCTCCCGCGGGGCGAGCGCTCGTCCGGTTCGACGAAGTCGCTCAAGGCGGGCTGCGCCGGTGATCGTGCCCGAGGGCGCACTCTCGGGGCCCAGGACCGTCGTGCCGCTTCCCTGCAGGGTGCGCACGAGTCCTTCGGCCTCCAGCGCTTGGTATGCGCGATGGACTGTCGCGGTAGCGCCCTTACCTGCGCTGACCTGGGCCTGGACGGAGGGAAGCCGGTCACCAGGCGCGTACACGCCGCTGGCGATCTGGGCTGCGATCTCGTCGGCGAGCTGCCGCCACTTTGGTGGCGTCTTGGGGGCTGCGGGATTCACGGCAGCTCCTTCCTGGTCGGAACACCATCCAGTCAACAGCATTCTAGAAGACCTTGACAAGTCTTCTAGAAGATTCCATTCTCGTAGTCGTCAGCGGCGCTCCGAACCCGGAGGAACGCCGAAAAGGCGCTTATTTCGCCTGCCCGAATGCACCTGATCGACGTATCCCGCCCCTTGCGGCGGACCGCTACTGAAGGGAGCTCCACCCCCATGAACGTCACCCGCCGCCCCGCCGCCAGCCTCGCCACCGAGAACTTCGACGCTGAGACGCTCGCGCTCCTGGAGGCGGTGGAGGTGCCGCTCCCCGACTTCGCCGACATCGACCTGGACATCGCTTTCGGCACGCCGCTCGAGATGTACGGGCTGGTGACGTCGGACGAGCTGACCAAGTGGGACGCCGCCGACGCGGTGACGAAGGGCAAGACCAAGGCGCGCAACGAGGTCATCGCGGAGTCCGGGGCGCGGCGGGAAGCGGCGCAGGACATCCTCGCGGCCGACCCGTCGATCACCGAGCTGGTGCGCGAGCGCCTGGTCGACGTGCTCCTCCCCTACGCCGCGCAGCTGCGCATCACGCGGCTGGCCGCCGCGGCGCCCCTGCCGATCGCGGCCTGACCTCCCGCACCACCGCCGGGTCTTCGGACCCGGCTCCCCCACCCGGAACCGCCCCCGTAGGGCGGCGCCGGATGAGGGAGCCGGAAGCGACTCCCGACACCATCCGCCCGGACCAAGCCCGGAATCCCGATCCCGGGGGCCTTGGAAAGGAAGCGGCCGGTCTTTGAGAACTCCACAGCGTGATCCACCACCGCAGTACCGACCGTGACCACACCGGCCGAAGGTGAGTGGAAACCCGTCGTGTGACGCCATTACCCCTGGTGGTGGCAGTCGGCACGTGCTTTGACCCGCCGGGCACGCTCTCGCAGCGTGGCCTGGGCTATCTCCAGCCAGGTGCTCATTACTGGTGGCGAGTGCGGAGGGCCGACAGTCCCACGACGTTAAAGAACGACGCGGCATACCTTGCACCGCCCTTACCCGCCTGGACGGATCTCCCCGGCGGTCCGCGGTCCGCGTCTCTACGAGATCCGGCACCCGTCACACCGGGTGCCGCGCCACCAGAACCACGCAGCCCCGCGCTGCCCAGTCGCCCACCGCTCGGTCCTCGGATCGGTCGGCGGGCGGTGGAGAGCGCGGTGGACACCGGCTCTACCAACCGCGACAGCCCCAGGGATGAGGCCCCCGGGGCTGTCCAGGACCTGACTGGAGGACCTGATGCAGAACAGCATGACACGCACCCCGGTCCCGGCCGCGCCGCGGGCCGGGATCATCGACGACATCGAGCGCGAGGACACCGCCCGCGGTCTGGAGCCGGACGACGCCGCCGCGTTCCACCGGCTGGTGCGGCACCTGGTCGTGGACGGCGACCGGCGGGCCCGACTCGCCGGTCGCCGCGCGCGCCGCACCTTCGCCGAGATGGCGCCCGGCCGCTCCCGGGCCCGGCTGCTGTCGGCCGGTCGGGCGGTGGCGGCGGCGGAGGACGCCTGCCCGATCTGCGGGTACTGGCGCTGCCGCTGCGTCCGCGCCGACGTCGCGCCGGCCGCCACGGGTGCGGGGCGGTGAGCGGCATGGACTGGCGACACCGTGCCGCCTGCCGCGACGAGGACCCCGACCTGTTCTTCCCCATCGGCAACACCGGGCCGTCCCTTCTCCAGATTGAGGAGGCCCGCTCGGTGTGCCGCCGCTGCCCCGCCTCCGACCGGTGCCTGCAGTGGGCGCTGGACACACGGCAGGAGCACGGCGTGTGGGGCGGGGCCTCGGAGGACGAGCGGCGCGCGCTGAGGCGCCGCACCGCCCGCCGGACCCGGTCGGGACGGGAGGGAACGGCATGACCGACGCCGACCGCAAGCGCATGGAGGCCGAGCTCCGCCGGGTGAACGAGCAGTCGGAGCAGCAGGGGAGGGTGCGCGGTGGCTGACCGCCTGTACCAGCGGTACATGGCGGCCAGCACCGCCTACCGGACACACACCCGCACCTGCGCCGACTGCACGCCTACGTCGCACTGCGCCACCGGCGAGCACCTGCTCCGGGCGCTCGCCGAACTACAGGACGCCTACACCCAGCAGCTCCGCCGCTGACCGTCCTGCCGGCTGCCTCCCCCGCCCGTCCCGACCCTCGCGGCCGGGACGGGCGGGGCCGAGCCGGGCCCCGGCGCCCGCCCGCCGGTTCCCGCCGGGCGGTCGCCGCACCGAGATCGCATCCCGCGCCAGCGCACTCCTCCGGGCCGGCCGCCCACCCGACGGGCGGCCGGCCTTTCACTGCTTCGCCCCCGGGCAGCCCCCGGGGGCACGCCCCATCTGGAGGTACGGATGAGCGCCCGCTCCCGCCGCGGCTGGACCGCCGCCGACTACGACTCCCAGCAGGTCCTCCTCGAGGCCGGCCACCGCGACGCCGCCACCCGCGTGGCCCGCGCCCGCCGCGCCCACCCCATCCGCCACGCCCTGCGCGCCCTCCGCACCCCGTCCAAGCCGTGGCGGGGGGGCGTCGACTGGGACGCCGCCCGCCGCGCCGCGGCCGCCGTCGCCCGCGGCGACTTCGACGAGGCGTTCCGGATCGCCGACTCCACACCGGATCCGCGCGCCACGGCCGTGGCCGCATGCCGGGTCCTGGACGCCGCCTGACCTGCCGCGTCTGCCTGCTGCCTCCTCCGCCCGTCCCGACCCCGCCGAGTGGGGCCGGTACGGGTGGGGCCGAGGGGAGCCGGACAGCCCGGACCACCCGAGGAACAAGGAGCACCGCATGCACCACTCCCCCGAGCCCGCCGCCGGTGAGGCCGCCGCCGTTTTCAAGAGGGGCGACTTCGTCCTGTACCGGGACCCGTCTCGGTTCTGGGCGGGCGAGCCGGGTCACACCTTCCCCTGCCGCGTCGAGAAGGCGTGGGCGAGCGGTGACTACGAGCTGACGGAGTTGAAGTCGTTGCGGCCCATCTACGGTGCGTTGCCGCAGTACATGCGGCTGCTGCCGCCGGCCGACGCGATGCGCGACATCGACACCGCGCCCTTGAACGGTGAGGGGGCGCTGGAGATGACGTCGGCCGCGATGGCGTGGCTCGCCCGGCAGGACACGCGCTCCGTCCAGGGCCCCCGGCGGGCCGAGTTGCCGCCGCAGCGCGGCTGATACAGCGGTCCCCGGGCCCTCGGCAGGCGAATTGCCGAGGGCCCGGGGGCCGGTCACGACCCTACCGACCCCCATATAGGAGAGGACAGCTCCTGTGGCACCGAAGACCGCCACCCGACGCCAGCGGCGCCAGCCCGCGGCGGCCGCGAAGGCCGGCCGGGCTGGGCGCGGCCCGGCGGCGCCCCCAGCCCCGGCGACCGCTCCCGCATCTGCCGTCGCGCCGCCGGCCTGGCCGGAGGCCGACCCCTTCCTGGCCGACGCCGCCGACCGCGCCGCCGACCTCCGGGACCTGGCCGCCGACGACGTCGCGCGGATCCTCGCCGACGCGGAGCGCGCCCGCACCGAGCTGCTGGACGGCGCGCACACCGAGGCCGCCTCGATCACCCAGGCCGCCACCGCGGAGCAGTCCCGCCTCCTGGCCGCCGCCGCGACGGACGCCGACCGGCTCCGCACGGAGGCCGCCACCACCGCGGCCGCCGACGCCGAGCAGGTCCGCACCGCCGCCGAAGCGACGGCGGAGAAGCTGCTCGCCGACGCGCGTGCGCAGGCCGACACCATCACCGCGGCGGCGGCCGGCGAGGCCGAGAAGGTCCTCGCCGACGCCAACGCGGCTGCCGAGCAGATGCTCGCCGACGCGCGCCGCCAGGCGGACGAGGTCGCCACCACGGCGGCCGCGCAGGCGGAGCAGGTCCGCACCGAGGCCGCTCAGGCCGCCGCGCAGACCCTCGCCGACGCGGAGAGCGCGCGCACCGAGCTGCTCGCGGCGGCGGAGCGCACCGCGACGGAGACCCGCACCCGGGCCACCACCGACGCCGACCAGCTCCTTCAGCGGGCGCGCGGCGAGGCCGACCGACTGCGCGAGAGCGCGGTCGCCCAGGCCGCGCAGCTGCGCACCGAGGCGGAGAAGGCGGCCGCTGAGCTGCGTGAGGACGCCTCCCGCGAGCGGGAGGCGTCCCGCGCGGATGCGGCTCGTACGCGCGCGCTCGCCAAGGAGGACATCGGCCGGCTGCGGGCGACGGCGGCCGAGGACGCGGAGCGGCTGGCCCGCACCGCCCGTGAGGAGGCCGACCGCATCCTGGCCGCGGCCCGTACGAAGCGGGACGCGCAGCTGAAGGAAGCCGAGCAGGCCCTGGCGCAGGCCCGAGTGCGGGAAGCGGACGCGGAGGTCACGCTGAAGGCCGCCGACGACATGGTGGCCGAAGCCGCCGCCCGGATGAAGCGCGCCACCGACCGCACCGAGCGGGCACTGGAGCGCAAGCGTCTCAAGCTCGAGGCGAAAGAGGAGCGCAGGGACGCGAAGGAGGCCCGCCGGGCCAAGGCCCGTGAGCTGCGGGCCGCGTCCCGCGCGGGGAAGCCGGCCGTGGCCGACCGCGTGAAGCAGTTCGTGAAGGTCAACGCGGAGCGCCTGATGGTGGTCGGTCCGATCACCGCCCCGATGGCGGTGGCGTGGACGGGCCAGGCCGGGTTCGCCGAGGACATCCTCGGCTGGGTCGTCCCCTTCACGGTCCTGTTCGCCGCCGCCTGGGAGCTGTCGACGGCGTTCGTGGGCTGGATGTACCACCAGGCCCGCCAGAGCGGCGACGCCGGAACCCTCTACCGGGTCTCCACCTGGATCTTCGCCCTCGGGGCGGCGGTCATGAACTTCTGGCACGCCTCCGGGCAGCCGGTGGCCGGCAGCCGGGTCTGGGACGCGAAGGAGGAGATCTGGACGGAGCAGATCACCTACTGGCACTTCACCCCGAAGGCGGTGGCGTTCGCCGCCATGAGCATCGTGGGCATGGTGCTGTGGGAGCTGTACGCCTCGCTGATCCACCGCCGCAAGCTCCGGGAGGACGGCAAGGTTGCCAAGGCCCGCCCGTCCATCGGAGCGGTCCGCTGGTTCCGTTACCCGGTCCACTCCTTCACCGCCTGGTCGCTGGCGATCACCGACCCGCGGCTGACCACGCTGGACCGGGCCTGGACCGCAGCCGGTGCCCAGCTCGCGGACCGCAAGGCGGTCCGGACCGGTCTGGCCCTGCACCGCGTCGTCGTCCCCCGCGTCGGGGCCGACGACCACGGACCGGCCGCTATCCCCTCCGTCCTCACCCTGTCCCGTGCGGACCGGCCCGGACCGCTGGAAAGCCCCGCTCCGGTCCGCCCGGTCCAGCACGGCGGGTATCCGGTCCGGTCCGGTCCGGCCGATCGAAAGGCGGTCCACGGTCCGGTCCGGACCGCAGGGGCCACGGACCGGACCGGCGGACCGGCGCTCGCCCTGGAGGCCGGTCCGGCCGGTCCGCAGGGCGCTGACCTGCTGACCGGCTCCGGTCCGGACCGTGGGTCCCGGGCCGTGCCCGCCACTCAGAGCGCGGCGGGCACGCGCAAGGCGACGGTCCGGACCGCCGACACCGTTCCTGGACCGCAGGAGCCGGACCGCGCCGGACCGGCCGACCAGGAAGCCCCGGAAGGCGTCTGCGGTCCGGATCGCGGCGAGGACGGCGGTCCGGACCTCACGGTCATCACGCTTACGGACCTGGAGCGGACCGCGCTGGACCGGCTCCGGACCGCGAACGAGCCGCTGAACCGGACCAACATCGCCAAGGCGGTCCGGGCTGAGGGCGGCTCCATCGCCACGGACCGCGCCGGACAGATCGCCGTCGCCCTCAAGCAGCACACGGTCCGCTGACGGACCGGACCGGACCGGACCGTACAACCGTCCTGCCGCTCATGGTCGCCCCCGGTCCGCGCTCGCCCACCGAGCGCGGACCGGTGCCGGCCACGGCCGGCAGGCCGCTCGCCCGCACCCCGCCGAACGCGGAGGCGACGGGCCAAACCCGCACTGAGCACAGCCTCGGCACACCGTGCCCGCAAGGAGGCGGCGCTGTCCCGGCCGAGGGCAGCCAGCAAGCCCCCAGTACAGCCTGATCCGATCCCCACGGAGGACCCCGTGAGCACCGAAGACAAGCCCTTCTTCGACGACCCGAACGCGGCGCTGCGCGAGATCGCGCAGAACCCCGCCGCCTACGCGCACTACCTCGCGGACTTCAACAGGGTCGTGCTGGACATGCAGGCCAAGCTGGAGATCCTCCAGCGCGAGACCCGCGTGCACTGCCGTGGGACCCGCGTGGAGGGCGACAAGATGGGCCAGGCTTTCCTGCGCTCCTTCCCGGTGGAAAAGTCCCTGAACGACATTCTCAAGAACCTCAAGAGCATTAGCTCGGGACTGGAAAAGAGCGCCCACAAGCGCCACGCCCACGACGAAAAGGTTAAGGAGGTCAAGAAGAACCGAAAGGAAAAGGCGCAGATCAAGGCGCGCAAGAACAACCCGCCGCTTCAGGCCGCCCCGGAGAACGCGGGGCAGCAGGGTGCGCAGAGCTCGAATGTGGGCTATGGTGGTCCCACGTCGATTTACAGCCTGGGTGGCAGGGAGTCGGCGTGAGTGCCGGTCGCCCGCTCACGAAAGCGGAGCGGAAAGCATTTAACCGTGCGGAACACGAGCGGAAAATCAAGCAGGACCTCATCGCTCGGCACGGTAAAGACCTCGGCACCTTCTACTACTGGCTCCGAATTACGAACATCCGGGGCACGCAGGCGTATCGCGACGGGAACGCGGACTTCATCCGCGAGGCCGCGCTCGCCCTGCACAACGTCTACAGCCGCCACTTCGGCTAGCTCCCCGCGTCCCGCACGAAGGGTCGCCCCCGATCCCCGGGGGCGGCCCTTCGGCGATCCCAACGCGTGCCGCGCGTGACGCGTGTCGCGCGTGCCGTGCGCGCGTGTACGCGAGGCCGGTGCCGACTGTCAAGCCCAGGAGGAGGGGTCGGGTGTCCGACGACACCGACAGCAACGTGATCAGCCTCCCCACTCGGGGAAGCGATTCCGGCGGAATGCCGGACGCTCCCGACGGCGGGGATCTCTTTTATTCCGAACCGCTCGGCAGTGGCTCGGGCGGAGTTGTTCCGCCGGAGTCCCCGGCGGAGACGACAATGGAACTCCCGCCTGTTCGCGGGCCTATTTCCCCGGAAGCCGCTTTGCGGGAGACGGGAATGCCGGAGGCCCCGGATTCCGGCGACGGGGAATATGAGGAAGGCGAATACGTCCAGCCTCGTTCTCTTGCCGACAGGCTCGGTGACTGGTTGGAATACCGGTTGGAGGTGTCGCGTGAGCGGCACGCCGGGGAAGCGCCGTTCCGGGAGGCGGAGATAGCGCGTAAGGCCGCGCTCATCGAAGCCCGTACCGCGCAGGAAACCGCGATGATGGAGCAGAATTCCAAGCTCCATACCGCCCAGATGAAGGCGAAGGCCGACAAGGCGGCGGCGCGCGGCAAGGCCGACGCGGCGCAGTCCTCGAGCTCCGGCCTGGGCGCCGACAAGGGCGGCCGCTCGAAGGCCGGCGGCGGGAGCGGCTCGCGCGGAGGCGGCGGCGGCCGGGGCTCGGGAACGAACGGGTCCGGCGGCACCGGGCGCGGCTTCGGGAGCGGCAACTCCCCCAAGGGCACCGGGAAGGGCTCTGATCGCTCCTCTGGCGGCCGTGGGGGCCCTTCGAAGGGCAATGAGTCGTCCGGGGGCTCCAGGGGCCGTCAGAACGGCTCTGGGGGCTTCGGCAAGTCGGGGTCCGGCAAGGGCGATTCGAGCGGCTCCGGCGGCAAGAACGGCTCGGGCGGCTCCGGGGGCGGCAAGGGCGGCTCGAAGGGCGACGGCGGCAGGACGCACGACTCGCCGGTCTCCAGCCCCCGGGCCGAACGGTCCCGCGGCCGCCAGGAGCGCGCCGCCGCCCGCCAGGCCGCCCGGCAGCAGCGGCGCAGCGCCGACCAGGCCGCCAGCCTCGCTGACCGGAGCAAGGATCGCGACCAGGACCGCGCCATCCAGCAGGCGGCGCGGGAGGAACGCCGCAGGGCGAAAGCCGAGCGGAAGGCCGCGCGGAGGGCGAAGCGGGAGGCCGCCAAGGCCGCCGACGGCCGCACCACTCTCGGTGCGGCCGTGGCGGAGGAGGCGCAGCGCCGCTGGGACAAGCGCCGCGCGGCGGAGAAGGGCAAGGCCGCGAAGGACGACGGCAAGGCCAAGGACTCCGAGGCCACCACCAAGAAGATGCCCAAGGAGGGCCCTGAAACGGCCGCTGACGGCACGAAGGAGGACTCTGCGGCCAAGGAGCCGGACGACGGCAAGAAGAGCGACGAGAAGCCCTCTGACGGCTCCGGTGACACGGACCCGAAGGACGGCACCGGGACGGCAGACGGCTCCAAGCCCGACGACGTCAAGGACCCGCCGGGCACGGACGACAGCGCCGACAGCCGCTCCTTCAAGGAGAAGCTGAAGGACTTCTTCACCAAGGCCGGCGAGGACACCGACCCGCCCGAGCCGGAGGAACCCTCCACGCTCCGGCCCGAGGACCTTGGCGTCACGGTGGACCGTCCCGACGGCCCGACCAGCTTCCCCAAGCCCGAAGCGGCTGAGGAGGACATCCCGGACGCGGTCATCGTCGACGACCCCGCCGACCCCTTCGGGGCCACCACCTCGAGCGCGGCGAGCCTCCCGCGGGCCCCCGAGCCCCACACCCAGCGTCCCGGCACCACCCGACCCACCGCACAGGAGGACCCCGTGGCATCGGAGGTCAGCAGGCCCACGTCGGGCCAGGCCGGCATGGCCGCCAAGCACCGCACCGACATCACCTTCGGCGAGTACCTGATGGAGATCGTGAACATCGCGATCGCCGCCGCGCTCGACAAGGACCGCGCCCAGGAGCTGGCCGTCGCGCTCGGCAAGGTCGCCGACGCCCTGCGGGACATGGCGGCCGACCTGGTCGGCGACCACAACATCGCCACCGAGGTCGTCGACCAGATCACGGATCTGGCCGACGCCGCGGACCGCATGAAGCAGCTCGCCGAGCGGTGCGCCACCGAGTGCGAGATCGCCTCTGAGGCCGCTCGGATCGCCGCCATGTCGGTCGGCCGCGTCTACGGCGAGGACATCGCGGCCATGGACGACGCGGGCCTGGCCCACGCCTCCTCCGCCGCCCACCACGACTGAGAGAAAGGGGATCCGCCGTGAGCGACCTCGCGCCCACCACCGGCGGCGGCGCTGCCGCCACGACCGACGGCGACAACCGCTACAAGGCCGTCCAGCAGAAGCTCAAGACGCTGGGCACCGCGATGGACCTGGCCGGCAGCGAGCTGGAGCAGCTGCTGCGCCGCATGCGGCAGAACGCCCAGCGCACGGAGGGCCTGGCCGTCGACATCGCCAACGCCGAACTCGACCGCAAGTTCATCGAGATGACCAACCAGGTGGCCGTCGCCCTGGGCGGCGCCGCCACCGAGGTCCAGAAGCTCCACGAGACGGCCCAGGAGGTGTCCGGCCTGGCCACGGACGCGCGGCGTACGCACGCGCGGCTGTACGAGGGCCTGGACACCGTCCGCTCCGGCCGCAGGGAGCGCACCCCGAAGCCGGGCTTCTTCGCCCACTGACCCCCGACACCGCCGAAACCCCTGATGGGCGGCCCGCCACCGACGGCGGGCCGCCCATCGCCAACTCCCGAAGGGAACACCCCGTGTCCGTGCCGCGCAGCGTCGCCCTGGAGCGCACCCTCTACACCCTGGCCGCCCCGGTCCTCGCCGCGGCCCCGAACCTCTACCCCGACAGCCCCGTCAACACCGTCGTGCAGCTGGCGGGCGCCGCCGGCCTCGGCGGATGGTTCCTCGCCTACAAGAGCGACGAGACCGGCGCGGGCCGCAAGATCCTGCGCTGGTCGCCGCTCGTGGCCGCCGCCGCCATCGACGTCGCCGCCCGGAACACGATCGGCTGGGGTCCCTACTGCCTGGACGCCCTCCTGGCGGCCGGGTGGGCGGCAGCCGGCCTGCTCGTGATGCCGTTCTCCCGGCACACCCGCAGGGGCCACCGGCCCGCGCTCGCCGCTCCGGCCTCCACCCCGCAGCTCCAGCCCGCGGCGCCCGAGCCGTCCCCGGCGCAGCCGAACGACGGCGCCGACTCCTTCACCCGGCAGGTCCGCTGGCTGTGGGAGAACCGCGGCATGCCCGGCCGCACCATCGTGGTCAAGGCGACCCCGCACGACGGCATGCCCAACGACCTGTCGCTGCTGCTGCGCGCCTCCGAGGCCGGACGGGCCATCTCCGGTCTCAAGGAGGACGACATCGCCGCCGCGTTCGGCGTCGACGTCACCGACGTGACCATCAAGGAGATCGTCCGGCAGGCCGGGCGCGAGGGCGGCCCCGCCTGGCGGGAAGTCCACGTCACCCCCGACGCGAACGACCGGCGTCGCAAGACCCCCACCGCCCACGAGTGGTGGGCCGACCGGATCGCGAGCGGCCCGGTGCCCGGCTCGGAGTTCGTCAAGGAGGTCCGCGACCACGCCCGCCGGGTCACCCACTACATCGCCCAGGTCCCCGACGAGGCGGGCGAGCCGCGCGTCAACCAGCACGCCCTGGCGGCCGCGCTGAAGACCAAGTACGACGAAGGCCGGCTGTTCGTCACCATCGACGGCAACCAGATCCTGGTCTCCCTGTGGGACTCCAGCCCGCTGGCGCAGATCTTCCCCGCCACCCGCGAGCTGCTCACTCCGGACAAGGACGGCCGGTGGGTGACCGGCTTCCTCGGCAACGGCCAGCCCGCCCGCAACCGCGTCTACACCGACCGCGGCGCAGCGCACGGCCTGTTCGTCGCCCCGTCCGGCGGCGGCAAGACCCAGCTGATGGGCCTGCACGTCGCGGCCGACGCCCTGTTCGGCGCCGTGGTGTGGCTGGCGGCGGAAGCCCCTGACGAGAAGGCCGCCAAGCTGGGCGAGTACGCCGACCGCTACGGCGTCGGCGCGCTCTACATGATCCGGCTCCTGCGGGCCCTGGACGCGCTGATGGAGATCCGCGGCGAGATGCCGTGGGAGGACGGACGCGTCTACGACTGGGACCCGAACCTGCCGGGCTGCCCCTACCGGATGCTGTCCGCCTACCTCGATGAGTTCCTCTCCGCCGCCCGCCACGGCGACTACGGAGCGGAGATCATGGACCTTGCCGAGAAGGTGTCGGTCAAGGGCCGCAAGTACGGCATCGGCATCAAGGTGGCCGGCCAGTCCATCTACGTGCAGGACGGGTTCACCCAGCTGCTGTGCGAGAACCTGCGCGAGAACTGCATCCCGGTCGTCCTGAAGGTCGCCCCCGGCAAGGTCGGCGCGATGTTCAAGGCCCTCGGGATCCCGTCCGAGAACACCCCCGACCCCCTCCCCCGCTCCTTCTCCCCCGAGGAGGCGGGCCGGATCGAGCGGGTGATGCGCGGCGAGCCTGAGCCGCCCGCCAACTCCAACACTGGCGGCGCCGGCTGGATCGTCGAAGCCAAGCAGCCCGAGGTCCTGCGTACCTTGCTCATGGACTTCAAGAAGAGCCTCGACGACTACTTCCCCGACGTCATCGCCACCCTGACCGACTACGAGATCCGCGAGCTCGAAGCGCGGGACCTGTGGTTCGACTGGACCGAGCCGCCCCGGCCCGGCGAGTTCGGCGACAAGCCGGACGACGGCGAGGACGGCGAGGACGACGGTGCCCCCAAGAAGGGCGGCGGCGGCCCGCGCCGTGGCGGCGGGAAGTCCGCCGCGCGCCGCGACGCGGTCACCTCCCCCCGCCAGGCGCTGGAGGCCATCAAGAACCTCTCCGGCGTCTGACCCGCCCCACACCCCCCAACTCCGCAGGGCCCGGCCGCACCGGCGGGCCCTGCTCACACCTGGAAGGACACATCGCCCGTGGCCGTATCGATCTCCGCCGTCGTCCTGCTCGGCATCGTCGTCTTCGTCCTCATCCGGGGCGGCTCCGTACGCCTCGGACACGCTCTGCTCTGCGGCCTGTTCGGCTTCTTCCTCGCCTCCACCGGCGCCGCACCGTTCATCAGCACCGCGATCGGCACCGTCACCGGCTGGATCTCCAGCATCTGAAACCGCCCCGGCCGCCGACGTCGAAGGCGCCACCCCGCCCCGCGCCTTCGACGTCTCCAGGGAGCCCCGATGCCTCCAACCCGTCCCGCCATAGACCAGGCCACCCCGACCACCGCACCGCCTACGCCGCCGACGGCACTGTCCCTCGAGGAACGCCTGACGTTCATCAACGCGGCGATGAGCGTCAGGCTGGACGAAGCGAAGGTCGCCTACGAGGTCAACACGGCGCACATCGAGACCGAGCCCGTGGACCTGGCCGACGTCGTCACCGTTCCGCTGACCCCGACGCTCCAGCCGCCGCCGGAGTCCTACCCGACCCCGGTCGCGGCCCTTCTGCAGCGCGCCCACCACCGGCTGCTCACCGGCGGCTGGTGCAAGGACGTCCTGGTCGACGAGGACGGCGCCCGCTGCATGCTCGGAGCCATCCGAGCCGAGGCGCGCGGCGACAGCGGCCTGGAATCCGACGCGGCCGCCGTGCTCCTGGACGCGATCCGCCGCAAGTTCGGCGACGACGTCGACTCCGTGCCGTCCTTCAACGACGCGCACGGATCGGCCCGGACCCCGCTCCGCATGGTCGACCAGGCCGCCGGCCTCGCCGACGCCCGCGGCCTCTGAACCGCTCCGGGCCACCTGCCTCGCACCCGAACCCTTCGCGGTCGGGTGCGGGCCAGGCCGTCCGGCCTGCGCACCACCGCCCACCACACCCGCCCGAGCGAGGGAGACGCCCTGCCATGCAGTCCGACGACAAGCCCGTCAACGGCCAGCCCATCAACGGTCAGCACAACCCGAACTTCTTCGACCTGTTCAACCAGACGCCCCCGCCGCCCGACGCGAAGGACTGGCCCCGCCCGAAGCGCTTCGCCGGGCTGCGCGAGGCATGGAACGCGTCCTGGAAGCAGGGTGGCTTCCTGTACGAGCGGTGGGAGGAGCTGTTCCAGGCCCGGCAGCTGGGCTGGCACGAGATGGCCAACTGGATCAAGGCCGTCCTCAGCCTCACCGGCGTCTGCGCCGTCGTCATCCTGCTCGACACCGCCAGCGACATCGTCAACGCCGTGCTCCACCGCCTGGCCGCCACCCGCACGGTGACCGAGGCACCCGGAATCGACACCACCAGCGGCCTGTGGGGCGTGATCGACAACCCGATCCGCTCCTACATCGGGCAGCACAGCACCGGCCTGCCCGTCCCCAGCTCCGCCGTCTACGCCTTCTGGCAGTTCGCCGGGCTGATCGGCCTGGTCGGCGGATTCATCGGCAGCGCCGGCGCGCGCATCCTGTGGACCGGGTGGGGCCTGGCCACCGTCGCCGTGGTGTGGTCCGCCACGCCCGACGGCAACCGCACCCTCGCCGTCGGCATCGCCGCCCTCGCGTGGGCCCTCGCCAGCATCTTCGCCCTGCGCGGCCTGAGCCTGCGCCCGGTCATCAACAACTTCGCCCCCGCTGCGCCGCAGGTCAACGTCTATCCCGCGTTCCACTTCCCGTCGCAGCCCGCGCCCGGCCACGACGACCTGGACGACGAGCCCGACAACGTCCACCCGCTCCAGCGCTGACCTCCGCACCGTCCGACACCACCACCGAGCACTGAAGGGAACCTGATGAAGCCGCAGCTGGAGACGGAGTTCTGGGTCGGCACCTTCCACGGGAGCCACGACGGCACCAAGGCCACGGTCACCGCGACCCGCGACGACACCCGCCCGGAGCCGTACGCGTGGACGTGCACGTGCGGCGCCTCCCGCTCTTTCCCCACCGAGCAGGACGTGTGGCCCACCGCCTGGCGGCACACCCACCCCACCCGCTTCGACCGGCTGCGGTCGTGGGCCACCCGCCGCTTCCGCACCGCCCGCTGACCTGACGCCCTGCCTGGCCCTCGCCGCCCCCGCACTCGGGGCCGGCGAGGACCGGACAGGCCGCCCGGCCGCACGTAGCGCCCCGCCGACACCAGCACGACGTCGGCGGGGCGCAGCGCTGTCCACCGACCCGTTGGAGGAACCGCTCGTGCTCATCCCCCGCCCGCGCCGCCGGATCGGCCGGCCCCGCCCGCAGCGTCCCGGCCCCCGCTACCCGCACCGCCCCGACCGTCTCCCCGGCGCCTGGAGCAGGTGATGCCCCGCCCCCGGAAGAAGCGCCGCCGCCGCGAGGTGACCCGGGTGCCGCGCGAGAACGCGACGCTGCCCGAGTACGACCGCAGCACGGTGCCCGAAGGGCTCGTGACCAGGCGGCAGTTACGGAACATGGGCCTGAGCCCCGGCGGCAACCAGGGGCCGGTCGCGATCCTGCGGTGCAAGCTGTGCGCGACCCGCCCGCAGTGGTCCTGCCGTCACCCCACCCGCGGCTACCTGCTCCGTGTCGACCTGGCGGTGCCCAAGCGGGTGCCGACGCTCGCTCAGGAGTGGGCCCTGGACCGGGCGATGGCAGCGCGGCAGACCTGTGGCCAGTGCAGGAGGCGGTTCTACATCTGCCTCTCCAAGAAGCTGGGCTGCTGCCTGGAGTGCTTCGACGGCACGCCCGCGGACCCCAGCAGCCTCATGACGCTCCCGGCCCCGGCCGTTCACCGGCTGGCCGCGTGAGCCAGCCCCGTCCCGACCGCACAGGCCGGGACGGGGCCCGTACCACCGGGCGGCCGCAGCACCGGCAAAAGGCCGGCCGCCCGCTACCTCACCGTTTCGAGATCAGGAGAACCCCAGCATGACGCATCGCCCCGCAGTCTTCGCCGCCCTGCTCGGACTGACCCGCGCCGCCAGTGCCGTCGGCGATTTTTGGGTCCAGGACGACTTCTGTGCCCGGGTGAAGGGCGCCTCCGACGACCACCCGGTCACCTACGAGGACCCGGCCACGAAGGAGAAGACGACCCACGGCACGGCCGACGGGCGAAAGGCGTGCCTCAAGCATGTCCTGACCTACACGGCCACGCAGGCGATCGTCGCCGGGGTCGGCGCCCGCGCGCTCGGCATCAAGGTCCACCCGGCCGCCGCCGCGGCCGCGCTCGCCATCTCCTTCACGACCCACTACGCCGCGGACCGACGCGTCCCGGGCAAGGGTTTGCTGGAGAAGATCGCCACCAAGACCGGCAAGGGCGGCTTCTACAAGCTCGCCGACTTCGGCATGAACGGCGCCTTCCACCTCGACTCCGCCTGGCACCACGGCTGGGAGACGGTCGCGGCCGTGGCCGCCACCACCAAGGCGACCACCCGATGACCAGCCGCACGCGCCTGGACCGGGTGCGTGCCTCGCTCGGCATCGCCCAGCTCGCCCTCCAGCAGATCGAGGACGACCTGACCGCCGACGACGTCGACGCCCCCGAGCTCGCCGCGATCCTGCGCGAGCTCCAGGAGGACATCGACCACCCCGGCGGCCTCTTCCCCGCCCTCGCGCAACTGGTCAGCGCCGCCGCCCGGAGGGCGGAGCAGATCGAGCCCGACCGCGACGGTGACGCCTCCTGCCCCCTGCACGAGGCCGCCGCCCTGATCACCGACCACGCCGGGCAGCGCCTGAACTGGGCAGCCCGCTCCCTTCACCCGCAAGGAGATCTCGTATGACCTCGGTGCTGTACCCGGACCTGCCCGAGAACGGGCTCGTGGTGTTGATCGGGGCCTCCGGCTCGGGCAAGTCCACGCTGGCCCGCACCTGGCCGGCGTCCCAGGTCCTCTCCCTCGACGCCCTGCGCGGCACGGTCAGCGACGACCCCGGCGCCACCGGCGACGCCGCCGACGTCCTCAAGCTGATCCTGGAGCGCCGGATGGCCCGCAAGCTCAACACGGTCATCGACGCCACCAACGTCGAACAGAGCGTGCGGGTGGAGCTGGTGATGGCCGCCAAGCGGCACGGCATGCCGACCGTCGCGGTCATGGTCGCCACGCCGCTGCCGGTCTGCCTGGAGCGCCAGGGCCCGCGGCCGGCCAACCGGCGCGTGCCCGAGGACGTCGTCCGCGCCCAGCATCAGGCCATGGTCGCTTCGCATCAGCGGCTCGCGGCCGAAGGCTTCAACACGGTGGTCTTCGCCGACGCCCTGTACCGGCTGGAGCCGTTCCTGGAGCGGCTCTCGCAGGTGAGGGAGGCCGACCTCGGGCGCGACGGCAGCGAGGGCCTGGGCGACCTGTGGCTGGCCCGCCGCTTCTTCGGCCCGGAGATCCTGCCGCTGTGGCGGTGGCGGCCGGGCTCGGACCTGGTGACCGGCCGGGACCGCGTCGCGGAGATCCGCCTCGGTCAGCAGTACCTCACCCTCGCGCTGCGCGAGGACGTCGACGGCGAGGGCGACTTCGGCTTCGACGTGCTGCTGCCGTGCCCCTTCGACCCGGAGTGCGACGGGCAGGCGTGGGCGCCGGCCTACAGCGTCAGCTGCCTGTTCCGGGCGCTGACCGGCGCCATGGACAACGACCCGGACATCGTCTGCACCGTCCACGGCGACGGTGACGGCGTCGACCAGGAGGCCGACGACCACGACCTCCAGGACGACGACCCCGAGGGCCGCGCCGACCTGGAAGCGCAGTACGCCGACGCGGTCCGCGCGTGAGGCGTACCGCCGCCACGCCGAACAACCCCACCCCACAGGGCGCCGGGATCACCCGGCGCCCGCCGTTACCCCAGGAAGGGCACCCCGCCATGGGCATCACGATCACGAACACGTACGGCAATCCGCACCACGTCAGCGACACCAACCCGGCCCACGTCACCAGCTGCGACTACTACCGGCTCCCCCTCGTCGGCACCATCGCCCCCGGGAACCCCGGCTACGAGGACATGGTCGACATGCTCAAGGAGAACGGCCACGACACCCGCCCCGAGGGCTACGGGCTGATCTTCCTGGAGTCCGAGGAGTTCTCCGCCACCTACTTCGGGTCGATCGAGCAGATCGAGCAGTACAAGCGCGAGAACACCGACGGCCGGGCGACCTTCGACGCCTCGCAGGGCGTCATGTACGCCCAGTGGCCCCACGGCAAGGGCTGGGACGACTTCCTCCCCCGCGTCTTCTGGAACCAGGCACAGCGCGGCGGCATCGCGGACGGCGTGGGCCTCGTCACCGCCTTCGCCCACACCGTGACCACGGGCGCGGAGGTCATCGTCTACGAGTTCGAAGGCAAGTGGCTTCCCGACAGCGAGCCGCAGCAGCTGGTCACCTACCACTGCACCGCCTGCCACCTCGACACCTTCCACGACAGCGGGCACGTCCACGAGAACACCGGCCCCAGCAGCCGCCGCTGGGCCGCCCGCCAGGCCCGCCAGCACATCCTCAGCGCTCACCGGCACGGCGCCCGCACCAACAGCGCCTGCCGCCCCAACAACGGCGAGATGCTGCGCGTCGTGAACGCGGTCGCCCGCGACATGTGGGGCACCACCGGCGACGCCCTCCCGGACACCGACGACGCGTACTGCGCCACCAAGGGCCCCTGCTCGATCATCCGCGAGCTGCGCGCCGGAGTCCGCCCGCCCGTCTACCGCGCCTGACCGCCGACGTGCGCACCCCGGCCAACACCCGGTTACCGAGCGGCCCCGGCCGCCCACACCCCCTCCTGGAGGACCGCATGGCCCGCAAGCCTGTCACCTGGTACATCGCCACTCCCGCCGACGGCATCATCGAGGTGTCCCGGCACGCCGGCACCCCGGTGAACCTCGCCGCCAACGTCGGCCAGGTCGTCGACCACCCCAAGCCCTGCACCAACCTGTGGTTCGACGAGAGCCCCTTCTCGTACTTCCGCATGGTCAAGCGCGTCGGCGAGGCGCTGGAGGACACCGGCATCTGGCCCGTCACCTGGCCCGTACGGCTGTGGATCGTGGAGCCGCTCGGGGAGACCGGCAACTGGGGCCAGCGCCACTACCCCTACCGGCTGCTCTCCCACCGGATCCGCGTCCTCGAGGAGACCGACGCCCACCGTGCGCTCGGCGCCGCCGGCCGTGAGGTCCTGGACGTCGTCCAGCAGCAGATCCCCGAGCAGGCCGTGCGCTGGGCTGCGGACTGGGACGCCGACCCCGAGGGCATGCGCCAGCGGCAGTGGAACTGGGCGCAGTGCGGCGGCCGCGCCTGCGGCAGCGGACGGTGGGCGGAGTCGGTGGCCGCCGCGACGTCGCACGCCCGCCGCGAGTCGGCCGCGCAGACCTGGATCGAGCACCTCGCGCGCCGCGCCGTCGACCAGGCCCTCGCCGACACCGACGCCAGCATGTACGCGTACAGCTACGCCTACAGCCGCGCCACCGGCTACGCGGTCGCCGCCCAGCACCAGGCCCGCTTCGACGCGTACGTCCTGGACGCGCTCCGCGGCACCGGCCTGGACTCCCCCGCCGCCGTCGCTGCCTGACGGGCTCTCCGTGCCGCCCCGGCCCTCCCGCACCACGGAGGCCGGGGCGGTCGCGGTGGCCCCTCAAGCACTGACACGGAGAGGAGATGGGCGTCATGCCGCGCACCGAGTTCTATGAGGTCGACGTCCCGATACACGACACCAGCAACCCGGCCCGCAAGGGCGTGCACGTCTTCACCGGCGTCGCCGACTCCCCCGCCGCGGCCCTGCGCCGCGCCCACGAGGTGTACGACGCCGCACTCGCCGCGCACACGGCCGGACTCGAGATCCCCGGCAAGCAGCCGGACAGCTGGGGAGCGCGCGGGCTGAGGCCCGGCTGGCAGATGGAGTGGCCCGCCGCGAAGGCCGGCCTCTGGCACAACCCCGTCAGTTGGACCACCCGCAGCGACTTCGCGCTGTAGCTCCGCCCCGGGACAGCCGCACTTGCTTGGCGGCTTCGTCGGCTGCCCCGGGCCCATCCATCCCGTACGAGACGAGACGGAGAACCCAAGTATGTCGCCCCTCCTGCGCGTTCAGGGCCGGATCGGCCAGCGCGCCCTCTTACTGACGACCGTCGCCGTGCCGTTGACCGGCTGGGCGGTCCACGCGACGGTGCTGCTCAAGCAGCTCGCCCGCGCGGACAAGGACCCGCTGACCGGCCTGCTGCGCCGCAACGCCTATACCGCCCGCGCCCGCCGACTCCTGGCCCGCCGCGACGACCTGGCCGTGGTCATGGTCGACGCCGACCGCTTCAAGGCCGTGAACGACACGATGGGGCACCCGGCTGGGGACGCCGTCCTCGCCGCGTTCGGCGCCCGACTCACCGCGTGGGCGGGCCCGCGAGCGTCCGTCGGCCGGCTCGGAGGCGACGAGTTCGCCGTCGTCGTCCAGGTGACCGCCGCGCACCTGGAGCCGCGTCTCGCGCAGCTCGTCCGGATGCTGCACACCCCCGTTGTCCTCGAGGACGGCCGCACCGTCGACGTCGCCGCCTCGGTCGGCGCCGCGAGCACCAGCGTCCTCGCCACCCGCGACCTCGCCGTGTTGCAGCGGGCCGCCGACGCGGCCCTGTACGACGGCAAGCACTCCGGCCGCGCCCACCTCGCTACCCCCGCGCACACCACGCTCCCGACCGTCAACGGCCGGCGGGCCGGGCGGCCGGGCACGGCAGTCTGGGGGCGAGCGGCATGAGCACCGAACCCCTTCCGCCGGCGGGCGACTGGATCCGCGGAATCAGCGTCAGGCAGCCGTGGACCACCGCCATCGTCGCCGGGGCCAAGACGATCGAGAACCGCCCGCAGCCCTGGTCCTGGCGCGGCCTGGTGCTGCTGCACGCGGGCCTGCAGATCGACCGGCCCGCCCTGCGCGTGCCGCTGGTCGCCCGTACGATCCGCGGCCGCGACCTGCCGACCGGCGCCGTGATCGGCGTCGCCCGGCTGACCGGCTGCCACCAGGACCCGGACGGTACTGCTGGTAGTTCCGGCTATCAGAAGTTGTGGAATGCCACCGCAATCACGCGCCGTGGACCGATCGGTTGGTGGTGCGATTCACTCCCGGGGGCACGCAGTTGGCGCGGGATGCCAGGGCGCGTCAGCGCGTGTGGGGCGAGTGCCTGCGGCCAGCTGGATCCCGCACACCAGCGGGGCCCCGAGTACAGGACCGAGGTAGTCGTGGCCGACCATGTGGCACCAGGCAGGCAGGTCGAGCGGGGCTGCAGGGTCGCTCGCGGTCACGTGCACCACGGCGCCGGGAGGTGCGTCCTCTCTCTGCTTGAGCAGGCGCAGCAGGAGCGTGACGCACAGGAGTCCGGTGCCGTCGACGGTGATGTCGGCCTTGGGTGTCGGGGCGGTGTTCATCGGGGCAGGGTCTGGGTGACGCGCCACAGGCGGCGGGGCAGGTCGCCTGCCTCGAAGGCGTGGACCTCGTTGAGGGTCCAGCCGTCGGCGAGGGAGTCGACGAGGTAACGGGGGAAGAAGTGCACGGCGAAGCCGCCGTGTTCGTAGATGTCGTCGCCGTGGGCGGTGCCGGCGCCGTAGTGGGCGTCGCCGGTGTGGCGGACCGTGTAGACGAAGGTGCCGCCGGGCGTAGTACGCGGCGGATCTCGCCGACCAGGGCGTGGAGTTCCTGGGTCGACAGGGCCATGCACAGCAGCATGTGTGCGAAGACGGCGTCGGTGGAGGAGTCCGGCAGGGGCAGCGGTTCGCGTACGCCGTGGACCGCGGTGGTCACCCGCTGGGCGATGTCCTGTGCCTGGGCGGCTTGGTGGAGTTGCTCCAGGCCGACGGGGCTGAAGTCGGTGGCCTGGACGGTGAAGCCCTCGCGGGCGAAGTACAGGGCGTCCCGGCCGTGGCCTGCACCCAGCTCCAGCACGTCCGTGGCTCCGGCCGTCCGGAAGGCGCGCACGGCGTGGGCGGCGGGGGCGGAGGGCCTCTCGCCGTACATGCCAGGGTGGGCGGTGTAGGTGTTCTGCCAGTGCTGGCGCTGCGCCTCGGCCAGCTGTGTGGCGTCGTCGCTCATGTCCACTCGCTCCCTTTGCCGGATCTGCGGAACAGCGTAGAGGGCGCTGGTCAGGGCCTGGCGGAGCTGGTCGACCCCGGCCAGGCCGTCGGCGGTCTGGTAGAGGCGGCAGGTCAGGCCCGGTGCCCGGCCGGGTTCCGGGAAGAGGTCTGGGCCGTCGATCAGGAGTACGGCGGAGAGGTATGTGCACAGCAGGGTCTGCTTGGAGTCGGCGACCGCGGACGCGGAGCCGAGCTCGCGGCCGGCCTTGCGTTGCGCTGCCGACAGGAAGGGCATGATCGCCAGCGAGAGAGCGGCGAGGACGATGCCGGGGATCGAGTGGTCAGCCTTGCCGCTGCCGGTCAGCACGTTTGTGCGAGCTGACTCCATGTGGGTGTTTGCCGCGGTGCGAGGTATCGGCTTCCTGTGGGAGCGGTTAGGTTCGCTCGGTTGTTGCTACGTCCGAGAGAGAGGCAAGGCGCAGTGGACACCATCCACGAGCGAGTAATCAAGATTGTTGCCGAGCAGATGGCCATCAAGGAGGAAGAGGTGACCCCCGGGAAGCTGTTCCGCGCCGATCTGAAGGTGGACGACATCGAGGACTTCAACGTGCTGATCTCCTCCTTCGAGGAAGAGTTCCAGATTGACATCCCCGACCAGGACCAAGAGAGGCTGATGCGCGGCAGCGTTGAAGAGGCCATCCTCTACGTCAGGGCCGCCACCGGGCGCAACTGACCATCCATTGCAGCGCGCCCGCGGAAGGTCGCCTTCGGGACTGTTCCTCCTCGTCGCCGGCCTCGGGCGCGTCCGGGGCGCAGGCCCTGTCCGGGGCCGCTGGCGGTGATGTTGAACAGGTAGCGACCCCGGAAGTTGATGTGCCGGTCCTTGAGCGGGGAGAGCCGGGCGATAGCCGGTTACGGACCTGGTCCGCCGGTTGCGGGACGCGCCGAGGTTCCCGCGGAGGACGGCCGCCTCGCTTCGACCGCGAGACCTGCCGAGAACGCAACACGGTCGAACGGTGCATCGCCCGTCTAAAAGCAGTGGCGTGGCCTGGCGCTGCGAACGGACAAGCTCGCCGTCGCATACCAGGCCGCACTCCGTCTCGCGGCCATTCTGATCTGGAACCGCAGATGACCGCTTCCGGAAGCTAGCCCTTGCCGACCGTCTCTTCCTTCTTCTCTGCGACTTCCTTGCAGTCGAAGCAGAGATCAGCGGTGGGACGTGCTTCCAGAAGACGAAGTCCGATCTCGATCCCGCAGGAATCGCACCAGCCGTACTCTTCGTCCCGGATCTTGTTGAGAGTCTTGTCGATCTTCTTGATGAGCTTCCGTTCCCGGTCGCGGTTGCGTAGCTCCAGGGCGAACTCCTCCTCCTGGGAGGCTCGATCGGCAGAGTCGGGGGAGCCCGTGGCTTCGTCCTCCAGGCGACTCACGGTCCGGTCCACACTGGTCATCAGTTCCCCCTTCCAGGCGCTGAGGAGCCTGGAGAAGTGCTTGCGCATGGGCTCACCCATGTACTCCTCACCCTTGGTCTCCTTGTAGGGCTCAACCCCGTACATATTCGCCGGTTTCGACAACGTTCCTCCTCTGTCGCGTCCAGGTCGGCCGCCAGGCCGACTGCAAGATGATCTTTGCAGCGCGGGGTGCACAACAGAGCAACAATGCGGATCTTTCACCCTCGGCTTCCATGATCCGGATCAAAACGACGCTGAGTTCGCTGGCCAGCCCCGACCAAGGGGACAGGCTTTAAGAGCGGATCCCCCGTAGAGGTGGCCGCCTGGTGCCCCATTCGGGGGATCATGACCTGGTTCGAGGGCCACTTGGGCAGTGAACCAGCACAGTGGATCACTGGTACCCCTTCAATAGAAAGGCCAGGTGAGACCATGGGTACGCGAGATGAGCACTTCCAGGCACTGTTCAAGGAGATGGACACGGACGGGAACGGCGTGATCGAGCGAGTCGACTTCGACGCGGTGGCTCATCGCGCGTGCGTCAGTGCGGACGCTGCTCCGGGCAGTCCTCGGTGGCGGCAGACCACCGCCCTCGCCAACCGCATGTGGGAGGCACTGGCCGCCGGCGCCGGTGCCGAGGGGGCTGTCACTCTCGAGGAGTTCACTGCCGCTGCGGGGGACCCGAGGTTCATCGACAACGTCATCATCCCGTACGAGATCGCCCTCCTGGGCCTGTTCGACAAGGACGGCGACAGCAGGGTGAGCATGAGCGAGTGGATGACCTGGAAGACCGGCTTCGGCCTCTCCCAGATCGACGCTCTGACTGCGTTCCAGGAAGTCGACGATGACGGGGACGGCTACATCGCCGTCGACGAGTACAGCCGGCATGTCAAGGAGACGTACGCCGCCTCCTGAGTCGAAAGCGGTCCAGGTTCGGAACCACCATCCATGGTTCCGGACCCGGACCGCTTCCAGGTGCAACGCCCCGGAGGACCACCGCCGGGTGAGGATCAGGCAGTCATCCGAGCCGACGCGATGCCCGCAGGGCCCGCTGTACGGGTGGGAGACCCCGCCTCTCAGCCGGACAGGCGCCCGAAGAACAGGCTGCCCGGGGCCTCCAGGTCCTGGGAGTAAAAGAACTCCCTGACCGCGCGGATGAACTCCTGCCGGCTGATCTCTCCGTCGCCGTCGAGGTCCAGCTCATGGAAGGTGTCCATGGCGCCAGGGTCGGTGATGCCCCAGACGTCCAGGTACTTCTTGAACTCGGCCTTGCTGATGGTGTTGTCGCCGTCGGTGTCCATGATGTCGAAGATGGCGTGCGGGACGCCCTCGACCATGTTGAAGCGGCTGGTGTCCACGCTCACCGCGCGGATGGCGGTCTGGAACTGCTCCTTGGAGAGACGGTCGGCGCCGTCCGCGTGACGCAGCAGCTCGAACCACTGCATCTGGTACGAGATCAGCAGCGCCTGCGCCCGACGGTCGCTCTTGTCGATCTTGTAGGTGCTCAGATATTGATCCGAAACGATTCGGGTTCTGGGTCGTTGGTGGGGTGTGAGCGATCTGGTG
>NZ_MKXB01000096.1 GCF_001865245.1 Streptomyces sp. CC53 | reverse complement strand
CGCGACGCCCGGCCCCGCGGCGAAGACCGCGCGCGGGGCGGCGCCCACCCCCGCGTCGAGGCCGTCACCGAAGCCGCCGCCGAAGAAGACGGCCAAGGCGCTCCCCGCGCCCCTACCGCCTTCCCCCGCCAAACGCCTCGCCATCCCCGCCATCACCATCGAGGCGCCCGTCATCGGCCTCGGTCTCGACCGGGCGGGGCAGCTGTACTCGCCGCCCGTCGACAACCCCCGCCTCGTCGGCTGGTACAAGGACGGACCCACGCCCGGCGAGAAGGGCACCGCCGTGGCCGTCGGCCACCGGGACACCAGGACCGGCCCCGCCGTCTTCCTGAACCTCAACGCCCTGAAGCCCGGCAACACCGTCCGCGTCACCCGCGAGGACGGCCTCACGGCCGTGTTCACGGTCGACCGGGTGCGGACGTACGACAAGAAGCGCTTCCCCGACAAGGAGGTGTACGGACCGGCCGACCGCCCCGAGCTGCGCGTGCTCACCTGCGGCGGCGCGTTCGACCGCAAGAAGGGCTACGCGGCCAACGTCGTCGTCTTCGCGCACCTCACGGACGTGCTGCCCGCGGGAGCCGCGCGCAAGGCATGACGGCACGATCCCGGCACCGGCCCGCGCCCCGCAGGAGCGCGGGCCCCGTCCGACGATCTCCGGCCAGGAGCGGGGGCTTCCGGGGCGGTACGGCCTCACGGACGGGCGGCCGGCCTCGCACCCTGCCCTCCCTGCGTACGGCCCCTGCGGCCGACCTCGCGGCGCGCCCGCTGCCCTCACGCGGCCGTACCGTGCTGCGGACTTGCGGACTTGCGGACTTGCGGGCCTGTGGGCCTGTGGGCTTGCGGACCTGCGGTCCTGCGGGCCGACCCGGCGCCGTGCGCCCGCCGGACGGGCGTGTGGCGCTGCCGCCGGCTGGGCGCGCGGCGTCCCCGTACGGCTGTCCGCCGCTCGTTGGTCCAGGCCCTGGGCCACCCTCACCGTCCTGACTCCGCCCTCGCCTTCCGGTCCCGCCCGGTGCGCCGCGCGTCCGGCGCCCTCCCGTAGAGGAGTACGAGCCCGCATGTCCCTCGTCCCGCCCGCCACGCCACCCGAGCCCGCCCCGGCCCCCGCGCTCCTCCCGAGCCCCTCAGCGCCCTCGGGGTCCTCGGCGCCCGCGCGCGCCGTGCCGCCGCGCCGGCTCCGCCTCGCCGCCGCCGCGGTCGCCGCCGCGCTGGTCGCGGTCGCGGCCCCGGTCGCCTCCGCCGGCTTCGGCGACGGAGCCCCGCCCGCGGCGACCACCGCCCCGGCCGGCGCCGAACCGTTCGCCGAGACGCGCCTCCTCTTCGGCACCGAGCGGCCCTACGGCGGACCCGCCGTCACCGACCGGGAGTTCACCGCCTTCGTCGACCGGGAGGTCACCCCCCGCTTCCCCGACGGGCTCACCGTGCAGGAGGGGCACGGCCAGTGGCGCGGCGCCGACGGCACGGTCGTGCGGGAGCGGTCGTACGAACTGGTGCTGCTCTACCCCTCCGCGCAGGCCAGGGCGAGCAGCCCGAAGATCGAGCGGATCAGGGAGGCGTACCGGCAGCAGTTCGGCCAGGAGTCCGTCGCCCGGGTCGACGACCGGGTCCGCGTGGACTTCTGACCCTGGCTCCTTCCGGCCCTGGCGCCAGAAAACTACCGCCGCTAGTTTGGTGGGCAGCGGCCGAGCCACCGCTCGGGCCGGGCCGACGGACAAGGGAGCAGCGGATGAAGGTCCTCGACGGCGTCTACGTGGACGGGGCGTGGCGGTCCGCCGGTGCGGCGGAGCCCCTCGCCGTGGTCGACCCGGCGACCGAGGAGGTCGTCGCCCGCGTCGGCGCCGGGTCGGCGCAGGACGTGGACGCGGCCGTAAGGGCCGCACGCGACGCCTTCCCCGGCTGGGCCGCCGCCCCGCCCGCCGAGCGTGCGGCCCGGCTCGCCGCGCTGCGCGACGCGATGGCGGCCCGTGCCGACGAGATCGCCGCGACGGTCACCCGCGAGCTGGGCGCCCCGCCGAAGCTCGCGCAGGCCGTCCACACGCAGCTGCCGATCGCGGTCGCCGGCTCGTACGCCGACCTGGTCGCCTCGTACCCCTTCGAGACCCGGGTGGGCAACTCCACCGTGCTCATGGAGCCGGTGGGCGTGGTCGGCGCGATCACCCCCTGGAACTACCCCCTCCACCAGATCGTCGCCAAGGTGGCGCCCGCGCTCGCCGCCGGCTGCACGGTCGTCCTCAAGCCCGCCGAGAACACCCCGCTCACCGCCCGGCTGTTCGCGGAGGCCGTGCACGAGGCGGGGTTCCCCGCGGGGGTGTTCAACATGGTCGTGGGTCTCGGCCCGGTCGCCGGCCAGGCCCTCGTCGGACACCCGGGGGTGGACATGGTGTCCTTCACCGGTTCCACGGCCGTCGGCCGCCGGATCGGCGCCCTCGCCGGCGGCGCCGTCAAGCGCGTCGCCCTGGAGCTCGGCGGCAAGTCCGCGAGCGTCCTGCTGCCCGGCGCCGACCTCGCCCCCGCGATCAAGGCGACCCTGGCCAACGCCCTGTCCAACTCCGGGCAGCGGTGCAGTGCCCTGACCCGGGTCCTCGTCCACCGCGACCAGTACGAGGAGGCCGTCGCCCTCGCCGCGGAGGCCGTCGCCGGGTACGTGCCCGGCGAGGGCATCGGCCCCCTCGTGAGCGCGGAGCAGCGCGAGCGGGTGGTCGGCTACATCGAGAAGGGCGTCGCGGAGGGCGCCCGCCTGGTGGCCGGCGGCCCCACCCCGCCCCTGAGCCGCGGCTACTACGTCAGCCCGACTCTCTTCGCCGACGTCGCACCGGAGATGGCCATCGCCCAGGAGGAGATCTTCGGGCCCGTCGTCGCCTTCCTCCGGTACGAGGACGAGGAGGACGCGCTGCGCATCGCCAACGGCACGGTGTACGGCCTCGCGGGCGCCGTGTGGGGCGCACCGGACGAGGCCGCCGCCTTCGCCCGCCGTATGGAGGCCGGGCAGGTGGACGTCAACGGCGGCCGCTTCAACGCGCGGGCCCCGTTCGGGGGTTACAAGCAGTCCGGGATCGGCCGCGAGCTCGGCGAGCACGGACTGACCGAGTACCTGCACACCAAGTCCCTCCAGTTCTGAACCGCCGCCGAGCCGCCGTCCGCCCAGCCGTCGTCCGTCCCAGTCGCCGTCCGAATCGGGAGAAGCCGATCGTGGTCGTCCGTGCCGCCGTCCTGCCGTCCGTCGGGTCTCCGCTGGAGATAACCGGCATCGACCTGCCCGGGCCGGGCCCCGGTCAGGTCCGGGTCCGCCTCGCCGCCGCCGGGGTGTGCCGCTCCGACCTGTCCCTCTCGAACGGCACCATGCGCGTGCCCGTGCCGGCCGTCCTCGGCCACGAGGGCGCGGGCACGGTCGTCGCCGTGGGGGAGGGCGTCACGCACGTCGCTCCGGGTGACGGCGTGGTCCTCAACTGGGCGCCGTCCTGCGGGTCCTGCCACCACTGCGGGATCGGGGAGGTGTGGCTGTGCACCGAGGCGCTGAGCGGCACCGGGCGGGTGCACGCCGTCACGGAGGACGGCACCGAGCTGCACCCGGGCCTCAACGTCGCCGCGTTCGCCGAGGAGACCGTCGTCGCCGCGGCCTGCGTGCTGCCCGTGCCCGACGGCGTGCCGCTCGCCGACGCCGCCCTGCTCGGCTGCGCCGTCCTCACCGGCTACGGCGCCGTCCACCACGCGGCACGTGTCCGCCCGGGGGAGTCCGTGGCGGTGTTCGGGGTCGGCGGGGTCGGGCTGTCCGCTCTCCAGGCGGCGCGGATCGCCGGTGCGGGGCCGATCGTCGCCGTCGACGTGTCCCCGGAGAAGGAGCACCTCGCCCGGGCCGCCGGGGCCACCGACTTCGTCGTCGCGTCCGCCACCACCGCCCGGGAGATCCGCGCCCTGACCGGCGGGCGCGGCGCGGACGCGGCCGTCGAGTGCGTCGGCCGGGCCGTCACCATCCGCGCCGCCTGGGACTCCACCCGTCGCGGCGGGCGCACCACCGTGGTCGGCATCGGCGGCAAGGACCAGCAGGTGTCGTTCCACGCTTTGGAGATCTTCCACTGGGGCCGCACCCTGAGCGGCTGCGTGTACGGGAACGCCGACCCGGCCGCCGACCTCCCGGTGCTCGCCGAGCACGTCCGCGCGGGACGGCTCGACCTGTCGGCCCTGGTCACGGACCGGATCGCGTTGGACGGCATCCCGGCGGCGTTCGACAACATGCTCGCCGGCAAGGGAGGGCGCGCCCTGGTGGTGTTCTGACCCGCCTGTCTTCCTTCCACCCGCACCGCCTGCCCCCGGTCCCACCAGCCGGGCCCCGGCACGGGGCCGGGGCCCGCACGCCCGTCCTGCACGCGGCCGAGAACCTCGGTGAGCCCTGCGGGTGCCGGCACGAGAGCGCCCCCGTGGCCGGGGGCCTCAGTCGAAGATCTTCCACTCGACGGACAGGGCGCCGGTCGTCAGGGTCAATATCACGAAGCCGATGAGCACGAGGCATCCGCACCCGACAAGAGACAGCCCACCCCCGCCTCCGCCGTGTCGGTCCTCGCTGAGACGGCAACTGGAGGCGTGATCCCCGATATGAGCACCCGGGCACGAACAGCTCATCCCATCCCCCTGCACGAGCCGCGTCGCCCCTGTGGGGCGACGACACGGAGGACCGAGGCCCATCGCGGGCAAAGGCCACCCATCAGCTTCGCACCCACGGAGTCGGACGAGGAGTCCTTCGGCAGGATTGCCGCCC
This sequence comes from Streptomyces sp. CC53, assembly GCF_001865245.1. Taxonomy (GTDB): domain Bacteria; phylum Actinomycetota; class Actinomycetes; order Streptomycetales; family Streptomycetaceae; genus Streptomyces. The sequence continues at coordinate 3,405 of NZ_MKXB01000096.1, read as the reverse complement.
TGCGTCCGCCGGCAGGGCCGCACCGAGTCGGCAGAGGCATCCCTGGCCTTCCCCGGGATGTCACTGATCGGGTGCCGGTTGCCCCCGGGTGGTCACCGATCCGGTGCCGGTCGACTGAACGGCGTGGGGCCGAGCCCCGCCGCCGGGCACCGGCTGCTCACCCGCACCGGGCGCCCGGCGCCTCACGGGACCGGACCGCGCCGCGGGTGCGGGCCGGTGCCGGCTCAGGCCCGTACGACGGTTTCGTACCGCACCGCGAGCCCGTCGAGCAGCGCCCGCAGCCCGGTCTCGAAGGCGCCCTCGTCGACGCGCTGGCGGTGCTCGGCGAGCAGGTGCGCCTGCCCGAGGTGCGGGTAGTCGGCGGGGTCGTACGCCGCCGCGTCGTCGACGAAGCCGAGGGCGAAGGAGCCCAGCGCGGAGCCGGTGACGAAGTACCGCATCAGGGCGCCGATGTGCGTGGCCTCGGCCGGGGGCCAGCCCGCCCGCACCATCGCGCCGAACACGGCGTCCGCCACCCGCAGGCCCGCGGGGCGGCGGCCGGGGCCGCGGGCCAGCACCGGCACGATGTTCGGGTGCGCGGTGAGGGCGGCCCGGTAGGACACCGCCCAGTCGTGCAGGGCCGTGCGCCAGTCGCGGGGGTCGTCCGCGTCGAACATCGACAGGTCGACCTGGGCGCTCACCGCGTCCGCGACCGCTTCCAGGATCTCGTCCTTCGTGTGGAAGTGGTTGTAGAGCGACGGCCCGCTGACGCCGAGTTCGGCGGCGAGGCGCCGGGTCGAGACGGCCTCCAGGCCCTCCGCGTCCACCAGGGCGGCCGCCGCCGCGACGATGCGTTCTCGGCTGAGCAGGGGCTTGCGCGGTCGGGCCATGCGGCACATAGTAGGGCTGCCAACTAAAACTAGCACTGGTAGTTAATGAGGGGGTCCCGTGGACCTGGAGCTGAGCGAGGAGCAGCGGGACGTCCGGCGGCTCGCCGAGGACTTCGTCCGCCGCGAGGTGGTGCCGTACGCCGCCGCGTGGGACCGCGCCGAGAGCGTCGACCGGGCGATCGTGAAGAAGCTCGGCGCGCTCGGCTTCCTCGGCCTCACCCTTCCGGAGCGGTACGGCGGTTCGGGCGGCGACCACCTGGCCTACTGCCTGGTCACCGAGGAGCTGGGGCGCGGCGACTCCGCCGTGCGCGGGATCGTCTCCGTCTCGCTCGGGCTGGTCGCCAAGACGATCGCCGCCTGGGGCGACGAGGAGCAGAAGCGGCGCTGGCTGCCCGGGCTGGCCTCGGGCGACCTGCTCGGCTGCTTCGGACTCACCGAACCCGGCACCGGCTCCGACGCGGCGGGCCTGGCCACCCGGGCGGTACGGGAGCCGGGCGGCGGCTGGGTGGTCAACGGCTCGAAGATGTTCATCACCAACGGCACCTGGGCCGATGTCGTGCTGCTCTTCGCCCGCACCAACGAGGCGCCCGGCCACCGGGGGATCTCCGCGTTCCTCGTCCCCGCCGACACGCCGGGTCTCGGTCGCCGCCCCGTCCACGGCAAGCTCGGACTGCGCGGCCAGGCCACCGCGGAGCTGGTGCTCCAGGACGTCCGGCTGCCCGCGGACGCCCTCCTGGGCGAGGAGGGCAGGGGCTTCGCCGTGGCGATGTCCGCCCTCGCCAAGGGCCGGATGTCCGTCGCCGCCGGCTGCGTCGGCATCGCGCAGGCGGCCCTCGACGCGGCGGTGGGGTACGCGGGGCAGCGCGAGCAGTTCGGCCGGCCCATCGCGTCGTACCAGCTCGTCCAGGAGCTGCTGAGCGACATCGCGGTGGACGTCGAGGCCGCCCGGATGCTGACCTGGCGGGTCGCCGACCTCGTCGACCGGGGCAGGGACTTCGTCACCGCCGCCTCCCAGGCCAAGCTCTTCGCCTCGGAGGCCGCCGTGCGCTGCGCGAACAACGCCCTCCAGGTCTTCGGCGGCTACGGATACATCGACGAGTACCCGGTCGGCAAGCTCGTGCGGGACGCCCGCGTCATGACCCTCTACGAAGGCACCAGCCAGATCCAGAAGCTGATCATCGGTCGTGCGCTGACCGGCGTGTCCGCCTTCTGACGTCCCACCCCGGTCTCCGGCGGTCCGGAAGGGACCGGTACGCCCCCCATTGCCCTAAGCGCTTGCTCACCGGCGCGGTATGGTGGTCGCCTCGGGTACGGAAGGGGCGAGCGAACGATGTGCACGGCGGAGGAGAAGGACGGCGCCGACGACGCGGCCTGGGACGAGGTCGCCCCCGACGCGGCCCGGCGGCTGCTCGTGGCCGCCGTCGAGGCGTTCGCGGAGCGCGGCTACCACGCCACGACCACCCGGGACATCGCGGGCCGCGCCGGGATGAGCCCCGCCGCGCTCTACATCCACTACAAGACCAAGGAGGAGCTCCTCCACCGGATCAGCAGCATCGGCCACACCAAGGCGCTGGAGATCCTGGAGGGCGCCGCCGACGGCCCCGGCACGGCCGCCGAGCGCCTCGCCGCCGCCGTGCGGTCCTTCGTCCGCTGGCACGCCGGCCGGCACGCCACGGCACGCGTCGTGCAGTACGAACTCGACGCGCTGCGGCCCGAGCACCGCGCCGAGATCGTGGCGCTGCGCCGGCGGAGCGACGCGGCGGTGCGCCGCATCATCGACGAGGGCGTGGCCACGGGGGAGTTCGACGTCGCGGACGTGCCCGGCACCGCCCTCGCCGTGCTGTCGCTCTGCATCGACGTGGCGCGCTGGTTCAACGTGCGGGGCCGCCGCAGTCCGGAGGAGGTCGGAGACCTCTACGCCGGGCTGGTCCTGCGCATGGTGGGCGCGGGCGTACCCGGCACCGCGTGACCCCGGCCGCCCACCCGCGCCCGGCCGCCCCGAGGGCGGCCGGCGGTCGGCCCCGCGTCGGGGTCCCGGGTGCTCCCCGGTGCCCTGGAAACCCCTGGTGAGGGCGGGTCGCCTGTGTTCGGCGCGGGCCGCCACGACGGTGGGCGGCCGACCCGCCCACGGGGCGCCGGCGGCACCGGCGCGGCGTGCGCGGTCGGTCGTCCGCCGGGGCGACGGCCTCGCTGCCTGTCCGCCGCCCGGCGGGTCGCCGGCGCGCGCCGCCTGACCGGGGGTGGTCGCTTCCCGGCGCTTCGCCCGCCGGCTGCGGGCCGCACCGGCAGACGGCTCGCCCGCGGGGCGCGGGCCGCATCGACCGGCCGGTCACCGTGCCCTGACGGGCCGCCGAGCGCGGGTCGTGTCCCTCATGGGCCCGCCCCGGTCGGCGGGCCGCCACTCACCGGCACGGGCGGCACCGAACCGGCGGGCCGCCGTCACCGGCTGGGGTGTCCACCGGGCAGGCCGCCACGGGCGATGGGGCACCGTCGTCCGCCGCGAGGCCGCCTGCCCCGGGCGGGCCGCCGCTCCCGG
>NZ_MKXB01000095.1 GCF_001865245.1 Streptomyces sp. CC53 | reverse complement strand
GGGCGCGGCGCGGCTGGGCCGGGCACCGCCCGGCAGGGCGTCGCCGCACGACACCGGCGCCGGGCCACGGTTCCGACGCGGCACCGGCCGGTCCGCCCGCTCGGGCCCGGTGGTACGCGCTGCCGCTCCCGGAGAGCCGCCGGGCCCGGAGCGCGGGAGCGCTCCGGCCGCTACGCCGTCCGCGGCGAGCCGTACCGCTCCCGGAGCTCCACCTTCCGCACCTTCCCGCTCACCGTCATGGGGAAGGCGTCCATGACCTCGACGCGGCGCGGGACCTTGTAGTGCGCCAGCCTGTCGCGGCAGAAGTCCGCCAGTTCCTCCCGCGTCGGCGGATCTGCCGGGTCACGGGGGACGACGCAGGCGAGGACCTCCTCGCCGTACCGCTCGTCCGGCACCCCGACCACCTGGACGTCCGCGATCTTCGGGTGACCGTACAGGAACTCCTCGACCTCCCTGGGGTACACGTTCTCACCACCCCTGATGATCATGTCCTTGATCCGGCCGACGATCTGGACGTACCCGTCCTCCCGCATCACCGCCAGGTCCCCGGTGTGCATCCAGCGGCCGGCGTCGACGGCCTCCGCGGTCCGCTCCGGCTCGTTCCAGTAACCGAGCATCACGCCGTAGCCGCGGGTGCACAGCTCGCCCGCCTCCCCGCGCGGCAGCGTCGTACCGCGGACCGGGTCCACGACCTTCACCTCGACGTGCGGGAGGACGCGGCCGACGGTCCCGGTGCGGCGCTCCAGGTCGTCACCGCGACGGGTCTGGGTGGAGACGGGCGAGGTCTCCGTCATGCCGTAGCAGATGGACACCTCCGCCATGTGCATCTCGGCGACCACCCGTTTCATCACCTCCACCGGGCACGGCGACCCCGCCATGATCCCGGTGCGCAGGGACGTCAGGTCGTACGAGGCGAAGTCCGGCAGGTGCAGCTCGGCGATGAACATCGTCGGCACCCCGTACAGGGAGGTGCACCGCTCCAGCTCGACGGCGCGGAGGGTGGCGGCGGGGTCGAAGGACGGGGCGGGGATCACGATGCAGGCGCCGTGGGAGGTGGCCGCGAGGTTTCCCATGACCATGCCGAAGCAGTGGAAGAACGGAACCGGCAGGCAGATCCGGTCGTCCGGGCCGTAGCCGAGCGTCTCCCCCACGAAATAGCCGTTGTTGAGGATGTTGTGGTGGGACAGCGTGGCACCCTTCGGGAAGCCGGTGGTGCCGGAGGTGTACTGGATGTTCACGGGGTCGTCGCAGGACAGCTCCGCCTCCCGCGCGGCCAGGTCCTCCGCGGTGACGCCCGCCGCCCGGGCGGTCAGCGCGTCCCAGCTCGCATCCCCGATGAAGAACGCCTCCCGGAGCTCCGGGCACGCCCCGCGCACCTCCTCCACCAGCGCCCGGTGGTCGGTGGACCTGTGCGACGGGGACGCGACCAGCAGCGAGACGCCCGCCTGGTTGAGGACGTACGCCAACTCGTGCGCGCGGTAGGCCGGGTTGATGCTCACCAGGACGGCGCCGGTGCGGGCCGCGGCGTACTGGAGCAGTACCCACTCGGGGCAGTTGACCGCCCAGACGCCGACCCGGTCGCCCTGGGCGATGCCGGAGGCCAGCAGGGCGCGGGCCAGCTCGTCCACGGCGGCGGCGAACGCGGCGTACGTCCAGCGGCGCCCGGAGTCCACGTCGACGAGGGCCTCCCGGTCGGGGTACCGGGCCACGGTCCGGGCGAGGTCGGCGCCGATGGTCTCGCCGAGCAGGGGCGTGCCGCCGGTCCCGTGGGCGTACGACAGCTGCACGGTCACCGTGCCTCCCTGGCGTGGTCGTGGACGTGCGGCAGCGGGTCGGCGACGGGGCCGCGGGCCTGCCCCGGCGGGCCGGCCACCGGACCGCGAGGGCAGGCCGGCCGGTCGGTCACGGGGGCCTTCCCCTCGCCGTACGCGCGGGCGTTCGACAGCGGGCCGGTCACAGGGCCTCCTCGCGGTACTCGGCGGGCGACCCGGCAGCCGTCCGCTCCCGCAGCTCGACGCGGCGGATCTTGCCCGAGACGGTCTTGGGCAGGTCGGCGAACTCGATGCGGCGGATCCGCTGGTACGGGGCGAGGGCCGCCCGCGCGTGCGCGAACAGCGCCTTCGCGGTCTCCGGTCCGGGCTCCCAGCCGTCCGCGAGCACGACGTACGCCTTCGGCACGGCCAGCCTCAGCGGGTCGGGCGCCGGGACGACGGCGGCCTCGGCCACCGCCTCGTGCTCCAGGAGGGCGCTCTCCAGCTCGAAGGGGCTGATCTTGTAGTCACTGGCCTTGAACACGTCGTCGCTCCGGCCGACGAAGTGCACGTACCCGTCGTCGTCCCGCCGTCCGATGTCCCCGGTCCGGTAGTACCCGTCCGCCATAGCCTGCGCCGTGCGCTCCGGGTCGCCGTGGTATCCGGTCATCACGCCCACCGGGCGGGCCGACAGGTCGAGGGCGATCTCGCCCTCCTCCGCGCCGGGCCGCCCGGTCACCGGATCGAGCAGTTCCACGCGGAATCCGGGGCTCGGGCGGCCCATGGACCCGGGCTTCAGGGGCTGCCCGGGCGTGTTGGCGATCTGCACGGCCGTCTCCGTCTGGCCGAAGCCGTCCCGGATGGTGACGCCCCAGGCGCGCCGCACGGCCGCGATCACCTCGGGGTTGAGCGGCTCGCCCGCCGCGAGGGCCTCGCGGGGCGGGGTGCGCAGCGCGGTCAGGTCGGCCTGGATGAGCATGCGCCAGACGGTGGGCGGGGCGCAGAAGCTCGTGACGCCGTGCCGGTCCATCTCGGCCATGAGGCGGGCGGGGTCGAAACGCGTGTAGTGGTGGACGAAGACGGCGGCTTCGGCGTTCCAGGGCGCGAAGAGGTTGGACCAGGCGTGCTTGGCCCAGCCGGGCGAGGAGATGTTGAGGTGGACGTCGCCGGGCCGGAGCCCGATCCAGTACATGGTCGCCAGATGGCCCACGGGGTAGGAGGTGTGGGTGTGTTCGACGAGCTTCGGGCGGGCGGTGGTCCCGGAGGTGAAGTAGAGCAGGAGCGGGTCGTCGGCACGGGTGGGTCCGTCGGGGACGAACCGGTCGTCGGCGTCGTACGCCTCCTCGTACGCGCGCCAGGGAGCCCGCGCCCCGCCGACGGCGATGCGGGTGTAGTCGCCGGGCACGCCGTCGAACTTGGCGGTGTCGGCGGCCCGGACGACGACGTGCCGGGCCCGGCCGCGTGCCACGCGGTCCCGCAGGTCGGCGGGGCCCAGCAGCGGCGTGGCGGGGATGACGACGGCGCGCAGCCGCATCGCGGCGAGTGCGGTCTCCCACAGTTCGGTCTGGTTGCCGAGCATCACGATCACCCGGTCCCCGGCCCGTACGCCCTGGGCGCGCAGCCAGTTGGCGACGCGCCGGGAGCGGGCGGCCATGTCGTCGAAGGAGACGCGGGTCTCGCGGCCGTCCTCCTCGACGATGTGCAGCGCGGTGGCGGCGTTGCCCGCGGCGATGGCGTCGAACCAGTCCGCGGCCCAGTTGAAGTGCGTGAAGCGCGGCCAGGAGAAGCCCCGGTAGGCGGCGTCGTAGTCCTCCCGGTGCCGCTGCAGGAAGTCCCGGGCGGCCCGGAACCGCGCGGTCGCACCGTGTTCCGACATCTGTGTCCTCCTCGTGCGCGCTCGTTGCGGGACGCGCTCGCGCCATCGTGTAATCGGTGACGCAGGTCTCACTACCCCCGGACGGGGGGCGCGCCTGGCGCCGGTGTGGCGTGCGGGGGCGAGCGGTCGGGAGCGGGGAGCGGCGGACGTGGCGGACCGGTACGGAGTCGGCGGGCGGGGCGCGGGGCCGGCGGGCGAGGCGGCGGAGCTGCGGGCCGCCCTGCGGGGGATGCGCCGGGCCACGGGGCTGCCGGTGGCCTTCGGGGGGCTGCTGGGCGACGGCGGCCGGGCGCGGGCCGGGCTGCGCATCGCGGAGCTGAGCGGTACGTCGTCGGACGTGCTGCGGGGGCTGACGGTCCGCCACGGTGGCGGTCTGGGCGGCCGGTCGGTCGCGCTGGCCCGGCCGTGCGCGGTGACGGACTACCCGGAGGCCCGGCACATCAGCCACGAGTACGACGCGCCGGTGGCGGCGGAGGGCCTGCGGTCGGTGCTCGCGGTGCCGGTGGTGGTCCGCCGGCGGGTGCGGGCGGTGCTGTACGGGGCGCTGCGGCGGCCGGTGCCGCTCGGCGACCGGGTGCTGGACGCCGCGGTGGCGGCGGCCCGGGACCTGGAGCAGGCGCTGGTCGTGCGGGACGAGGCGTGGCGGCTGCGCGAGGCGGCGGCCCGGTGGGCGGCGCCCCCGGGTGCGGCGGGTGCCGGCACGGCGGAGGGGCGCGGCATCCCGGGCGACGGGCCGGGCCGCGCGGGCGCCGGGGCCTGGGAGGCCG
>NZ_MKXB01000094.1 GCF_001865245.1 Streptomyces sp. CC53 | reverse complement strand
CCTGTGTAGCGACTGGGATTCCAGGCCACACCCCCGCCCGGCACCTGACGCAGCGTCGAGTCCGCGCGGCCGGCCAGTCGGCACCCCGAGGTCGGCCTCGCAGCACTCCACCCGGACCACCCTACGGCCAGGCCAGCAGGCTTCCCTGCCGGCCTGGCCGCGAGCCTACCGCACAACCGCCCCACCGGGGGCGGGAATCGGCCAACTTCTACCCCGGTGCATGAACCTGCGCCGAACGTGATGCATCACAGTGATGCACTGTGTAGAGTCTGGGACCAGGCATCACCCCCCGGACCTCATCAGGACTCCGGGATTCCCTCTTTCTGGCTGCGCGCCACATTCTGTGAAAGGGAGTCTTCCTGTGGCTATGACGAGGCGTGACCTGCGCCCCCATCAGATTGAAACCGTGGACGCCATCAAGCGCGGTCTCGATGTCCCTCCGGGCGGTATTCCGGTGAACGGTCTGCGCGGGCAGGTGATTTCCGCGTGCGGCACCGGGAAGACCATCAGTGCGGCTTTCGCTGCCCGCGAGATGCTCCCGAAGGGCCGGATCCTGGTGGTGGTGCCGACGCTGGACCTGCTCACGCAGACGGTGCGGGAGTGGCGCCGGGTGGGGCACCAGGGGCCGGCGGTGGCGGTGGGCGGGGTGGAGGGCGATCTGGAGCTGTGGTCGCTGAAGGTCCGCGCCACCACGAACCCGGTGCGGCTGGCGCTGTGGCACGCGAGCGGGCCGGTCGTCATCTTCAGCACGTACGCCTCCCTGGGCGTGCTCGGGGAGGCGTTCGCGGGGGCCTACGGCCAGCGGCTCGGCCGGCTGGACCTGGCGGTGGTCGATGAGGCGCACCGCACGTCGGGGTCGCTGGGCAAGGCGTGGGCGGACATCCACGACCAGGACATCATTCCGGCGGACCGGCGGCTGTATCTGACGGCGACGCCGCGGATCTGGCAGGAGCGGCCGGCGCACTGGCAGCTGGCGGAGGGGGCGCATGATCCGCTGCCAAAGGAGATGGCGGCCTCGATGGACGATGAGGCGATCTTCGGGCCGGTCCTGTACAAGCTGTCGCTCGCGTCGGCGGTCTCCCGCGGGTTGCTGGCGCGGTATCAGATCATCGTCGTGGAGCTCCAGGACCCGGTGGTCACCCCGGAGCGGCTGCGGGGGGAGGACCGCCACAGCGAGGAGGTGCGCGGGCAGCGGCTGGGGGCGCTTCAGGCCGCGCTGCTGCGGACGATGTCGGATCACGGTCTGAGCACGTGCATCACCTTCCACCACCGGACGATGGAGGCGCAGGCGTACGCCGAGGGGCTGAAGGACGTGGCGGCGAAGCTGCACGCCGACCAGCCGGAGAAGTACCCGCGGCGGATCTGGGCGGACTGGCTGTGCGGGGATCACGTCGCCGAGCGGCGGCGGGAGGTACTGGGCGGGTTCGGGTCCACGGCGCTGCGGGCGGTGCTGTCGAACTGCCGGGTGCTGGGTGAGGGGGTGGACATCCGGGCGGTGGACGCGGTGGCGCTGCTGGACCCCAAGGGCGCGCCGCACGACATCGTCCAGGCCATCGGGCGCGCTTTGCGGCAGAAGCCGGGGGAGGGGAAGGTGGCCTCTTTGATCGTGCCGGTATTCCTTCAGCCCGGCGAGAAGCCGGAAGATATGTTCACCTCCGGTTCGTATCGGCCTTTGGTGAAGGTACTTGAAGGGCTGCGTGCGCATGATGAAGAGGCGGTGGAATTGCTGGCCATTCCGCAAGAGCCGCAGAAGCGCATGGTGCAGCCGTCGGTGAATATCGGTGAGGAGCCCGGAGAAGGCGAGGAGGAATCGCGTGTGCTGTTGCGGTTCTCGGCTCCGCGTGACCCGGTGATGGTCGCGGACTGGGTCAGCTTCAACGTGATCGACACGGAGCGGCAGGACTGGGCGCGCGGGTGGGCGAAGCTGAAGGCGTTCACGGAGCGTGAGGGGCATGCGCGCGTGCCGTACGGTCACCGCGAGGGGGCGACACCGCTGGGGCAGTGGGTCGCGGAGCAGCGGCGCGCTTACGGGGCGGGGGAGCTGAGCGGGCAGCGGGTGCAGCGGTTGGAGCGGCTGGGCATGGTGTGGTCGGTGGCGGACGCGCGGTTCCAGGAGAACCTGGAGGCGGCCCGTGCGTACTTCGATGAGCACTGGACGCTGTGTGCGCCGCGGACGGCGACGGCGCTGGACCGGCCGGTGGGGCAGTGGCTGGCGAACTTGAGGCGGCCCGGGGCGCTGGACGAGCACCCGGAGTGGAGGGCGGCGCTGGAGGAGGTGGACGAGCACTGGAACCCCGAGTGGCCGGCCACCTGGCAGCGGCACTACGCCGCGCTGCGCGAACTCCTCAGCGACGAGCACGGCCAGGCCGACGGGCAGGCCGACGTGATGCCCGGGGTCACCGTGCACGGCATGGACATCGGCCGGTGGCTGGCCCGGCAGCGCCGGCCCGAGGTGTGGACAGGGCTGCTGGAGCAGCAGCGCACGCTGCTCCAGCAGCTCGGTATCGCGCCGCTGCCGCCGGAGCCCGAAGCGCCCGCCGCGAAGGCCACCACCGCGGCTTCCAGCGCCTTCGAGCGGGGCGTTGCGGCCCTGGCGCAGTACAAGGCCCGTACGGGCTCCGTGGTCGTCTCCAGGAGCCACGTGGAGCGGTTGGAGGACGGGACAGAGGTCCGGTTGGGGGTGTTTCTGAGCAACAGCAAGAGCAGGCGCGCCAAGCTCGCTGCGGACAAGCTCCGGGCGCTGGCCGACCTGGGACTGGAGTGGGCGGCCACGGAAGGAACGGCGTGATGGCTACGGCTGACGGCCGACGACCTGTCCGAGTGGGCATGGCTCACCGAGAACCTGCCGATGGCGGGCGTGCTCGGTGACGCGGGGTACGTCGTGTACCGCGAGGACGGCGCCGAACTCGGCATCATGCTGCGGTGGCAGGGAGGCTGGCACGTCGAGTACCTGGACGAGGTGTTCGAAGGCGACTACGTGTGCGTCACCGGACAGGCGCGCCGCGACCAGATCGCCGTCAACTACCTGTGGGACGCCCACACCTCAGCGCTCCGCCGCCTCGCGGCGTACTCGCGCCGCATGCCGGTGCGCAAGCCGGGCGAGTCCGAGTCCGACCACCGCGCCCGGATCAACCAGGCGCACGCGGAGATGGAGGCCGAGCGCCAGGCCGCGCTCGCCTCCATCCGGGGCGAGCAGCCGCACACCCTCGCGGCCTGACCCCCGTACGGGGGTCCCGTCGGTGGCCCGGACATCGTGCCGGGCCACCGACCCGACCACCGAACACACGTCAGCCGCGTACGACGCAGCATCCACAGCGAGCAGGGGCGGCCCCGGCCGTACTGCGTCCCGTCACCGGGGACCGGGGCCTTGCCCTCACACCCCATTCCGGCACGGGCCGCCCCCGACCCTACGACACCCGACCCCCAGGGCCCCTTCAGCCCGCAGCCGCTCGGGGCCGCCGGCCCAGCACTCCACGCTCCCGGTAGGCAGCCAGGTCAAGCTGCCCCGTCTGGTGGAGCGGAGTCGTCCCTGCATCCGCCTGCGCGGCCGTGACCCGGGGCGCTTCCGCCGGCGGCCGCGGAACGTCGGCCGGCGCAGGCTTCGGTCCGTGTCCGAGCGGGCGGCGTGCAGTGCTGCTCATGACCGGAGATCGTACGGCTACCGTCGCTGCCCGCGTGGGCGAAGCGTGACGGCGCCCGCTCGCCGCCAGACCGGAGACGGGGTCCGGGAAGGACGCGGCAGCCTCGCGGGAGCGGGCGGCTATGGCCCGGCGATCAGCCACAAGATGAGCGCGGCGTCGAGATCCCGCGCGTACCGGTACACGACGCTGATCCCGCGGCCGCCGGTGCGCTGGGGGAGCAGCTCG
>NZ_MKXB01000093.1:5983-12153 GCF_001865245.1 Streptomyces sp. CC53 | reverse complement strand
CACTGCCGGACACCTTCTAAGCGCTTGGCCGCAGGTTCGAGTCCTGCCTGGGGCGCTCTTCCCCTCACATGGCCGGCGCCTCCGCCGGCCGTTTCGCTATGCGCGGTGGAGCACGGCGGAAGTCGGCGAAGCGTCGAGCCGGGGCGGGCGTGCGGCGGGGAAACGGCCAGCGGCGGTGTGGCCGCGGGGTCCCCTGACGGTCGGAACACCGGCGCGGAGATCAAGCCTGCCCTCGGGCCGAAGGCCGGGTCCTCCGCAACGCACGGGCCGCCTACGGACTCTCGCCGGCATCCGGGCACGTCCGGTGGCGCCCCGCCGAACACCCCGTGCCTACGAAGGCGGCGCCGGGTCGGGATCGGGCACGAGCACGCACGGGTAGTGCGGGCCCGTGCGTATCGGGAAGCACCCCGTACCGACCAGCGGCCGGCTCACCCCCTGCATGCACACGCCGCACCGCCCTTGCGGTTCCGCGCCTGAAGGGCAGGAGCGGATTCGTCACGCCTGCCTCTCCCCCAGTGCTGCGCGAAGCCAGTCGAGCCCGTTCTGCTGCAGCAGCTCGTCTGCGAGGCGCTGGGCCGTCTCGGTCTTCAGACGGCTGCGGCTGTTGTCGATCCACCGCTGGGCGTGGGCATGCCCTTGCTCCCGGTACTCGATTCCCTGCAGCAGGCACTCCAGCTTGTCGGCATCGCGAGCGCACACGGCCTCTGCGGACTCCTTGGCCTCGTACTCGGCCACCAGCCGACGCACCATGGAGGCCAGCCTGGGCGGCATCCCCTCGGTCTGGTCGGCCGTCACCGCAGCGGGGTCGGCCTGTGGCGCGTACTTCTTCCCGAGATGGTTCACGTCACCAGTCCTGGACTCCTGCGAGTCGTGCCACACGGCCATCAGGGCCGCACGCGCCGGGTCGGCGCCTTCCAGCTCGGCGATGACCGAGGCGAGGAGAGAGGCGCGCCAGGCGTGCTCTGCGACACTTTCGGGGTCCCGGACGCCCGCCATCCACCAGCCAGTGCGCTTGGTGTGCTTCAGGGTGCCTGCCTCGAACAAGAAGCGGCCCACCGCGGACAGGTCAAGGTCGTCGGCCACTGCCCGTCTCCTCTCACGCCTCGGTGAGGCGGATCGCGTACCGGATGCCTTCCAGCTCTCGCCGCGCCCGCGGTGAGAGGCCATGGTCATCCAACAGCATGGCGAGCCGCGGCTGTAGACGGTCGAGGTGCGCCGACCGGCGAAGCAGGCCTGGGCGGGCGGCGAGCAGGGCCCACAGGGTGTGCACGTTCAGGTCGAAGTACCCGTGTTCAGGGGTCAGACCCCTGGCCAAGTGGGCCAAGAGCCGTTCTCCGGTCCATGAGCCCGCATCAGCTCGGGCGATGAAGTCGTCCGTGAGTTCCACAGGCTGCTCGCCGATCCAGTACGCCCAGTAGTTGAGGTTCGCCGCCTCCGTGCGTGTCGTCGCCCTCCAACCCGCTGATGAAGTGCGCCATGCGGTCGCGGTCCCCCTGACGGGCTGCCACTGCGGCGACCGATCGTTCATCCAACCAGCGGTTCAGCCAACCCTGCGGGCGGACAGCGCCCTTCTGTGCGGCCAGCCACGCCGCCGTGTCCCCCTCGATGTCGTAGCCGGCCAGGTAGACGGCTTGGCGGCGCAGGAGAAAAAGACCCGGGTCGCGGGCGGCCTCTGCGGTGCGGCGGAGTTCTGAGAAGAGCTGCGCTCGTTCTGCACGCGGAAGGTCAGGGCCGACCGGCACCGGGCCGCGGCGCGGACGAGGCGGCGCGGGCAGCCTCCGAAGAGCTGCGGGGGCAACGCCGGTGAGCGGCCAGGTGACCATCTCGACGAGGTCGCGTTGCATCACCCAGGCACCCATGGGGTTGCCCTCAGGCGCTTGCCCCTGAAGGACGCCGGTCAGCAGAACGTCTGCCTCCATGGCGCGTTCCAGCGTGTGCAACAGGGACGGAGCAGCGCCCATGCGGAGCAGGATGTGACGGTGCACGAGGTTCTGCCCGGTGGGCACTGCTGTGAGGGGCCGGCGGCCGGACTCCCACCCTGCGACGGTGTCACCCGACACGCGGAGTCGTTCAGCCAGCGACTCCTGCGTGCAACCGAGCTGTTCGCGGATGAGGCGGAAGGTGAACCCCGAAATGAGGCCGGCCCGCGGCTGCAGAGCGGAAGCCTGACGGGGAGACCGGGTTTTCGCACGCTGGCTGCCTTGCACTCTGTCCCCCTTGGTGGAGTGGAGGCTGCAACCGGTACTGCCGGTCAGTTCAGCCGACGGCCCTGCGCTCCTACTGTCGAAGCGTCATCGAGGACCACTCAGCGTAGCGAAGCGCAGGTGATCGTATGGGCCGGATCGAGACCACGGCAGAGAGCACGAGAGCAGGTGTACCCGTGTCAAGAACGCCGCCGCTCACCGAGCGGCAGCGCCGGGGCCGGCAGTGCGCGGACTGCGCCGTCGAGCTGACCGCCGCGACCGCGCGGCAGCTGCCGCGCCGCTTCCCGCTGCGGGTCTGCGTCCGCTGCCACTCCGCGAGGTGCGGCCGGTGACCGCGGCCGCAGGGGCGCTTCCCGCGTACGGGGTGCTCACCCCGTTCCAGCGGTACGGCCTGGACTGCACGTTCTGCGGCGCGCCGCTCGCGCCGGGAGCCGCGGTGTCGCTGGGCTGGCTGCGCCACCGGCCCGCGCCCGGCGTGCGGGTCGTGTGGGCGCCGCGGGCCTGCCACGGCTGCCACACCGCGAGGTGCGGCCGGTGACCGCCCGGACGCTGGAGCAGGTGCGGGCGGACGCCGAGCGGGCGGGGCGGACCGGTGAGTGCGAGCTCGGCGAGCATCGGCAGTGCCACCCGCAGGACGTCTACGCCACCGACCGCCCCCGCCCCGGCGAGCGACCGCTGTTCTCCATCAGGTGCACCTGCCCCTGCCACGAGAGGACACGGCCATGACGCCCGCGGAGGCGCGTTGGTGTATGCACTGCGGCCGGGTGATCGAGGGTGAGGCCGTCGTGATCCCGGGGTTCTCCGCGTCGTGCGCCAGACCGGACGCCTACCGGCACCCTTCGTGCCTTCCCACGGTTCCACCGCGCCCGCGCCGCCGCTGACCACTCCCCCGCCGCCGGTCGCTTCCTCCACCGGTCCGCTGCCGGGGGCGGGACCACCCCCTGTCCGCGGAAGAGGCGCCGCGCAGGGGATCCGATGCGGCAGCCGGACGTGGCAGACCGGCCGCAGGGGCGCAGTGCAGGCCCCCGAACGCCGGGTGCCCCGCGCCTGCGGAAGTGGCGCGGGGCCCGGATGGGACGCGGGGGTGCATGGTGCGGGGTGGTGCGTGCGGGGCGTGTGGGGGATGCGTCGGCGGTGTACGGCCGGTGCGGGTGCCTCGGGTCAGTCCCGGGCGGTCGAGCCGACCGGCAGGGACGGGGCGGCGAGTGCGGGCTCGGGCGGTGTCGGCGCCGGCCGAGCCTCCGAGGCGGTGTACGGGCCGCTGCACGTGGGGCAGTTGCCGTCGAGGGCCGTGTCGAGGCCGGCGGGGATCCCGGCGGCCAGGGCGGTCTCCTGGACCTCGGGCACCCCGGCGGTCCGGGAGCCGCGCACCGCCGCCGCGGCGACGGACAGGCACGCGGCCACCAGGACCAGGTTCTTGATGATGTACTGCCCCTCAAGCGTGGGGACGAGGGGGTGGCTCCATACGGCGCCGGGGACGATCGCCAGGGTGACGAAGACCCCCGCCATGTGCACGAAGAACGTGACGAGCGTCAGCCGCAGCAGCCGCCCGGTGACGAGGCCGATCCCGATCAGCACCTCCATGAGGGCCAGGAGCGGTGCGGTCACCTCGGCGGGGACCGCGTCGAACGTCATGATGCTCATCACGACGGTGGCGATGTCCTCGGCGGGGCTCAGGGCCGGGATGAACTTCAGGACGCCGAACCACAGGTAGAGGATGCCCACGCTCACGCGGAGCACGGTGATCTCCCTGCGCTGGTACGCGGTGCAGAAGGCGGACAGCCAGGGCTTGCACTTGTCGGTGAGCTTGCCCTGGCCGGTCGCGGGGAGTGCGGAGCTCGTGGGATCAGCGGAGCGTCCGCGGCGGACTATGCGGGTGGGGCTCATGGAGGTTCCTCCGTTCGTTGGTGCGCGGCCGCCCGGGCGCGCTCCCTGCCTGCGTCGGCTTCCGCCGCGCGGCCGGCCTTCAACCGGGCGTTCTCGCTTTCCAGTTCCGCCAGCCGACGGCGCAGCGGAGCGATCGCCTGCTCCACCTCGTCCGTGGTGTAGCGGGGCTCGATGTGCTGGGGGCAGTTCCAGTCGTATGCCTCGACGTCGATGAGGACGACCCGCTCCACGACCGCCCGGTAGTCGCCCGGGACGAGTGGACCGGCCGATTCGGGCCACTCCTCCGCCCCGACGGTGCGGGCACGGCCGAGGACCTTCAGCCGGCTCCGGCTCGGGTAGTCGATGAGGAACAGGGCGACCCGGTTGTCGTGGTCGAGGTTTCCGGTGGTGATGTACTGCTTGTTGCCCCGGTAGTCGGCGAAGCCGAGGGTCTTGTCGTCCAGGGCCCGCAGGAAGCCGACAGGGCCTCCGCGGTGCTGGATGTAGGGCCAGCCCGAGGAGCTGGTGGACGCCATGTAGAAGCTCGTCCTGGTACGGGCGAAGTACGCCTCGTCCTCGGTGAGCCGGTCGGCGTCGGCCGGCCCGGCCGTCATGTGGGCGTAACTGCGGCGGCTGCCGTGCCGCTCCTGGTGCCGCTGCGCCTCAGGGGTGAAGAGCAGCTGTCCGAACCTGCTGGTCATGACTGCCCCTCACCACCAGTAGGTGGGGTAGCGGGCGGTCTTGCCGCTGCGTCCCGCGACGATGCCGACGCCGACCAGGACCAGCGTGGCGAGCAGCAGGAGCGACAGGAACAGCGGCGCCGACGGCTGGGTGAGCACGACGATCACCGCCGTCGCCGCGGCGGGCGAGTGCGGCGTCCTGGCCAGGGCCATGGCGCCGATGGCGAGACCGCCGGCGACCGCGGCCGTCCAGACGGAGCTGCCGCCGGCCGCCAGGCAGACGAAGCCGACGACGGCCGAGACGAGCTGGCCGCCCACGACGCTGCGCGGCTGGGCGAGCGGGAGCGCCGGCGCCGCGAACACCAGGGCGGCGCTGGCGGCGAGCGGCGGGATGAGCACGGTCTGGTCGAGCAGGACGCCGATAACGACGAGCAGGACGAGCGAGACGACACCGCTGAGCGTGGCCACCGAGATGGCGGCACCGGGGGCGCGGGCGGGCGCCTTGCCGCCCAGCGCGGCACCGATCCGCTTCGAGGCCGGCGTGCCGGCCTGCGGCTCGGTCACCGTGGACTCGGACATCGGGTTTTCCTCCCTTGCACATACACGGAGTTGAGCAGCTAACGTATGGATCATAGCCTGATGCATTAGCTTCAGGAGGGAGTTCCGGCGAAGTCCGAGGACGGCAGGATGGGACGATGGACCAAGGGACGCATGCAGGGCAGGGACGGGAGACCATCGGGCAACTCCCACTGCTGGGTGAGCCGTTGCCGCTCGACCTGGTGAACACGACGTACATCAAGGGCGGGGTGCGCGGTCACCTGGTGGACGCCTTGACCTCCGGGGAGGCCCTGGACGCCTGGCTGGCCGTACACCGGGGGAAGTTCAGCTCCGCCCTCTCGGCGGCGCTGGAGCGCTCGGGGCCCGCGGGGGAGGACCACGTCGAGGCGTTCCGGGAGCTGCGCCGCGCGCTGCGGGGCCTGGCCGCGGCCCGCACGGCGGGCCACGAGCCGGAGCCCGCCGACGCCGACGCCGTGAACGCGGCCGCCCGGCTCGCCACCCAGTGGCGGGAGCTGGCCCCCGGCCCCGCCTTCGACGCGGTCCCCCGGTGGCTTGAGGGGGATCCGTACCGGGTGGCGCTCGGGGAGGTCGCCGCGGCGGCGGTGGCGCTGTTCTCCGGGGAGCAGGCCGACCTGATCCGGGCCTGCGGCGCTCCGGGCTGCATCCTGTACTTCGTCAAGAGCCATGCCCGGCGCGCCTGGTGCACGTCCGGCTGCGGCAACCGGGTGAGGGTGGCCCGGCACAGCCGCCGTACGCGGGAGAACGAGGTGACCGGACCGGGCGCGGCCGAGGGAGCGGCGGCCGCGCCCGGCGCGGAGGGGGTCGGCGGGCTGTCGGGGTGAGGCGGGGGGCTACCCCTCCC
>NZ_MKXB01000093.1:2759-5703 GCF_001865245.1 Streptomyces sp. CC53 | reverse complement strand
CCTGCGGTCCGACCGGCGGAGCCGCCGCGCCCGGCACCGGAACCGGCGCCGCGGAGGGGCCGGCGGCCGGAGCCGCGGACGGCCTTGCGACGGAGGGCGCCGCCGACGGCCCTGAGGGTGCCGGCGCCGGCGCGGACCGCGTCGCGGGCGGGGCCGGGGCCCTCGTCCGCGGGGCCGGCGTCGGCGACGGGCACCGAGGACCTGGCGGCGACGCGGCGTAACGCTGTGCTGCGCTGGGATGCAGTGCGGAACATGGCGTGATCCTGTCTGTCGAAGCCCTGGCACCCCCGGATCGGGAGTGGCGGGGGCCACGGCGTTTCCTGCTGTGCATCGAAAGTAATGCGCCAGACTGGCTTGTCATCGATGGCTTCGCAGATTCCAGGGATCGGAAACTCCGATGTGCCGGACCGCGCGGGGCGGCCCGGCCAACGTCACATCTTTGCTAACTGCCGGACAACTTCTGCCCGTTAGGCAACCTGCGACCCCTCTGGTGCCGGGCGTAGTGGCGGGCCACCCGGGCACGGTTGCCGCAGCCGGTCGAGCACCACTCGCGCCGGGATCGGGCGTGGTCGAAGAAGAACACGCAGCCCGGCGCCCGGCACGCGCGCACGTCACCCGCCCCCGCCCCGGAGAGCAGCGCGATGAGCCCGTGCGCGACCTCGGCCTGGACCGCCACGAGCGGCGGGGCGGTGGACACCTCCAGCGCGGCGGGCCGGCCCGCGCCGCTCCAGCGCAGCATCGGCCACGGCCGCCCGACGCTCGACACCCGGTTCACCTGGGCGACGTCCCAGGCGTCCGGGGCACGCCCGTCGACGTGGGCGTCGACCAGCCTGCGGGTGGCGTCGCGGAGCATCACGAAGCAGTCGACATCGGTGGCGCCGACACCGTGCAGGTCACTGTCGGACAGCGGGGTGGCCAGCCGGTCGCGGCAGGCACCCAGCCACCAGGCCAGCCCCTCGGGGCTGTCGAGGACGTCCCTGAGCTCGCCGCGCACCGGGAACACCGTGTTGGCGAACTCCAGCGGCAGGGGCTCCCCGTGCAGCGGGGGGACGTCGGCGGGCGCCGCCGGCAGGGCATCGGACGTCATGGCGGGCTCCTCATCCGGTCTGATTCGAGCGGCAGTTGAGTGTCCTACGGCATACAGGACCGGGACTTGTCGAGGGGAGTGGACACATGGCAGGATCCTCAATCTAACGCACTATCGCTCCCAGTAGCGTTAGTCTGACAGTGGGTCCGACAGTCAGGTCGCACGGGGAAGCGACCGCAACTGTCGGGGGGTTGACGATTCCCGGAGCCCGACGACCGCAGCCCGACCCGGGCCGCGGCCCGACCTTCGGGATGGCACCGGATCCATGTTTCATGGGGGACAACGTGTCGTTAGATCTCGCTCTCTACCAACTCAGAACCTTTCGCGAGGTGGCTCGCCTGGGAAGTTTCACGAAAGCTGCCCGTAGCCTCGGCTACGCGCAGTCGAGTGTCACCTCACACATTCGGTCGCTGGAGTCCAGGGTCGGCATGCAGCTGGTCCAGCGGCTTCCGCATGGAGTTCGTCTCACTCCCTCCGGTGAAATATTCCACGAATACGCGCAGCGGATATTTCACGTGGTGGACGAGATGGCCACCGCTCTCAACCCCTCCGGTGAAATGGAAGGACGTACCACGGTCGGCGCGTCCGCGTTCCTGCTGGAAACGCGGATCGGGCCGCTGATGCACGAGTGCCGCTACCGGTACCCGAAGGTGCAGGTGTCGCTGCGGCAGCTGTCGATCAGCCGGGCCCACGAGGCCGTGCGCAGCGGTGAGGTCGACCTGGCCCTGGTCCACGGCGAGCCCACCGTCGGTGAGCCGCCCCCCGCCGGCATCACGGTCGAGGAGCTGCCGGACCTGGAGGTCGTGCCGGTCGCCGCGGCGTCCCTCGTGAACGCCCAGGACCCCGTGGCGGCGCTGGCCTCCGTACGGGTCCTCGCCGTGGACCCCGACTGCGCGTCCCACCAGGTCCTGGTGGGTGCGCTGCGGGACACGTACGGCATCGACCCCACGGTCGTCGAGGCCGGTTCCATGGGCGGCGCGCGGGAGCTCGCGCGCGCCGGCTACGGCGTCGCCATGCTGCCGTACGAGGCGGTGGGCCCGGCCGCGGGCGGACTCGCCGTGCTGCCCGGCCTGCCCCGCCTCCGGCTGGGCGTACGGGCCCTGTGGGGCGGCCGCGAGCTGGCCAGGCCGCCGGTCGCGGCGGTGTGCGACGTGGCCACCCGGGTGGGTCGGGAGAAGGTGGTGCAGCCGGCCTGAGGAGCCGGTACCGGATAACACCGGCCCGTACGACGAGGCAGGTGGCGCGGAAAGCCGAGAATTCGCTTTCCGCGCCACCTGCCTTTCCCTTCTTTATTCCCTCCGTTTACCGGCCGATGGCCCCCATCGGAAAGTCCGATACCCGGCATCAAGGAATGTGCGGATCTGTACCCGGGAATCCCGCTTAGGCTTCTTGAGGCAAACCAAAAGATTTCCACCGGCGGGTTGGTCGGAACTCGACGCGCCGGCCGAGGAGAGGCATATCACAGTGTCCGAGATCGAGTACATCCCCAACGCGTTCCGCAGCGGTTTCGAGCTGGACGACCTGGAGTGGACGTCGTGGAACGAGCCGGGCAGGGCGAACGTGGAGCACCACGTGCTCTGGGCCCCGGACGAGTCCAAGAACGAGGACTCGGTCGGTCTGCTGCTGCGCTTCCCCCCGGGTGCCCACGGCGACTTCCACGAGCACCTGGGCTACGAGCTGATGCTGGTCCTGGACGGTGTCCTCGACCACAGCGACGGCATGTCGTACGTCAAGGGCGACCTCGTCGTCGAGGGTCCGGGCACCGAGCACCAGATGTCCAGCCGCACCGGCTGCACCGTGCTCGCCATCCGCACCCGGCCGGCCTCCGCCCGCACCCCCCAGAAGGACATCCGCCCC
>NZ_MKXB01000093.1:0-2473 GCF_001865245.1 Streptomyces sp. CC53 | reverse complement strand
CCCGCCCCGCCTGCCGCCCGCCGGCAGCCGGCGCTCCGCAACCGCGCCGAGCCCCCGCGAGACGGACACGCCGACCGGCGTTCCGTCCCTTCCGCCATGTCGTCACCGCGCCCCGCGCCGAGCCGAAAGAGCCAGCCTTGACCACGTACCACGTCCAGCCGCCGCAGAGCCGCCGGCAGGACGCTCCGCAGCAGAGCGCCGAAGGCGCCGTGGAGCGCCGCGGCCGCCGTGTGCTCGTCTCGAGTGTCTCCTCCGACTCCCATACCTGGAACCTCGTCTTCCTCCAACTCCTCCTGGAGGAGATGGGCCACGAGGTGACCAACATCGGTTCGTGCGTGCCCGACGAGCTGCTCGTCGAGGAATGCCGGCGGGTCCGCCCCGAGCTGGTCGTCATCAGCAGCGTCAACGGCCACGGGGCGCTCGACGGCGCCCGTGCCGTCCGCCGGCTGCGCGACCAGCCGGACCTCGCCGGGATCCGGGTCGTCATCGGCGGCAAGCTCGGCGTGACCGGTGCGGAGGCGGGCACGTACGGTCCCGAACTCCTCGCCGCCGGTTTCGACGCGGTCTTCGAGGACGCGGCGGGCGTCGCCGAGTTCCGCCGCTACCTGGCCGCTTCCGGGCCGCGCCGGCTGGACGCCGACCCCGCGTCCGGCACCGCCGACGGACCGGGAGTCCTCACCGCTCCGGGGGCCGTCGGCACCTCCGGAGCCGTCGCCGTGTCGGGTGCGCGATGAGCGGGCGGATACCCGACTCCGCGGCCGCCGCGGACCCGTCGCACGCCCCCGCCCCCTGCCCGGGCGCGGCCCCGGCAGACGCGTCGCCCGCCGTCCCGGACGGCGTGCAGCTCGGCTCCTTCGCCTCGGCGGTCGCCACGGCGGTGCGGGACGGGCAGCTCGTCGTCCAGCCCCGCATGGGCTTCGCCGACCTCCCGCGGATGCGGGAGGGCCTGGAGGCGGTGAAACGGGCAGGTGCACGCACCGTCGGCACCCTGACCATCGACAGCTACACGCGTGTCAACGACAACGAGTCAGCCCGCCTGGCGCTCGCCGAGGGCACCGACCTCAACGGCTACCCGATCGTCGCCCACGGCGCCGACACCACCCGCGGCCTGGTCTCCGACCTGATCGACGGGCAGTTCGCGGTGCAGGTGCGGCACGGCTCCGCCAACCCGGTCGACATCATCCGCACCCTGCTCGACGCGGGCCTCGACGCGACCGAGGGCGGACCCGTCTCGTACTGCCTGCCCTACAGCAGGAAGCCGCTGCGGGAGTCGGTCGACGCCTGGGCACGCAGCTGCGAGCTGCTCGCCGAGCGGCCGGGCACGCACCTGGAGAGCTTCGGCGGCTGCATGCTCGGCCAGCTGTGCCCGCCCAGTCTGCTCGTGGCGCTCTCCGTGCTGGAGGGCGTGTTCTTCAAGCAGCACGGGCTGCGCAGCGTGTCGCTCAGCTACGCCCAGCAGACCCACCGCGGCCAGGACGTGGAAGCGCTGCTGGCGCTGCGCACCCTGGCGGCGGAGCACCTGACGGGCCTCGACTGGCACGTCGTGCTCTACACCTACATGGGGGTGTTCCCCCGCACCACGGGCGGAGCCCTGGGGCTGCTGCGGGACAGCGCGCAACTGGCGTCCCTCACCGGCACCGAGCGGCTCATCGTCAAGACCCCGGCGGAGGCCCACCGGATCCCCACCATCCAGGACAACGTCCACGCCCTGGAGGAGGCCGCGCGCGCGGCGGCCGAGGTGCACGGGCAGCGGGCGGCGGCCGACGGGGAGTTCGGCGTCCTCGCGGAGGCGCGGGCGCTGGTCGAGGCGGTCCTGGACATCCACCCGGACACCGGGCGGGCCTTCACGGAGGCGTTCCGCCGCGGCCTCCTCGACGTCCCGTACTGCCTGCACGCGGACAACGCGCAGCGCACCCGCAGCTACATCGACGGGCGCGGGAGCCTGCAGTGGCACGCGACCGGTGGGATGCCGATCGCGGCCTCGCCCCAGCCGGGGCGTGACCGGCTGCGGGCCGACGACCTCCTGGGGATGCTGTCCCACACCCAGGAGTCCTTCGACCAGGCCGCCCTGACCTCCGGCGGCGGCGAGCACGGCAGCACGGCTCCCGCGCTGACCGCCTGACCCGGGGGCACCACCGCCGGCACGACGACCGCGGCGCCGACCGGGACCCCGGGCCGGTCCGCGGAGCAGCACGACGACCCCGCCCCGGGCGGACCGGCCGCGACCCGAGCCGCCCCCGACCGGGGCACCAACGGGCCGGCCGGGCGCGTCCCGGCCGGGAAGCCGCCGGACGGCACCGGCCGGACAACCGGACAGGCCGCTCCCCCGTCGCCGCCGCGGACCGGGCCTGTGCCGGACGCGCCGCCGCCGGGCCACCCGCACGGGCGCTCCGCCGGAGCGGCGGCCGCGGTCAGCCGGCGCTCAGCCGCTCCCCGGCAGCCCGGCCCTGACGGGCCCCCGGTCCGGGCGGCC
>NZ_MKXB01000092.1 GCF_001865245.1 Streptomyces sp. CC53 | reverse complement strand
CCACCGCGGCCCGCGCCGCACCGTGGTCGCCCCGGCCGCCCCGCGTCGCACTCGCGTTAAGCATGCCGACGTACCGGCCGTCGGCGGCGAACAGGCACTGCGCGACCCCGTCCCGCACCCCCAGCGGCTCCAGCGTGTCCCGCCACCCCGGCGACAGCCGCCGCTCGTGATCCGGCACGTCGTGCCACCAGCGGGCGCCGGCGGGGGAGCGGCGCACCGACGCGAACCCCGCGTCCTCGTGCAGCCGCCGCTCGATGTACGCGTTCGCGCCGTCCGGGTACGTGCTGGCCAGGGTCAGATGGCGGCGTCGCAGCGGATCCCACCGGGTCAGCGAGGCGTGGTCGTGCGCCACCACCCCGGACAGCGCCGCCAGCAGCGCGTCCGCCCCGACACCGCCGCCGCGCGCGGTGCGCAGCGCGGCCTCCCGCACCCGCAGGGCCCCGCCCCACACGTCGCCGCCACCGGAACCGTTCCCGCCCGTCACCCGGCCAGCATGATCACGCACCGGCGGGTGCGTCAAACGGGCACCGCTCACCCGCCCAGCTCGTCGTGCACCACCTCACCGCCCACCGCCGTGAACACGACCGGCATCCCGGGGATGTCGTGCGGGTCCGCCGACAGCAGATCGCCCCCGACCACACACAGGTCGGCCGCCTTGCCCACCTCCAGCGAGCCCTTCCAGCCCTCCGCGAAGTCCTGCCAGGCCGCGTCCGCCGTGTACGTCCGCAGCGCCTCCCGCAGGGAGATGCACTGGTCGGCTCCGCTGACCCGGCCGCTGCCGCGGGACTCGCGCAGCATCATCGTCGAGACCCCCTGCCGCCAGTCCGGGAACGTGACGGGCGCGTCGGAGCCGCTGGTCACCCGCACACCCGCGTCGAGGGCGTCCCGGTACGGCCACTCGTAGGCCGCCCGCTCCGGTCCCACGAAGTGCTCCTCGACGTCGGCGACGGCCCACTTGATGGTCGGGTTCATGTTGACCCCGAAGCCGTGACGCGCCAGTGTCCGCATGCTGCGCGCCGTCAGGAAGTCGCCGTGGATGGCGTAGTGGCGCGGGTCCGGCCGGGGATGCCGCTCCGCGGCGGCCGCGAAGGCGTCGACGACGGTGTCGATGGCCCGGTCCCCGGTGACGTGCACCCCCAGCTGGTGCCCGGCCTCGTGCCCGTGCCGCACCATCTCGGCGACCGCCGCGCTGCGCTCCTCGTCGCTGTCGCCGCCCACGCACAGGCAGCCGAAGCCACCGCCCACGTACTCCTCGTGCATCCACGACGTACGGTTCAGCGGGATCCCGTCGGCGAAGACCTTCACCCCGTGCACCGCCAGCCGCCGCGGATCCGGCGAGCGGAACCCCGCCACCGCGTCCAGCCCCCGGACGAACTCCTCCACCGTGCCGGCCATCCCGGCCGGCAGCCACAGCACCCCCACCCGCGCGGTCAGTTCACCGTCGGCCAGCAACCGCCCGTAGACGTCCAGGGTGTCGGCCGCCAGCGCGCCCCGCATCAGCGCGTCGCCGCCCGGCCCGAGCCCAGGCTCGGTGAAGCTGGTGACACCGAGCCGCGCCAGCGTGCGCAGCGCTGCCCTGAGGGCCTCCGCGCGGACCCGCGCCGAAAGCGGGGGCAGCGCGCGGTGCACCAATTCCTGCGCGCCCTCCTGGAACAGCCCCGTCGGCACGCCCCGGGCGTCCGCGACCAGCCCCGGCACGGCGCCGCCACCGGGCCCGCGCGGCACCCCGGCGGCTGCCATCGCGGCCGAGTTCACCCAGGTCGCGTGCCCTGACGCCGCGTACAGCAGCACGGGCCTGTCCGGGCTGACCGCGTCCAGGTCGTACCGGTCCGGCAGCCGCTCCGGGTCCGCGGCGCACTCCCGCAGCACCCCCGGGTCCCAGCCGTGACCGAAGACCCACTCCCCGGGCGGGGTCCGCTCCGCGGCGGCCCGTACCGCCTCCGCCACGTCCGCGATGCTCCGCACCCCGGGTGCCGCCAGGTCCACGGAGAGCGGCGGCCGGGTCATGCCGAAGGCGCAGCCGTGCAGGTGGGCGTCGTTGATGCCGGGCAGGAGCGTGCCGCCCGCGAGGTCGACGACCCGGGTGCCCGGGCCGGCCGCCGCCATCACCTCCCGGCGGTCCCCCACCGCGCTGACGGCGCCTCCGGTCACCGCCAGCGCGGAGGCGACCGAGAACCGCGCGTCCACGGTGAGGACACGGCCGTTGACGAAGACCAGATCCGGATGGGTGGCTGCCACGACGGGCTCCTTTCCCCGCGCCCGGTGCCGGCTGCGGCAGCGGGCGCGACATGCGAACTGAACGCCCCGACTCTCCGCCCAGGGCCCCGCCCACCGCATCGGTCATCCGACCGACCCACCACCGTGCTGCCGCCGAAGCAGGCCGCTCACCGGCCCCGGCTGCCCCACGGCCTCCCCGCGCACCCGCCACCGTGGTGGCCGCCGCCGGGAGGACGGAGACGGACGGGGTCCGGACGGCCGTCACAGAGCCGGCCTCCCGCCCTGCCCGGGACCGTGTCCCCGTACCCGGCCCCAGGCACCCGCGGACGCGGCCGCGGAGGGGCGGGCCACGAGGGGCCGACCGGTGGCGCGGCCTGTCACCCGTACGCCCTACGATGACCGGCCATGAGCATGAGCGAGTCCGGCAGACCGGTGGTCGACGGGCGTTTCGAACTGGTCTCCCGCCTCGGCAGCGGAGGCATGGGCACCGTGTGGCGGGCGCGCGACCTCGCCCTCGACCGCGAGGTCGCCCTCAAGGAGGTCCGCCCGCCCGACCCGGCCGACGAGCAGGCCACGCCCGGTCTCACCGCGCAGCTGCGGGAACGCGCCGTCCGCGAGGCCCGCGCCCTGGCGCGCCTGTCGAACCGGCACGTCGTGACGATCCACCACATCGTGGAACCCGCCGACGGCGCCCACCCGTGGATCGTGATGGAACTCGTCGAGGGGCGCTCCGTCCACGACCGGCTGGCCGAGGGCCCCATGCCCGTCGACGAGGTCGTCCGCCTCGGCCTCCAGGTGCTGTCCGCGCTGCGCGCCGCCCACGCCGCCGGCATCCAGCACCGGGACGTCAAGCCGGCGAACGTCCTGCTGCGCCCCGACGGCAGCGCCGTCCTCACCGACTTCGGCATCGCCGCGATGCAGGACGCCACGACCCGGCTCACCTCGACCGGGGACCTCATCGGCTCGCCGGAGTTCATCGCCCCCGAACGCATCCGCGGCGAGGAGGGCAACCCGGCGTCCGACCTGTGGTCCCTCGGCATGCTCCTGTACGTGGCGGCGGAGGGCCACCACCCGCTGCGCCGGGCCACGAACCTCGCCACCCTCGTGGCCGTGCTCGACGACCCGCTGCCCGCCCCGGCGCGCTCCGGGGCGCTCGG
>NZ_MKXB01000091.1 GCF_001865245.1 Streptomyces sp. CC53 | reverse complement strand
CCCCGCCGCCCCGCCGGCCGCGACCGCCCCGGGCCCGACCGCCGCGCCCCGGACGGCCCCGCCCGCCATGCCGACGCGGCAGGAACAGGAGCGGCTCCACCTCGCCGAGCAGCGGCTGGTCGCGACGTGCATGCGCGGGAGAGGCTTCACGTACACCGCGACCCCGCTCGGCGGCACCGGCGACGCACCGCCCGTCGACCCGTACGGGAGCGGCGACGAGGCACGGGCCCGCGCGGAAGGCTACGGGCTCGCCGCCTTCCGGGCCCGGGACGCGGCCGAGCGCCGGACCGAGGAACGCGCGCGGCGTGCCGACCCCAACCACAGGTACGCGGCGTCCCTGCCGCCGGACCGGCGCGAGGCCTACGACACCGCGCTGCTCGGCACCCGGCGGGACGCCGTCACGGTCCGCCTGCCCGGCCTCGGCACGCTGTTCACCAGCGCGGACGGCTGCCTGTCGGAGGTGCGGGGAACCCTCTACGGCGACCTGCGGAAGTGGACGCGGGCCAAGGCGGTCGTGTCCCACCTGCGCACCCTCACGGCCGCGGAGCGGGAGCGCGATCCGCGCTGGACCCGGGCCCTGGACGCCTGGCGGTCGTGCATGCGCAAGGCCGGTTTCCCGTACGGCACCCCGGCCGAGGCACGGCTCGGCGTGCAGGACGCGGGACCGGACGAGGAGCGCCGTACGGCGGTGGCGGACGCGCGCTGCAACCGGGCGGCGGGGCTGGCGAAGGCGGGCGCCCGCACCGAGGAGGACCACATCGGGGCGGCGGTCGCAGGCCGTTTCCGCGAGGAGGCGGACTTCCACGCCCGGGCCGTCGCCCGCGCACTGGCCGGTCCTGCACGCACGCCCGGCACCTGACGCCGGCCCGGCTGCGGGCGCACCGGCCGCGTGCCCGCAGCCTCGGGGCCGAGCGCGACCACCCACCGTGCGGCCCGGCGGACCCCCCCCGCCGGGCCGACACCCGGCACACACCCCACGTCCGCCCGCGCACCGCTCCCCACCCACCGACGCACCGGCCCCCGCCCGATGCGGCGATCTCACGACCTCACCCCTCTCATCCATCGCACCGATCCCCGAAGGAGCACACTCATGCACAAGTCCATCCGCTGGGCCACCGGACTCCTCACCGCGGCGGCCGCCGTGGGGGCCTTCGCAGCGCCGGCCCACGCCGAGACGTCCTGGTACAACGGCGGCCAGCGCGGCGTGCCCACGGACTGCTGGAAGGGCTACCTCTGTGTCTGGAAGGACACCGACTTCCAGCTCGGCGGCTGGGGCGTCGCCCGCTTCGAGCACTCCAACGCCAACTGGACGAAGACCCCTATGGCGTACATGAACGACCACGGCTCCTCCTGGTACAACAACGGCCACCCCGGCAGCTTCTCCAGCGTGCGCGTCTACGAGCACGCCGACTACCAGGGCAGGTCCCTGTGCCTGGACGCCGGCTGGGGCGCCACGTGGGACAGCGACATGAACGACAAGGGCAGCTCCAACAGGTGGTTCGACGGCCGCTGCTGAGCGGCCCCCGCCCACGGGGGCGCGCCGGTCCGTCCGGTGCGCCCCCCGCCGCCTGCCGGTCCCCGCGGGCACGCGGGCCGAACTGCCCTGTGCGGCGACCGCGGTGCCCGCCGGACGCCGTCGGGGCGCGCAGGCACTGCCGTGGCGGCCGTGCGCCCCCGCCGCAGGGTCAGTGGCGGGGCGGGGGAGTGCCGGGAGGGGGGAGTTCCGCCGGCTCGCCGCTGAAGACGACGGCGCCGCGGCGCAGCACGTGCACCAGCGTGCCGCGAGGCAGGTCCTGCGGGAGGCGCTGCTCGGCGACGGCCACGGCCGTGCCGGAGGCGCGCAGGTCGGCCAGCAGGGCGTAGGTGCGCGCGGTCACCGCGGGGGAGAGGCCCAGCGCGGGCTCGTCCACCAGGACCACCCGCAGCGGGCCGCCGCCCGGGGGCGGCAGCACGAGGCGGCTGAGTGCCAGCATGCGCTGCTCGCCGCCGGAGAGGGTGCCCGCCCGGCGGGTGAGCAGCGGCCCGAGCTCGGGGTAGGCGTCGA
Source organism: Streptomyces sp. CC53 (assembly GCF_001865245.1). Taxonomy (GTDB): domain Bacteria; phylum Actinomycetota; class Actinomycetes; order Streptomycetales; family Streptomycetaceae; genus Streptomyces. The sequence goes on along the minus strand of NZ_MKXB01000091.1, from coordinate 1,311 downwards.
GCGCGGGCTCCGGGTGACCGGGCCGTGCGGCCGCGAGGGCGAGGTTCTCGGCGACCGTGAGGTCCGGGTACACGGCGCGCAGGTCCGGCACCAGGCGCAGCCCGAGGCGGGCCCGCTCGTACGCGGACAGCCGGGTGACGTCGGCGCCGCGCCACCGCACCTGCCCGGCGGTCGGCCGCACCGCGCCCGCGAGGGTGCGCAGCAGGGTCGTGCGGCCCGCTCCGTTGCGCCCCAGCAGGACGGTGACGGTGCCGGCAGGCACGGGCAGGTCGATGCCGTGCAGGGCCTCCAGCGGGCCGTAGCGGACCCGCACACCGCGCACCTCCATCTCGGTGCTCATGCCGGGTCAGGGTCCTTTCCGCATACCGGTGCTCATGTCGGTTCACGGTCCTTGCCGCAGCTCGGCGCTCACGTCAGCTCACGATCCTTCCCGCCTCCATCACGTGGACCGTGTGCGCGATCTCGGCGACCAGGTCGGGGTCGTGTTCGACGACGAGGACGGCCAGCCCGTCGGCGGCCAGCGCGGTCAGGACGCGGGCCAGCGCGGCGGTCTCCGCCGTGTCGAGGCCGGCCGCGGGCTCGTCGAGGAGCAGGGTGTGCGGCCGCCCGGCGAGCACGCGGGCCAGCTCCGTGCGGCGCAGGGCGCCGGTGGACAGCCCGGCCGCGCTCCGTGCGCGCAGCGGGCCGTCCAGTCCGAGCAGGCGCAGCGCCTGCTCGGTGGCGACCCCCGGCGTGTCGCGGACGCGGCCCTGCTCCGCACCGACCCGTACGTTGTCCTCCACGCTCAGCGACGGGAAGACGGCGGGTTCCTGGAAGGTCCGGGCCACGCCGAGCCGGGTCCGCGCGTGGGCCGGGCGGCGGGTGATGTCGGCGCCGTCGAGCGTGACCCGCCCGGACGCGGGCCGCACCGTGCCCGCGAGGCAGTGGAAGAGGGTGCTCTTCCCCGCCCCGTTCGGCCCCACGAGCGCGGTGACCCGCCCGCCCGGCACGGCGAGGTCGACGCCGTCCAGGGCGGTGAACCCCGCGTACCGCACGGTGAGCCCGCGGGCCCGCAACCGGACGGTGGGCTCGGCGCCGCCGCCCCCCGCCGGGGGGCCCGAGGCGGTACGACGGCCGGAAGCCGTGGTGCCCTCACCGCCGCCGCCCTTCCGGTACGGGCCGGTCCGGCTGCCGCCGCCGGTCGCGTCCCGGCGCGTCCGCTCCCGGTCCGCCGCCCGCCCGCCGGCCCCTGCGGGCGCCCCGCGGTCCGTGCCGCCCTTCCCGCCGTGGTCCTGCCGGCCCGGGCCCGTGCCGGTGGTGGTGCTCTCCCCG
>NZ_MKXB01000090.1 GCF_001865245.1 Streptomyces sp. CC53 | reverse complement strand
CCCGAACCACCCCAAACCCGACGGGGGCACCTTGACGAAAGACATAGAGGCACCCCCCCGTCAGGGGCGGCCCGCCGACACCGGGGTGGGCGGCCGTTTCCGCCGTGCCCGCCCCGACTCCACGAGGGCCACCGCGCCGCCCGGTGACGAGGCTCAACCAGCCGGCCCCTCCAGCACGTCCCGCGTCGTCACCACCCGGGCGAAGCCCCCACCGTGCAGCGTCACCGCGGTCGCCCGGGTCAGCTCCTCCGCCGTCTGCGTCCACCCGAAGGGCCCGGCCAGGTCGAAGGTGTGCATGGCGTCGATCGGGAACAGCACCTCGTACCCGAGGTTCCCGCCCATCCGCGCGGTCGTCTCGTTGCACATGTTCGTCTGGATCCCCACGACGACGATCTGCGCCACCCCCGCCCCCCTCAGCCAGGCGTCCAGGTCGGGCTCCCCGTAGAACGCGGAGTTCACCGACTTCGTCACCAGCAGCTCCGGCCCTGCACCCTTCCCACGGCGTCCCTCCACCACGTCCTTGAACGCGTTCCCCGCGGCCCCCGCCCGCAACGGCGACCCCGGCATCACCGAGTCGTGCCGTACGAAGGCGACCGGCCGCCCCGACTCCTGCCACGCGTCGATCAGCGCGGCGATGTTCTCCTCGGCGTCCGGGTTGTTCCGCCGCCCCCAGACCGGGTCGTCGAAGCCCTTCTGCACGTCCACGACGACGAGCGCGGCGTCCGCCGCCACCCGGATGCTTTCCGTCATCTCCATGCAGCCGATCCTGCCGAGGCCCCTCCACCCCGGGCCAGCGGCAGGAACGCCACGCGTCGATGGATCCCCGCCACCCCTCCCAGCCGCAACCCACACCCCACCTGCCACCCTGGCCCCATGTACCGCGTCGCCCTCCTCGCCTTCCCCGGCATTCGCGCCTTCGACGTCACCGTCATCACCGAGGTCTGGGGCGAGGACCGCACCTCCCGCGGCGTCCCGCCCTTCGAGCTCCGCCGCGCCGCCGCCGACCCCGGCACCCCCGTCGCCATGCCCGGCGGCCTCTCCCTCAGCCCCGACCGCCCCCTCACCTGGCTCGACCAGGCGGACCTGGTGATCGTCCCGGGCATGGACGACCCCGAGACCCCCGTACCGGCCCCCGCCCTCGAAGCCCTGCGGCGCGCCCACGCCGCCGGCACCCCGGTGGCCGCTCTCTGCGCGGGCGCCTTCGCCCTCGGCCAGGCCGGACTCCTCGACGGCCGCCGCGCCGTCACCCACTGGTACCTCTCCGACCGCCTCCAGCAACTGCACCCCACCACCACCGTCCAACCCGACGCCCTCTTCGTCGAGGACGACGGGATCTGGACCTCGGCGGGCACCGCCGCGGGACTCGACCTCTGCCTGCACCTGGTCCGCACCGCGCACGGCGCGGAAACCGCCGCCACCCTCGCCCGCGCCCTGGTCACCGCCCCCTTCCGCACGGGCACCCAGGCCCAGTTCATCGAGCGCCCCACCCCGCGCGCGGACCGCGACGCCGACGCCCTCGCCGCCGTACGCGCCCACGCCCTCGCGCACCTCGACGTCCCCCACACCGTCGCGAGCCTCGCCGCCCACGCCGGCATGTCCGCGCGCAGCTTCGCCCGCCACTTCCGCGCCACCACCGGCACCACCCCCCTCCGCTGGCTCACCGCCCACAGGGTAGCCGCAGCCCAGAAGCTCCTGGAGCACACCGACCATCCGCTTCCCGAAGTGGCCCGCCGCGCGGGCTTCGGCAGCGAGGTCACGATGCGCCAGCACTTCGCCACCCAGCTCTCCACCAGCCCGCGCGACTACAGAGCGGCCTTCCGCCGGACCTCCGGCGGCGCTCAGACCGGCGGCATCAGCCCCACGGCCCGATAGGCGCGGTCGACCAGGGGCCGCGCCAGCTCCCGCGCCCGCGCGGCCCCCTCCCGCAGGACCCCGTCCACGTATCCCGGATCCGCGACCAGCTCCGCGTGCCGCTTCCGCAGCGGCCGAAGCAGCTCCACCACCCCGTCGGCGACCTCGCGCTTCAGCTCCCCGTACGAGGAGTACTCCCCGGCCAGCGCCGCCGGATCGCTGCCCGCGCCCCGGCAGGCGGCCAGCACGTCCAGCAGGTTCGCGAGCCCCGGCCGCTCCTCACGGTCGTAGACGACGTCGTGCCCGCTGTCCGTGACGGCCCGCATCACCTTCCGCCGCACCACCTCCGGCTCGTCCAGCAGGAAGACGACCCCGCTGCCGGCGTCCCCCGACTTCCCCATCTTCGAGGCGGGGTCCTGCAGGTCCCGCACCCGCGCCGCGACGGCCGGATGCGTCGCCTTCGGCACGGTGAAGGTGTGCCCGTACCGCTGGTTGAACCGCACGGCGAGATCCCGGGTCAGCTCGACGTGCTGCGCCTGGTCGTCCCCCACCGGCACCTCCTCCGTGCCGTACGCAAGGATGTCCGCCGCCATGAGCACCGGATACGTCAGCAGCGACAGCCGCACGCTCCCGCCCCGAGCCCGCTCCTGCGCCGACTTCTCCCTGTACTGGATCATCCGCCGCATCTCCCCGTCGGTCGCCGTGCACTCCAGCAGGTACGACAGCCGCGCGTGCTCATCCACCTGGCTCTGTACGAACAGGGTGCAGCGCTCCGGCTCCAGTCCGGCGGCCAGCAGCAGCGTCGCCGCCTGCCGGCTGAGCCGCCGCACCCGTGCGGGGTCGTGCTCCACGGTGAGCGCGTGCAGATCGACAATGCAGAACAGCGCCTCCGCCCGGTGCTGGTCGACGTCGACCCACCGGCGGACGGCCCCCAGGTAGTTCCCCAGTGTCAGGTGCCCGGTCGGCTTGACCCCACTGAAGATCCGCTTCACGACGTTCTCTCCCTGCTGTCGTCCGGAGCCGCCGTTCCCGGCGGCCACCCCCCGGACCGGAGGGAGAAACACGAACGGCCGCCGAGGCGGCGGCCGTTGTCTGCGCGTGTGTCAACGAGGCCGCCGTCAGGCGGCCCACCAACGAAGGGTGCACACGTGCGCTGTCATGCGTGCAGCGTACGGGACCGGGACCCGAGTTGACAGTGGGATCGTGCATCCGTAGTGTTCTCCGAGTTGTCCGACGTGAGCGCCGACCCCGGTCGGTCCCCGGACAGCCATTCCGCAAGAACCACCTCCTGTGAGCGACACTCTGTCGCGCCACTCGTTGTGCGCTTTTGAGGAATGAAGAATCCACGTTCGAAAGAACGGGAAGCCCGATTAGCGTCGGGCCCCCGGATTCGCTAAGGTTCACGGCGTCGGAACGGCCGCAGGGCCGGGAAGACAAACCCCTCTGACTGGGAATCAGGCCCGAAAGGATCTGATAGAGTCGGAACAGCCGGAAAGGGAAACGCGAAAGCGGAGAACAGCCCGGCAGCCCGCTCCAGCGGGTGGCAGAAACGGAAAACGGATCTGCTAAGCTGGAAGCACCGAAG
>NZ_MKXB01000089.1 GCF_001865245.1 Streptomyces sp. CC53 | reverse complement strand
CAGCCCGCCGAGCAGCTCGGCAGGGCGGACGTGTCCCCGCCGCTGACCTTCTCCAGGGACGCCACGGCGTCCTTGATCGTGTCGACCTTGATCAGGGTCAGGCCGTCGGGGGTGTTGGCCGCCGCGGTGGCGCAGTTCGCGGCCGGGGTGAGGAAGTAGGAGGCGCCGGCGTCGCGCGCCCCGACGAGCTTCATCTCGATGCCGCCGATCGGTCCGACCCTGCCCGAGTCGTCGATGGTGCCGGTGCCCGCGACGAACGCGCCGCCGGTCATCTGCCCGGGGGTGAGCTTGTCGACGATGCCAAGGGCGAACATGAGGCCGGCGCTCGGCCCGCCGACGTCCTCCAGCCGGATGTCGATCTCGAACGGGAACGTGTGGTCGGTGCCGGCCTGGATGCCGACGATGGCGCGGTCCCCGTCGTCGGCCCGCTTCGTGGTGAGGGTGACCTTCCGGGTGGAGGTCGGCTCCCGGCCGGCCTTCTCCGCGGCGGCGGCCTCCGCGGCGGGGACGATCGTGAAGTCCACCGGCTGCCCGGGCTGCCGCTTGGTGACGACGGCCGCCACGTCCTGCGGCGCCTTGACGGGGGTGCCGTCGACCGCCCTGATCACGTCGCCGGCGTGCAGCTTGCCCTGAGCGGGGCTGTCCTTGACCACGGAGGCGACGACCACGCGCGACGTCACGGGGATGCCGAGCTGCCGCAGAGCGGCGACGCGGGCGCTCTCCTGCGACTGGGAGAACTCCTCGGCGTTCTCCTGGGTGGACTCCTCCTCCGTCGTGCCCTCCGGGTACAGGGTGTCGTGCGGGACGACGACGCTGTCGTCGGAGAGCCACCCGGTGAGGGCTTCGGCCAGGCCCATCCGGTACTCCGCGCCGGTGACCCGGACCGTCGTCATGTTGAGGTGTCCCGAGGTCCGGTAGGTGTCACGGCCGGAGATCTTGATGACGGGCTGGCCGCCGGACGAGCCGAGCGTGTTGACGGTCGGCCCCGGGCTCATCTCCGCGTAGGGAACCGGGATGAACAGCCCCGCGCAGATCAGCGCGATCAGGACGAGAGCGGAAGCGAGCATCGTCGCGGTGCGGCGTGGCATGGAACGACAGTACGGGACGGGCCCTCCCGTGCACTGCCGGGGCGGCCGTCCGAGGTGATCACACGATGATCTCGCCGGCGGGGGCGGACGGAGCGACTCAGGCGGGGCCGCCGCCCGAGTGGGTCTTGTCCATGGCCTCCCGGAACCTGGCGTAGCCCGTCAGTTCCGCGATGTCCCCGGTGGTGCGGTCCCGGGAGGCCCAGCCTCCCCATATCGCGGCACCGACGGCAGCGAACAGCGGAATCAGCAACCAGGCGAGTGCTGCCATCGCGAACCTCCCGTCCCCAAGATCGAAAGCGACTGGCCGATCAGAAGATTAACCGTCCGCACCCTCAACGCTCGTGGCGGGGACGAAGTTTCGCAAATCGGCGCGGCGGCAGAACACGGGCCCACCGCACCCGGCCCGGGTCGGCGACCGGGGCCGGCGGGCCCGGCTCTCGCCGGGGGCGCGCGGCCCGCCGGGGCGGCTCCTGCCGGGAGGCGAGGGCTCCTGCCTGGTCGTCGGGCCCGCGGCCACGAGGATCGGGCCCTGCCGGTCGGCGGCGCTGCCGGGAGGCGCAGGACGTGCCGGTCGGGGGGCCCGCGGCCCGGAGCGGTGGGGCGGGCCCGCCGTTCCCCGCCGCGGCGGCCTTCCGGGCCACCGACGGTCGCGCCCGTCCCGGGCTCGGCCCGGCGGGGCGTCACAGGGCCGGCCTCAGCAGGCGCCGACCCACTCCTCTGCGCCGTCCGAGAAGCGCTGGTGCTTCCAGATCGGGACCTCGTGCTTCAGGCCGTCGATCAGCCTGCGGCACGCCTGGAACGCCTCGGCCCGGTGCGGGCAGGACACCGCGACGACGACGGCGAGGTCGCCGACGGCGAGATCGCCGACGCGGTGCACGGCGGCCAGGGCCCGCACCGGGAAGTCGGCGGCGACCTTCTCGGCGACCCGGCGCAGCTCGGCCTCGGCGGTGGGGTGGCTGGAGTAGCCCAGGGAGTCCACGTCGGCGCCGCCGTCGTGGTTGCGCACGGTGCCGACGAAGAGCGCGGTGCCGCCGGCGGCGTCGTCGCCGACGGCGCGGAAGACCTCGTCGAGGGAGAGCGGGGTGTCGCGGATCGCCAGCAGCCGGATCGGGTCGGTGGCCGCGCGCTCGCCGGGGTGGTCGTTCGTGGAAGCCATGGCCCCATCGTGCCGTACGGGCCCGCCGCGCGGTATTGCCTGTTCGCCCCGCGGACGTACGCGCGCGTTGGAGCCTCGTACAGCGCCTTCGCGCTCAGCCCGCCGGTGGCCCCGCCCCGCGCGCGCGGCGCCGCTCACAGGCCGCGGCGACGGCGGGCGCGGCGTACGAGGGCGGCCGTACCGAGCAGGGCGACCGTGGCGCCCGCGGCGCCCGCGGCCGTGGCGTCCTTGCGGCCGAGGCGGCGGCCCGCGACGGTGTGCCTGCCCTTGACCTCGTCGAGGAGTGCGGCGAGCACCTCCTCGTTGGTCCATTGGGGGCGCCACCCGGCGTCGTGGAGGCGGCCGACGCTCACCACCCACGGGTGCATGGTGTACGCGAGGTCGCCGGCCGGCGACGGGGTGAGGCCGATCCGGTGCAGGCGGGTCGCGGCGCCCAGCGCCACGGCGGAGGGCAGCTCCATGCGCCGGATGCCGCTCAGCTCCTCGACCTCCTCCTGCTCCAGCCAGCCGTCGCACCCGACGGCGAACTCCCCGTCGACCTTCTCCAGCGCCGCGTACTCCAGGGCGGCGGCCAGGTCCTCGACGTGGCAGAACTGCCAGGCGGGGCGGGAACCGGCGACCACCAGGAGCCGCGGGGACTCGAAGTAGCGGGTCAGGGCCGTGTCGGTGCCGCCGACGAGGACGGCGGGGCGGACCACGGTGATGTGCAGCCCGGGGTGGGCGCGGGGGGCGCGGCGGGCCAGCCGTTCGATCTCCATCAGGTCGCCGACGCCGGTGGCCTCGGCGGTGGCGCGCAGCTCGGCGTCCTCGGACAGGGGGACGTCGTTGTCGGGCAGGGCGCCGTAGACCATGGCGGACGTGCACAGCACGGCCCGGCGCACCCCCGCGGCCGCGGCTGCGGTGAGGACGGTCTGCGTGCCGCGCACGTTGTAGGCGGTGCGGGCGGCGTCGTCGGACTCCAGGTCGAGGTCCAGCGCGAGGTGGACCACGACGTCGGCGCCCCGCAGCTTGTCGGCGATGGCCGGGTCGCGGACGTCGAGGATGTGCCACTGCGCCTCGTCGACCTCGCCGCGGCGCTCGTCGATCGCGATGACCTGCTTGATCTCCTCGGACGCGACGAGGCGCCGGGTCAGCAGGGCGCCGACGCCGGAGGCGGCGCCCGTGACCGCCACGACGGGCCCTCGTGCGGTGGGCGGGGTTGAGCGGTTTCGCGCTGCGCGAACCTGCGGATCTGGGGAACTCACCAGGCGTCTCCAGCGGTTGTCTTCAGTACGTACGCGACGACAACGCGTGCGTACCAGGTGGCGTCCATCCTGCCGCAGGCGCTGCGTCAGTGGAGCACCGAGCCCCAGACCGGCCCGGATGTCTACGCTGGGTGTGATGTCGGGCCACCGCCGTCGGCACAAGGCCGGCGGCCCTACCAGCCGAGGAACCCCGTGAGCGACACCCCATTCGGATTCGGCCTTCCGCCGGAGGAGCCGGACGACGGCGACGAAGGCAAGAAGAAGCCCCAGGGTGGTGCGGACCCCTTCGGGTTCGGCGGGCTGCCCGGAGGCGGTCAGGGCGGCGACAACCCGTTCGCCGCGATGTTCGGGAACTTCAACCCGGCGGATCTGGGTGCCGCCTTCCAGCAGCTCGGCCAGATGCTGAGCTACGAGGGCGGTCCCGTGAACTGGGACATGGCGCAGCAGATCGCCCGCCAGACCGTCGCGCAGGGCACGTCCGACGGCACCAAGGACGCCAGTGTGGGCCCGGCCGAGCGGACGGCCGTGGAGGAGGCGGTGCGCCTGGCGGACCTGTGGCTGGACGGGGCGACGTCGCTGCCGTCGGGCGCGGGCACCGCCGTGGCGTGGAGCCGCGCGGAGTGGGTCGAGGCGACGCTGCCGGCGTGGCGGCAGCTGGTCGACCCGGTGGCCGAGCGGGTCGGCACCGCCATGGGCGATGTGCTGCCCCAGGAGATGCAGGCCGTGGCGGGTCCGCTGATCGGCATGATGCGCTCCATGGGCGGCGCCATGTTCGGCCAGCAGATCGGGCACGCCGTGGGCGCCCTGGCCGGCGAGGTCGTCGGCTCCACCGACGTGGGGCTGCCGCTGGGCCCGCCCGGGAAGGCGGCGCTGCTGCCGCTGAACGTGGCGGCGTTCGGCCGGGACCTGAGCGTGCCGCAGGACGAGGTGCGGCTGTACCTGGCCCTGCGGGAAGCCGCCCACCAGCGGCTCTTCGCCCACGTGCCGTGGCTGCGCTCGCACCTGTTCGGTGCGGTCGAGGGGTACGCGCGGGGCATCAAGGTCGACACGTCCCGGCTGGAGGACGCGGTCTCCCAGCTCGACCCGAGCAACCCCGAGCAGCTGCAGGAGGCGCTCCAGCAGGGCATGTTCCAGCCGGAGGACACGCCTGAACAGAAGGCGGCGCTGGCCCGCCTGGAGACGGCCCTGGCACTGGTGGAGGGCTGGGTGGACGCGGTCGTGCACGCGGCCGCCGGGTCCCGGCTGACCTCGGCGGACGCGCTGCGCGAGACACTGCGGCGGCGGCGCGCTTCGGGCGGGCCGGCGGAGCAGACCTTCGCGACGTTGATCGGCTTGGAGCTGCGGCCGCGGCGGCTGCGGGACGCCTCACGGCTGTGGGCGCTGCTCGGCGACGCGCGGGGCGTCGAGGGGCGCGACGCGCTGTGGGAGCACCCCGACATGCTCCCGACGGCCTCGGACCTGGACGACCCGGACGGTTTCGTGCACCGGGAGCACCTGGACTTCTCCGAGCTGGACAAGATGCTCGGCGAGGCCGCCGGAGGCGCCTCCCGGGAACGCCGCGACGAGGACGGCAACGGCGAGGACGGTGGCGACGGCGACCGCAAGGACGGTCCCGCCGCGTGAGCCTGCACGATGACGCCGTCCTGGTGCTGAAGGCGTACGAGGACGGTCAGGACGAGCTGCGCCGGGCGTACCTGGACCACCTCGCGGCGCACGGGCCGGACGCGATGTGGAAGTCCTGCTCGGCGGGGCATCTGACGGCCAGCGCGCTGGTGGTCGACCCGGAGCGGGGCCGGGTGCTGCTGACCCTGCACCGGAAGATGCGGATGTGGCTGCAGATGGGCGGCCACTGCGAGCCGGGCGACGCCGGGCTCGCCCAGGCGGCCCTGCGGGAGGCGACGGAGGAGTCCGGCATCGCGGGGCTGTCGCTGCTGCCGGGCGGGCCCGTGCGGCTGGACCGGCACGCGACGCCGTGCGCGTGGCACCTGGACGTGCAGTACGCGGCGCTCGCCCCGGCGGGCGCCGTGGAGGCGATCAGCGACGAGTCGCTGGACCTGCGCTGGTTCCCGTACGGCGAGGTGGCGGGCGTCGCGGACGACTCGGTCGTACGGCTCATGGAGCGCACCCTGGCCCGGCTGTAGCGGTACGCACGAGGGGGCGGCCCGCCGCGGTGGCCGCCCCCTCGTGCACGCTGTGCCGTCAGCTCCAGGCGTTGCCTTGGTTGCGGCCGTGCGCGCCCTGCTGGCCGACGCCGAACTGGGCACCCACCCCGGACCCGATCTGCGCGTGCTGCGGCGGCAGGACCTCGCTGGGCTGGACGAGGGCGAAGCCCTGGCCGAGGAAACTGAGCTCCCAGCCCTCGCCGGTGCTGCCGCGCCTGCGCAGGACGCCGGCGGAGTGCGTCTGCGCCTGCATCTGGACCCGCAGCGAGGACGACCAGGCGACGATCGCGTCCGCGTCGGCGCTGACGTACTTGTCGGGCGTGACCTGCATCATCAGGGGCTGGCCGGAGGTCATCAGGGCTACCTTGCCCCGGCCGGAGATGTTCAGCTGGTACTTGCCGGAGCCGGAGATGCCGTACTGGCTGTCCACGGCGATGACCTCGGTGTGCAGGGCGGAGTCGAGCGCCAGCACGTACGCGCTGTCGACGGTCAGCCCGTCCTGGTCCACGTCGACGACGTGGACGTACTGGGCGAGGTTCGCGAAGTAGACCGTGCCCTGCCCGGAGCAGCGCATCAGGTCGAGGCCCTCCCCTGTGCGGGCGCGCGCGGTGCGCTGGGTGCCGGTCTGGTACTCGCCGTCGAAGTCGACCAGCCCCTGGTAGGCGACCATGGCGCCCTTCCGGGCGAGCACGTCGTCGTGCCCCGTGAGGGCGACCCGGAGCAGCTGCGGGTTCTGCACGGTGTACCGGTCCTGGCTCTGCTGCTCCGTATACGCGAAAAGCGGGCTCTGCATGGGTGTTCTCGCTCCCCCTGGTCTCAGTGTCGGACCCGCATGCGGTCCGTACTGTCCTCGCTCGGCTGGACGACGACGATGCCCTGGCCGGAGAAGGCCATCTGGTACGCCTCGCCGCTGCCCCTCCCGATCAGGGAGCCGGCCTTGAAACTGCGCTTGCCCTTCACCTTCAACGACGGCGACCAGGCGACGAGTGCGTCCGGGTCCACGTACGTCTCGTCCTCGCCGCTCCCGCAGTCGACGACGATCGGCGTGCCGCGCGAGGTGAGCGCGACCCAGCCGGTGCCGGAGATCTGCACGTTCCACAGGCCCTGCCCGGCGAACTTCGCCATGCCCTTGACGCGCTCGACACCCCACTGGAGGTGCGCGTCGAACGCGAGGACGTTGGTGCCGTTGACGGACAGGGCGTCGTTGTCGAGGTTCACGACGACGACGTCGGCGCCGTAGTCGGCGAGGTAGAGCAGTCCGTCGCCGGAGCACTTCATCAGGGGCGCGCCCTCACCCGTGACCCAGGAGGAGGCGATCTGCCGGACGGCCGGCGGGTTCGGCTCGTACTGGACGAAGCCCTCGTAGGCGACGACGGAGCCGGTGCGGGCGAAGAGGTCCTGGCCGGTGGCCATGGCGACCTTCAGCATGGCGTTGCCGTGGTTCTCCATACGGGCCGCGGCGGGGGTCGGGGCGTAGCCCGCGATGCTCTGGTTCATGTGTCCGGTCCCCTCAGACCTCGTACGGCTGGACGACGATGAAGTTCCCCGGCGCCCCGCGGAACTGCAGGTTCACGGTCTCCCCGCTGTGGCCGGGGAAGGCGTTCCTGCGCAGCCGGACCTGGCTGGCCAGCACCACCTGGGAGGCCGCGGACCAGGCCACGACGGCGTTGCTGTCGGCGAAGGTGGTCGGCGTGACCGGCAGGACGACGGGCACGCCGTGGGTCTTCACCACGACGGTGCCGGTGCCCTGGAACAGCATCGTGAAGAGGGCGCCGCCGGGGATGCCGTGGCCCTCGATGCGGCGCACCTCGTGGTGCAGCGACTCGTCGAAGGCGAGGACGTTCTCGGCGGACACGCAGATGCCGTCGCCCTGCAGCTCGATGGGGTGCAGGTGGGTGCCTTCCTCGGCGAGGAAGACCTGGCCGCGGCCGGTGCAGCGCATCAGCTGCATCTCCTGGCCGGTGGCGTTGCCGACGATCCGCCCGGCGAAACCGGCGCCCTTGTAGCCGAACTCGACCTTGCCCTGGTACATGACCATGCTGCCCTGGCGGGCCAGGACGGGGGTCTGTCCCACGGCGAGGTCGACGCGCATGAGCTGCGGGTTCTGCGGCGTCCACCGCTGGCCGGTGGGTGTCTCCCGGTACTTCTGCAGCGCGGCTGCGAGGCCGGGTCCCTGCCCGGCGGCCGGGCCGCCGGGCACCGGGTGCGGCAGGGCGCCGACCGGGGGTTGACCGTACGGAGCGGCCTGGCCGGGCGGCGGGGTGTGGCCGTGGGCGGCCGGCTGGCCGTACGCGGCGGGTGCGCCGTGGGGCGGGGTGTGGCCGTACGGGGCCGGGGCGCCGTGCGGCGGGGTCTGGCCGGGCAGGTGGCCGTGCGGCGCGGGCTGCGGGGGCCCGTACGGCGCCGGCGGGTGCGCCG
>NZ_MKXB01000088.1 GCF_001865245.1 Streptomyces sp. CC53 | reverse complement strand
TCCGCTGAGGCCCGCCGCGCGCCGCCTCCGCCCCGCGGCGGGTGCGCACCGGCGGGCCGCCCGGGCCCGCTCCGGGCGGGGCCGCTCACCGTCCGGGCCGCCCGGACCGCACTCCAGGGGGCGGGGCTACGGCGCCGCCACCCCCGTACGGAGCTGCTCGCGGGCCTCCATCAGCGCGAAGCCCAGCAGGTTCAGCCCCCGCCAGCGCGCCGGGTCCGAGGCCCGCTCGTCGTCGGCGGCCAGCCCGATGCCCCAGATGCGGTCCACCGGGCTCGCCTCCACCAGTACCCGGTCGCCCGTGCGCATCAGGTAGTCACGCAGCTCCGCGTGCTGGCCGAACTTGTGGACGCTGCCGGCCACCACGATGCCGAAGCGCTCCTTCTTCCACACGCCTTCGTCGAAGCCGCGCACCAGACGCCCGGCCTTCTTCGCCAGCGCCGGGTTCGGCGCCCGGACCGCCTCCTGCTCGGCCCCGGCGTCACCGAAGAGGCGGGCCTTGGCCGCCATCATCCAGTGCTCCGCCGTCGCGTACCGGACCCCGTCGACGGTGAACGGCGAGGGCCACCACTGGCTGAGGCAGGGCGCGCCGATGCTGCCGTCCTGCCGGGGGCGATGCCCCCAGAAGTGCAGGAACCTGACCCGCTCACCCCTGCTGACCTGCTCGATCAGCTCACCTACGCGTTCCATGCACGCCAGCCTCCCACCCGCCACGGACAGTCCGTACGGGAATTTTCTGCCGCACCCGACACATGGTCGACCGAATCCGTCGCGTAACCAAAAGGCAACAACGGAATCCCTTGTTGAGGACTGCTCCCTCTGTCAGGATCGGCACTCAATTCAGGCCGGGACAACGGAGAGCGTCATGGGGAACGGCTGCCGGACAGCCCAGACAGCACAGACACCCGACAAGGCGCAGGACACCGCCGCCGTACAGCAGCGGTTCGCGCCGGGTGCCCAGTACATCGGAGGGCGGCTGCGCTCCGGCACCTCGGGCCGCAGCCACACGGTGACCGACCCCGCCACCGGGCGGGAGGTCCTCACCTACGAGCTGGCCGGCACCGCCGACGTGGACGCCGCCGTCGCCGCCGCACGTGACGCGTTCCCCGCCTGGGCGGGTGCCACCCCCGCCGAGCGCTCCGACGCACTGCACCGGTTCGCCGCCGTCCTCGCCGAGCAGGCCGAGGACCTCGCTCGCGCCGAGTCCCTCCAGTGCGGCAAGCCCCTCCGGCTGACCCGGGAGTTCGACGTCCCCGGCACGGTCGACAACACCGCCTTCTTCGCCGGGGCCGCCCGCCACCTCCAGGGCCAGTCCGCCGGCGAGTACAGCGCGGACCACACCTCGTACGTCCGCCGGGAGCCCATCGGGGTCGTCGGGTCCATCGCCCCCTGGAACTACCCCCTCCAGATGGCCGCGTGGAAGATCCTCCCGGCGGTCGCCGCCGGCAACACCATCGTCCTCAAGCCCGCCGAGCTGACGCCGCTGACCTCGCTGATGTTCGCCCAGGCGGCCACCGAGGCGGGCATCCCCGACGGGGTGGTCAACATCGTCACCGGCGCCGGACGGGACGCGGGCGAGCACCTCGTCTCGCACCCCGACGTGGCCATGACCTCCTTCACCGGCTCCACGGCCGTCGGCCGGCGGGTCGCCGAACTGGCCACCGCCACGGTCAAGCGCCTCCACCTCGAACTCGGCGGCAAGGCCCCCTTCGTCGTCTTCGACGACGCCGACCTGGAGGCCGCCGTCCACGGCGCCGTGGCGGGCGCGCTCATCAACACCGGCCAGGACTGCACCGCCGCCACCCGCGCCTACGTCCAGCGGCCCCTGTACGACGCGTTCGTGGAGCAGGTCGCCGCCCTCATGGCGACCGTGCGGCTCGGCGACCCGTACGCGGAGGGCACCGACCTCGGGCCGCTCGTCAGCCGCGCCCAGCGCGACCGCGTCGCGGGCTTCGTCGACCGGGCCCGCGCGTACGCCACCGTCGTGACCGGGGGAGAGGTCCCCGGCGGTGAGCTCGCCGCCGGCGCCTACTACCCGCCGACCCTGGTCGCCGGGGCCGCCCAGGACAGCGAGATCGTGCAGAGCGAGGTCTTCGGACCCGTCCTCGCCGTGCTGCCCTTCGACACCGACGACGAGGGCCTCGCCCTCGCCGACGACACGCCCTACGGGCTCGCCGCCTCCGCCTGGACCCGCGACGTGTACCGCGCCGGCCGCGCCAGCCGCGAACTGAAGGCGGGCTGCGTGTGGATCAACGACCACATCCCGATCATCAGCGAGATGCCGCACGGCGGGTACCGGGCCTCCGGCTTCGGAAAGGACATGTCACCGTATTCCTTCGAGGAGTACACCCAGGTCAAGCACGTCATGTTCGACAACACCGCGGTCGCGAGGAAGGACTGGCACCGCACTGTCTTCGGCGGCCGCTAGACCGCACCCTCACGGACCGCACCGGCACCGCGCGGACGGGGACCGACAGCCCGCAGGGACGCCGCCCGACCAGCGGCCCCGACCCCTCCCTCCCGAAAGGCACAGCGCATGGAGCAGTACGAGCCCGACAGCCTCTCCGCGGCCCAGGTCGCCGCGATGCGGCGGAGCCTGGCGAACGGCAGGGCCTCCCTCACCCGCCGCTCGCTGCTGCGGGCCTCGGGCGTCGGCGCCCTCACCCTCGGCGGCCTGGGGGCCCTGAGCGCCTGCGGCATCCCGCCCGCCAAGCGGGAGGGCCAGGGTTCCTCGTCCACGGACCACTCGGCCGAGGAGAAGACCCTCGCCTTCTCCAACTGGACCCAGTACATCGACATCAGCGACGACGAGAAGCACCGCCCCACCCTGGAGGCGTTCACCCGGCGCACCGGCATCAAGGTCAAGTACACCGAGGACATCAACGACAACGTCGAGTTCTTCGGCAAGATCAAGCCGCAGCTCGCCGCCGGCCAGGACACCGGCCGCGACCTGGTCTGCGTCACCGACTGGCTCGCCGCCCGCATCATCCGCCTCGGCTGGGCCCAGAAGCTCGACCCCGCCAACCTCCCCCACGCCTACGCCCACCTGGCGCCGCAGTTCCGCCGCCCCGACTGGGACCCGGGCCGGGCCTACTCGTACCCCTGGACCGGCATCTCCACCGTCATCGCGTACAACATCAAGGCGACCGGCGGCCGCAAGGTCGACTCCGTCACCCAGCTCCTCGACGACCCGAAGCTCAAGGGCCGCGTCGCCTTCCTCCAGGAGATGCGGGACTCCGTCGGCATGACCCTCCTCGACATGGGAAAGGACCCCGGCAAGGTCACCGACGCCGACTTCGACGCCGCGCTCGGCCGCCTCCAGAAGGGCGTCGACACCAAGCAGATCCGCCGCTTCACCGGCAACGACTACACCGGCGACCTCAGCAAGGGCGACATCGCCGCGTGCCTCGCCTGGGCCGGCGACCTCATCCAGCTCCAGGTCGACAACCCGGACATCCGCTTCGCCATCCCCGCCGCCGGCTACATGACCTCCACCGACAACCTCCTGGTCCCCGCGCAGGCCCGGCACAAGACCAACGCCGAGAAGCTCATCGACTACTACTACGAGCTCCCGGTCGCCGCGCAGCTCGCCGCCTACATCAACTACGTGTGCCCCGTCGACGGCGTGGGCCCGGAGCTGGCGAAGATCGACCCCGAGCTGGCGTCCAACACGCTGATCCTGCCGGACAAGGCCATGGCCGCGAAGTCGCACGCCTTCCGCTCCCTCAGCACCGAGGAGGAGACGGCGTACGAGGAGAAGTTCGCCAAGCTCATCGGAGCGTAGGCGGGCCGCCGCCCGCACAGGCCCGTGCCGCACGCACCGGCCGTGCCCGCCCGGGGGACGTCCGCCCCCGGACCCGATCCCCGCCCTGAACGGCGCCCGCCCTCACACCTGGGACCACGACTCATGACGACCGACACCCACGCCGGAGGCGACCTCCGCCTCACCGGCATCAGCAAGACCTACGGCTCCTTCTCCGCCGTCCACCCGCTCGACCTCACCGTCCCCCAGGGCTCCTTCTTCGCCCTCCTCGGCGCCTCCGGCTGCGGCAAGACCACCACCCTCCGCATGATCGCCGGCCTGGAGGACCCCACCACCGGCACCATCCACCTCGGCGACCGGGACGTCACCGACCTGCCCCCGCACAAACGGCCCGTCAACACCGTCTTCCAGTCGTACGCGCTCTTCCCGCACCTCGACATCTCCGAGAACATCGCCTTCGGCCTGCGCCGCCGCGGCATCACCTCGGTGAAGAAGCAGGTCGACGAGATGCTGGAGCTGGTCCAGCTCGGCGACAAGGCCAGGCACCGGCCCCACCAGCTGTCCGGCGGCCAGCAGCAGCGCGTCGCCGTCGCCCGCGCCCTCATCAACCACCCCCAGGTGCTCCTCCTCGACGAGCCGCTCGGCGCCCTCGACCTCAAACTGCGCCGCCAGATGCAGCTGGAGCTCAAGCGCATCCAGACCGAGGTCGGCATCACCTTCGTCCACGTCACCCACGACCAGGAGGAGGCCATGACCATGGCCGACACGGTCGCGGTGATGAACGGAGGCCGCGTCGAGCAGCTCGGCGCGCCCGCCGAGCTCTACGACAACCCGCGCTCCACCTTCGTCGCGAACTTCCTCGGCACCTCCAACCTCGTCGAGGCCGAAGTCGCCGCAGCGGGCGACGACATCACCGTCACCGCGGGCGGCAGCACGCTGCGCCTCCCCGCCGGCCGGTGCGCCGCCCCCACCACCACCGGCGGGACCCTGCTCCTCGGCATCCGCCCGGAGAAGATCACGCTCGCGCACGCCGACGACGCGGACGCGGTCCCGACCGGACGCAACAAGGTCACCGGCCGCATCTCCGACGCCTCCTTCATCGGCGTCTCCACCCAGTACGTCGTCGACGGGCCCGCCGGCAGCGGCCTCCAGGTGTACGAGCAGAACATCGAGCGGGACCCGCGGCTCGTTCCCGGCGCGGAGGTCGTCCTGCACTGGAACCCCGCCCACAGCTTCGGCCTCGACGCCGCGCAGGACCGCTCCGCCGGCGTGGAGACCGTGGGGGGCACCGCATGACCGCGCTCACCCGGACCCCGCCCGCGGCGAAGCCGCCCGCAGCCGCCCCCGCCGTGCGCAAGCGGTCCACCCGCAAGCGGCTGGTGCCGTACTGGCTGCTGCTCCCCGGCATCCTGTGGCTGCTGGTGTTCTTCGCGCTGCCGCTCGTCTACCAGGCGTCCACGTCCGTCCAGACCGGCTCCCTGGAGCAGGGCTTCACCGTCACCTGGCACTTCCAGACGTACGCGGACGCGCTCGGCGCCTACTACCCGCAGTTCGTGAAGTCCCTGCTGTACGCCGGGACCGCGACCCTGCTGTGCCTGCTGCTGGGCTACCCGCTCGCGTACCTCATCGCCTTCCGCGCGGGACGCTGGCGCCACCTCCTGCTCGTCCTCGTCATCGCCCCGTTCTTCACCAGCTTCCTCATCCGCACGCTGGCCTGGAAGACGATCCTCGCCGACGGCGGCGCGGTGGTCGGGGCGCTCGACGCCCTGCACGTCCTCGACGTCACGAGCGCGCTCGGCCTCACCGAGGGCGACCGCGTGCTCGCCACGCCGCTCGCCGTCGTCTGCGGCCTCACGTACAACTTCCTGCCGTTCATGATCCTGCCGCTCTACACCTCGCTGGAGCGCATCGACCCGCGGCTCCACGAAGCCGCCCACGACCTGTACGCCTCGCCCGCCACGACCTTCCGGAAGGTCACCTTCCCGCTGTCCATGCCGGGTGTCGTCTCCGGCACGCTGCTCACCTTCATCCCGGCGAGCGGCGACTACGTCAACGCCGAACTGCTCGGCTCGACGGACACCAAGATGATCGGCAACGTCATCCAGTCGCAGTTCCTGAGGGTGCTCGACTACCCCACGGCGGCCGCGCTGTCGTTCATCCTCATGGCCATCGTGCTGATCATGGTCACGGTCTACATCCGCCGGGCCGGAACGGAGGACCTGGTCTGATGCCGCTGCTGCGCTGGATCCGACGGAACCTCGTCGTGCTCGCGGGCCTCCTCACGCTCGCCTACCTCGTCCTGCCGAACATCGTCGTGATGGTGTTCTCCTTCAACCGGCCCCGGGGCCGCTTCAACTACGAGTGGCGGCAGTTCTCCCTCGACGCCTGGAAGGACCCCTGCGGCGCCCCCGACCTGTGCACCGCCCTCGGGCTGTCCCTCCAGCTCGCCGCCTGGGCCACCCTCGCCGCCACCGCCCTCGGCACGATGATCGCCTTCGCGCTGGTCCGCTACCGCTTCCGGGCGCGCGGCGCGATCAACTCGCTGATCTTCCTGCCGATGTCGATGCCCGAGGTCGTCATGGCCGCCTCGCTGCTGACCCTCTTCCTCAACATGGGGGCCGAGCTGGGCTTCTGGACGGTCCTGATCGCCCACGTCATGTTCTGCCTCAGCTTCGTCGTCGTCGCCGTCAAGGCGCGGGTCATGTCCATGGACCCGCGGCTGGAGGAAGCCGCACGGGACCTCTACGCCGGCCCCGTGCAGACCTTCCTGCGCGTCACCCTGCCGATCGCGGCGCCCGGCATCGCGGCCGGAGCCCTGCTCGCCTTCGCCCTGTCGTTCGACGACTTCATCATCACCAACTTCAACTCCGGCACCACCGTCACCTTCCCGATGTACGTGTGGGGCTCGGCCCAGCGCGGCACGCCCGTGCAGATCAACGTCATCGGCACCGCCATGTTCGCCATCGCGGTCCTGGTGGTCGTCGCCGGGCAGTTCCTCGCCGCCCGCCGGAAGCGCACCGAACACCTCCAGTAACACCGGACACCCTGAGGGAGTTGGAAGTCATGGCCCCAGTCGCCATGCGTACCGCTGCACGATCACTCTCGGACGCCCAGCCCGTCCCCTACTGGCTGGAAGACCCCGGCAAGCCCGCCGCACGGCCCGCCCTCACCGCCACCGAGCACTGCGACCTGCTCGTGGTCGGCGGCGGCTACAGCGGACTGTGGACGGCGCTCCTCGCCAAGGAGCGCGACCCGCGGCGGGACGTGGTGCTCATCGAGGGCCGGGAGGCGGGCTGGGCCGCCTCCGGCCGCAACGGCGGCTTCTGCGCCGCCTCCCTCACCCACGGCTTCGGCAACGGCCTCGCCCGCTGGCCCGGCGAGCTGGCGAAGCTGGAGGAGCTCGGGATCCGCAACCTCGACGCCATCGAGGCGGCGGTCGCCGCCTACGGCATCGACTGCGACTTCGAGCGGACCGGCGAGATCGACGTCGCCACCGAGCCGCACCAGCTGGCCGAACTGGCCGAGATGCACGAGCAGGCCGACCGGCTCGGCCTCGCGGACGGCCTGGAGCTCCTCGACCGCGACGCCGTGCGCGCCGAGGTCGACTCGCCGACCTTCCTCGGCGGGCTGTGGGACCGGCGCGGCGTCGCCCTGCTGCACCCCGCGAAGCTCGCCTGGGGCCTCAAGCGGGCCTGCCTGGACGCCGGCGTGCGGATCTACGAGAACACCCGGGGCCTCTCCCTGGGCACCTCCGGCGCGTCGATGGCCGTCCGCACCCCGTACGGCCGGGTCCTCGCCCGCCAGGTGGCGCTCGGCACCAACGTCTTCCCCGCCCTGGTGCGGCGCCTGAGGCACTACACCGTCCCCGTGTACGACTACGCCCTGATGACGGAGCCGCTCACCGAGGGACAGCTCGCCTCCGTCGGCTGGCACAACCGGCAGGGCCTCGCGGACACCGCCAGCCAGTTCCACTACTTCCGGCTCACCGCCGACCGCCGCATCCTCTGGGGCGGCTACGACGCGATCTACCCCTTCGGCGGCCGCGTCCGCGCCGAGCTGGACCAGCGCCCCGAGACCTACCTCACGCTCGCCGAGCACTTCTTCCGCTGCTTCCCGCAGCTGGACGGCGTCCGCTTCAGCCACGCGTGGGGCGGGGCCATCGACACCTGCTCCCGCTTCTCCCCGTTCTTCGGCACCGCCCACCGCGGCCGGGTCGCCTACGCGCTGGGCTACACCGGGCTCGGTGTCGGCGCGTCCCGGTTCGGCGCGGACGTGATGCTCGACCTGCTGTCGGGCGAGACCACGGAACGCACGGCGCTGGAGATGGTCCGCAGCAAGCCGCTGCCCTTCCCGCCGGAACCGTTCGCCTGGGCGGGCATCGGCGTGACGAAGTGGTCCATGGCCCGCGCCGACGCCAACGGCGGCCGGCGCAACCTGTGGCTGCGGGCGATGGACCGCGTCGGGCTCGGCTTCGACAGCTGAGGCACCGGGCGGGCGCGACGGGCCCCGCGACTCGGCGGCGGTGGCCGGCGCGCGGCCCGTGGCCCGTCCCCGGGCGGCCCGTCCCCGGGCGGCCCGCCCGGGGACGGGGCGGCGGGACGACGGCCACGGGCGGGGCGGCCATCGGCTACCCCCACCGGACGGAAGGAGGCGCCGCGCGTGCGGGCGCCCTGCGCGACCCCGGCCCGAGGGATGCGCCGCGCCGGCCGCCTCTCCCGCGCATCCCGCCGCCACCGGACGGAGCCGTGCACGAAGCAGTGCCAGGGCGCCGCCTCTCCCGCGCACCCCGCGTCGCCACCCGCGGCGGGTTTACGGTCCACCCCGACGGCAACGCGGTAGCTGGACCACCTGTGCGTCCACCCCGGGGAGGTCACCCCATGACGCAGCCGGGCAGTTTCGACGTGGTGTCGCTGAAGGCGTTCATCGAGCGGGAGACCGAAGCCCTGCGCAGCGACGTGCGGCAGGTGACGGAGGAGGCGGGGAGCGCCGCGTCCCGGTCCTCCTCCCCCCGGGCGAGGAGGGCGGAGCGCGCGCTCGCCGACGCGGCCGAGGAACAGCGGGACCGGGCGGCCGACGCCGTGGAGCAGTGCCCCTGCGGCCAGGGTGACGGGCCGCTGCACCTGTGCGTCGGGGCGGGCCCCGACCACGACCCGGAGCGGTGCCTGTGCGCCGCGCTGCCCGCCGTCCCCGCGTCCGCCGCCCTCCTGGAACCGGTACGCGACGACTCCGGCACCGTCACCGACTTCCTCATCCGGGCCGGGAACCACGTCCGCTCCGCCCAGTGGCTGGCCCCACCGGACCAGCAGGTCGGCCGCAGGTACCTGGCGGCCCTGCCCGGGGCGGCGGCGAGCGGACTGCGGGACGCGCTGGTCGAGGTGCTGGAGACCGGCAAGGCGCTGGGCGGCCTCGTCGTGGACTACACCGAGGAGCGGTTCGGCCGGCTGCGGCGCGTCCAGCTGGTGCACCACGCCGCCCGCAGCGGCGACCGGCTGCTGATGACCTGGCGGCCGGTGCGCAGCCAGGCGGAGCTGCTCACCATCGACGCGCAGCACCTGGCGTCGATGGGGTGGGGCCGCTGGGACCTGCTGTCGGGCACGGTGTCGTGGTCGGAGGGCCTGCAGCGGATCTTCCGCGCCGACCCGCAGCTGCCGTGGTCCCTGCTGGAGATGTGCGACGCGGTGCTCGCCGCGGACCTGGAGGCGTTCGGCGAGTTCGTGGCCTCGGTGCTGGCGGGGGAGGAGCCCGCCTGGACCCGGATCCGGTTCAACGTGGTCGGGGAGGTCCGGACGGTGGACCTGCTGGGCCGGCCGGTGGCGGGCACCGACGGGCGGCCCTGGGCGGTGCAGATGGTGGCCCGCGACCTCACCCCGCAGATGCGCAGCAGGCGCCGCCTGGTCGCCAAGGAGACGGAGGCCCGCCAGCTGCGGCAGCAGGCGGAGGCCGAGCGGCACGTCGCGTCGGCGCTGCGGGAGGCGGTGCTGCCGACGTACTCCCAGGGGCTCGCGGAGCTCGGCATCAGCGCGGCGGCCGCCTACCTGCCGGCGGAGGAGGACGCGGCCGTGGGCGGCGACTGGTACAAGTGCCGGCGCCAGCCCGACGGCCAGGCGCTGATCGCGGTCGGTGACGCGCAGGGCCACGGCCTGGACGCGGTGGCCCGCATGGCGCAGCAGCGGTACGCGACGGCCGGGCTGGCCCAGACGGGGGCCGACCCGGGCTCCGTGGCCACCTGGCTGAACGAGCTGGTGGCCACAGACCCCGCCGCCGCGATGGCGAGCGTGGTCGTCGGCCACATCGGCCCCGAGCAGGTCCTGCGCTGGGCCTCCGCCGGGCACCCCGCGCCGCTGCTGCTGCGGGACGGCACGGCGTCCGCCCTGCCGACCGAGCACCGGGGGCCCCTCCTCGGCGCGCTGCCCGGCCATGCCTACGAGACGGCGGAGCTGCCCCTCGCCGACGGCGACCTGCTGCTGTACACCGACGGGGTCGTGGAGCGGCGCGGCCAGGACATCACCGAGGGCGTCGACGCGCTGGCGCGCCGCCTGGTGTCCCTCGGCAGCGCCGAGCCGCAGCGGGTCGTGGACCGGCTGGCGGAGGAGTACGGGAGGGCGACCCACGAGGACGACGCCTGCCTGCTCGCCGTACGCCTCCGCACGCGGTAGCCGGCCCGGGCGTCAGGCGGGCATGAGCCGGCTCGCCGCCGTGTCCGGGTCGCCGTGCGGGTGCGGGTGCGGGTCCGGCGCCGGGAACGACGGGGCGAGCAGCCGCACCTCGTGCCCCGCCGACAGCCGCAGCTCGATGATGGACCGCACGGTCGGCCACTCCTCGCGCAGCACCGAGTAGAACGCCGTGTCGCGCACCACCCCGTCGAGCCCGCGCGAGTGCGCCCGGCGCACCCCCTCGCAGGTGGCGCCCAGCCGCTCGATCGCCGTCCGCGACCGGCTGTTGCGGGCGTCAGCGCGCAGGGAGACCCGCCGCACGCCCCACGTCTCGAAGGCGTGGGCGAGCATGAGCAGCTTCGCCTCCGTGTTGGCGCCCGTGCCGCGGGCACCGGCCGCGATCCACGTGTTGCCGATCTCGGCGGCGTCCGGCACCGCCGTGACGGGATCGCCGAACGGCACGCCCGTGACCGGCGGCCAGACCATCGGCCCCCGCCAGTAGTCGAGTTCCAGGAACCGGGTGGAACCGATCACCCGCCCGTCGGCGGCGCTCAGCATCGCGAACGGCAGGGCACGCCCCGCCGCCTGATCACCGAGCGCCCGGGCGATGTAGTCGCGCGCCGCCTCGGGCCCGTCGGGCACCGGTGTGAAGGCGTACGCGGCACGATCCTGAGCACCGGCCTGGGCGAGGCCCTCCGCGTGGCACAGGGCCAGCGGCTCCAGGCGCACCGTGCGCCCGTCGAGGACAACAGGTACTGGCAACGGAACATCGGTCTTTCACGAGCAGGGGAGCTCCCGCGCCGGCGTCGCGGCGCGCGAGTGAGGGAGAGGCTCGCCGGGCGGGGCCGTCCGTGTCACCGACGGGTGTGCACGGGCGGGCTGAACCGATGCGGCACCGGGGCGAGGAGCTCAGTATGCAGCCACGGACCCCCGCTGAACAGAACCCCGGGAGAAGGCATGCGCACGCGCGGGTGAAACCTCGCACCACGCCTGCCGCGCCCGCTGTGCGCCCCCGTGAGCCCGTTCACTCCTTCGTGGTCTCCCAACCCGCGTAATGATCCGCGGCCACCCCCCTCTCCCCGTGTGAACGCACTGCTCACAGGGGCAGTCACACACGTCCGCAGACGGACAGGGAGGCTGTGCGCGATGACAGGTACGGGGGCTTCGGGAGCGTCCGGTTCCGGCTCGGCCGGGGCAAGGGCGCCAGGGGCCAGGGCGGCGGTGGAGTGGCTGGTGTCGGTGGCACCGGACCCGGACGCCTGCCGGTGGGAGTGGGAGCGCAGCACGACGGGGGTGGCGCTGCTGCCGGCGGGGCGGCGCTGGGACGTGCTGATCATCCCGGGCAGGCTCGGCCACCCGACGCTCGACGTGCTCCAGCGCCTCGTCGGCCGGCCCGGACCGGTCCTGGCGGACTTCGGTGACGCGCGCATGGGCTTCTTCGTCCCGCCGGGCACCGCGGCCCGGTGGATCGGCACGGGGGTGCGCACGGCGGGCCCCGGCACGTGGATCGTGGTGCCGTACCCGGGGAGGACCACCGGCGGGGTGCGCTGGCTGGTGCTGCCGGACGGCACCGGCACCCTCACCGACCCGGTGCTGCTGGAGCTGGCACTGCACGAGGCCGCCGGCAGCCTCGCGGAGGGCGGGGGCGAGCGCCCCTGGTGGGGACGTCCCGGGGCCGCCGGCGGGCGGCACGGGGTGGGGGACGACCCCGCCGACGGCGGCGCGGGGAGGGAGGACGGCAGCGGAAGCGGTACGGGCGGGACCGGCCGGGGCGGCGGCGACGCACCGTCCGCAGGCGGGTCCGGGGCCTGTCGGGGCGGAGGGGGCGGCGGGAGCGGCGGGCGGTCCGTCGTCGAGGCCGGGGCCGGGGCCGGGGCCGGGGCCGGGAGCGGGGACGGGGACGGTCGGGGCGGTGGCGTCGGCGGGAGCGGCACGGAGGTGGCCCCCGCCACCGAGGGCGGCGAGCCGCCTGGTGGCAGGGGCAAGCGCGCGGTCGGCGGTGAAGGCGGCAGGGGCGGGGCGGAGGCAGACGGGGCCTGAATCCTGGCGGGGGCCCGGAGCGGGCGGGACGGAACCGACGCGGTGGCCCGGGGCGCGAAGCCGCACGGGAGGGGGGCGGCAGGTCCGGGCCAGGGGCGGCAGGGGCCGCGTGAGCGTCGCGGCGGCGGGACCGGGCCGGCGGCAGCGGGGGCGCCGACCGGCCGGAGGGTCCCGTCCCGCGCCCTCTGCGGCACCTTGACAACCCGATTGGTCTGGACCATGTTGTGGGGCGCGCCGCACTCCAACATCCCCACTCATGGAGGCAGTTGTGCACCCCTCCCGCCCCGCAAGACCCCTGGCCGCCGTCCTGGCGGCCCTGCTCGCCGCCGGCGGCCTCGCCACCACGGCGCAGACAGCCCGCGCCGACGCACCCCGCACCACCGCCGCGCGCCCCCTGCCCGCCCCGACCGTGCCCCCCGCTCCGGGGCCCGCCGGCGACTCCGTGCCCCGCACCGCCGCGCAGGACACGGAACTGGTCCGCAACGGCGGTTTCGAAGCCGGTCTGGACGGCTGGACCTGCACGGCCGGAAGCGGGGCCGCCGTCACCTCACCCGTCCGCAGCGGCGCCCGCGCCCTCCAGGCCACCCCGACGGGCGGCGACAACGCCCGGTGCTCCCAGACCGTGGCGGTCCGCCCCGACGCGGCGTACACCCTGGGCGCCTGGGTCCGCGGCAGCTACGTCCACCTCGGCGCGTCCGGTACCGGCACCTCGGACGTGTCGACGTGGACCCCCTCCGCCCCCGACTGGCACCACCTCACCACCACGTTCCGCACCGGCCCCTCCACCACGTCCGTCACCCTCCACCTCCACGGCTGGTACGGCACGCCCGCCTACCAGGCCGACGACGTGTCCCTCACCGGACCCGGCGGCGACCCCGTCGAGACACCCGCCGCCCCCACCGGGCTCACCGCGGGCACCCCCACCTCCACCAGCGTGCCGCTCCACTGGCAGCCCGTCACCGGCGCGACCGGCTACACCGTCCACCGCGACGGCGCCGAGGCCCTGACGACGACCGGGACCTCCGCCACCGTCACCGGCCTGGCCCCCGCCACCTCGTACGCCTTCCAGGTCACCGCCCGCAACAGCGCGGGCGAATCGGCCAGGTCGGCGCCGGTGACCGTGCGGACGGCCGACGCGGGCGGCCCCGGGCCCGGCCCCGCCCTCCCCGAGCACGCCCTCGTCGGCTACCTCCACGCCAGCTTCGCCAACGGCTCCGGCTACACCCGGATGGCCGACGTCCCCGACACCTGGGACGTCGTCAACCTCGCCTTCGGCGAGCCCACCTCCGTCACCTCCGGCGACATCCGCTTCCGCCTCTGCCCCGCCGCCGAATGCCCGGACGTCGAGTCGCCCGCCGAGTTCAAGGCCGCCATCAAGGCCAAGCAGGCCGTGGGCAAGAAGGTCCTGATCTCCATCGGCGGCCAGAACGGGCAGGTCCGGCTCGCCACGCCCGCCGCGCGCGACACCTTCGTCTCCTCCGTCTCCGCGATCATCGACGAGTACGGCCTCGACGGCCTGGACGTCGACTTCGAAGGCCACTCCCTGTCCCTCGACGACGGCGACACCGACTTCCGCCATCCCACCACCCCGGTCATCGTGCACCTGATCCAGGCGCTCAAGACCCTCAAGGGCCGCTACGGCCCCGACTTCGTGCTCACCATGGCGCCCGAGACGTTCTTCGTGCAGCTCGGCCACCAGTTCTACGGCTCGGGCCCCTGGGGCGGGCAGGACCCGCGCGCCGGCGCGTACCTGCCCGTCATCCACGCGCTGCACGACGACCTGACCCTGCTCCACGTGCAGCACTACAACTCGGGCCCGGTCATGGGCCTCGACGGCCGCTACCACCACATGGGCAGCGCCGACTTCCACATCGCGATGACGGACATGCTGCTCACCGGCTTCCCCGTGGCCGGCGACGCCTCCCGGTTCTTCCCCGCCCTGCGGCCCGAACAGGTCGCCGTCGGCCTCCCCGCCTCCCCGCACGCGGGCAACGGCCACACCCCGCCCGCCGAGGTGCGCAAGGCCCTCGACTGCCTGACGAGGAACACCGGCTGCGGCGACTACCGCACCCACGGCACCTGGCCCGCCCTGCGCGGCCTGATGACGTGGTCGATCAACTGGGACCGCTTCGGCGGCTGGGAGTTCTCCCGGAACTTCGACGCCTACGCATGGCCGCGAGCAGCAGCCACGACCCGGTGAACAGCAGCACGCTGCCCGCCACGTCCAGCGGCCAGTGGTAGCCCCGCAGGACGAGACCGCAGCCCGTCGCCGCGACCGCGAAGGCGGCGACGGGCAGCAGCAGGCGCCGGTGCACCAGCAGCGCCGCCCCGCAGTACGCCACGAGAGCCGTGGCCGTGTGCCCCGACGGGTAGTACCCGGTCGCGTCCGTCAGCGGCCCGGGCCGGGCGAGCAGCAGCTTCAGCGGCACGACCAGGACCGGGACGGAGATCATGGCCGCACCCGCGTACAGCGCGTGGGAGCGGCGCCCGCGCACCACCGCGTACGTCATGGCGGCCAGCAGCACCGGCAGGGCGACGGGCAGCCCGCCGAGGTCCGCCCCCGCCTCGGTCAGCCAGGCCGGCCCCCGCCCGGCGAGCAGCCGCCCGGCGCGCTCGTCGAGCCGCAGCAGCGGTCCCCGGACGGCGACCTGCCAGGTGACCAGCGCGAAGCCGCACAGCAGGACGGCGGCGGAAACGGAAGCCGGCCGCCCAGGAACAGGGGGGAGTGTTCCGGGGCGGCCGCCTGGACCGGTGTGCAGCCGCGCGCCCCGGGGGGTGTGGGGCGGGCGACGGTCCGATCGGTGAGGAGTGCCGGAGCGGGAAGCGCCGGCGGTGTGCGCTGAGGCACGCCCAGGACGGGGCTGGGGAGGCCCCTGCCTGGTGCCGTCCGCAGTCTCCTGCGAGCGGGGTTCTTCTCTCATCCACCACGACCGTACGACACACGGGAGGGGGCCGACAGACGGATCTCCAACCCGCCATCGGCCCCCCACAGCTTCTTCACGTACCCGCCGGTCACCGGCCCGCGGGCACGGTCCGGCCCCTCGGCCGGGAGCGTCGTCAGACGCGGGCGAAGGCGCCCTCGATGATGTCGAGGCCCTCGTTCAGCAGGTCCTCGCCGATGACCAGCGGCGGCAGGAAGCGGAGCACGTTGCCGTAGGTGCCGCAGGTCAGCACCAGCAGGCCCTCGGCGTGGCAGGCCTTCGCCAGCGCGGCGGCGGCCTCCGGGTGCGGCTCCTTGGTCGCCGGGTCCTTCACCAGCTCGATCGCGATCATCGCACCGCGGCCCCGGATGTCGCCGATGCTGCATCCGACCTTGTCGGCGTACTTGTCCCGCATGGCGGCGAGACGGCCCTTCATGACCTCCTCGATGCGCTTCGCCTTGCCGTTGAGGTCGAGCTCCTTCATCGTCTCGATGGCGCCGAGGGCACCGGCGCAGGCCACCGGGTTGCCGCCGTAGGTGCCGCCGAGGCCGCCCGCGTGCGCGGCGTCCATGATCTCGGCGCGGCCGGTCACGGCGGCGAGCGGCAGACCGCCCGCGATGCCCTTGGCGGTGGTGATGAGGTCCGGGACGATGCCCTCGTCCTCACAGGCGAACCACTGGCCGGTGCGGCAGAAGCCGGACTGGATCTCGTCGGCGACGAAGACGATGCCGTTGTCGTCGGCGAACTTCACGATCTCCGGCAGGAAGCCCTTGGCCGGCTCGATGAAGCCGCCCTCACCGAGCACCGGCTCGATGATGATCGCGGCGACGTTCTCCGCGCCGACCTGCTTGGTGATCTGGTCGATGGCCTGCTTGGCGGCCTCCGGGCCGCAGTTCTCCGGGCCGGTCGGCCAGCGGTAGCCGTACGCCACCGGCACGCGGTACACCTCGGGCGCGAACGGGCCGAAGCCGTGCTTGTACGGCATGTTCTTCGCCGTCAGCGCCATCGTGAGGTTGGTGCGGCCGTGGTAGCCGTGGTCGAAGACGACGACGGCCTGGCGCTTGGTGTAGGCACGGGCGATCTTGACCGCGTTCTCGACGGCCTCGGCGCCGCTGTTGAACAGCGCGGACTTCTTGGCGTGGTCGCCCGGGGTCAGCTCGGCGAGCGCCTCCGCGACCTCCACGTAGCCCTCGTACGGGGTGACCATGAAGCAGGTGTGCGTGAAGTCGGCGAGCTGCGCGGACGCCCGGCGCACCACGGCCTCGGCGGAGGCGCCGACGGAGGTCACGGCGATGCCGGAGCCGAAGTCGATCAGGCGGTTGCCGTCGACGTCCTCGATGATGCCGCCGCCGGCGCGGGCGGTGAACACCGGCAGCACGGAGCCCACGCCTGCGGCGACCGCGGCGACGCGGCGTGCCTGAAGCTCCTGCGACTTCGGGCCGGGAATGGCGGTGACGACGCGGCGCTCCTGCGGGATTTCGGTCATGCGGGGCTCCTGGGGGGTGCTTACGGACGCTATGCCTCTACTTTCTCCCGCAGGCTAGGCCCGGGCGGGGCGACCGGGCATGCGCCGTTCGGGAGTGGTGTGACGGATGCCGTTGTCCGCCACGGACATAGCGCGGGCCCGCGGGCCCCTCGTCCCCGCCGGCCGGGCGCGGGGCGCCTGGTACCCGCCGGTCGGGCGGTCCGTGCGCGCCCGTGGCGGCTGCCGGGTGGTTCGCCCGCCTGCGGGTGCCTCGTGCCCGCCGGTCGAGCGGCGGACCAGCCCGTGCCCCGCGTCCTCCGGCTGCGGAGTGGCGGGGCGTCGTCTGCTCGCCCCGTCCCCGCCGGTCGGGCGGTCCGTCGCCCGGGGCCGTGTCCGGCCCGGGGCCCTGTCCCGGCCGGCCGGGGCGGTTCGTCGGCAAGGGGGGTCCGTCTCGACCGGCTCGGACGGTTTCGTCGGCCTGGGCTGCCTGGTCTCCGCTGCTCGGCTCGCCCGGTGTCCCGGGCGGCTCACCCGCCGTGTGCGCTGTCCCCGCCCCCGCACCGGTCCGGCGGCCCGTGCGTGCCTCGCCCCGCCGGTCGGTGGCCCGTCGGCCGGCCTGCACGGCCGTGCGCGCCGGGGGTCCGTGCCGGTGGCGGCGGGACTGCTGCGGCGCGGTCGGCCGGGGACGTGAGCGTGCCGCCCGGAAGGCGGTGCCGGGCCCTCGCTCCTGGCCGCCGGTGCCGGCAGCGTCGGGTGCACTGGGTCCGTGCCGGGGCGGCGCCGGCCTACCCCGGGGTCACGCCGGGCCGGCCCGGCCCGACGGCCGGCTCCGGCGGGGGCGCCTGCCGAGGCGATGGCGGCCGGCTCGACGGCGCCTCCAAGGCGCGCCCGACGGTGCCTCCAAGAGCCGGCCCGGACGCGACCGTCGCCATGCGACCGCGTCCCCGCCGCCGGTGACGCCGCGTCACCCGGGCCAACACCCGCCGGGGGCACTAGATTGACGGGAGCACGGACGTGTGGGCCTGGCGGGTCAGGGGGCAGGGAATGGACAGGGACGGTACGTCGTACGAGGCACGGGGCGCACACGCCGACCCGGTGCCACGCCCGGCCGCACCCCCGGAACCGTCCGCGCCGCCCCCGCGGCCGGGCCCCCACCCCCAGGACGGCGCCCCGCCCGCGCCCCCGGTGCCTCCCGTGCCCCGGCACGCCCCCCGCCCGGCGCCCGCCACCGGCGGCGGCACCAGGGCGGCTTCCGTACTGGAGTGGCTGCGCACCCCACGGCCCGAGGCCGAGCCCGGCGTCTGGCGCTTCGGCCACCGCCCGCGACCGGCCGAGGAACCCGACCTCGTGCCCGCCCGGCAACTCGTGAGCGGCGCGCTCATCGCCTACCTCTGCGGCTGGCTCCTCTGGTCACTGCTCTGGAACGGCTACCTCCAGTTCGGCTGGATCTTCACCCGCAACTGGTGGGTGCAGCCCATGTTCTGGATCGTGCCGACCGACTGGACCAACGTCCACCACCCGCAGTACCCGCTGTTCGTCGTCCTCACCTACCTCTACTACGGCCTCGTGCTGGCCCTCATCGCCTTCGGCATGG
The DNA here is from genome assembly GCF_001865245.1 of Streptomyces sp. CC53. Lineage (GTDB taxonomy): Bacteria > Actinomycetota > Actinomycetes > Streptomycetales > Streptomycetaceae > Streptomyces. The sequence goes on along the minus strand of NZ_MKXB01000088.1, from coordinate 20,403 downwards.
GACGGCTGGGCAACTGGGGCGAGCTGTGGCGCCGCTACGGCGTCCCGCTCTGGCCGCTGTTCGTGCTGCTCCCCGGCGTGTGGCGGGCGATGCCGAGGACAGTGGAGTGGCTGACGTGGTTCTCCAACGCGTACTACGTGGCGCTCACCGCCGCCGTCGTCGCGGTCGTCGGCCGCGCCGGCCGCTGGCCCGTGGTCGCCCGCCGCGGCCGCCGGGGCGCCCGCGACCCACAGCCCGAAGGCCCCCAAGGGGCGGCCGACCCCGCCGAATGGCCCGAGTTGCGGGACGCAGGCCTCGCCGAAGCCGCCGCCCGGCTCGCCGAGGCCACCCGCACGGGCGCGCTCGGCGACGTCGACTACGCGCGCATCCACCGCGCCTGGGAGGGGGTGCGCACCCACCCCGCACGGCTCGCCGCCTTCACCGAGGCCGTGCGCGCGCACGGTGCCGCGGCCTGCGCCCACCCCTCCGGCCTGCGCGACCTGCCCGCGCGCACCGCCACCCACGACCTCGTCACCGGGCAGGTGCGCATCGGCACGGCCGCCGACCACCCCCGCAACCCCTACGCCCGCCGCACCACCGGCGTCGCCCTCGGGCCGGAGCTGCTCGGCACCTCCCTGCTCGCCGTCGGCCCCGCCGGAGCGGGCAAGACGGAACGGCTCACCCGGCCGGTCACCGAGTCGCTGTGCCTCCAGGCCCTCGCGGGCCGCGCCGCCGTCGTGGCCGTCACCGCCCGGGGCACCCGGCTCGCGCCCGACGACGCCTTCGACGTGGTCATCGCCGTCGGCGACCCCGAGGCCCGGCACGACCTCGACCTGTACGGCGGCGCCGACGAACCCGACGAGGCGGCCCGGCTCCTCGCCGAGGCCCTGGCCGGCGACCTCCTCCCGGACACGCGCCGCGCCGCGACCGCCCTCGCCCAGCTCATCGGCCCCTACCGCGCCGCGCACGGCCACTTCCCCGGCGTGCCGGAGCTGCGCGAACTCCTCGGCGGCGCGCCCGCCGCCGTGGCCGCGCTGCGCGCCGCCGTCGCCGACGACCCGGCCCAGCTGCGGGACCTCGACGCGCGGGCCCGGCAGGCCGAGCGCGGGGACGACGTCGCGGTGCTGCTGGCGGAACGGATCGCCTTCCTCGACCGGCCCGCCTTCGCGCACGTCTTCCGCACCGACGGCCCCACCGGCCCCCGGCGGGACACGCCCGCGGACCCGTCCCGCAAGGCCCCCGCCGCAGAGCCCCCCGCGGACCACCCCGGGCGCCCCTTCTCCCTGCGGGCCATCGAGCACCCCGTGCGGGTCCGCGTCGACCTGCCGGAACGCGGCCACGCCGAGGCGTCCCGGATCATCGCCCGACTGGTGCTCGCCCAGTTCACCGAGGCCGCCCTCGCCCGCGCCGACCGGTCGCTGTTCGCCTGCCTCGTCCTGGACGACGCCACCGACACCGTCAGCGCCGACGCCGTCCGCGGCATCCAGCGGCTGCGCTCCGCCCACGCGGGCGTCGTCCTGGCGCTGCGCACCCTGCAGGACGTACCGGAGGCCCTGCACGGTCCGCTGCTGGGCGCGGTCGGCTGCCGCATGGCGTTCGCGGGGCTCGCACCGTGGGACGGCGGCCGGTTCGCCGAGGTGTGGGGCACCGAGTGGGTGCAGACCCGCGACGTCACCAACCGTCAGATCATCGCGGACGAGCCGCTGACGCGGTTCCTGCACGCGCTGCGCCGCCTGGTCACCGGCCGCGCCGCCACCGCGGAGGCCATCACCGTCCGCGAGGTGGAGCGGCAGCGCTGGTCCGCCTCCGAACTGGCGCACGGGGTCCCGGCCGGACACGCGGTGCTCTCCCTGACCCGCGTCCAGGGCGAGCACGTCCCGCCGCTCCTCGTGGACCTGCGCGGCTGACCGCACGGCGGCGTCCGGCCCGCACACCGCGGATCGGTCGCGGGCAGCGCACCCCCGACCGGCCGGCCGGCCCCGGGCCGTACGCCCGGACCGGTCGGAGGCCGGGCTCGTCATGCGAAGGGGGCGGGCGGCGGCCCGCACGGCGGCGGGGGCCGTCCGCGCCGCCACCCCGGGTACGGGCCGGAGGGGACGCCGTATGGGCGGTAGTCGTACGTCCTGGCAGAATCGAGGAGAGCCGTTCATACGGGACGGCGCAAACCCCCCACCTTCCCGTCCCCCCTCCCGAAGGCACGCCGGTCCATGCCGCTCACCCTCGCCTCCCTCGTCCAGCACTCGGCGCTCAAGCTCACCGTGCGGGCGGGCGAGGACCGCCTCGACACGCCCGTCCGCTGGGCGCACGTCAGCGAACTCGCCGACCCGGTCCCGTACATGGAGGGCGGCGAGCTGCTCCTGACCACCGCCATGACGCTCGACGCCGAGAACGGTGAGGCGATGCGCCGGTACGTGCGGCGGCTCGCCGGAGCGGGGGTCGTGGGCGTCGGCTTCGCCGTCGGCGTCAACTACGACGCCCTGCCCCAGGCGCTGCTGGACGCCGCCCTGGAGGAGGACCTGCCGCTGCTGGAAGTGCCGCGGCGCACCCCGTTCCTGGCCATCTCCAAGGCGGTCTCGGCGGCGCTGGCCGCCGACCAGTACCGCGCGGTCACCGCCGGTTTCGAGGCCCAGCGGGAACTCACCCGCGCCGCCCTGGCGGAGGGCCCCGACGCGGTCGTCGCCCGGCTGGCCGCGCACGTGGACGGCTGGGCGGCGCTGTACGACGCGTCCGGCGCGGTCGTCGCCGCCGCGCCCGACTGGGCGGCGCGGCGGGCGGCCCGGCTCGCCCCCGACGTGCAGCGGCTGCGCGAACGGGCCGCGCCGGCCACCGCCGTCGTGGGAGGCACCGACGACCGCGTGGAGCTCCAGTCGCTGGGCACGGGCCGGCGGGTGCGGGGCGCCCTCGCGGTCGGCACGGGCGCCCCGCTCGGAACGGCGGAGCGGTACGCCGTGCACTCGGCGATCGCCCTGCTGACCCTGACGACGGAGCGCTCCCGCTCGCTGCAGGCCGCCGAGCAGCGGCTGGGCGCGGCGGTGCTCCGCATGCTGCTGGCGGGCCAGCCGGACCACGCCCGCACGGTCGCCGGGGAGCTGTACGGAGGGCTGCTCGACGCCCCGTTCCGGCTGGTCGTCGCCGAGGCGGGCAGCGATCCGGACCCGTCGGCCGAGCCGTCGCTCGCCATCCTCGGGGACACCCTCGAAACCGCAGCCGCGCGGGCGGGCGAGGCCGTGCTGGCCGTGCCGGAGGGGGACGACCGCCTGGTGGTCCTGGCGGCGGACGGGGGAGCGGTGGTCGCCGCCTGCGAGGCGTACGGGGAGAAGGACGCCGAGGAGGCCGGCGCGTTCCTCGGGCTCTCCGCCCCCACCGGGCCGATAGCCGCCGCGGGCGCGTACAAGCAGGCCGAGCAGGCGCTCTCGGTGGCCCGCCGACGGGGGCGGACCCTCGTCGAGAACGAGGAGCTCGCGGCGGGCTCCCTGCTGCCCCTCCTCGCGGACGACGCCGTACGGGCCTTCGCGGACGGCATGCTGCGCGCGCTGTACGAGCACGACGCGACCGGCCGCGGCGACCTCGTCGCGTCGCTGCGCGCCTGGCTGTCCCGGCACGGGCAGTGGGACGCCGCGGCGGCGGACCTGGGCGTCCACCGGCACACGCTGCGCTACCGGATGCGGCGCGTCGAGGAGATCCTCGGCCGCTCGCTCGACGACCCGGACGTCCGCATGGAGCTGTGGCTGGCCCTGAAGGCCACGGGGGACCGGCCTCCGTCGCCGTGAGCACCGGACCCGCCTGAGCCACCCGGCGTCCAAGCCACCCGGGGCGCCCGAACGCCACAGGGCGGGTGAGGGCCCGGGGCCGGGAAACGCCGAACACCAGAGGGACGCCACCGGCCGCTGACGTCACCGGCCCCCATCGGCAGGGCCGCACGGGCACGGGACGCCGAACACCCGGAAGGCCACAGACGGGAAGGCCACAGACGAAGGCCACAGACCGGAAGGCCATAGACGAGGGCCACGGACCGGAGGCCACAGCGCGGAGGGCCACAGGCCACCGGTCGCGGACCAGAGGCCACAGGCCACAGGCCACTGGCCAGGGGGCGGCGGAGAGGAAGGCAGACCGGAAGGCAGACCGGAAGGCGGACGGGACAGCGCGGGGCAGTCAGGCAGCCGTGGCGCCGGAGCGGGCCCCCACAGACGACCGAACTGCTCCGCCACAGCCCCCTTGCTGCCCGGATCCGGGCAAATTCTTTGCCGTACCGGACGGTCGATCTTTAGTCTCCTGCTCATGACAACCCCCGCCGCCGAGTCGGTGTCCGCCGCGCCGGTCAATCCGGTCCCTCCCGCCCCCCGCCGCCGCATCACCGGCGCCGTCTGGGCCGCCCTCGCGATCGTGTACGTGGTGTGGGGCTCCACCTACCTCGGTATCCGGGTGGTCGTCGAGACCATGCCGCCCTCCCTCCCCGCCGGGGCCCGGTTCGTCACCGCGGGACTGCTGCTCGCCGCGCTCCTCGCCTGGCGGCAGGGACCCGCCGTGCTCAAGGTGACCCGCGCCCAGATGCTGTCCGCCGCCGTCGTGGGACTGCTCCTCCTGGTCGGCGGCAACGGTCTGGTGGTCCTCGCCGAGACCTCCATCCCCTCCGGGCTCGCCGCCCTGCTCATCGCCGTCGTCCCCGCCTGGGTCGTGCTGATGCGTACCGCGTTCGGGGAGCGGCCCGGCGCCGGCGCGTACCTCGGCGTCCTCCTCGGCCTCGCGGGACTCGCCGTCCTCACCCTCCCCGGCCTCAGCGGCGACATCCACCTGGGCGGTGTCGTGCTGGTGATCGCCGCGACCCTCCTGTGGTCCTCGGGGTCGTTCTCCTCGTCCCGGATACCGATGCCGGGCAACCCCTTCACCGCCAGCGCGTACGAGATGGTGGCCGGCGGGATCGGCTGCCTCCTCGTCGGACTCGCGCGGGGCGAGCAGCACGGCGCCGACCTCGCCGACGTGTCCGCCCGGTCCTGGACGGCCTTCGCGTACCTCGTCGTCTTCGGGTCGCTCATCGCCTTCACCGCGTACGCCTGGCTCCTGCAGCGGGCGCCGCTCTCCCTGACCGCCACGTACGCCTACGTCAACCCGGTCGTCGCCGTGCTGCTCGGCTCCCTGATCCTGGACGAGGCGCTGACCTGGCCGCTCGTCCTCGGCGGCACGATCGTGGTCGCCGGGGTGTGCCTGATCGTCAGCACCGAACGGCGCGGCTGACCACCCCCGCACCTGCCGAACCGGCGGACCCGGGCCCTCGACCACTCCACGCCGGACAAACCCGGACGCGGCTCCTCGCGCCTACCGTGTCCCCTGAGACCACGCGAACGCGCGGGGAACACCCAACTCCCCCACAACTCGGAAGGGCCGGGACCGCGATGACCGCCACCCACGCCTTCTGGCTCGCCGGCCGCCAGGCCACCGGCGACGCCACCTTCGACGTCACCTCCCCCTGGGACGGCCGCCTCGTCGGCCAGGTCAGCGTGCCCACGGAGGCCCAGGTCGAAGAGGCCGTGGCCGCCGCCCACGCCGTCCTCGACGAGTTCGCCGCGACCCCCGCGCACGTCCGCGCCGCCGCCCTCGACCACGTCTCGAAGCGGCTCGCCGAGCGCACCGAGGAGATCGCGCAGCTGATCTCCGCGGAGAACGGCAAGCCCATCAAGTGGGCCCGCGGTGAGGTCGGCCGCGCCGTCTCCGTCTTCCGCTTCGCCGCCGAGGAGGCCCGCCGCTTCAACGGCGGCGACGCCCAGCGCCTCGACACCGACGCCGGCGGCACGGGCCGCCTCGCCCTGACCCGCCGCTTCCCCAAGGGTGTCGTCCTCGGCATCGCCCCGTTCAACTTCCCGCTGAACCTGTGCGCCCACAAGGTGGCCCCGGCCATCGCCGTCGGCGCGCCCATCATCCTCAAGCCGGCCCCGGCGACGCCGCTCTCCGCCCTCGTCCTCGGTGAGCTGCTGGCCGAGACCGACCTGCCGGCCGGTTCCTGGTCCGTCCTGCCGGTGCCCAACGACCGCATGCCCGCCCTCGTCCAGGACGAGCGCCTCCCGGTCATCTCCTTCACCGGCTCCGACAAGGTCGGCTACGCCATCCAGCAGTCCGTGCCGCACAAGCACTGCACCCTGGAGCTCGGCGGCAACGCCGCGGCCGTCGTCCTCGCCGACTGGTCCTCCGAGGAGGACCTCGACTGGGCGGCGACCCGCATCGCCACCTTCTCCAACTACCAGGGCGGCCAGTCCTGCATCTCCGTGCAGCGCGTCATCGCGGACGCCTCGGTCTACGACCGGCTCGTACCGAAGGTCGTCGCCGCCGTCGAGGCCCAGGGCACCGGCGACCCCTCCGACGACGCCACCGACGTCGGCCCCCTGGTCAGCGAGGACGCCGCCAAGCGGGTGGAGTCCTGGGTGGACGAGGCCGTCAAGGGCGGCGCGAAGCTGCTGACCGGCGGCAGGCGCGAGGGCGCCACCTACGCGCCGACCGTCCTCGCGGACCTGCCCGCGGACGCCACCCTCGCCTGCGAGGAGGTCTTCGGCCCGGTCCTCACCCTGCACCGCGCCGACGGCGAGGCCGCCGCGTTCGCCGAGGTCAACAACTCGAAGTTCGGCCTCCAGACCGGCGTCTTCACCCGCGACCTGCAGACCGCCTTCCGCGCCCACCGCGCCCTGGAGGTCGGCGGCGTGATCATCGGCGACGTCCCCTCCTACCGCGCCGACCAGATGCCGTACGGCGGCGCCAAGCAGTCCGGCGTCGGCCGCGAGGGCGTCGCCTACGCGATGGACGACTACACCTACGAGCGGGTCCTGGTCCTCACGGGCCTCTCCCTCTGACGGCCGCCCCTCACCCGGACGGCCCCGGGAACCGACGGCCGGAGCCCACTGTGCGGGGGCTCCGGCCGTCTCCTCGCATTTTCGTACGCGCCGTCATCGGGTAATACGGATGGGTAGCCCCGACCGGTAGGACGACCGGCCGGCCGCCCCCGATCCGCGGTGAGGTGAGCCCCCATGCCCGGCCCCCAGCAGCAGCCCAGAGTGTCCGAGAGGGAAGCCCGGCAGGTCGCCGAGGCGGCCCGCCAGCAGGAGTGGCACAAGCCCAGCTTCGCCAAGGAACTGTTCCTGGGCCGCTTCCGGCTCGACCTCATCCACCCGCACCCGCTGCCGAGCCCCGAGGACACCCAGCGCGGCGAGGAGTTCCTCGCCAAGCTCCGCGACTTCTGTGAGACGGAGATCGACGGCGCCCTCATCGAACGCGAGGCCCGCATCCCCGACGCCGTCGTGGACGGGCTCAAGGAACTCGGCGCCCTCGGCATGAAGATCGACACCCGGTACGGCGGGCTCGGCCTCACCCAGGTGTACTACAACAAGGCCCTCGCCCTCGTCGGCTCCGTCAGCCCGGCGGTCGGCGCGCTGCTGTCGGCCCATCAGTCGATCGGCGTACCGCAGCCCCTGAAGACCTTCGGCACCCAGGAGCAGAAGGACGCCTTCCTCCCGCGCTGCGCCCGCACCGACATCTCCGCGTTCCTCCTCACCGAGCCCGACGTCGGCTCCGACCCGGCCCGGCTGGCCACCACCGCCGTCCCCGACGGCGACGACTACGTCATCGACGGCGTCAAGCTGTGGACCACGAACGGCGTCGTCGCCGACCTGATGGTGGTCATGGCCCGCGTACCGGCCTCCGACGGCCACAGGGGCGGCATCACCGCCTTCGTGGTGGAGGCGTCCTCCGAGGGCGTCACCGTCGAGAACCGCAACTCCTTCATGGGGCTGCGCGGCCTGGAGAACGGCGTCACCCGCTTCCACCGGGTCCGCGTGCCCGCCGCGCAGCGCATCGGCCCCGAGGGCGCCGGCCTGAAGATCGCCCTGACGACCCTCAACACGGGCCGCCTGTCCCTCCCCGCGATGTGCGCGGGCGCCGGCAAGTGGTGCCTGAAGATCGCCCGCGAGTGGAGCGCCGTCCGCGAGCAGTGGGGCAGGCCCGTGGCCCGGCACGAAGCCGTCGGCTCCAAGATCGCCTTCATCGCCGCGACGACCTTCGCCCTCGAAGCAGTCCTCGACCTGTCCAGCCAGATGGCCGACGAGGACCGCAACGACATCCGCATCGAAGCCGCCCTCGCCAAGCTGTACGGCTCCGAGATGGCCTGGCTCATGGCCGATGAACTGGTCCAGATCCGCGGCGGCCGCGGTTACGAGACCGCCGAGTCCCTCGCCGCCCGGGGCGAGCGTCCCGTCCCCGTCGAGCAACTCCTGCGCGACCTGCGCATCAACCGCATCTTCGAGGGCTCCACGGAGATCATGCACCTGCTGATCGCCCGCGAGGCCGTCGACGCGCATCTGTCGGTCGCCGGCGACATCATCGACCCCGACAAGCCGCTGGCGGACAAGGCGAAGGCGGGCGCCCACGCCACGGCCTTCTACGCGCGCTGGCTCCCCCAGCTGGTGGCGGGCCGCGGCCAGGTTCCCGGCGCGTACGCAGAGTTCCACCCGAAGGGCCACCCGGACCTGTCCGTCCACCTCCGCTACGTGGAGCGCACCTCCCGCAAGCTGGCCCGCTCGACGTTCTACGCCATGTCCCGCTGGCAGGGCCGCATGGAGACCAAGCAGGGCTTCCTCGGCCGGATCGTCGACATCGGCGCCGAGCTCTTCGCGATGAGCGCGGCCTGCGTCCGCGCCGAACTCCTCCGCGCCCGCGGCGACCACGGGCGGGCCGCCTACGAACTGGCCGACGCGTTCTGCCGCCAGTCCCGGCTGCGCGTCGAGGAACTGTTCGGCCGCCTGTGGGCCAACACCGACGACCTGGACCGCAAGGTCGTCAAGGGCGTCCTCGCGGACCGCTACACCTGGCTGGAGGAAGGCGTCCTCGACCCCAGCGGCGAGGGCCCCTGGATCGCCGACGCCACGCCGGGGCCCAGCGCCCGGCCCAACCTCCACCGCCCCATCCGCTGACCCCCGGCCGGCCACGGGACCGGGGCACACCGTGCGTGCCCCGCCGGTCGGCCGCCCGTGCACCCGGCCGCGTGCACGACGGCCGCCGTGCACGCGTCTGCCTGTGCGCCGGCCGCCCGTGCCCCCGTATGCCGTGGCGGACCCGTCCGCCGGCTGCCGGTGGGGCGGTGGTGCACTCGTCCGCGTACGCCGTGTCCCCGTCCGCTGACCGGCCACGGACCACGCCCGGTAGGTAGGCCGCAGCCGCCCGACCGCCCGACCGCCCGACCGCCCGACCGCCCGACCGCCACCGCCCGACCGCCCGACCGCCCGACGCCCCGCCGGCGGGCGTGCCTGTGCCTGTCCGGGTGCGTCGTGGGCGCCTGGCTGCTGACGTCGGCCGGGCCGCTGCCTGCGCACTCGTCGGTGTACGCCGTATGCCGCGCGCTTGCCGGGGCGGGGCGTGCCTGTGCCTGTCCGGGTGCGTCGCGGGCGCCTGGCCGTTGACGTCGGCCGGGCCGCCGCCCGCACACCCGCCCGTGCGGACCGTTGCCGCCCCGCCGCCGGTGGGCCGCAGTGGACCGGCCCCGTGTGCGCCGGGACCGTCCCGGACGCAGCAGAGCGCCCGCCGTCCGCCGGGGCCCCCGCACAGGCGGGCGGCCCCGGGCGCACCACCCGTCCCGGCAGGGGGGCGGGCACGGGCACCCGCGCGATGCCGCAAGAATGGGTCCATGAGCGACAGCGCACCCGCACCCCTCGCCGACCCGCACATCGCCTTCGACCCGTCCGAAGGCCGCCGGGACATCGTCGTCCTCGGCTCCACCGGGTCCATCGGCACCCAGGCCGTCGACCTGGTCCTGCGCAACCCCGACCGGTTCCGCGTCACCGCGCTCTCCGCCGCCGGCGGACGCGCCGGACTGCTCGCCGAGCAGGCGCACCGGCTCAAGGTGCGCACGGTGGCCGTGGCCCGCGAGGACGCGGTCCCCGCGCTGCGGGAGGCACTGGCGCGGGCGTACGGCACCGAGCCCCAGCCGGAGATCCTCGCCGGCCCCGACGCCGCCGCCCAACTCGCCGCGTCCGAGTGCCACACCGTCCTCAACGGCATCACCGGCTCCATCGGCCTCGCGCCCACGCTCGCCGCCCTCGAAGCGGGCCGCACGCTCGCCCTAGCCAACAAGGAGTCGCTCATCGTCGGCGGCCCGCTGGTGAAGGGCGTCGCCAAGCCCGGCCAGATCATCCCGGTCGACTCCGAGCACGCCGCGCTCTTCCAGGCGCTCGCCTCCGGCACCCGCGCCGACGTCCGCAAACTGGTCGTCACCGCGTCCGGCGGCCCCTTCCGCGGCCGGACGAAGGCCGAACTGGCCCACGTCACCCCCGACGACGCCCTCGCCCACCCGACGTGGGCGATGGGGCCGGTGATCACCGTCAACAGCGCCACGCTCGTCAACAAGGGCCTGGAGGTGATCGAGGCACACCTGCTGTACGACATCCCGTTCGACCGCATTGAGGTCGTCGTCCACCCCCAGTCGTACGTGCACTCGATGGTGGAGTTCACCGACGGCTCCACCCTCGCCCAGGCCACCCCGCCCGACATGCGCGGCCCCATCGCCATCGGTCTCGGCTGGCCCGAACGCGTCCCGGACGCGGCGCCCGCCTTCGACTGGTCCCAGGCGTCCACCTGGGAGTTCTTCCCGCTCGACCACGACGCCTTCCCGTCGGTCGGCCTCGCGCGGCACGTCGGCGAGCTCGGCGGGACCGCGCCGGCCGTGTTCAACGCCGCGAACGAGGAGTGCGTCGACGCGTTCCTCGCCGGGCGGCTCCCGTTCAACGCCATCATGGAGACCGTCACCGAGGTCGTCGCCGCACACGGCACCCCCCGGACGGGAACCTCACTGACGGTGACGGACGTCCTGGAAGCAGAGGACTGGGCCCGGGCCAGGGCCCGCGGACTGGCGGCCAAGGCCGCGAAGACGACAGTGCAGACGGCGGCGGAGGTTCGCGCATGACGGTGATCCTGTACATCCTCGGCATCGCGCTGTTCGCCCTCGGACTGCTGGTCTCCATCGCCTGGCACGAACTAGGCCACCTCTCCACGGCCAAGCTCTTCGGCATCCGCGTGCCCCAGTACATGGTGGGTTTCGGTCCCACGCTGTGGTCCCGCCACAAGGGCGAGACCGAGTACGGGATCAAGGCCATCCCGATGGGCGGCTACATCCGCATGATCGGCATGTTCCCGCCCGGCGACGACGGCCGGATCGAAGCCCGCTCCACGTCGCCGTTCCGCGGCATGATCGAGGACGCCCGCGCGGCGGCGTACGAGGAGCTGCAGCCCGGCGACGAGAAGCGGCTCTTCTACACCCGCAAGCCGTGGAAGCGCGTCATCGTCATGTTCGCGGGCCCCTTCATGAACCTGGTGCTCGCCGTCGCGCTCTTCCTCGGCGTCGCCATGACCTTCGGCTTCGCGACCCAGACCACCGAGGTCGCCGGCGTCCAGAAGTGCATCATCCCGCAGAGCGCCCAGCGCGACACCTGCGCGAGCGGCGACGCGGTCTCCCCGGCCCACGCCGCGGGCCTGAAGGCGGGCGACCGCATCGTGGCCTTCAACGGGGAGCCCGTCGACGACTGGGACACCCTGTCGGCCCGGATCCGCGACACCATCGGCCCCGCCACGGTGACCGTCGAGCGCGACGGCAGCCGGCTCACCCTCACCCCGACCCTCGCCAGCAACAGCGTCCACGCGAAGGACGCCGACGGCGAGGTCATCCCCGGCAAGTTCGTCGACGCCGGCTACCTCGGCTTCGCCGCCAGCACCGAGATCCTGCCGCTCACCTTCGGCCAGTCCGTCGACCGCATGGGCGACATGATCGAGGACAGCGCCCACGCCGTCGTCGCGCTGCCGTCGAAGATCCCCGACCTGTGGGACGCCACCTTCGGCGACGGAGAACGCAAGGCCGACTCGCCGGTCGGCATCGTCGGTGCCGCCCGCATCAGCGGCGAGGTGATGAACCTCGACATGCCGACGCAGAACGTCATCGCGACGTTCCTGCTCGTCCTCGCCACGTTCAACCTGTCGCTGTTCCTGTTCAACATGCTCCCGCTGCTCCCCCTCGACGGCGGACACATCGCGGGCGCGCTGTGGGAGTCCGTGCGCCGGAAGACCGCCCGGCTGCTGCGGCGCCCCGACCCCGGCCCCTTCGACGTCGCGAAGCTCATGCCCGTCGCGTACGTCGTCGCGGGCATCTTCATCTGCTTCACGCTGCTGGTGCTGCTCGCCGACATCGTGAACCCGGTGAGGATCTCGTAGCCGTACACCCGTCACGGGGGACGCACGGCCGGGCGCACAGGCGTGCCCGGCCGCCCCCTCCGGGGTGGCACGCATCAGCGCAATGTGCTGGCTGGAGCACGCCACCTGTAATCTCAGAGGCCTGAGCCCGCCGCTTCCAGGACCTCGTCAGGACCTCCCACCATCTTGGGGTTGCACAGCAGATGACCGCGATTTCTCTCGGTATCCCGTCCGTTCCGACCAAGCTCGCCGAGCGCCGCAAGAGCCGGCAGATCCAGGTCGGGACCGTGGCCGTCGGCGGCGACGCTCCCGTGTCGGTGCAGTCGATGACGACGACCCGGACCTCCGACATCGGCGCCACCCTCCAGCAGATCGCCGAGCTGACGGCCTCCGGCTGCCAGATCGTCCGCGTCGCCTGCCCCACGCAGGACGACGCCGACGCCCTCCCGGTCATCGCGAAGAAGTCGCAGATCCCGGTGATCGCGGACATCCACTTCCAGCCCAAGTACGTCTTCGCCGCGATCGAGGCCGGCTGCGCGGCGGTCCGCGTCAACCCGGGCAACATCAAGAAGTTCGACGACCAGGTCAAGGAGATCGCCAAGGTCGCCAAGGACCACGGCACCCCGATCCGCATCGGCGTCAACGCGGGTTCCCTGGACCAGCGGCTGCTCCAGAAGTACGGCAAGGCCACCCCCGAGGCCCTCGTCGAGTCCGCCCTGTGGGAGGCGTCCCTCTTCGAGGAGCACGACTTCCACGACATCAAGATCTCGGTCAAGCACAACGACCCGGTCGTCATGGTCAACGCCTACCGCCAGCTCGCCGCCCAGTGCGACTACCCGCTGCACCTCGGCGTCACCGAGGCGGGCCCCGCCTTCCAGGGCACCATCAAGTCCGCCGTCGCCTTCGGCGCGCTGCTCTCGGAGGGCATCGGCGACACGATCCGCGTCTCCCTGTCCGCGCCCCCGGCGGAGGAGGTCAAGGTCGGCATTCAGATCCTGGAGTCCCTGAACCTGCGCCAGCGCCGCCTGGAGATCGTCTCCTGCCCGTCCTGCGGCCGCGCCCAGGTCGACGTGTACAAGCTGGCCGACGAGGTCACCGCCGGCCTGGAGGGCATGGAGGTGCCGCTGCGCGTCGCCGTCATGGGCTGCGTCGTCAACGGCCCGGGCGAGGCCCGCGAGGCCGACCTCGGTGTGGCGTCCGGCAACGGCAAGGGCCAGATCTTCGTCAAGGGCGAGGTCATCAAGACCGTGCCCGAGTCGAAGATCGTCGAGACGCTGATCGAAGAGGCGCTGAAGATCGCCGAGCAGATGGAGAAGGACGGCGTGGCCTCGGGCGAGCCCGAGGTCTCCGTGAGCTGAGGCGCCGCCTCCCCGGAGGCTCCCGTGGGCCCCGCCGCACACCGCGGCGGGGCCCACCGCTTTCCCGGGCGGGCGCCGTTCCGGGCCCGCGCCCCCGCCGTCCGCGCCTCCCTCCGGGTGCCGCGGGCCGTCGTCGCCCGCGGAGCCCGCAGGATGGACGCCGCGGCCTGCCTTCACCCGCAGCCCGCAGCCGAAACGCCCGCCCCGGCCCCCAGGCTCGACCCCGCCGCCCCCGCGCCGCTTGCGGAGGTGCCGCAGGCGTCACCCGTGGAGCCCGGCGCCCCGCCCTTCGAGCCGGACCGGCCGCCGGGCGGGGCCGGCGCCTCCCCGCACGGGCCCGTACGCCGGGCTCGGACGGCGGGGCCCCTGGCGGGCCGGGGCCGGGCGGGGCACCCGCTGTGCGGGAACGCCAGGTACAGTGCGGAGACTGACAGACCACTGGTGAGGCCCCCCGTGTTGACGCACACCACCACCCGGGTCCTCGAACCCGGCGACCTCGGCGCCGCGCTCGCCATCCTGGAGAGCGAGCCCGTCAGCAACGCCTTCGTCACCGCCCGCGTCCAGGCCGCCGGCCTCGACCCCTGGCGGCTCGGCGGCGAGATGTGGGGCTGGTACGACGAGGGCCGGCTGCGCTCCCTCTGCTACGCGGGCGCCAACCTCGTCCCCATCTGCGCCACCCCCGACGCCGTACGGGCGTTCGCCGACCGCGCCCGACGCACCGGCCGCCGCTGCTCCTCCCTTGTCGGGCCCGCCGGACCCACCGCCCACCTGTGGCGGCTGCTCGAACCGAGCTGGGGCCCCGCCCGGGACGTCCGCCGCCACCAGCCGCTCATGGTCACCGACCAGCCCGCGGCGCACGTCGAACCCGACCCGCTGGTCCGCCGCGTCCGCAAGGACGAGATGGACGTGATCATGCCGGCCTGCGTGGCGATGTTCACGGAAGAGGTCGGCGTCTCCCCGATGTCGGGGGACGGCGGGCTGCTCTACCAGGCCCGGGTGGCCGAACTGGTCGGCGCCGGCCGCTCCTTCGCCCGCATCGAGGACGGCGAGGTCGTCTTCAAGGCCGAGATCGGCGCCGCCACCCCGCAGGCCTGCCAGGTGCAGGGCGTGTGGGTCGCGCCGGAGCACCGCGGCCGGGGCCTGTCCGAGACCGGCATGGCCGCCGTCCTGCGGTACGCGCTGGCCGACATCGCGCCCGTCGTCAGCCTGTACGTCAACGACTACAACGCCCCCGCCCGCGCCGCGTACCGCAGGGTCGGCTTCCGGGAGGTCGGCGCGTTCATGAGCGTGCTGTTCTAGGGTTCGCCCCATGGATGACGACATGGCGGCCGCCGAGCAGGTGACGGTCGGCCCGCTCGACCTGCCCGCACGGGTGGACGAGGCCCTCGCCGTACAGGCCCTGGCCTTCGGCCTGACCGCGGGCGAGGTCGCGGTGCGCCGGCACATCGTGCTGCGCCACATGGCCTGCCCGGGCGCACGTGCCCTCGGCGCGACCACCCCCTCGGGGCGGCTCGCCGGATTCGTCTACGGCATGCCCAACGACCGCGCCCACTGGTGGTCGACCGTCGTCCAGCCCTACCTCGTCCGCGAGGGCAACGACGCCTGGCTGGACGACTCCTTCGTCATCACGGAACTCCACGTCCACCCCGACCACCAGGGCCGGGGCATCGGCACCCGGCTCATCACGGCCCTCACCGCCACGGCCCGCGAACCCCGCTCGATCCTCTCCGCCATCGACACGGAGAGCCCGGCCAGGCGCCTCTACCGGACGCTCGGCTACGTCGACCTGGCCCGCCGCGTCCACTTCCCGAGCGCGACCCGGCCCTACGCGGTGATGGGCGCGGAACTCCCGCTGCGTCACCCGTGAGGCGCGGCGGGGGCCGGGGCGGCGCGGAAACGGCGGCAACTGATTTCCGCCTCCCGCCGTCCCCCGGCTAACCTCCTGCACATCACACTTTTCACCGCAGGAGAGTTCCCCATGGCCCAGGTCCAGCGCATGTCCCGGTTGATGGTCAAGACACTGCGCGACGACCCGGCGGACGCCGAGACGCTCAGCCACAAGCTGCTGGTCCGCGCCGGATACGTCCGCCGCAACGCCGCCGGCATCTGGTCCTGGCTGCCCCTCGGCAAGAAGGTGCTGGAGAACGTCGCCCGCGTCGTGCGCGAGGAGATGGACGCCATCGGCGCGCAGGAGGTCCTGCTGCCCGCGCTGCTCCCCAAGGAGCCGTACGAGGCGACCGGCCGCTGGGACGAGTACGGCGCCGAGCTCTTCCGCCTCAAGGACCGCAAGGGCGCCGAGTACCTCCTCGGCCCCACCCACGAGGAGATCTTCACCCAGCTGGTCAAGGACCAGTGCACGTCCTACAAGGACCTGCCGGTGATCCTCTACCAGATCCAGACCAAGTACCGCGACGAGGCCCGCCCCCGCTCGGGCATCCTGCGCGGCCGCGAGTTCCAGATGAAGGACTCGTACTCCTTCGACACCACCGACGAGGGCCTCGCCGAGTCGTACCGCCTGCACCGCGAGGCGTACGTGCGGATCTTTGAGCGGCTCAACCTGCGACACAAGATCGTCTCGGCGGTCTCGGGCGCCATGGGCGGTTCCGCCTCCGAGGAGTTCCTCACCCCCGCGGCCGCCGGCGAGGACACCTTCGTGTACTGCCCGTCCTGCGACTACGCCGCCAACACGGAGGCCGTCACCTTCGCCGGCGGCGAGCCGGCCGACGGCTCCGCGCACGGCCCGGTCGAGGAGCTGGACACCCCCGACACGCCCACCATCGAGACGCTCGCCCAGCACCTGGGCGTCCCCGCCTCCGCCACCCTGAAGAACCTGCTGGTGAAGGTGGACGGCGAGATCGTCGCCGTCGGCGTCCCCGGTGACCGCGAGGTCGACCTCGGCAAGCTGGAGGACCACCTGGCCCCCGCCGTCGTCGAGATGGTCACCGCCGAGGACTTCGAGGGCCGCCCCGACCTCGTCCGCGGCTACGTCGGCCCGCAGGGCCTGGACAAGGTCCGGTACATCGCCGACCCGCGCGTCGCCGCCGGCACCGCCTGGATCACCGGCGCCAACAAGCCCGACACGCACGCCAGGAACGTGGTCTGCGGCCGCGACTTCACCGTCGACGACTACCTGGACGTCGTCGTGGTGGAGGAGGGCGACCCCTGCCCGCAGTGCGGCACCGGCCTGAAGCTGGACCGGGCCATCGAGATCGGCCACATCTTCCAGCTCGGCCGCAAGTACACCGACGCGTTCCAGCTCGACGTCCTCGGGCAGAACGGCAAGCCGGTCCGGGTCACCATGGGCTCGTACGGCGTCGGCGTCTCCCGCGCGGTCGCGGCGCTCGCCGAGCAGACCGCCGACGACAAGGGCCTGTGCTGGCCGCGTGAGGTCGCCCCGGCCGACGTCCACGTCGTGGCCGCGGGCAAGGCGCTCCAGACCGAGCTGGCGCTGGAGGTGTCCGAGACTCTCGCCGAGGCCGGGCTGCGCGTCATGGTCGACGACCGCGCCGGGGTCTCCCCGGGCGTGAAGTTCACCGACGCGGAACTCATCGGCGTTCCGACGATCCTGGTCGCGGGCCGCCGCTCGGGCGAGCGCGTCGTCGAACTGAAGGACCGCCGCACCGGCGAGCGCGAGGAGCTGACGGTCGAGGAGGCCGTCGCACGCCTGACCGCCGCCACCGCGTAACCGCCCCGCCCAAGGGTCGGTCCGCGGGGCTCAGAGGCAGCCCGCCGTACCGGCGTCGTCGTCCCGCACTGGGAGCGGCGTCGCCGGTGCGCGTGCGTGAGCGGGAGCGGGGGGAGCGGCCTGCCGTACGGGCTCCTCCTGCCGCACCGGCTCCTCCCGCCGCCCGTCCTCCGGCCTGGCGACCTCGCGCGGGGGCTCCGCGCGGTGTTCCGGCTCCCCGGCCGACCGCTCCAGGAACCGCAGCAGTTCCACCGGTATCGGCAGCACCAGCGTCGAGTTCTTCTCGGCGGCCACCGCCATGACCGTTTGCAGCAGGCGCAGCTGGAGGGCCGAGGGGGTGTCCGCCATCTCGCGGGCCGCGTCCGACAGCTTCTTGGACGCCTGGAACTCCGCGTCCGCGTTGATGAGCCGCGCCCGACGCTCCCGGTCGGCCTCCGCCTGGCGGGCCATGGACCGCTTCATGGTCTCCGGGAGCGACACGTCCTTGATCTCCACCCGGTCGATGGTGACGCCCCACTCGACGGCCGGATTGTCGATCATCAGCTCCAGGCCCTCGTTCAGCTTCTCGCGGTTGGAGAGCAGGTCGTCCAGGTCGCTCTTGCCGATGATGGAGCGCAGCGACGTCTGCGCGATCTGTGCGACGGCGAAGCGGTAGTCCTCCACCCGGATCACCGCGTCGACCGGGTCGACGACCTTGAAGTAGACCACCGCGTCCACCCGCACCGTCACGTTGTCGTGGGTGATGCCCTCCTGCGCGGGGACCGGCATGGTGACGATCTGCATGTTCACCTTGCGCAGGTGGTCCACGAACGGAACGATCATGGTGAACCCCGGGGGTTTCACCTCACCGCGGAGCCGCCCGAAGCGCAGGACGACACCTTGCTCGTACTGCTTGACCACCCGGGCGGCCGCAGCCACGTACGCCAGCACGGCCATCACGACCAGCACCACCACGGTCACCAGTTCCTCACCCATATGCCCATAGTGCACCCAGATGGGTGGATAAGGGGGAGCTGGTGGACAGCAGCGGGGGAGGGCGCCGGGCCGTCGCCCGGCTCCCGTGGGTCCATCTGCGGGGTGCGCCGGACCCGTGCCCGTCCGCGCGGCCGGCGTCCGCTCCGTCCTCCGAGCGGTGGACCGGCTCCTGCGGGACCGCGGCGCAGGTCGATGCACGGCCCAGCAGGCCAGTGCGCGACCAAGGGGTCACGGCCGCGCTCGACGGCCCGCACCTCCCCGCCCTGCCCCGCCTGCCGGTCCGCGTCCCCGCCCCGCCGGCACGGGGCCCGGCGCCCCGGTCCGGCACCCGAAGGCACCGGCCCGCCGGGTGCAGGGTCCTGAAGCGGTCGGCGCAGCAGTCCCGGCGGGCCCGTGCCGCCCCTCAGAGCCAGCCGGCGAACTCCAGCAGCAGCTCGGCGTCGCCCCGGCGTCCCGCGGCGAGCGCCCGCGTCGCGGACTCCACGGCCCGGAACAGGGCCCAGCCGCGCAGCCGCTCCCCGTCGACGTCCAGGGACTCCGCGAGCCCCCGCATCCGCCGCCGTGCCGCGGAGGCACCGGAGTCCGCGGCCACCAGGTCCTCCACCCGGTCCCGCACCAGCCGGGCCAGGTCGTACGCCCGCTCACCCACCACCGGGTCCGGCCCCACCGCCAGCCACGGCGCCCGCTCCCCGGCCAGCACCTTGCCCTGCCGGAAGCAGCCGTGCAGCAGCAGCGCCTCCGGAGCACCCGCCAGCAGCTCCTCGCGCGCCTCCAGGGCCGCCGCCACCAGCGGACCGGCCACGCCGTCCGACCGGTACGCCGCCATCGCCCCGGCCTGCCGGTCCGTGCGCTCGGCGACCGACGGGAAGCCGTGCCCCGCCGGGGGCTCCACCCACAGCTTGCGGACCGTGCCCGCCGCCTCCAGCAGCGCCTTGGCCGCCGGCAGGGCCCGCAGCGACACCTCCGGCTGCAACCGCTCCAGCAGCAGCCCGCCGCCCGGCCCCTCCAGCAGGCGCACCGCGCCCCAGCCGTTCCAGTGGGCGAGTGCGGCGCGCTCCTGCCCGGGCGCGGCGCACGGCGGGGCCAGCTTCAGCGCGCCCGGCTCGCCGTCCGGCCGCCGCACGAGGACCACGAGGCTGCTGCGGCCACCCGGTTCCACGATCCGCTCGGCCTCGACGCCGTGGCCCTCCAGGGCCTCGCGCAGCACTGCCGGGAGTCCCTGCAGCCACGGTTCGCTCGCGGCGGGGTCGGCTGCTTCCCGCAGTGCCCGGACGAGCCGGCGCGGTGGTTCAAAGGCGGCGTCAGCCATACGTGTCGGTGTTCCCTTTCATGAGCCGCGTCGGCCCGTGGGCCGTCGGGGCTCACGACCGCTCGGCGAGCCCAGGAAAGGCTACGCCGCTGCCGCGCCAGCGCACCGCCCGCACGGCCGCCTCCCGCAGGGCGCCCGCCGCGTCCCGGCGCACCGCGCCGCCGGAGGCCCGTACGAGATCGGCGTACACGCCCGCCACCCGGTCCTCCAGCTCGGCGGCGAGCCGCACCGCCCCGTCCGCGTCCACCACCGGGAACGGCAGGGCGTACGCGGCGGCCGCGGCGGCGGGCGTCCCGCCCAGGTCGCGCACGGCACGGTCCAGTGCGTCCCGCCGCGCCCGGTGCGCGGCGTGCGCGGCGGCGGCCTCCGCCCGCAGGTCGCCGTCGAGCCGGGCGCCGACCACCCCGTACCCGTACACGGCGGCGTGCTCGGCGGACAGAGCGGCCTGGGCGGCCTCCAGCTCGCTCACGACGGGCTCCCCCCGGCCGGTGCGGCCAGCAGGTAGGCGTGCGCGGCCGACGCCGCGGCGACGGAGGCCAGCAGCCGCGCCAGCTCGGCGGGTGCGCCCGCCAGCGCCTCGGTGTGCGCACCGGCGGTACGGGACGCCAGCGCGGCGAGCCCCTTCAGTGCGGCGGCGGGATCGGCGGGCGCCCCCGTGAGGTCCCCCGCGGGGGAAGGGGAGGCAGCGTTCCGGTGCCCTTCCGGAGGCCCGGCCGCGCCGGTGGGAGCTCCGGTCGCCGACGGGGAGGCCCCACCGGGTGCGGGCGGGGCCGGGGACGGTGGCGGCGCCGCGGGGTCCAGCGCCGCCACATGGCGGGCGGTGGCCTCCCGCAGCGGGGCGAGGCGGGGCCGGAGCGCGGCATGGGCGGCGAGCGCGGCGTCGTACC
>NZ_MKXB01000087.1:31968-34466 GCF_001865245.1 Streptomyces sp. CC53 | reverse complement strand
CCGGCCACCACGGTGAGCTGCTGGGTGGCCCTGGTCAGCGCCACGTACAGCACGCGCAGGCCCGCCGGGGACTCGTCAGCGATCTCCGCCGGGCAGACCACGACGGTGGCGTCGTACTCCAGCCCCTTGGCCTCCAGGCTCCCCAGGGCCACCACCCGGTCCCCGAGCCCCGCGAGCCAGGCGGCGGCCTGCTCGCGGCGGTGCATGGCGACGACCACGCCGACGGTGCCGTCCACCCGGTCCAGCAGGCGGCGCGCTTCCTCCCTGACGGCCTCGGAGAGTTCCCGCTCCCCCACGGTCGCGAAGCGCGGCTCCACGCCCGTGGACCTGACCGCGCGCGGCGACTCGGCGCCCGGCATGGCCAGGGCGAGGACCTTGCCGGCCAGCTCGGCGATCTCGGCGGGGTTGCGGTAGTTCACGGTGAGGGGGAAGCGGCGGCGGGGGCGGCTGCCGAGCGCCTCGTCCCGCGCCTCGGCGGCCTCGTCCGGCGCCGACCACGACGACTGCGCGGGGTCGCCCACGACCGTCCACGTCGCGGTGCGGCCGCGCCGCCCCACCATGCGCCACTGCATGGGCGTGAGGTCCTGCGCCTCGTCCACGATGACGTGGGCGTACTCGGTGCGCTCCTGGGCAAGCCGCTCGGCCCGCTCGCGCGGCGACTCCTCCCGTACGGGCATGAGCTCCTCAAGGCCGGTGAGCTGGTCCAGGGGGTCGGCCTCCCGTTTCCTGCGGGGCCGCGCCGGGGCGCCCAGCAGGGCCTGGAGCTCGTCGAGGAGCGCGACGTCGTGCACGGAGCACGCGTCCCGGCGCAGGGAGCGGGCGACCCGCCGGACCTCACCGGGGTTCAGCACCCGGCGGGCCCAGCGGCCGAGGCGCCGCTCGTCTCCCATCGCGGCCAGGACCGCGCGCGGGGTCAGCTCGGGCCACCAGGCGTCGAGGAAGTCGGTGAAGGAGTCCTCCGAGGTCACGTCCTCGTCGAAGGAGGAGCGCAGTTCGGCGGCCAGCTCGGGGTCCCGCTCGCGCGCCCCGGCGCCGGTCTTCGCGTACAGCGCGTCGAGGAGCAGCCGCCGGGCGCGGGGCCGCAGCAGGTTCACGGGCGCGGTGCCGCCGAGCGCGGTCTGCCGGATGCGGCGCAGTTCCTCGGCGTCCAGCTCGACGCGCCGGCCGAAGGCGACGACCCGCAGCCGGTCCGGCTGCCCGCCCGCCTCCAGGGCGCCGCGCGCCGCCTTCCGCAGCACCTTCAGCATCCGGGAGGACCCCTTCACGCGGGCGACGGCGGGCTCGTCGTACGCGGTGGCCTCCACGCCGTCGACGAGGCTGCCGAGGGCCCGGATGGCGACCTGGCCCTCCTCGCCGAGCGAGGGCAGCACGCCCTCGGTGTAGGCGACGAGCAGCGGGGTGGGGGACACGATGAGGATGCCCCCGGCGTACCGCCGCCGGTCCTGGTAGAGCAGGTAGGCCGCGCGGTGCAGGGCGACGGCGGTCTTCCCGGTGCCCGGTCCGCCCTCCACGTACGTGACGGAGGCGGCGGGGGCGCGGATGACGAGGTCCTGCTCGGCCTGGATGGAGGAGACGATGTCCCGCATGGTGTGGCTGCGGGCCCGGCCGAGGGCGGCCATGAGGGCGCCGTCGCCGACGACGGCGAGTTCTTCCCCGCCGAGGGTGGCGGACAGTTCGGGGCGCATCAGGTCGTCCTCGACGCCGAGGACCCGGCGTCCCCGGGACCGGATGACCCGGCGCCGCACTACCCGGCCGGGGTCGACGGGGGTGGCGCGGTAGAACGGCGCGGCCGCGGGGGCCCGCCAGTCGATGACGAGCGGCGCGTAGTCTGCGTCGAGCACCCCGAGCCGGCCGATGTGCAGGGTCTCCCCGATCTCGGCGGTGCCGTCGTCCCGCACGGCGTCGTCGGCCGGCTCGACGGAGGTGTACGCCCCGTCGGGCCCCTTCTTGCCGTCCTTGCCGTACAGCAGGTCCACGCGCCCGAAGAGGAAGTCCTCGAACTCGTGGTTCAGCCGGTTGAGGTGGATGCCCGCGCGGAACACCTGGGCGTCCCGTTCGGCGAGCGCGCCGGGCGTCCCGACCTGGCCGCGCTGGGCGGCGTCGTTCATGAGGAACTCCGCCTCGTGGATCTTCTCCTCCAGGCGGCGGTAGACCCGGTCCAGGTGCTCCTGCTCAACCGCGATCTCCCGGTCCCGTACCGAGTCGACGGTGTCCTGCACGGCCACGGGGCCCCTTTCTGACGTGCACTGGGCAGCCGTCGAGCGTACGCCACGATCCGCCCCGTGTCAGTCGCGGCCGCGCGGCCGGGTCCGCCCGGCCCCGCTCGGACCCGGGCGGGGCCGGCTGCGGGAGCCCCGTGCGGAGCGGGCGCGGGCTCCCGAGCGGTACGGGCCCACGGGGCTCCGGCGGTGCGGGCACGGGGCACGCGGCGTGGCCGCGCAAGGCTCCGTGCGGGCCACGGAGCCCGGCAGGGCGGCCACGGGGGCGGGCGGGCCGGC
>NZ_MKXB01000087.1:6804-31958 GCF_001865245.1 Streptomyces sp. CC53 | reverse complement strand
TCCGTGACGGGACAGGCGGCACGGTGTGCAGGGCGCCGGGCCTCGGCGTGGCGGGAGGCGCCCCGGCGACACGGGCCGGCGGGGAAGCGCGGCAGGGCGGGGAGGCGCGGCTGAGCGGGGAAGCGTGGCGGGGCGGGGCGGCGCGACAGAGCGGGAAGGCACGGCCGGGCAGGCAGACGCGGCGGCAGGACGGGGCGGGGCGGCGCGGCGCGGCAGGACGGCCAGGGAGGCACGGCAGGACGACGCGCCGCCCGCATCCCGTGCCTCGCACCGCCCCGCGCGCACGCGGCGGAAAGGGCGGGACAGCGGGCGGCCCGCAGGTCAGAATGCTCGGATGGCCGATCACCTGACCGACTTCCGCACCAAGCCCACCCTGCACGGGGAGCTGGTGCTCCTCCGGCCCGTCACCGGGGAGGACGCGGACGCGCTGCTGCCGATACTGAGCGATCCGGAGTGCGCCCGCCTGACCGGCTCGCACGGGGAGAGCGCCTTCGACGAGGAGCGGGTCCGCGTCTGGTACGAGACCCGCCGGGACCAGGACGGCCGGCTGGACCTGGCCGTCGTGGAGAAGGCGACCGGCCGCGTCGTCGGCGAGGTCGTCCTCAACGGGTGGGACGCCGGGAACGAGAGCTGCAACTTCCGCATCTGCCTGGTGCCCGGCACCTTCGGGCGGGGGTACGGAACGGAGGCGACGCGGCTGATCCTCGGCCACGGCTTCGAGGCGCTGGGGCTGCACCGGATCTCGCTGGAGGTGTACGCGTTCAACCCGCGGGCCCGCCGCGCGTACGAGAAGGCGGGGTTCGTCGCCGAGGGCGTGCTGCGCGACGCCCTGCTCTGGGAGGGCGAGCGGGTGGACGCCACCGTCATGTCGGTGCTGGCGCCGGAATGGTTCCGGCACCGGGGGCGGCCTGACGCGTCCGGTCACGCGTCCGTGTGACCGGCCCCCGGTGCGCGGTCAGGGGCGGGTCACGCCGGGATCTTCACCAGGCGCTCACCGGTGAAGGTGCGGACCTCGAAGTGGTCGATGTCGTTGCGGTCCATGGCCGCGCCGCCGTGCACGTACAGCGGTTTGCGCGCCATCTCCTGGGGGCTGTCCTCGATGCCGTAGCCCCAGGCCGGCACCGCCCAGGAGGTGAGCACCTCCTCCTCGCCCGACGTGGACACGGCGACCAGGTTGCACTTCAGGGGGCCCTTGACGTTCTTGAGCTCCAGGACCGTGCGGGTGCCCCAGGCCTTCTTCTCCGTGCCGACGGTCGCGGTGACCTTCGTCGCCGCGTCCGTCGCCCGGAGCTTCTCGGTCACCCCGTCGAAGGCGGCGTCCGCCTGGCCGGCCTGCGGCTGCCCCGCCTGGTTGGTGCGCGGCCCGTCCCCGGACATCGCGGCCACCGCGACCGCCGGACCCGCGATGATCATCGCGACGGCGGCGGCCAGCATGTACCGCGTCCGCTTGCGGCGGCGGGCGTGCTGGGCGGTGACCTCGTTCAGGAGGCGGTCCAGGGCGGGTGGGGACGGGGTCGCGGCGGGCGGCTCCATGAGCGTGGCCTGCAGGCGCAGCACGGGGCCGGTCTGCGGCGGCGCCTCCTGCGCCAGCATGGCCAGCATCGGCGGCATCCCGGACAACTCGTCCAGGCGGGCCGTGCACAGCGCGCAGCCCGGCAGGTGCGCCTCGAAGACCGAGGCGTCCGCCGGGTCCAGCACACCCAGGACGTACGCGCCGACGGCATCGTGCAGGGAGTCGTTGCCCTGGGCGTACCCCTCGCCGTACCCAGGCGGCGTCGTCATGCCGATACCCCCCTCTCCTCCAGAGCCAGCTTCATCGAACGCAGTGCGTAGAACACCCGGGACCGGACGGTCCCGCTGGGTATGCCGAGGGTCTTGGCGGCCTCGTTGACCGTGCGCCCTTTGAAATACGTCTCGATCAGAACTTCCCGGTGAGCCGGGGTCAAATCGTCCAGGGCATCGGACAGCGTCATCAACCACAGCGCCTTGTCGATCTCGTCCTCCGCGGGCATGACCTCCAGCGGTGACGGGTCGACCTCCTGCGGTCGGGCCTGCCGACTGCGGTGGCCGTCGATGACGATACGCCGGGCGACCGTCACCAGCCAGGGGCGGACAGAGCCGGTCGCCCGATTGAGCTGGCCGGCGTTCTTCCAGGCACGGATGAGCGTCTCCTGTACGACGTCCTCGGCGCGCTGGCGGTCGCCGGCGACGAGGCGCAGTACGTAGGCGAGCAGCGGTCCGGCGTGTTCGCGGTAGAGGGACCGCATCAACTCCTCGTCGGGGACAGGGTGGTTGACTTGCGGTGACTCTGCGCGATGCCGGGCCCGATGCGTCGCCCGACGGTCATCGGCCACGGCCGCATCCTTGCGCACCCGAACCTCCCCGGTCGAGACCCTGTCCGACTCCTTGCCCCCTTCACTACGGGGCCGGGCCGGCAACTACTCAACGTGCAGAGGTTTTTCTGCGGGAAATTTTCCTGGCGGTGCGCCAGCTCCCCGCGGACAGCCCGGAGGGCGTGCCGGCGGACGGCGGCCGCAGGCGCCTACCGGGACGTCCGGGGGGCCTGCGGGGCTGCGGGTACGGCGTCGCCGCCCTCCCTCCCCGTGCGCGGCGGTGCGGCCGGAAGGAATCCGCTCCCAGCGGCCGCGGGGCAGAGCGGGGTGGGGTGGGGCGGCCAGGGGCTCAGCGGAAGCCGACCCGCTCCGGCGGAGGGTCCTCGTGCAGGATCCGCTGGTACAGGTGGTGGTCCCGCCACGCCCCGTCGATGGCGAGGTAGCGGGGCGCGCTGCCGATGCGGACGAAGCCGCACTTCGCCAGGACCCGCCGCGACGCGGTGTTGTCCGGCAGGGTCCCCGCCTCGACGCGGTGCAGGCCCAGCTCCTCCCGGGCCGCCCGGCAGACCTCCCGCAGCAGGCGCGTGGCCAGCCCGCGGCCGGTGTGGTCCTGGTCGGTCCAGTAGCCGACGTGGGCACTGCAGAAGGCACCGTAGGCGATGCCGGAGAGGGTGACGGCGGCCGTGACCAGGTCGCCGGACACGGCGATCCACGTACGGCTGCCGGGCGCGGCGAGCCGCGCCGCCTGCCCGTCCGCGGTGAAGAACTCCTCGGTCCTGCGGGGCTCGTAGGGCTGCTTGGCGTCCCGGTTGCGGACATGCGCGGCGGCCAGCGCGGGCGCGTCCCGCACGGGGTCGGCCACGCGGACCACGTACGGCTCGTCGGGGGTCATGACGGCACCGTACGCCACCGGTCGCCGCCTCACGCCTCCGCGTGGCTGACGTCGGCCGCCGGGTCGAGCGCCAGGCGGTAGCCGCGCTTGACGACGGTCTGGATCAGCTTCGGGGCACCCAGCGCGGACCGCAGCCGGGCCATCGCGGTCTCCACGGCGTGCTCGTCGCGGCCGGCGCCCGGCAGGGCGCGCAGCAGGTCCGCGCGGGACACCACCCAGCCGGGGCGGCGGGCCAGCGTGCGCAGCAGGGACATCCCGGCGGGCGGCACGGGGCGCAGCTCGCCGTCGACGAGGACCGCGTGGCCGCGGATCTCGACCTGGCGGCCGGCCACCGGCAGGACCCGGGCGCGGCCCGGAAGCTCCTGGCACAGCAGCTGCACCAGCGGGCCCAGCCGGAAGCGGCCGGGCCGCACGGTGTCGACGCCCCGGGACTGCAGCGGCACGGCGGTGACCGGGCCGACGCAGGCGGGCAGCACGTCGCGGCGGAGCGCGTCGAGGAGCTCGTCCGCGAGGCCCCGCTGCTCGGCCCGGGACAGCAGGGACGCGGCGGCGGGGGCGCTGGTGAAGCTGACCGCGTCCAGGGTGCGGGCCACGCAGGCGTCCAGCAGCCGGTCCAGCGGCGCCAGGTCCTCGGGGGGCATCCACCGGTAGACGGGCACGACCACGACCTCCGCGCCCGCGTCGGTGAGGGCCTCCACGAAGCCGGGCAGCGGCTCGCCGTGCAGCTGGAGGGCGATGCGGTGGCCGCTGACCCCCTGACCGAGGAGGCGGTCCAGGACCTCCGCCATGGACTCCGTGGCCGGGGACCACTCCTCGGTGAGGCCGGCGGCCCGGACCGCGCCCTTCACCTTGGGGCCGCGGGCCAGGACCCGCACCTCCCGCAGGCAGTCGAGGAGCGCCTCGCCGCAGCCCCAGCCCTCGGCGGCCTCGACCCAGCCGCGGAAGCCGATCGCCGTGGTGGCGACCACGGTGTCCGGGGGCCGGGCGACCAGCTCCCGCGTGGCGTCGAGGAGTTCGGTGTCGTCGGCGAGGGGGACGATCCGCAGGGCCGGGGCGTGCACGACGGCCGCGCCCCGGCGCTGGAGGAGTGTGCCCAGCTCGTCGGCGCGGCGGGCCGCGGTGACGCCGACGGTGAAGCCCGCCAGGGGGCCGTGGCCGCCCGGCTCCTGGGAGTCCGGCCGCTGCGGACCGCGCCCCGGGCTGCCTCCCGTGGCGCGCTCCAGCGGCTCCTGCTGCTCGTGCATGGTCCCCGAGCCTGGCAAGGATGCGTGACAGCCCGGGTTCGCGTACGTTTCCCCGCCGTTACGGACCACGCCCGCTCACACCTCGGACAGGCTGAGCCGGCGCTGCGCCGGGGCCTCCGCGACGGCCGCGGCGGGCTTGCGCAGGTATACCGCCCACGTGACGGCCATGCACGCCGCGTAGAAGAGGAGGAAGGCGACGAAGGCGGCCGTGCCGGTGCCTGCGGTCTGGAAGGACTGGCGGAAGGCGAGGTTGATGCCGAGGCCGCCGATGCCGCCGACCGCGCCGATCAGGCCCATGGAGGCGCCGGAGAGGCGGCGGCCGTAGGCGTCCGCGGCCTCGCCGGTGAGGCCGGTGGCGTGGGCCTTCGCCTTGAAGATGGCCGGGATCATCTTGTACGTGGAGCCGTTGCCG
Organism: Streptomyces sp. CC53; assembly: GCF_001865245.1. Classification (GTDB taxonomy): domain Bacteria; phylum Actinomycetota; class Actinomycetes; order Streptomycetales; family Streptomycetaceae; genus Streptomyces. The sequence goes on along the minus strand of NZ_MKXB01000087.1, from coordinate 27,077 downwards.
AGCCCGGAGAGGACGAACAGCGCGCTGAAGCCGATCAGGAACACGGTGAGCGACGCGGTGACCGAGGCGTAGACGACGACGGCGGTCGCGCCGGCCATGGCCGCGAAGGTCCACAGGGTGATGCGGGCGCCGCCGTACCGGTCCGCGAGGGAGCCGCCGACCGGGCGGATCAGCGAGCCGAGCAGCGGACCGATGAAGGTGAGGGAGGCCGCCTGGAGCGGGGTGCGGCCGAACTGGGTCTGGAGCACCAGGCCGAAGGCGAAGCTGTATCCGATGAAGGAGCCGAACGTGCCGATGTACAGGAACGCCATGATCCAGGTGTGGCCGGCGCGTGCGGCGTCCTTGGCGGCGCCGGTGTCGTTCTTCACGGGCGCGAGGTTGTCCATGTACAGCGCCGAGCAGACGGTCGCGGCGATGATGAGCGGGATGTAGATCCCGAGCAGCACCCGGGGGTGCCCGGCGCCGACGGTGCCGATGACGGCGAGGGCGACGAGCTGGACGACCGCCACGCCGATGTTGCCGCCGCCCGCGTTGAGGCCGAGGGCCCAGCCCTTCTTGTGGAGCGGGAAGAAGGCGTTGATGTTCGTCATGGACGAGGCGAAGTTGCCGCCTCCGATGCCGGTGAGCAGGGCCACCGCGAGGAACGTCCCGTAGGAGGTGCCCGGCTCCATGACCGCGAAGGCTAGGCAGGACGGCACGAGCAGCATGGCCGCGCTCATGATCGTCCAGTTGCGGCCGCCGAACTTGGCGACGGCGAACGTGTAGGGAACCCGGATGAGCGCGCCGACCAGGGTCGCCGAGGCGATCAGGAAGAACTTGCCGGCCGCGTCGATGCCGTACTCCGGGCCCATGAAGAGGACCATCACCGACCACAGCGACCAGATGGAGAACCCGATGTGCTCGGAGACCACCGAGAAGAGGAGGTTGCGCCTGGCGATCCGCTCGCCCTTCTCCTTCCAGAAGGTCTCGTTCTCGGGATCCCACTCGTGGATCCACCGTCCTCCGGTCTTTCCGCCCATCGGTCCACCCATCGCGCACCTCCGCTGTGTACTGCCGGTCAAGCCCTGAACCCGTCGACTGCTGACGCTAGGGACGTCGCGTTTCAGCCCGGTCATCTGAGGTGACCGGGCTGAAACCTTGCTCTCACCCGGTGCGGGGGGAAGGTGTGAGCGCGTGGCCCTCGGCGGGCGGCGGGTACGGGGGCACCGGACCCTGCGGGCGGCGGGCGGCGGGTACGGGAGGCCGGCCCCTGCGGGTGGCGGCAGCCCAAACCCTGCGGGCGGCAGACGGTGGCGACGCCCTGCCAGTGCGGGAGCGGGTACAAGGGCGGCCCTGTGGGCAGCGGGTACGGGAGGCCGCGGCCCCTGCGGGTGGCGGCAGCCCGGCCCTTGCGGGCGGGGCGGCAGACGGTGGCGACGCCCCGCCGGTGCGCGAGCGGACACGGCAGCGCGCCCGGCCCTGCGGGCGGCGGGTCGGCAGGTGTTCCCCGACGCGGCGGGCCGCGGCGGGTCAGGCCACATGGACCACCCACCGACCCGGCCGGCCCCCGCGGGCTCGCGGCGTCCGGCCGTGCGACCCCGGCCGTCAGGCGCGGTGCCCCATGACGGCGGCGTCGGCGGCCGGCAGCCAGGCGTCCTCCGGTACGGCCAGCCAGTGTTCGCGGGCGGCCAGTTCGGCGGCCGCGTCCCGCAGGGCGTCCAGGCCGGGGTGCCGGAGCCCCTTGCGCCACACCAGCGCCACGGGCGACAGCGGGACGGGGCTGACGAGCGGCCGCAGGACGGCACCGGGCATGGCCGGGAAGTCCACGACCGCCAGGACGGGGGTGCGGCTCTTGGCCATGACGCGCCGGAACTCCTCCTTGCCGACGGCGAGCGGCGCGGGCGCGGCGACCCGGATGCCGTGCGCGTCGAAGAGCCGGGCCGCGAGATCGGTCCACTCGCGGGTGCGCGGGTTGCCGGCCCCCGCGTAGACGGCCTCACCGGCGAGCGCGGGCGTCTCGACGTGCGGCCGGTCGGTGAGCGGATGCCCCTCAGGCAGGAGCACGGCCATCGGCTCGTACCGTACGGCCTGCCAGTCGAGCCGGGCGCGGACGGCGGGATCGAGCCCGGCGACCCGCCCGAAGGAGACGTCCAGCCGCCCCGCCAGGATCTCCCCAGCCGCCCAGGTGAGCCCGCTCTCGAAGCGGGCCATCAGTTCGCAGTGGGGCGCCAGCTCCCGTGCCCGGTCGAGCACCCGGCTGCTGGTCATGCCGGCGGTGTTGAGGTCCACGAGGAGCGGGCGGGGCCCGCCGGTGGCGAAGGCCGCGTCCAGTTCCTCGTAGGCGGTCAGGACGGCCTGCGCGTACGGCAGCAGCCGTTCGCCGTCCGGGGTCAGGGACACCTGCCGGGTGGTGCGGACGAACAGCTCGGTGCCGAGTTCCCGCTCCAGACGCCGGATGTCGCGGCTGAGTGCCTGCTGGGCGACGAAGAGGCGCGCGGCAGCGCGGGTGAAGTGCAGTTCGGCGGCGACGGCGGTGAAGGCGCGCAGGAGGCGGGGATCGAGTTCGCGGGGCACACACGAGAACCTACAACCGAAGTGCGTCAATCGCGCTCGAACAGGTGTTGGACGCCGGTGGGCGGGGCCCGCGAACCTTGGATCATGCCCCAGACCGCCACCACCGGGACCGTCCCGGCGCCCACCCCTGCCGCGACCCCCGGCGCCCTCGCCCTCGCACCCCGCTTCTCGGACGCCCCGCGGACCCCGCGGCCCCCGCGCCGGTCCCGCAACCCGTACCTGCGCCTGTTCGCCCACCCCGGCACCCGGGCCTTCACCCTCGGCAACCTGATCGCCCGCGTACCGATGGGCATGTTCACGGTCAGCGCCGTCATCATGATCGCGGGCTCCCGCGGCTCCTACGCGCTGGCGGGCGCCGTGACGGCGACCGGCTTGGCGGCGACGGCGGTCGTGGCGCCCTTCACGGCCCGCCTGGTCGACCGGTACGGCCAGCGGCGGGTGGCGCGCCCGGCGACGGCGCTGGCGTTCCTCGGCTCGGTGTCCCTGCTTCTGTGCGTGCACTTCGGGGCGCCCGCCTGGACGCTGTTCGCCTCGTACGCGGCGACCGCGTCGACGCCGAACATCGGCGGCATGTCACGGGCCCGCTGGGCGCACCTGTACCGGCACGACCCGGCGGCGGTGCACACCGCGAACGCCTTCGAGCAGGCCCTCGACGAGCTGTGCTTCATGGTGGGGCCGGTGCTCGCCGCGTTCCTGTGCGCCGCGCTGTTCCCGGAGGCGGGGACGCTGATCGGCGCCGTGCTGCTGCTCGCGGGGATGCTGCTGTTCACGGCGCAGCGCGCCACGGAGCCGCCGGTGGCGCCGCGCAGCGCCGCCCCTGGGGGCAGCCCCTTGCGGATTCCCGGCGTGCCTCCGCTGCTGGCGGTGTTCCTCGCCACGGGCGCCGTCTTCGGGTCGATGGAGATCGTCACCCTGGCGTTCGTGGACGGCCCGCTCGCCGGGCCGGTGATGGCGCTGCAGGCCGTGGGCTCGTTCCTCGCGGGCCTCTGGTACGGGGCGCTGCCCCAGGCGCCGGTCGTGCGGCGGCGGCTGCTGCTGTGCCTGGCGGCGATGACCGCGCTCATGGCGCTGCCCCTGGCGGCGTCCGGCACCGGCTCGCTGCTCGCCCTGGCGGGCGCCCTGCTGCTGGCGGGGATGGCGACGGCGCCCACGATGGTGACGGGCATGACCCTGGTGCAGCGGCTGACCCCGGAGGGCCGCCTGAACGAGGGGATGACGCTCGCGGTGACGGCTCTCCTGGGCGGCATCTCGGCGGGTGCCGCGGCCGGAGGCTGGCTGGTGGAGTGGGCGGGCCCGGCCAAGGCGTACGCCCTGCCGGTGTGCGCGGCGGCCCTGGCGACGACGATCGCGACGACGGCCCTGCGGCCCCGCAGGGCCCGGCAGGGCTGACCGGCGGTCCCGAGGGCCCCGAAGCAATTCCCTACCGGGCTGAAGCCCGGTACTCCCTCGCTAGATCCTGGTGGCTCACGGACCGCACCCCCGACCAGGACCCGCCGCAGGGTCTCCAGTTCATGACCCCTGCACTCCGCACGCCCCGACTCCGGGCAGCGTGACCAGAGCCCCGCCATGCCTCCCAACTCGGGTGGTGTGGCGGGGCTTTCGTCGTCTAGCGGGCACGGCAAAGCCCCACCATGCCGGGCACGATGGGGCTGCCGTGAACGTGTGCGGTCGGCTCGACTCGTCAGACGTTGCCAAACTCTCCGCCCTTGACGCTCGCCACGAAGGAAGCGAACGAGTCGGCGGGGAAGTCCAGCACGGGACCAGCCGGGTTCTTGGAGTCGCGGACGGGGACCATGCCGCAGGAAGCGGCAAGGTTCGTGGCGACCTCGATGCACTGGCCGCCGTTTGCGCTGTACGAGGACGTGAACCACTGCGGTTCTGCGGTCGTCGCGGGATGGTGTCCTTTCGAAGTTGCTCGATCATGGCCACGGAAGCCGCTTGGGGCATGGCTTCGGCCTGCAATTGATGGTAGGCCCGCAACAAGGGCTGAAGGATTCTGAACTGCCGTGCTGAGTATCCTTGGGGCCTACGCTGGCGGGGTGTCCGAGCGTGCCGGGCGGGCCGGAGAACGGGTATGTGGGGGCTGCGGTGAACGGCTGAGGCCGGAAGCGCGGCCCGATGCCGTGTACTGCTCGACAGCCTGTCGTGCCAGGCAGTGGCGCCGAGACCGCCGTCTGCGCAAGCGGGTGGCCGCGGAGTTGAGCGGTGCCGGCCGGGTCGAATGTCCCGAGTGTGGGGCCCGTTGGGTGGTGGGGGTGGACCGGCGATCGAACGCCGTCTACTGCTCGCGGCGGTGCGTCGTGAGGGCTTGGCGGGCCCGGAAGGAAACGTTCGACGAACGGTCACAGTGACCGCATCGCGAACGCATCCGAGTCGCATCTTCGGTCAGATTCTGGCCATTCATGGTCGTTCGTTGTGATCTTAGGATTTCCGGTCTGACTCTCGGGTCAGGAAGCGGGCCGCGTCTTGTCACGGCCGAGGGGCTGTGCCCCGGCCCGCGGTGGGTGGTGGATGCCATGCCCGAAGAAATCAAGAACGCCGACACGGTCGGCAGCGTCAGCTCCAGCCGCTACGAGCAGATCGTGGCCGAGCTGCGCACGGTGGTGGAGAACCAGACCCGGGGTCAGTTCACGATCGGCGACTACGCGCTGGAGATCGCTTCACGGTACAGGAGTCGATGTTCCGCCTGGCCGAGGACATCGGACTGTCGTACTCGACGGTGAAGGAGGCCAGGTGGACGGCCTCGCGCTGGCCGAAGGAACACCGGCAGAGGGTCGTGTCCTTCACCGTCCACAAGATCCTGGCAGGCATCGGTGACGAGCGGGAACGGTTTGCCGCGATCCTGACCCCGCCGGAGGGTAAGCCGCGGTGGACTGCGGACGAGGCCCGGCGCCGGGTGGGCCGGCAGGTCGAGCACCCGGTCACCCCGCAGGAGAAGGTCAGTGCGATCCACACCCTCGCGAGGGACGAGGAGGTGGCCGCCACCGTCACCAGCGACCTGCTGCGGCGTCCGACGGTGGTAGCCCAGGTCAGGCAGGAGGACAAGGTCCGGGCCGTCGAGGAGCTGACCCGCGACGAGACCGTCGCCGCGACGGTGACCACCGGTCTGTTGCGGCGTCCCGATGTCGCCTTCCGAGCGATGTCGGACGACACCGCCCGCCACCAGGTCAACCACGCTCAGGTCGAGCGCGGCCGACAGGCCCGCGAGAACTTCGAGCAGACCAGCCCCGTCGCTCCGGCGATCCGCAGCATCGACCAGTCGGTGGAGTTCCTGGACCTGGTCACCGCCTGCCACGCGTTCGTCGCGGCAGCCGGCCGTGTCGTCCCGGGCCTGCGCGACCGCCAGCTCGGCGACGACGAATGCACGATCGTGCACGAGAACATCGCCCGCGTCCGGGCGACCCTGGACTGGATCGAGACGGCCGTCGACACCGGCAAGGTCGACGTCGACGAAGAGTTGGCCGTCTCCTGCAAGGCGATTAGGCGATGCCTCGCACTGCCGAGCGCAGATCACCCGCCGCCCAGCGACATGCTGACACCGTCCGGTTCGTGCTCTTCGAGGCGAGGCCGGCCGGGCTGACCTTTCACCAGCTGGTCAGTTCCAGCGAGCTGTCGCCGTACCAGGCCCGCTTGGGCCTGGCCTGTCTGCGGGACATCATCGCCGAACGCGGCTGGCCGCCTCTGATCTGGACCAGGGCGGACGGCTACAAGTTCTGTTCGGACGTCTCCGAGCTCCAGGCGTACGAGGTCGCGGTCATCCGGGAGAAGCTCACCGAGGTCCGCCGGTTCATCACCGGCGTCGTCGCTCCGCCCGCCGCCCTGCAACCGAAGGGCCGGTGGGTCAAGCACCTCAACACCCAGCTCAGCTCGGTGGAGTCCACGCTCGACGTGATCGCCGACTTCATCGATGCCTGACCGGCGGGCCAGCGGCGAAGCGGCCGGCCCCGCCCCGTCTTCAGGGAGGGACACGTTGGCCCGGCGCCGCTGCTACCCCTCGGACACCTTCGACGACGAGTGGGCCCTGATCGAACCCCTGTTGCCCCTGCCGGCCTGCGAGAGCCGGACCGGAGGCCGCCCCGAGAAGCACCCTCGCCGCGAGATCGTCGACGCGATCCGCTACGTCGTCGACACCGGCTGCAAGTGTAGGGCCCTGCCCAGGGACTTCCCGCCCTGGCGAACCTGTTACGGCTTCATGGCCCGCTGGGCAGCGGCCGGCATCGTCGGGCAGATCCGCGACCAGCTCCGCAAGCGGATCCGCCGCGAGATGGGCCGAGCCCCCGGAGCGGTCGCCACCGTCATCGACTCCCAGTCCGTGAAAGCCGCCGAGACTGTCGCCAAGGACTCACGCGGTTACGACGGAGCGAAGAAGATCAACGGCCGCAAGCGTCACCTGGTCGTGGACACGAAGGGGCTGCCGCTGTTCGTCATGGTCACCCCGGCTGACATGACCGACCGCGACGCGGCGAAGGAAGTACTGTTCCGGCTGCGACTGATGCACCCTGCGATTACGATCGTCTGGGCCGACTCCGGCTATGCCGGACAGCTCGTGACCTGGGCGAAGAAGCATTTGAACCTGACGCTCAAGACCGTCAGCCGCCCCAAGGACGCCGTCGGGTTCGTGATCCTGCCCCGCCGCTGGGTGGTCGAGCGGTCGCTGGCCTGGATCATGCACGCCCGCCGACACGCCCGCGACTACGAACGGCTCATCCAGCACTCGGAATCCCTGATCACCTGGGCCGCGATCACCCTCATGACCAGGAGAATCACCCGCAGGCAGTCCCGCCGGACGGGCCAGTCGGCATCCCGCGAAGCACAGCGAGACTGACGGTCGCCCGGACGACCACCATCCCGCTCTGAACGAGATCGCTGTCGTGCCCCGCCGCCTGGCCCGGACGGCTCAGAACCATCGTCGTCCTGCTACCGCTTGAACCACAGGAACTCAGTGTTCCCAGGCAGCGGCGCCACGCAGAAGGTGATGGTCGGACAGGCCCGGAGTGCAGCCTGCGGCGTCACCGCGGACGGTGGTGAACCAGTAGTAGCTCAGGAAGATGTAGTCGATCTTTCCGGGTTCGCTGACGTGGGGCGAGCATCCTGGCTCAGCCGTTGCTTCACCACTGCGGCAGCGGTCCCCGCTCTGCGGGCAGTCAGTGCCAGTGAAGTACGACTTATCGTTCTCGTCGACTTCCTGGAATACCCCGGTTCCACCACCGTGGGCGTAGAGGGGCGCCATGTCCACATCTTTGGGGAGCTGGTTGAAGTCGCCCGCGAGGACCACAGGGTCGCCCTGGTTGGCGTAACCCCTGGTGATGTCGGCGACCTTCTGGATCTGTGCCTTGGGGTTGTCACCTCGGTAGTCGATGTGAGTGTTGCAGGCACGGACAGCGCGCCCGGTGACGGTCGTCCTAGCGCACAGAAGGATACGGTCCTCCGCCGGTGTCGGCTCAGGGAGGAAGTCGACGGTCCGGCTGCCGTTATTGATTGTGCCGGGGCCGCCCTTGGCGAAGGTGGCCAGGCCGAAGCGCTTGTCCGTGCCCCACTTTCCGCACCCGTCCGTGGACGCCAGCGTCGCGCCCCAGACCGAGTCGTACTTGTCGCCGCTGGAGCGGTCCTGCAGTGAGTCACGCAGCAGAGTCCACTGCCCGTAACACATCTCCTGCAGCATGACCAGATCAGCGTCCCAGTAGTCCATGGCGCTCACGATCTTATCGCGCCAGGCGGTCTTGGACCCCGCGTAGATGTCGCACGAAGCGCCGCAGACGTTGTAGGTGACGAACCTTGGCTTCGGCCAGTTGACCGGGTCGGGGGTGTCCGCCTGCGCGGGGCCTGAAGCGAAAAGCAGACCTATGGAGAAGAGTGTCGCGAAGAACACTCTGACAGCAGAACGCATGAATCAGCATCCCGTTTCATGATCGAGTGTGGGTCACGCGAATCCTCCCACAACCTCCACCGCGACCGCTCGAAGCATCTGGGATCAGAAACAGGCACTTATGCAGCTCTCGTCCAGTACCGCGTGGACCATGGGCGCTGGCGCGCGCCCTAGGCCGTGTATCGAAAGTGGATCTTGACCTATGGTGATCGTGTTTCATGGGGCGGGGAGATCTCACGGATAAACAGTGGGCTGTGCTGGAGCCGTTGTTGCCGACGGGGACGAAGGTGGGGCGGCCGCCCGTCTGGCCGCGGCGGCAGCTGATCGACGGCGTACGGTTCCGTGTCCGGACCGGTGTTCCGTGGCGGGATGTGCCCGTCGAGTACGGGCCGTGGGGCCGGATCTACGACTTGTTCCGCCGGTGGCAGCGGGATGGCACCTGTCACCGGGTTCTCACCCGGCTCCAGGCTCTGGCCGACGTGCAGGGGGCGATCTCGTGGGACCTGAGCGTCGACTCCACGGTGTGTCGCGCTCATCAGCATGCGGCCGGGGCCCGGAAGCACGGTGACCTGCAGAAGGAACCGCCGGCCGGTGTCGTCACCGAGCCTCGTGATCACGGACTGGGACGCTCGCGCGGCGGGTTCACCACCAAACTGCACTTGGCTGTCGAGCAGGGCCAGAAGCCTCTATCGATCGTGGTGACGGCCGGGCAGCGCGGCGACTCGCCACAGTTCGAGGCCGTGCTGGAGAAGATTCGCGTGCCCCGCGTCGGGGTGGGCCGGCCACGCATTCGCCCGGACCGCGTGCGCGCTGACAAGGCTTACGCCTCCCGCAAGAACCGTGCCTACCTGCATAGACGAGGCATCCGCTGCACCATCCCGGACAAGGCCGACCAGGCGCGTCACCGCAAGCAGCGCGGCTCCCGCGGCGGTCGGCCGCCGAAGTTCGACCCGGTCGACTACCGCGAGCGCCATGCGGTCGAGTGCGGCATTAATCGCCTCAAAAGGCATCGTGCCGTGGCCACGAGATACGACAAACTCGCGGTTCGTTACGAGGCGACCGTTCTCGTCGCGGCCATCAACGAGTGGCTGTGACCAGCATATTCGAGATACATCCTAGACCGCTGCCTTCCGCATCCCAGTCAGAAAGCCCCTGACCGCGGCCAGTTCCCGCTCGTCGTATCCCCGCAGCAGGTCCACCGCCCGATCGATGAGCGGTCCGAAGTGGGACCAGCCGAGGGCGACCGCCCGCTCGTCCACTTCGATGGTGACCTTGCGGCGGTCCCGCGCATCGCGCACCCGCCGCACATGCCCGGCCCGTTCCAGGCGGTCGACCAGTGCTGTGGTTCCTGCCGAGTTGAGCCCAAGAGCGGTGCCTAGGTGCCCTGCTGTGGTCTCCTCGCCGGCGCGGGCGGCGTCCATCAGGGCGATCAGCGCACGCACGTCGGTGGGGTGCATGCCGTTGCGCTGTGCGAACCGGGTGCTGTGCCTGCCCAGGTCGACGGCCACCGCGCGCAGCAGGTGGACGATCTCCATCTCGGGCCCCGGCTCGGCTCGTTCGACGAGTTCCTCACCCTCCTGATCGGGCACGGACCACCTCCACGTATCATCTCGCCCAACAAGTATCTTGCTGAGCGAGATAATAGAGGAGTCGCCGTTCATGAACGCTCGCGATACGTACGACGCCGACAACTTCCTCATGGCCTACGACAAGGTCATGACCAAGTGGCCTGCCGGTCGCGAGACGGCGACCGTTCCCACGCCCTTCGGCACGACACACGTCAACGTATGCGGCCCGGCCGACAGGCCCTCGCTCGTCCTCCTGCCCGGCGGAGGGGGCGCAACCTCCGCGTCCTGGTACGCGCAGGCCACCGAACTGTCCCGCACCCACCGGGTGCTCGCCGTCGACTTGATCGGCGCCCCCGGACGCAGCACTCCCGACGGCGACCGCCGCCCCCGTACGGTCGCCGACCTGTCGGCCTGGCTGGACGCGCTCCTCGACGGCCTCGGAGTGGCCGAGACCGACCTGGGCGGACACTCGTACGGCGCCTGGATCGCGCTGCATCACGCCATGCGCGCGCCCGACCGGATACGCCGCCTGGCCCTTCTGGACCCGACCCAGTGCTTCGCCGGGTTCAGCCCGGCCTACCTGCTGCACGCACTGCCCATGCTGCTGCGGAACACACCCCGCCGGGTCCGCGCCTTCCTGGAGTGGGAGACCAAAGGCTCCGCCCTCGATCCCGACTGGCTCGCCCTCCAAGAGGCGGCCGCCGGTTTCCCCTCTCTCCGACCCGTAACCGGGCCGCGCCCGGCACCGGACGCCCTGCGCGGCCTGGACCTGCCGGTCCTGTTGCTCCTCGCCGGAAGCAGCAGGACCCATGACCCCTCCAAGGTGGCCGCCCGCGCCGAGGCGCTGCTGCCACGCGTCGCAACGACCGTGCTGCCGGATGTGTCCCATCACGCGCTTCCGCACGCCACCCCGCCTGAGGCGAACCGTAGCCTCGCCGGCTTCCTGGAACGGTCCGGTGCCTGAGTCTCAGCCCGCCCCGGGCACCGCACCCTGAAAATCAACCCTCGTTTAGCTCCGCTAATAGCACTTCCGATACACGGCCTAGTGACGCCTGGCGCTCCAGGAGCTTTGAGAGGCGTTCTTCTGCCTGGTGCTCCGTGATCGCTCCCCGCAGCACTTCGCCCCTGATGATCGCGGCGGCGTATTCCGGGGTCTGGAGCAACCCCGGAATGATGCCCAGCTCAAAGAGTCGGATCTCTACTGCGCGTACCTCTTGTGCAACGTAGTCCGGGAACCCGTCCAACAGCGCCGTATGCCGAACCGCTCGGCACTGGCGTTGGAGCCTGTCACCCGTGCCTAGCGCCCTGTCAGCGCTTGCCGTGAAGCGGGGAGTTGGAGGGCGACGACCAGTTTCGACGGCGGAAATGTGGGTTCCGGAGCATCCCATTCGCTCCGCTAGCTCGTCCTGAGTCCAGCCGCGCTCGTCTCGCAACGTGCGTAGAAGCTGACCAAACTTCGCATTGGGTGACTTTTCCGGGTCCAGCTCTTTCCGGTTCAACGCATCCCGTCCAACTCTCTTTTCAACCCGTGCAAGTTGAAGACTGCCCGACTGTAGGTCACGCCAGGCCGCCCCGGTAGTGGAACCACTACGGAGAGGAGCGGCGATGGTGGCACAGAACGTTCCCGCAGACGCACCAGGACCCGCACACGTCCCGGAGACAGGCGCGTTCCTGGTGGACACCAGTCGCAACCGCGTTGGGGAGTTCCGCGGAGTCGCCGGCCCGTACTGGTCACTGCGCCCCATCGGGGGCGGGGCCGAGTGGGAGGCCGAGCCTAAGCGCGTGCGCCCCGCGGACCCGATAGAGCGTCTGCACGCGGAGACTGCCCGCGCGAACGCACGTAGCCGGGGTGATCGGCTGTGACCACTGCGGCCCGCCGTGCGTTCCGGTTCGTCGACTGGACGTTACGGCCCGACCAGGACGACGACGCCCCGCCACTGACGTACGCGTTCCGGTGCCTGACCCTCACCGAGGACGACACCGAGTGTGCCGCGAAGTCACCCGCGAGCGAGGACCCGACCGAGCCACAAACGTGGGCGTTCGCGCACATGCGCGAGCACCCCGAGCACACCAGTTATGCCGAAGTGATCGAACGCCCGTGGGTCATGTGGCGGGGGTGCCCGTCATGACCGACAGACCGGAGCCGGCGGGCTACTGGGCAGAGGTACGCGCGGAAGGACCGGTGTACGGCACGGGCGAGACCATGCAGCACGTCTTAGGCACCGCGCGCAGCATTTCCCCCGCGCTGGTGCTCCGGTGGCTCCGCGGCGAGGCACTGCGCGCATTGCCGACCGGCTCGACCCCGACCCGCAGCGTTCGGCGTGGGTGCAGCCGACCATGCGCGCGGCAACCGTGCCGGTCCCGGACTGCCCCGCGGAACTCCGCGCGTGGGCTTCAGACCCGGACGAGCAACGCGCGGCACGCGAGCACATCAAGGGCGGGCACCCGCTGTTCGTCACGGTCCCGGATGTGGACTGCACGTACACCCTGTCCGTCTGGCCGGTCCGACTTCCCGCGGACGAGCCCGACCAGGCAGCGCCCGAGCCGATAGCCCACCGTGCCGGCGGACTGTCGCACCCCCTGTACGTCCTCGCCGCGGACCCGTGGACGTAGCGCCCCGATACTCCCGCCCTCGCCACGCAGGACCCGGACCAGGACGGCACGGGTCCGCGACTCGCTCTGTGGCAGGGGGCGGGGCTCAACCCCGGTCGGCAGCCTGCGTGACGATCTGGCAGCCGACCGGCCCGGCAAGTTCCGAACTCTCGTCAAACAAAGGGAAGTTGAATAATGACCACCGTTCTTGAACCGCCTGCCGCAAGCCCGCTCGCAGGTATCCGCTCTCTTGAGCTGGAGATCACCGGTAAGTGTCAGCTCACGTGCACGCACTGTCTGTCCGAGTCCAGCCCGCAAGCGAGCCACGGCACCATGACACCCGCGGACTGGCGCGCGGTCATCACGGACGCTGCCGCACTCGGCATCCGAACCGTTCAGCTCATCGGCGGTGAGCCGACCGTTCACCCGTACTGGCGGGAGTTCACGGAACTGGGGCTCTCCCTCGGGCTGCACGTCGAGATCTACAGCAACCTGTTCCATGTCGCCCCCGACTGGTGGGACGTGTTCACCCGCGAGGGCGTGACCCTCGGGACGAGCTACTACAGCGACGACCCCGCCGAACACGACAAGATCACCGGTCGCGCGGGCAGCTACGTCCGCACCCGGTGCCACATCCGCGAGGCAGTCAACCGCGGGGTCACGGTCCGGGCCGGAATCGTGGACATCCTGCCGGGACAACGCGTTGCGGAAGCGCGCGCCGAACTGGAATCCATGGGCGTGAAGCACATCAACACCGACCGGGTGCGTGCCGTGGGCCGTGCCGCTCTGCCGGGGCAGTCACCGACGCTGGACGAGATGTGCGGGCGGTGCACCCGCGGACGCGCCGCCATTCTCCCGAACGGGGACCTTGCCGGGTGCGTGCTCTCGCGCGACTTCCCGGCGGGCAACGTCCGGGAAACCCCGCTCGCCGAGCTGTTCGGCGGGGCGGCATGGGCGGAACTTGCCGCAAGCGTGCCCCCACTGCGCGCGAACGCGTGCCCTCCGAACGACTCGGGCGACTGCGACCCCGCCAACACGGAAGCCTGTGACCCCGCGTACTGACCTGAAAGGCTCGGCAGCATGGATTGGGAGAGCAAGGCAAGCACCCTCGCGGACCAGGTGACCGACCCGGATTCACGGTGGCTCGCCCCCGTGGCACGCGTCGCCCGTCACGAGCTGGTGCCCCGCTGGTGGGACATGGACGACTCGGGGCGCTGGGTTCTGCGGGACGGGCCGAGCGATCCGGAAGCGTGGGCGGAAGCCGCGTACGCGGATCGGTCACTCATCACGCGGGTCGGCAGGCTGCACGCCGACCACGCCGAGCCCGGCGACCGGCCCGAGGGACTTCCCACGTCGTCCGCGACGCATCCGAGCCTGGTAGTGCGGATGCTGCGTCACACTCGGCTCGGTGAGGGTCCGTCCCTACTGGACCTGGGCACTGGAGCCGGCGGGCTCACCGCGTACGCCTGTTGCCGACTCGGGGACAAGCACGTGACCAGTCTGGACGTGGACCCCTACCTAGTCAGTGCGGCGCGGGACCGGCTCGCGGGCATGGGGTACCACCCGAAGATGATCACGGCGGACGCCACCGAGGACGTGCCGGGCTCGTATGACCGCATCGTGTGCACGGTCGCGCTTGCCCCCGGTCCGGGGCTCCGCGCGGTGCTCGCCGCACTGGAACCTGGCGGACGCATGGCAACGACGCTCGCGCGCACGTCCCTGATCATCACCGGGTGGAAGGACCGGAACGGGGACGTGGTGGGGCAGGTGGAACGGGACATGGCGGGTTTCATGCTCACCCGGTCCGGTGACGACTACCCGCCCGCCCTCGCCGATCTGTTCGCCCTCGCCCGTGCGGCGGACGGGGCCGGGACGAGCACGGGCCGTTATCCCGTGGTGGACGTGGCGAACGCGTGGGAACTCCGGTCCATGCTGGAAGTCACCACACCGGGCGTGGAACTCGGATACGACACCAGCGGGCGGACGCGAACCGCCTACCTGGTGCACCCCGACGGTTCATGGGCACGCGCGTCCGCCGAGTGGACCGACCCGCCGGAAGTCCACCAGAGCGGCCCGCAACGTCTGTGGGATGCCCTGGAGCGCATCCGGAACCGACTCAACACCGAGGGGGCACTACCGCTACTCGGTGCGCGCGTCCGCATCACGCCTGATGGGGTGTGCCAGCTGTCCCGCGGACGGTGGCGCGCTGACATGGGCGCTCGATAGAGCCCGGCACACCGGAGCCCCCTCCCCACCCTTCGGTGTGCTGGTGGCAACGCGACCGGAAGCGTTGCCGAACCGCCTCGTCCGTGTGCTGCCCCCGTGGCGCATGGGTGGGGGCTCCCCTGGCCGGACGAATCTCGTGAGGCGAGAGCGGGTGGCAGCGTGAGCCCCGGAGGACTGTCACCGTCGAGACGTCGACCCGAACCAGCCGGATAGGTGGTCCTGATCAGACACCAGGTGATCGAACCGAGGAGGCCGCGGGAACGACGCGACCCCGGCACGCTGCTGCGCATCGCAGACCGGTTGTGAGACGGCCTTCGGTCTGACGTTCAACCCGTGCGGCGAGGTCGCGGGGTGTTGTGTCCCGGGACGCCCACACCTTGAGGATCAAGCCGGCGCACGACGAAGGCCCGGCCGCCGTTTCCGGCTGCCGGGCCTTCGTTCACATGGGGTGCGGGGTTCCGGGGGCTGCGCCCCCGGGGCCTCCACATGGTGGAGATGGCGGGAATCGAACCCGCGTCCAACGGTGCGGAACCAGGGCTTCTCCGTGTGCAGTCCGCTGCGCCTTTCTCAGCCCCGGAGATCACGCGGACAAGTCTCCGACGGGCTCAGTCACTGTGAGTTGTTCCTCTACACCCCGTGACCGGGTCTAGAGGTGGAGTTCCCTAGCTGATGCCAGGATCCGGGTCGGGAACAGCCCCGGGCTGACACTTCGCGAGTCGCTACTCAGGCAGCGAGGGCGAAGGAATCGCGCTTGGTGTTGGCGATTATTGGTTTCGGCCTGTGGTTTACGAGATCATGGCCGCTTCCTCGACACGCTTCCCCTGCTTCGACAGCCGCTGTCGAAACCGATCATCCCCATGTTGATTTATCAAACGGTGCCCCGGCCGAGCGGGGCAGTGCCATCGTACGGGAACAACGCCGCCCCTTGCCAGCCTATTCCCGCGCCGGCCGGTCAGGCCCTGGCCCGCCTGCGGGCCGCCGACATGGCGCGGTCCGCCTCGCGGCGGTCCTGCTTCTCCCGCAGGGTCTGCCGCTTGTCGTACTCCTTCTTGCCCTTCGCCAGGGCGATCTCGACCTTGGCGCGGCCGTCCTTGAAGTAGAGCGACAGCGGGACGACCGTGTGGCCGGTCTCCGACGCCTTCGACTCCAACTTGTCGATCTCCGCGCGGTGCAGCAGCAGCTTCCGCCTGCGCCGGGCCGAGTGGTTCGTCCAGGTGCCCTGGCTGTACTCCGGCACGTGCACGTTGTGCAGCCACGCCTCGTGGCCGTCGATCTGCACGAAGCCGTCCACGAGGGAGGCCCGCCCCTGGCGCAGCGACTTCACCTCCGTGCCGGTCAGGACGAGACCGCACTCGTAGGTGTCGAGGATGTGGTAGTCGTGCCGCGCCTTCTTGTTCTGCGCGATCAGCTTGCGCCCTTTTTCCTTTGCCATAGTGCCGTCATTTTCGCACTACGTGCCCCGTCCGAGGCCACTCAATACCGTGCGGGCCCGCTCCTGCGCCCGGGTCGGCGCCGGCACGTCCGGCGTGATGCCGCGCCCGTCGACCCGCAGGCCCGCCGGGGTGCGGTAGTGGCCGACGGTGAGCTCCGCGACCGATCCGTCGGCGAGCCGGCTGGGCATCTGCACCGCGCCCTTGCCGAAGGTCCGGGACCCGACCGTGACGGCCCGGCCCCGGTCCTTCAGGGCCCCGGTGAGCAGCTCCGCCGCGCTCATGGTGCCGCCGTCGACGACCACCACCAGGGGCCTGGTGGTGTCGCCCCCGGGGTCGGCGTGCAGCGCCCGCTCCTCGCCGTGCACGTCGTACGTGGCGACCAGGCCGCCGTCCAGGAACGCGGAGGCCGCCGCGACCGCCTCCGCGACCAGGCCGCCGCCGTTGCCGCGCAGGTCGAGGACGACGCCCGCGCCGGCCGGGGCCGCGGCCACCGCGCGCCGGACCCGCTCCCCGCTGCCGCGGGTGAACGCCGTCACCCGGACCAGCACAGCGTCGCCGTCCAGCCGGCGCACGTCCACCGCCTCTGCGGCCAGCTCGGCCCTGCGCAGGGTCCGGCTCCAGGTGCGCTCGCCCCGCTGGAGGCCCAGCACCACGGGGGTGCCGGCCGCCGCTGCCGTACCGTCGCCGTCCGCGCCGTCGCCGCGGAGCAGCGCCACGACCCGGGCCGCGGTCTGGCCGTCCACGGAACGGCCGTCGATGGTGCGGAGCCGGTCGCCCGGGCGGATGCCGGCCCGCTCGGCGGGGCCGCCGCGCTGGACGCGGGTCACCTCGATGAGACCCTCCGCGGTGCGCCTGGCCCCCAGGCCGACGCCCGTGTACGCCCCGTCGAGGGCCCGCTCGAACTCCGCGTACTCCCCCGCCTCGTACACCACGCCCCAGCGGTCGCCGCTGCGGCTGACGACCTCCTCGGCGGCCTGCGCCCCGGACCGGCCATCGGCGAGCGCCTCGGCCGCAGCCCGCACGACCTCGTCCCGCACCGCCCGGTCACCGGGCGCGGCCGAGGCCGCGGGGGCGTGGGCCGCGGCGTCGGGGCCGCGCGGATCGTCGGCCGGCTCCTGCTGCGGCAGGACGTCGGTGGCGGCGGCCGCCGCGAGGACGGTCGCGAAGAGTGCGGTCAGCGCGGCCCCTCGCCGGATGCGGCGGGGCCTGAGCGGACCTGACGGACCCGACAGCGACATGCCGCACACTCTAGGACAAGCGGACGAGGCCGTACGGGGGTTGACCGCACGGCGCGCGAGGTGCGGGAGCGGCGCTCGTCACACCTTGAGGTACTTGCGGAGCGCGACCGCAGCTGCCAGGGACGGCATCAGCAGTCCGATGACGACGACGAGCGGCAGCACCGACAGGGTCTCGTTCCAGCCGATGAACTTCACCAACGGCATCTGCTGGGCCAGTGACAGACCCGCGTCGATCAGGAAGTAGCGGCCCACCACGAGCATGCCGCACGCCACGAGCCCGCCCAGCAGGCCGGCGAAGGCGGCCTCCATGATGAACGGCATCTGGATGTAGAAGCTGGACGCACCGACCAGCCGCATGATCCCGGTCTCGCGCCTGCGGCTGAACGCCGACACCCGCACGGTGTTGACGATCAGCATCAGGGCGATGACCAGCATGAGCCCCATCACGACGAGGGCGGTGACGTTCATGCCCCGCATCATCGTGAAGAGCTGTTCCAGGGTGTCGCGCTGGTCCTGCACCGAGTGCACCCCGTCACGCCCGGCGAAGGCCGTCGCGATGACCTCGTACTTCTCGGGGTCCTTCAGTTTGACCCGGAACGACTCCTGCATCTGGTCCGGCGTGACGAGGGACGCGATGGGGCTGTCGCCGTACTGCTCCCGGTAGTGCTTGTACGCCTCCTCGGCCGTCTCGTGGTGGACGGTCTCGACAAGGTTGGTGAGCTTCTCCAGGTCGGTCTGGATCTGGTCCCTCTGCTGCGCGGTGACGGCGCCCTTCGAGCAGCTCTCGGCCGTGCCCGCGTCGTTCTTGTTGCAGAGGTAGATCGTGACGTTGACCTTGTCGTACCAGAAGTTCTTCATGGCGTTGACCTGCTGGCCCATGAGGACCGCGGCGCCGAAGAGAGCCAGTGACAGGGCCACGGAGATGATGACGGCGAAGGTCATCGTGAGATTGCGACGGAGGCCGACACCGATCTCCGACAGTACGAACTGGGCGCGCATCGCCTGCGTTCAGCCTTTCTTGCCCGTGTGTGTGCTCAGTGCTGGTAGCCGTAGACGCCGCGTGCCTGGTCGCGGACGAGGCGGCCCTTCTCCAGCTCGATGACGCGCTTGCGCATCTGGTCGACGATGTTCTGGTCGTGGGTCGCCATGACGACCGTCGTCCCGGTGCGGTTGATGCGGTCGAGCAGCTTCATGATGCCGACCGAGGTCTGCGGGTCCAGGTTGCCGGTCGGCTCGTCGGCGATCAGCAGCATGGGGCGGTTCACGAAGGCCCTGGCGATCGCCACGCGCTGCTGCTCACCGCCGGACAGCTCGCCGGGCATGCGGTCCTCCTTGCCCGCGAGGCCCACGAGGTCCAGCACCTGCGGGACCGACTTGCGGATCTCGCCGCGGGACTTCCCGATGACCTCCTGGGCGAAGGCCACGTTCTGCGCGACGGTCTTGTTCGGCAGGAGCCGGAAGTCCTGGAAGACGGTGCCGAGCTGGCGGCGCATGTGCGGCACCTTCCAGTTCGACAGGCGGGCCAGGTCCTTGCCGAGCACGTGGACCGTTCCGTGACTGGCGCGCTCCTCGCGGAGGATGAGCCGCAGGAACGTCGACTTGCCGGAGCCGGAGGAGCCGACGAGGAAGACGAACTCGCCCTTCTCGATCTCCAGGGACACGTCCCTGAGGGCGGGCTGGTTCGTCTTCGGGTAGGACTTGGAGACGCTGTCGAATCGGATCACGGATGCACCCACGGTCGGCCTGGAGGAGTAGGTGTGCGTGACCATACGCGAACGGCGATGCCCCGCGCAGTCAGCGTCCACGCTTGCCCTTTTTGTCCCCTTGTGCTCGGGTCGCTGACCGGCGCCTTCCGGCCGGGGCGCGCCTGAACGCGCGGAACCTGGCACAGTGGACGGGGAACCGATGCGTTGCCCTGAGCGTTGTGCGGAGTGAACGCGGGGAGAACCACGTGGGCGACTCCGCCGCACGGGAGGAGGAGAGCGCATGACCCTCGACCGACTGGTGTGCGCCAACTGCGCTGCTCCGGTGAACCAGGGCCGCTGCCCCGTCTGCCGGGCGCACCGCGCCCGACTCCAGCAGAGCCCGTGGGGCGCGGTACACCCGATGGTGCTGGTCTCCCTGCTCCTGCTGCTGGTGGCGGCGGCCACCGCCGCTCTGGTGGCGGCCCAGCCCGCATAGCCGCGTACGACATCACGAAGGGCCCGGACAGCCGTCGGAGACGGCGTACGGGCCCTTCGCACGTGCGCGGGGCGTCCGGACCGGGCGGGCCCGGACGCCTTGGTCACTCTCAGGCGGTGGCGCCGCCACCGCCGGCGACGAGGCGCGGCAGCATGCGGAAGCCGATACCGCCCGCGATCATCGTCGCGGCGCCGATCAGCAGGAACGAGGTCTCGGCGGCGCCGGTCTCGGCGAGCTCCTCCTTGGCCTCGCCCTGGACGACCGGCGTGGTGCCGACGCTGTTGGGGCCGGGGTTGTTGTCGACGCACTCGGCGCCGTCGAGGTCGACGGTGCAGGTGCTCACGTCGCCGGTGGTGGAGCCGCCGTTCGTGCCGGAGCCGCCGGTCGCGGCGGTCCCGGTCGACTCGGAACCGCTGGTGCCCGTGCCGTTGGTGGTGCCGTTGGAGGAACCGTTCGTGCTGGCGCCGCCGTCCGTGGTGGCACCACCGTCCGTGGTCGCACCGCCCGAGGCCGCCGCACCACCGGACGTGGTCGCACCACCATCCGTGGTCGCACCGCCCGAGGCCGCCGCACCACCGTCCGTGGTCGCACCACCATCCGTGGTCGCACCACCGTC
>NZ_MKXB01000087.1:0-6794 GCF_001865245.1 Streptomyces sp. CC53 | reverse complement strand
CACCGGAGGCCGCCGCACCACCGGACGTGGTCGCACCACCATCCGTGGTCGCACCGCCATCCGTGGTCGCACCACCGTCCGCGGTGGCACCGCCCGAGGTCGTCGTACCGCCACCGGAGTCATCGCAGTTCGGGTCGACCGGGCTGCACGGCGGCTCCGCCTCGGCGGTCGTCTGGACGTCGACCTCGATGAGGCCGGTGGCCTGCGCCGCCCCCGCCGCGGTCAGGGACGCACCGGCTGCGATGACCGCGCCGGCCGCGATGCGCGCGATCCGGACGCGCGTCTTGTTGGTCATAAGCTTGCTACCCCCAGTAGCTGTTCGTGTCAGTGGTGCAGCGCGCGGGGCAGCATGGAGCCGGGGTGTTGCCACTTCGTCCGCCCCCGGTCACACGCGCCCCGGACATGCGCATGCCGCGCGCCAGCTTTCCCAGTTTCGTCAAGCAGGTCAAGCTCGTTGCGTACGCGATGCCCGAAATGATCAGCCGTGTCTGGCCTGCGGGGAGGCAACTGTGACAGAAGCGGGAACCGAGCGGGCGGAACGTCAGTTCTCGTGTCGACAAAGCGAGAAGACGGTCCGTTCGCTGCTTGCGCCCGCGAAGCGGACCCCCGCGCACGGTGAGCCCGGCAACGGCGACGGCGCCGCCCCCGGGTGGGGGCGGCGCCGTCGGGGCGTCGTGGTGCGGGCTACTTCTCCTGCTGCTTGCGCCAGCGGATGCCCGCCTCCAGGAAAGCGTCGATGTCGCCGTCCAGGACGGCCTGCGGGTTGCCGACCTCGTGCTCGGTGCGCAGGTCCTTCACCATCTGGTACGGGTGCAGGACGTAGGAGCGCATCTGGTTGCCCCACGAGCTGCCGCCGTCACCCTTCAGCGCGTCCATCTTGGCGCGCTCCTCCTGCCGCTGGCGCTCCAGCAGACGGGCCTGGAGGACGCGGAGCGCGGACGCCTTGTTCTGGATCTGCGACTTCTCGTTCTGGCAGGAGACGACCACGCCGGTCGGGATGTGCGTGATGCGGACCGCCGAGTCGGTGGTGTTGACCGACTGGCCGCCGGGGCCCGACGAGCGGTACACATCGATGCGGAGGTCGTTCTCCGGGATCTCGATGTGGTCGGTCTGCTCCACGACGGGCAGCACCTCGACGCCCGCGAAGGACGTCTGGCGGCGGCCCTGGTTGTCGAACGGCGAGATGCGGACCAGGCGGTGCGTGCCCTGCTCGACGGAGAGCGTGCCGTAGGCGTACGGCGCGTGCACGACGAACGTGGTCGACTTGATGCCGGCCTCCTCCGCGTACGACGTCTCGTAGATCTCCGTCTTGTAGTCGTGCCGCTCCGCCCAGCGCAGGTACATGCGCTGGAGACGCTCCGCGAAGTCCGAGGCGTCGACGCCGCCGGCCTCGGCGCGGATGGTCACGAGGGCCTCGCGCTCGTCGTACTCGCCGGACAGGAGGGTGCGGACCTCCATCTCGTCGAGCGCCTTGCGCACGTCGGCGAGCTCCGCCTCGGCCTCGGCGCGGGCATCCGGGTCGTCTTCGGCCTCGGCGAGCTCGAAGAGCACACCGAGGTCGTCGATCCGGCCGCGCAGCGTCTCCACCTTGCGGACCTCGGCCTGCAGGTGGGACAGCTTGCTGGTGATCTTCTGCGCCGCTTCGGGGTCGTCCCACAGGGACGGCGCGGCCGCCTGCTCCTCGAGCACGGCGATGTCTGCCCTCAGCTTGTCGAGGTCCAGGACGGCCTCGATCGACCCCATGGTCGCGGTGAGGGACTTCAGCTCTTCGGATACGTCGACGACTGCCACGGGTCCAGCGTAACGGCTGCCCGCGGCAGTCCCGGCCGCGGACCGTCGGGGCCGCCGGTCAGCGGTCCGGCGCCGACGGCCCCTGCACGGGGGCCGGGGGCGCCTCGTCCTGGCCCGCGGCCAGCCAGCCGGCCAGGCCCGCGGCGGCCAGCGCCGCGCCCGCGACGGAGACCACAAGGCGCCGCCTGCGGACCGCCGCCTGCTTGTTGCGGGCCGAGCCGGGGCGCCGCTGGCCCGCCGTCCTGGGGGCGCGCGCGGTGCCCAGCGGACCGCCGGTCAGCTCGTCGGGGCCGGGCACCCGCATCGAGGTGTGGGTGTCCCGGCTGGAGTCCGTGGACGAGCCGGGCACCAGCGGCACGGCCGCCCTGCGGGGCCGCTCCGGCTGCGCAGGGTGGGGGTCCTCGTCCGCGTACGGCTCCGGGACGGGCTCCCCGCCGGGCTCGTCGACGTCCAGCGGCGGCATGTCCGCGACCAGCGGGGCCAGCTCCTGGAGGCGGGCGGCCAGCTCGGAGGCGCGCAGCCGGGACGCCGGGGCCTTGGCGAGGCACTGGACGATCAGCTGCCACAGCTCGTCGGGGATGCCGGGCAGCGGGACCACGGTCTCGGTGACGTGCCGGCGCAGCACCGCCCCGGGGTGGCCGCCGCCGAACGGGGTGAAGCCCGCGAGCAGCTCGTACAGGACGGTGGCGAGGGCGTAGATGTCGACGGCGGCCCGCGGGGGCAGGCCCTCGACGATCTCGGGGGCCAGGTAGTCGGGCGTGCCGATGATGCGGTGGGCCGAGCGGGTGCGGGCCGGGGTGTCGATCAGCTTGGCCGTGCCGAAGTCGGTGAGCAGGGCGGGGTGGGCGCCGCCGGGGCCGAGGGGGCCCTGCATGTCGAGGAGGATGTTCTCCGGCTTCACGTCCCGGTGGACGACGCCGGCCGCGTGCGCGGCGGCGAGGCCCTCGGCGACGTCGGTGACGATGGCGACGGCCGCGGCGGGGGCGAGGCGGCGCTCGCGGTCGAGTCTGCTGCGCAGGTCGGTGCCGCGCACCAGGTCCATGACGAGGGCCAGGTCGTCGCCGTCGACGACGAGGTCGCGGACGGCGACCACGCGGGGGTGGTCGAGTCCGAGCAGGGCGGTGCGTTCCTGCACGAAGCGTCCGACGAGTTCCTGGTCGGCGGACAGGTCCTCGCGCAGCAGCTTGATGGCGACGGGGCCGTCCGGGCCCTCGCCGAGCCACACCGTACCGGCGCTGCCCCGCCCCAGGATCTGGTGAGCCGTGTACCGGCTGCCGATTTTCCGTGCCAAGACTGCTCCCTCAGCGGCTGGCGTTCCCGACCACGGTACGCGGGCGGAGCGCCCCGCATTCACGCCGGAACGGAAATCACCCCTCCGCGTGGGTCCGGTGTGCCGCGGGTCAGGGCGCGGTGGTGCCGCCGGTGTCGGTGGCGCTGCCGAGCTCGCCGATCCAGTCGGTGACGGTGGAGACGGCGTCGCCGATGGCGTCCCAGTAGCTCTTGCCCTGGGCGATCCAGTCCTGGAGCGGGGTCAGCTCCCAGATGAGCCAGCCCGCGAGGACGAAGACGAGGATCGTGAACAGGCAGCCCTTGAGGCAGCCGAGGCCCGGGATGCGCATGGGGTTGGCGCTGCGCCGCCGGGGCTCACGCGGCTCCCGCGGGGCGGGCGGCTGCGGCGCCTGCGGCTGCGCGGGCTGCCGGGGCGGGCGGGCCTGCGGCTGCCTCTGCTGGGGCTGCTGGTGCTGCGGCGCATAGGGCTGCGGGGGCTGGGCCGCGTACGGCTGGGGCGGCGGGGCGTACTGGGGCGGCTGCTGCGGCTGCGGCTGGCCGTAGCCCTGCCGGCCGTACGGCTGCTGCTGGCCGTATTGCTGGTGCTGCGGCCGGTACGGCTCGGGCTGCGGCGGCTGCTGCGGCTGCGGGCGTCGCTGGGGGCGGCGGCGCAGCGGGTCCTCGGCGGGGTCGAGGTACTGGATCTGGGTCTGCTCGTTGCGGTCGCGCGCCGCGCGCAGCTGGGTCTGCCACGGGTGCGGCTCCTGCTGTGGCGGCCCGTCCTGGCCGGGTGGCACGGGCGGCATCACCGCGGTGGCGTCGGCCGCGCCCGCCGGCGGGGCGGCGCCCTGACCGGCGGCGGGCAGGAAGCTGGTGGCGGCGGCCGGGTCGTACTGGGGGGCGCCCGGGGTGCCGGGGGCGGCGTGCGGGAGCACCTGCGTCGGGTCGGCCGCGCCGGGCGCCCCCGCCGCGCCGGCCGCGCCCGCGAGGCCGGGCGTGGCGGAGCCGGGGACGGGCGCGGGCGCCGGGTCGGGGGCCAGGAGGGCACCGACGCCCTCGGCGGCCTCGATCTGGGCGGCCGAGGCGTGCACGCCGATGCCGTCGGCGACCACGCGCAGGCCGCGGGCGAGGTTCTCGGCGCTGGGGCGCCGGTCCGGGTCCTTGCTGAGACAGCGCTCGACGACGGTCCACAGCGGGCCGGGGACCGTGGAGGGGCGGCGCGGCTCGGCGCTCAGGTGCTGGTGGAGCACTTCGAGCGCGGTGCCGCCGGCGAACGGGGGACGGCCGGTGAGCAGCTCGTACAGCATGATGCCGGCGCCGTACACGTCGACCGCGGAGGTCTGCGGGCGGCCCTCGGCGGACTCGGGCGCCACGTAGGCGGGGGTGCCGACGAACTCGTGGGTGCGGGTGAGGCCCGGGGAGTCGGCGAGGCGGGCGATGCCGAAGTCGGTGAGCATCGGGTGCATCTGCCCGTCGCGCTCGGCGAGCAGCACGTTCGCGGGCTTCAGGTCGCGGTGGACGACGCCGTCGGCGTGGCTGGCGGCGAGCGCGTCGGCGACCTGCGCCATGAGGAGGGCGGCGCCGACCGGGGTGAGCGGGCCGTTCTCGCGGATGTACCGGTGCAGGTCGGGGCCGTCGACGAGGTCCATGACGAGGGCGAGGACGTCGCCCTCGACGACGAGGTCACGGGTGCGCACGATGTTCGGGTGGGTGAGGCGCAGCAGGACGGAGCGCTCGCGCAGGAAGCGCATCACGACGTCCGCGTCGTTGGCGAGCTCCTCCTTGAGGACCTTGATCGCGACGGTCTCGCCCGGCTGGCCGGCCACGGCGGCCTCGGCACCGGCGGTCTCCCGCTGGCGGGCACGCCAGACGGTGCCCGTGGCGCCGCGTCCGAGCGGCTGCTCGAGCAGGTACTTGCTGCCGACTGGCCGCACGACATGTGCTCCCTGCGAATCGTGGTCCGAGACCGGTCCGAGAACTGCGTTCGACCCACTGTAGTGCCGTTCCGCTCTGTTCGAACGGCTCACGGACCGTGACCGGACGGCTCTCTCGTCCGTGCCGGGACAGACGTGCGGCGGGCGCGTCCGGTTGCCCGGACGGCACGGCCGCACTGATGAACGGACGATCGACTTCAGGCGGCGGCCGGGGGCCCGAGCAGCTCTTTCCGCGACCGAACCCGATCATTCAAGATCATTTGGTGCCGTGCCGCGGGCGAACGGGCCCTGGCAGGTGGGAGGATGCACACGACCTGTACCGGACGACGCGTCCGCGCGCGGGTGGGGGGAGCTATCCGCGGGCCTGTCCCCCGCAGTGCCCCGTCGCCCCCACCTGTTCCCCCGCCGCGGCCGCGCCGCGCAGAAGGGACCGCTGACGGCAATGCAGATCCGGCTGACCGTCCTCGCGGCGCCGACCGGCGGGCAGACCGCGCGGCGCGCCTGCGACGTCCTCGTGACCGCTCCCGCGGGCACCGCGCTGGCCGCCGTGGCGTCCGGGCTGGCCGCCGCGGCGGCGGGCCCCGACGGCGCCGCCGCCTCCGGTGCCGTCGTGCTCTACGCGGGCGGCGAGCGGCTGGACCCGCAGCGCGCCACGCTCGGCGAGCCGCCCCTCGTGGACGGCGCGGTGCTGGGCCTCCAGGCCCCCGCCGGGGAGTCCGCCGCCCCGGAGGGCGCCGCGGCGCGGCTGCACGTGGTGGCGGGTCCGGACGCGGGCGGCGTCCACCTGCTGCACCCGGGGGAGATCCGGGTCGGCCGCTCGGCCGACGCGGACGTGCCGCTGGACGACCCCGACGTCTCGCGGCTGCACTGCGTGGTGACGGTGACGGAGGACGGGCGGGTGCGCGTCGCGGACCTCGGCTCCACGAACGGCACGTCCCTGGACGGCCGCGCCGTCGGCGAGCGCGCCGTGCGCCTGGCCCCGGGCGCGCTGCTGCGCGTCGGCGAAACGGCCCTGCGCCTCGCCCCCGGCGCCGCCGGACACGCGCTGGACGCCGTCCCCGACGGGGAGGGCCACCTGCGCGTGGCGCGGGAGGGCGCGCTGTCGACGCGCGGCGCGGACCCCGGTACGGAACAGGGCGGCCCCCCGCAGCCGGTGGTGCCGTCGGCCCGCCGTCCGTACGGCGAGGGGGACGGCACGGGCAGCACCGGTGGCAACGCCGGCACTCTCGGCACAGGCGGCACAGGCGCTTCGGCTTCCGCGCATCCGGCCGGGCCCGGGGTCCGTGCGGGCACACCGGAGCCCTCCGGCGCGGGCCTGCCGGGGCAGACGGGTGCGGGCAGGCCCGGGAGCGGGCCCACCGGTCCCGGGCGCCCCGGGTTCCCCCGCCAGGCCGCTGGCGGTCCGGTCTTCCCGCCGACGGGTACGGGCCCGGACCGAGGCGCCAGCGCGGCCCCCGGCGCCGCGGCTGCCCCGGGCGCGGGTGCCGCGGCAGGTGAGGGGCACGCGCGGGCCCGGACCGGCACGGGGCTCGGCGGTCCCGGACACGCGGCAGGCCACCCTGAGGCCGCCCTCCCCGCGACCTCCGCAGCCGGGCTCCCCTCGCCCTCGTCCTCCCCCGCGAACCGTCCTGCGCCCGACTCCGCGGACCGCGTCTCCGAGCGCCCCGCGCACCCGGGGGGGCCCGCGTACGGGCGGCCCCCGGCGGACCCGGCGCCTACCGGGCGCCCCACGTTCCAGGCGTCGCCCGGGCCCGCCGCGCACCCCGCCGAGCAGGTGTCGCCTGAACCCCTCGCCTACCC
>NZ_MKXB01000086.1 GCF_001865245.1 Streptomyces sp. CC53 | reverse complement strand
GCCCCCCGCGACCGTCACCCCCGGGGCGGGGCCCGCCGCGGGCGCACCCCGGCGGCCCGGACCGTCCGGCGGGTCAGCCCTCGAAGGTGGCGGCCAGCGCGTCCGCGAGGTTCGGCACGAGACCGGTGCCGGTGAGGACCTCCGTCGGGGAGTCCTTCTCCCGCAGGCGCAGGGCCGACTCGCGGGCACCGTCGCGCAGCACCGCCACCGTCATGCGGACCTCGCGCCGCTCCGGGTGCTCGGCGACCCAGCGCGCCAGGGCCGCCTCGTCCAGGGCGTCCGGTACGGAGCCCTCCGCGGACGGCGGGAGCATCAGCCGCTCGACGGTCAGTGCGCAGCCGACGACCGCGTCGGGCCAGGCGATCGTGGCGAGGAACTCGTCGAGCGGCGCGCCCGCGGGCAGCTCGTCCTGCTCGATCGGCGTGAGGGGGGCTGCGGACTCGTCGCCGTCGAGCCCGAGCTGGGCGGCCAGCTCCGGCTCCTGCGCGCGCATCAGTGCCGTGTCTACCAGGGCGAACAGCCGCGCGGGCTGGTCCCAGCCGAGACCCGACGCGTACTCGTCGATCTCCAGGACGGCGCGGGTGAGGGGGCTTGCGGCCATCGGGGGGCCGGAGGGGGAAACGTTGGACATGGTCAATATCCTGCCTCCTCTCGACCCGGGGACGGGAACTAGGTAAAGCTTCAGTAAGTTGCATCAGTGGGGTCCTGCGATCGCTGGGCCCGCAGGCAACACATCGACCGCGAACTTCGAGGGGCGCACGTTGGCTTTCCAGATGCCGGACCGCGGCGGAGGCCCGACCGGGCCACGGATCAGAGTCGGCCGGCCGTCGCGGCGGGCCCGCTCCCTGCTCATGACACTGGGAGTGGTGGCCGTCCTGGCCATGCTCTTCGTGATGTTCTCCGGGTTCTGGACGGACTGGCTCTGGTACCGGTCCGTGCAGTACTCGTCCGTGTTCACCACCACGCTGTGGACCAAGATCGGCATGTTCGCCGTGTTCGGTCTGCTGATGGCCCTGGCCGTGGGGTTCAACATCTGGCTGGCCCACCGCATGCGGCCCCCGCTGAGCGCCATGTCGCTGGAGCAGCAGAGCCTGGACCGCTACCGCATGGGCGTGGCCCCGTACAAGAAGTGGGTCCTGCTCGGCGTCGCCGCGCTCGTCGGACTGATCGCCGGGGCCTCCGCCTCCGGGCAGTGGCGCACGTGGCTGATGTGGGTCAACGGCGTGCCCTTCGGTGAGAAGGACCCGCAGTTCCAGATGGACGTGGCGTTCTACGCCTTCGACCTGCCCTGGTACCGGTTCCTGCTCGGCTTCGGCTTCGCGGCCGCCGTGCTGTCCCTGATCGCCGCCGCCCTCACGCACTACCTGTACGGCGGGCTGCGCGTCACCAGCCCCGGCGCCCGCGCCACCGCCGCCGCGACCGGGCACCTGTCGGTGCTGCTCGGCGTCTTCGTCTCGTTGAAGGCCGTCGCCTACTGGCTCGACCGGTACGGGCTGGCCGTGAAGTCCAGCGACTTCAAGGCGGCGGGCAACTGGACCGGCCTGCGGTACGTGGACGCCAACGCCTACCTGCCGGCGAAGACCATCCTGTTCTGCATCGCGGTCATCTGCGCCCTGCTGTTCTTCGGGACCCTGTGGCGCCGCACCTGGCAGCTGCCCGTCATCGGCTTCGGCCTGATGGTCCTGTCGGCGATCCTGATCGGCGGGCTCTACCCGGCCATCGTGCAGAAGTTCCAGGTGGACCCGAACGAGCAGGCCAAGGAAGCGCCGTACATCGCCAAGAACATCGAGGCGACCCGCAAGGCGTACGCCATCGACAGCACGAAGCCGGAGAACTACTCCGGCGAGCAGACCGGCAAGTCGAACGAGCAGATCCGCAAGGACGCCGACACGGCCGCCAGCTACCGCCTGCTCGACCCGAACATCGTCTCGCCGACGTTCCAGCAGCTGGAGCAGAAGCGCAAGTACTACCAGTTCCCGATGACGCTCGACGTCGACCGGTACGACGGCAAGGACACCGTCGTCGGCCTGCGCGAGCTCAACATCCGGGGCATCCCCAAGCGGAACTGGATCAACGACCACTTCACCTACACCCACGGCTACGGCGCGATCATGGCCGCGGGCACGGCGGTGGACCGCACGGGCGCGCCCGTCTTCACGGAGAAGGGCCTGCCCACGACCGGTCAGGTCGGGACGTACGAGCAGCGGATCTACTACGGCGAGAAGACCGAGCAGTACTCGATCGTCGGCGGCCCGCAGAAGGAGCTCGACTACGAGGCCAACGGCGAGAAGACGACGAGCTTCGAGGGCAAGAGCGGCGTCAGCCTCGGCAACGCCTTCAACCGCGCCGCGTACGCCGTCACCCTCAGCGAGCCGCAGATCCTGTACTCCGGAGCCATCGGAGAGGGCTCGCGGATCCTGTACAACCGCACCCCCAAGGAGCGCGTCGAGGCGGTCGCCCCGTGGCTGACCATCGACGGCGACGCCTACCCGGCCGTCGTGGACGGGCGCATCCAGTGGATCGTCGACGCCTACACGACGACGAACGGCTACCCGTACGCCTCCCGCACCACCCTGGGCGACACCACGACCGACTCGCTGACGGCGGGCAACCAGACGCGGGCGGTCGTCGCCCAGCAGAACCAGGTCAACTACATCCGCAACTCGGTCAAGGCGACCGTCGACGCGTACGACGGCTCGGTCAAGCTGTACCAGTGGGACACCAAGGACCCGGTCCTCAAGACCTGGATGAAGGCATTCCCCGGCACGGTGCTGCCGAAGGACGAGATCAAGGGCGACCTGAAGGAGCACCTGCGGTACCCGCAGGACATGTTCAAGGTCCAGCGCGAGCTGCTGACCCGCTACCACGTCCTGGACCCGGCGCAGTTCTACAGCGGCAGTGACGCCTGGCAGGTGCCGGCCGACCCGACGAACAAGGAGGGCAACGCCGTCCCGCCGTACTACCTGAGCATGAAGATGCCCGGGGACGCGCAGCAGCGGTTCTCGCTGACGACGACGTTCACGCCCAACGGCCGCCCGAACCTCGGCGCGTTCATGGCGGTCGACGCGGACGCCACCAGCGAGGACTACGGCAAGATAAGGCTCCTGAGGGTCACGTCGGACGTGCCGGGCCCGGCACAGGTCCAGAGCAAGCTCAACAGCCTTCCGGACGTCGCCACCTTCGTCCGCGACCTGAAGGGCGCCGACTCGGAGATCCAGTACGGCAACCTGCTCACGGTGCCGCTCGACGGCGGGTTCCTCTATGTGGAGCCGGTCTACGCCCAGGGCCGCAGCGCGCTCTACCCGCTGCTGAAGAAGGTGGCGGTCTCGTACGTCGAGGCCACCGCCAAGGAGGGCGAGAGCGCCAAGGAGACCACCGTCTTCGAGAACACGCTGGGTGAGGCGCTCAACGCGGTGTTCGGCGTGGAGGGCGAGACGCCGACGACCCCGCCGCCGAGCGACCAGCCGACGGAGCCCACTGAGCCGCCGGCCACCGGTGACGCAGCCCTCCAGCAGGCCATCGCGGATGCCCAGAAGGCGTACGCGGCGGGCGAGGAGGCGCTGCAGAAGGGCGACTGGACGGCGTACGGCAAGGCCCAGGAGGACCTCGCCGACGCGCTGAAGCGGGCCGCCGAGGCGGACGCCCAGCGCAAGGCCGCGGACCAGCCGGCCCCGTCGGGCGGATCCGCCGGGCAGAGCGGTGGTGACGGCAGCTAGCCGGCACTCCGGAGAAGGCTCCTCCCGCGTCGTGATAACGTGTACAACACAACGGCGCGGGGTGGAGCAGCTCGGTAGCTCGCTGGGCTCATAACCCAGAGGTCGCAGGTTCAAATCCTGTCCCCGCTACTGAAAGCCAGGGCCCGGATCCTCAAAGGATCCGGGCCCTGGTCATGTGTGCGAAGGGCCAAGTGCCCTGTCGGTGGGGGGACTTGGGGGCCTCGTGTTTGACTTGTCTCTCTGTGGGCATGTCGACAAAACGCCGAAGTGACCTCACTGGCTGCGGTATACCAAGGTGTACGCAGGTTGCGGGTGGTGCGACGATGGAACATATGGGGGACAGGGCAACGCTCTTGGATACCTGGCGTTTTGACCGGCACACGGTGCGTGCCGCGGACGCGATCGACCAGACCGACGCTCCGTTCGACTGCACGGAGGCCGCGGACGCCGTCGAGGTCGAGGCGCGGCACCGCCGCGCGGCCGACTGCGGGGACACCGCGGCGATGAGCGTCCTCGGCGCCATGCTGCTGCGCCGGGGCGACCTCGACGGAGCCGAGCCCTACCTCCGCGCCGCCACCACCGACGGCGACCGCGCCGCCGCCAACAACCTGGGCGTCCTCCTGCACCAGCGCGGCTACCCCGACGAGGCGGCCGGCTGGTGGCGGGTCGCCGCCGTCGCCGGATCCGCCGCGGCCGCCCACGCCCTGGGGCGCCACCACCGCGAGCGCGGGGACGAACCCGCCGCCGAGTACTGGCTGCGCCAGTCCGCGGAGCAGGGCCACGCCCTGGGAGCGTACGCCCTGGCGGACCTGATGGAGCACCGGGGGGACACCGGCGTCGAGCGCTGGCTGCGGGTCGCCGCCGAGCAGGGCCACCGGGAGGCCGCCTACCGACTGGCCCGCACCCTGGAGCGCCGGGAGCAGGAGCGCAGGGCCGCCGAGCGCACGCCGCTGGAGCGGGCCGGCGCCCTGGACGGCCCGGCCCTCGACCGCGTGGACCCGGACGGCTCGTCCCCCGTCCGGCCGCCGCACGACCGTACGCCCCCTGGCCGCCCCATCGCGGACCGCGCCCTCCCCGACACCCCGGGGCCGGGTCCCGCGGCGCAGCCCGCCGGCGCCCCGGCGGCGCGCACCGGACGGCCGTCGGGCCCCGCGGCCCGCGGCG
>NZ_MKXB01000085.1:4159-27738 GCF_001865245.1 Streptomyces sp. CC53 | reverse complement strand
GCCGGGCCGCGCGGGCGCCGGGGCCTGGGAGGCCGTGCGGTCGGCGCACGGGGAGCTGCGGGCGCTGGCGCCGCGCATCCCCGACCCGGCGCTGCGGGCGGAGTTGCTGGCGGCCTGCGGCCGGCTTGCGGCGGCCGCGCGGCCCGCGGCGGACGGACCGCCCCGGGTGGTGCTGGCGCCCCGGGAGCTGGACGTCCTGGCGGCGGTGGCGACGGGCGCGACGAACGCGGACGCCGCAGGGCGGCTGGGGGTACGGCCGGAGACCGTGAAGGCGTACCTGCGTTCGGCCATGCGGAAGCTGGGCGCGCACACACGGGGCGAGGCGGTGGTGGCGGCCCGCCGGGAGGGGCTGCTGCCGTAGGCCGCAGGCACCGGTGGGGCGGGGGCTCGGGCGGCGGGCCGCGGGCCCGGAGGGCGACGGCGCCCGTGGCCGCCCCGGGCGTGCGGTGCGGCAGGAGCCGTTGGGCGGGGCGGCCCGGTTGAGGGCGCGGAGGGTGCCGGCACGGATGTGTGGCCTTCCGTGCGCGCACGTTCCTGGGCCTTGGGCCTGTGGACCGTCTGCCGGGCAGCGTCTTGGAGGGGGCGCCGACCGCCCGCGGCGCGGAACGGGCGGCGGCCGGCGGACAGGCCGCCCGCGGGGCGGGCGATGGCAGGCGGACGGCACCAGGGGCGGGGCGGGCAGCGGCAGGCGGACAGGACGTCCAGGGGCGGGGGCACGTCCCGTGGGCACGACTCCGACTCCAGCGGGGCACGTGGCGCGCGGCGGTAGAACGGACGTGGGGGGCCGGTTATCAGGGTCCGCTTGAAGCGCGCTTGACGCCGACGTGACGCGCCCCCGACGAAGCGGACCAGCGCCTGTGGAATCTGATCGAACCCTGAATCCCCGGCCGTTGATCCGCACCCGGCGCGCGGGGAGGCTGGACCGCGGGGTCCGGTGGGGGCCTTTCCCGTAAGGCGCCCCACCGGAAGACACGAAGGGGGGCCGGATCGTGGACGAGGGACTCATCGGGACCGTGACGGGCGCGCCGCGCGACCGGTCCACCGTTGAGACGAGGAGTCAGTTCCGCATGTTCTTCACACTGCTGGGCCCGTTCGAGATCGCCACCGAGGACGGCAGGACGTACCGCCCCGCCACGCCGAAGGTGTGCCAGACGCTGGCGCTGCTGCTCACCCGGCCGAACGAGATCGTCACGGCGGACAGCCTCATCCAGGAGCTGTGGGGGGAGCGCCCACCGCGCAGCGCGGTCACGACGCTACAGACGTACGTGTATCACGCGCGCCGGATGTTCGTGAACGAGGAGCTCGCGGCGCCCGGCCGCTCGCTGATCGTCACCAGCCCTCCGGGGTACTCCATCCAGGTCGAGGACGACGAGGTCGACGTCAGGGTCTTCGAGCGGCTGGTGACGCAGGCGCGCGACGAGCTGGCCGACGGGGACGCCGTGTCGGCGCTGGGGACGGCGCGGCAGGCGCTGGGGCTGTGGCGGGGGCCCGCCCTGTCGAACTTCCCGGCGGGTGACGTGCTCGGCGGGCACATCGTGCACCTGGAGGAGCTGCGGCTGCGGGCGTACGAGATCCGCATCGAGGCGGCCGACCGGCTGGGGCTGCACCGGGAGTCCATTCCGGAGCTGCGCCGGCTGATCAGCGACTATCCGCTCAACGAGTGGTTCCACGGCCGGCTGATCTCGGCTCTCGGGACGTCGGGCCGGCGGGCGGAGGCCCTTCAGGCGTACCAGAACCTGCGGCGCCTGCTGGCGGACGAGCTGGGCCTCGAACCGTCGCGGGAGGTCAGGGAGCTTCAGGTGCGACTGCTGAGCCCGGAGCCCGAGGAGGGCTCGTCGTGGTCGTCCCCGCGGGCGCCGCAGCGGACGCTGATCGGGCTGAAGGCGAGCGCCTGAGCCGGGCGGCCCGGCCACGGGCGGGGGCGACGCCCCGGAGCCGCCGCGGCGGGGGCGGCAGCTCCCCGGAGCCCCCGCGGGCCCGCCGTCCGGCCCGCCGACCACCCCTCTTTGCATAGACATGCTGTGGCATGCATACTTTTCACATGTCCAAGGTCCTCACCTCCCTGCCCGCCGGCGAGCGCGTCGGCATCGCCTTCTCCGGCGGCCTCGACACCTCGGTCGCCGTCGCGTGGATGCGCGACAAGGGCGCCGTCCCCTGCACGTACACCGCCGACATCGGCCAGTACGACGAGCCCGACATCGCCTCGGTGCCCGGCCGCGCCAAGGCCTACGGCGCCGAGGTCGCGCGCCTGGTCGACTGCCGGGCCGCGCTGGTCGAGGAGGGTCTGGCCGCGCTCGCCTGCGGTGCGTTCCACATTCGTTCCGGCGGGCGGGCGTACTTCAACACCACGCCGCTCGGCCGCGCCGTCACGGGCACCCTGCTGGTCCGGGCGATGCTTGAGGACGACGTGCAGATCTGGGGCGACGGCTCGACGTTCAAGGGCAACGACATCGAGCGGTTCTACCGGTACGGCCTGCTCGCCAACCCGCACCTGCGGATCTACAAGCCGTGGCTGGACGCGGACTTCGTGACCGAGCTGGGCGGCCGCAAGGAGATGTCGGAGTGGCTGCTCGCCCACGGCCTCCCCTACCGGGACAGCACGGAGAAGGCGTACTCCACCGACGCCAACATCTGGGGCGCCACCCACGAGGCGAAGACCCTGGAGCACCTGGACACCGGTGTGGAGACCGTGGAGCCGATCATGGGCGTGCGGTTCTGGGACCCGGAGGTCGAGATCGCCCCCGAGGACGTGACGATCGGCTTCGACCAGGGCCGCCCGGTGACGATCAACGGCAAGGAGTTCGGCTCCGCCGTCGACCTGGTCATGGAGGCCAACGCCATCGGCGGCCGGCACGGCCTGGGCATGTCGGACCAGATCGAGAACCGGATCATCGAGGCGAAGAGCCGCGGCATCTACGAGGCGCCCGGCATGGCCCTGCTGCACGCCGCGTACGAACGGCTGGTCAACGCGATCCACAACGAGGACACCCTCGCGCAGTACCACAACGAGGGGCGGCGCCTCGGCCGGCTCATGTACGAGGGCCGGTGGCTGGACCCGCAGGCGCTGATGGTGCGCGAGTCGCTGCAGCGCTGGGTCGGCGCGGCCGTCACCGGCGAGGTGACGCTGCGGCTGCGGCGCGGTGAGGACTACTCGATCCTCGACACCACGGGCCCCGCGTTCAGCTACCACCCCGACAAGCTGTCCATGGAGCGCACCGAGGACTCCGCGTTCGGCCCGTCGGACCGGATCGGCCAGCTCACGATGCGCAACCTCGACATCGCCGACTCGCGGGCCAAGCTGGAGCAGTACGCGGGCCTCGGCCTGATCGGCGCCGCGAACCCGGCGATCGGCGCGGCCCAGGCCGCCGCGACCGGCCTGATCGGCAGCATGCCGGAGGGCGGCGCCGAGGCCATCGCGTCCCGGGGCGAGGCGTCCGACGAGGACGAGCTGCTGGACCGCGCCGCCATGGAGTTCGGTACGGACTGAGCCGTCGGCCGGGCGGCACCGGGACCCCGGGCGGTACGGAGTCCGGCGCGGGATCCGGGCCCGCGGCCCCGCGGGGTCCGGCGCCCCGGGCGCCCGGGCCGGCCGCGCCGGCCCGACGGGCCCGACGGGCCGGCGCGCCAGCGGCCCCAGCTTCGGGCCCGCTGGCGGACCGGTCACCGGATCGACCGGGAAGGGCCGGCCCGACGCCCTCGGCGGCGTCGGGCCGGCCCTTCCCGTTCCCCGACGCTCCCCGGCCGCGCCACCCGCCTGAGCCGATCGCCCCCGCCCGGCACCGCCACCACTCGGCGCGGCACCCGCCCGGCACCCTGGTCGCTCGACGGTACCGGGCTACACCCGGCCCGCGGCCATATCCATCAGCCGGGACAGGACCCGGCCGCCGGAGGCGTTCACGCCGTCGTGCTCCCATTCGTTGGTGACCCAGACGCGCGCCGCGCCCACGGACCGGGCCGTGGCGAGGGAGAGCCCGGCGTCCACGTACATGTCGTCGTGGTAGACGATCGCGGCGAGCGGAACCTCGTTCGCGGCGAGGCGGGCGGGGTCGTACAGCTCCGGCCAGTCGGCGCGCTCCGCCAGCAGGTCGGCTGCGCCGGCGAAGGGACGCAGCCCCGCGATGTCGCGGAACATCCAGGGGTACATCATCTCGCCGGTGAGCAGCAGCGGATCGGCGTCTGCCGCGAACTCCGGGTGCGCGGCGAGCGCGCGGTGCGCCGCCCAGCCGGTGGGACCGGCCCCCTGGCCGTACAGGGACTCCTGGAGTACGGCGTACAGGGGGTTGCCGGTGAAGCCGGTGAGGGCCGCGACCTGGTGGAGGAAGGTGTCGCTGAGGCCGCCCGCCGGGTCGAACGCC
Organism: Streptomyces sp. CC53; assembly: GCF_001865245.1. Lineage (GTDB taxonomy): Bacteria > Actinomycetota > Actinomycetes > Streptomycetales > Streptomycetaceae > Streptomyces. The sequence continues at coordinate 23,383 of NZ_MKXB01000085.1, read as the reverse complement.
TCGTCCAGGAGCCAGTGGAGGCGTTCGAAGCCGTCGCCCATGCCGAGGGCGAGGCCGAGGGTGCGCAGGCGGCGGGTGGTGAGGCGGTCCCCGTCGGGAAGGCGGACGTCCTCGGCGTCCAGGAGGTCGGCGATCTTGCGGAGGAGGGGCGCGTCGGCGGGGTAGCGGGCGTAGAAGGCGTGGACGCGGTCGCGGACGCGGGGATAGGTGCGGGCGTAGACGTCGTCGGCGGTGGCGGTGAGGCCTGGCAGGCCGCCGGTGACGTAGCAGGCCCGCAGGCCGTGCGGGGCGCGGGAGAGGTAGGTGAGGGTGAGGAAGCCGCCGTAGCTCTGGCCCAGCGTCTCCCACGGCTCGTCACCGCACAGCCGGCGGCGTATGAGCTCGGCGTCGTCGACGATCGCGTCGGCGCGGAAGTGGGACAGGTGGGCGGCGAGCGCGGCGGCCGAGGGGAAGCGGGACGCGGTCCGGGCGGTGACCGGGGAGGAGCGGCCGGTGCCGCGCTGGTCGAGCAGGAGCACCCGGTGGGTCTTCACGGCGCGGGCCAGCCAGCCGGGTGAACCGGCGGTGGGGCGGGGGGACTTGCCGCCGGGGCCGCCCTGGAGGAACAGCAGCCACGGGAGGCGTTCGCCGGCGCGGGCGGGGTCGGCGACCTCGCGGGCGAAGACCTCGATGGCGGGCCCGTCGGGCTCGGCGTGGTCGAGGGGGACGGTGAAGGTGTGGTCGGCGGTGGCGTAGGCCGGGTTCATCGGGTCCCTTTCGGCTGGCGCGGCAGCCCTTCCGGTGCGGTGTGTCGGCGGCCAGTCTGTCTCATGTCCTGTCCGACGTCTTGTCAGTGCAATTTCACATTACTATGTTACCGGTCACATTCCAGCCCCGGTCGTTCGCTGCCCGCGCGGCTGTTCCCACTGCCACGGAGTGACCCAGATGCACACCCGCACCCGCACCGCCCTCCTCGCCGCCGCACTCGCGACGTCCCTGACCGCCGGCGCGTCCGCCTGCACCGGCGGCGCGCCGTCCGGCGCCGACCGCGGCAAGGGCGGCGCCGCCAACCCCGCGACGGCCAACGTCGGTGCGGTCGTCGGCGGCACCCCCCAGAAGGGCGGGACCCTCACCGTGCTGTCCAACCAGGACTTCACGCACCTCGACCCGGCCCGCAACTGGGTGATGGGCGACATGGACTTCGGCACGCGGCTGCTCTACCGCACCCTCGTCACGTACCGGGCCGCGCCGGGCACCGGGGGCGGAGAGCTGGTGCCCGACCTGGCGGAGGACCTCGGCACGCCGTCCGACGGGGCCAGGACGTGGACGTTCCGGCTCAAGGAGGGGCTGAAGTACGAGGACGGCACCCCCGTCACCGCGCAGGACGTCAAGTACAACGTCGAGCGGTCCTTCTCCCCCGACCTGCCGGGCGGCCCCGACTACGCCGCCCGCTACCTCGCCGGCGCCGAGGGCTACCAGGGGCCCGCCGGTGGCGAGCACCTCGACTCCGTCAGGACGCCCGACGACCGGACCATCGTCTTCGAACTGCGCAAGCCGTTCGCCGAGTTCCCCTACGCGACCGTGCTGCCCACCTTCGCCCCCGTGCCCAAGGCGCAGGACAAGGGCCCGCAGTACGACAACCGGCCCTTCTCGTCGGGCCCCTACAAGATCGAGTCGTACGCCAGGGACAAGAAGCTCGTCCTGGTGCGCAACCCCCACTGGGACCCGGCCACGGACCAGGTGCGCAAGGCGTACCCCGACCGGATCGAGGTCGTCATGGGCCTGAAGGGCGGTCAGATCGACGACCGCCTCATCGCCTCCTCCGGTGCCGACGCCTCGGCCGTGCCGTGGAGCAGGCTGCGCCCCGAGAGCACGCCGAAGGTGCTCACCAGACCCGAGGTGCTGAAGCGGCTGCTGGCCGAGTCCAGCAACTGCGTCGACATGCTCCAGATGCACACCGGCCGCGCGCCCTTCGACGACGTGCGGGTGCGGCGGGCCGTGCAGTACGCCCTGGACCGCGAGGCACTGCTGACCGCGGCCGGCGGTCCCGCACTCAACGAGGTCGCCACCGCGGCGATGCCCGGCTCCCTCTTCGACGGCGGCAAGCAGCCCGACGTGCTCGGCATCCCGGCCACCGGCGACCCGCAGAAGGCGAAGGAGCTGCTCAAGGAGGCCGGCAGGGCGGACGGGTTCACCACCGGCGTGACCGTCTCCACCGGGGACAAGGCCGTCGGGGAGGCCGTCCAGCAGTCCCTGGGCCGGGCCGGGATCAAGGTGACCATCGAGACCGTCGACCCGTCCGCGTTCTACGACACCATCGGCGACACGAAGAACCGCACCGACCTCGTCTACACCGGCTGGTGCCCCGACTACCCGTCGGGTTCGACGTTCCTGCCGTTCGTCTTCGACGGCCGGTACGTCAAGGAGAAGGGGAACTCCGGCAACCACTCCCTCTTCCGCGACGAGCCGACCATGAAGCGGATGGACGAGATCGCCGCGCTGACGGACGCCGAGCAGGCCGCCGAGGCGTGGCAGGAGCTCGACGGGGAGATTCTGCGCAAGGCGCCGGTCGTCCCGGCGGTCAGCGAGCGCACGCCGCTGCTCGTCGGCACCAATGTCGCGGGCGCCTTCGGCCACACCTCCTTCGGCGGCCAGATCGACTACGCGACGGTCGGCCTCAAGGACCCGTCGAAGAGCGGCAGCTGAGGAGCCCCACCGACATGACCACCTCCTCCGCCACGCCCGGGACACCGGAACCGTCCGGGACACCGGCAAGGCCCGAGGCTCCCGACGCGTCGAGGGCGGCCACGGCCCCCGGGACGCCCGAGAGCCCGGACCCGTCCGGGCCCTCCGTGGCACCCGGGACTCCCGGCACGTCCGGGGCGAGCGCGACACCCGGCACGTCTGGGACGGCCCCACCCCCCGCAACAGCCGACACGTCCGGAGCAAGCGCGGCCACCGGGACGGCCGAGGCCCCGGCGGCCTCCGCGACCGCCGCGGCCCCGCGCGCCCGCAGCCCCTGGCAGCTGGCCCGCGCCGAGCTGCGCGGCCGCGCCTCCGTGAAGGTCTCCCTCGCCGTCGTCGCGCTCTTCGCCACCCTGGCCGCCGCCGCCCCGCTGCTCAGCGCGCTGGGCGGCTGGGGCCCCGAGGAGTTCGACAAGTCCGCCGTGGACCCGTACCTGGGCGGGCTGCCGATCGGGCCGCTCGGCGGCGTCTCGGCCGAGCACTGGCTCGGCGTCGAACCCGTCACCGGACGCGACCTGTTCGCCCGGGTCGTGCACGGCGCCCGGGTGTCGCTGCTGATCGCCTTCGCGGCCACCGCCATCGTCGTGGCCGCCGGCACCGCCGCCGGGATCGCCGCCGGCTACTTCGGCGGCCGCACCGACGCCGTGCTGTCCCGGCTGATGGACCTCACCATGTCGTTCCCGTCCCTCATCTTCATGATCGCGATGATGTCGGTGGCCCGGGACGTCAACCGGGTCCTGCTGATGACCGCCGTCATCGGCCTGTTCGGCTGGCCCGGCATCGCCCGCGTCGTGCGCGGCCAGACCCTGTCGCTCAAGCACCGCGAGTACGTCGCGGCGGCCCGGGTGGGCGGCGCGGGCCCCTGGCGGATCCTCACCCGGGAGATCCTGCCCGGCGTCGCCGGGCCCGTCATCGCGTACACCACCCTCGTCATCCCCGGGATGATCGCCACCGAGGCGGCCCTGAGCTACCTGGGCGTCGGTGTGCGCCCGCCCACGCCCTCCTGGGGGCAGATGATCGCCGAGGCCGTCGCCTACTACGACACGGACCCCATGTACTTCGTCATCCCGAGCACCTGCCTCTTCCTGACGGTGCTCGCCTTCACCCTGCTCGGTGACGCGCTGCGGGACGTCCTCGACCCGAGAGGAGCCCGCAGGTGATCGCCTACCTCGCACGGCGGCTGCTCGCGGTGGCCGGCGTCCTCGTCGCCGTCGCCGCCGTCACCTTCACCATCTTCTACGTGCTGCCCTCCGACCCGGCCGCCGCCGCCTGCGGCAAGGCGTGCAGCGCGGAGCGGCTCGCCGCCATCCGCGCCCACATGGGCCTCGACCAGCCGCTGTGGCGGCAGTTCGCCGACTTCGTCACCGGGGTCTTCACCGGCCGCACCACGGGCTCCGGGGCCTACGCGCTGCGCTGCGAGTTCCCCTGCCTGGGCTACTCGTACGAGAACAGCGAGGCCGTGTGGGACCTGCTGGCGGACCGGCTGCCGGTCTCCGCGTCGCTGGCCGCGGGAGCCGCCGCGCTGTGGCTGCTGCTCGGCCTGTCCGCCGGGGTCACCGCCGCCCTGCGCAAGGACACCCTCACCGACCGGGCGCTGATGGTCGGGGCGGTGGCGGCGGCGTCGCTGCCCGTCTACTTCACGTCCGTGCTGCTCATCTACGGGCTGATCCGGGTGACGGGCCTGCTGCCCTACCCGGAGTACGTCCCCCTCACGGACGACCCGGTCGCCTGGGCGTCGAGCCTGCTGCTGCCCTGGCTGGCGCTGGCGGTGCTGTACGCCGCCATGTACGCCCGGCAGAGCCGCAGTTCGATGATCGAGACCCTGGCGGAGCCGTACATCCGCACGGCCCGCGCGAAGGGCCTGCCGTACCGGACGGTCGTGGTCAAGCACGGGCTGCGGGCCGGGATGACGCCGGTCCTCACCCTGTTCGGCATGGACCTGGGCGGACTGCTCGCGGGCGCCGTCATCACCGAGTCCCTCTTCGGACTGCCCGGCGTCGGGCGGCTGTTCTACGGCGCCCTGTCCACTGGGGACCAGCCCGTCATCCTCGGGGTGACCCTGCTCGCCGCCACCTTCATCGTCGTCGCCAACCTGGCCGTCGACCTGCTGTACGCCGTCGTCGACCCGCGAGTGAGGTACTGATGGGCGACACCCCCGCACCACTGCTGTCCGTACGGGACCTCACCGTCTCCTTCCCCACCCGGCAGGGCCCCGTGCGGGCCGTGGACGGCCTCGGCTTCGACGTGCCGAAGGGCCGCACCCTCGGCATCGTCGGCGAGTCGGGCTCCGGGAAGTCCGTCACCTCCCTTGCGGTGATGGGCCTGCACACCGGGGCCGAGGTGACCGGCTCGGTCGCGCTCGGCGGCCGGGAGCTGGTCGGCCTGCCGGAGAAGGAGCTGAACCGGCTGCGCGGGCGGCGCATGGCGATGGTCTTCCAGGACCCCCTGTCGAGCCTCCACCCGTACTACACCGTCGGCGAGCAGATCGCCGAGCACCACCGGGTGCACTTCCGGTCCCGGCGGGCCGCCGCACGCGAACGGGCCGTGGAGGCACTCGCGGAGGTCGGCATACCGGAGCCGCGGCGCCGGGCCGGCGAGTACCCGCACCAGTTCTCCGGCGGCATGCGTCAACGGGTCATGATCGCGATGGCGCTCGCCTGCGAGCCGGAGCTCCTCATCGCGGACGAGCCGACCACCGCGCTGGACGTCACGGTGCAGGCGCAGATCCTGGAGCTGCTGGCCCGCATCCAGGAGGAGCGCGGACTGGCCGTCATCATGATCACGCACGACCTGGGCGTGGTGGCACGCGTGGCGCACGACGTGCTGGTGATGTACGGCGGCAGGGCCGTCGAGCAGGCGCCCGCCGACGCGTTGTTCGCGGCGCCCGCGCACCCGTACACCCGGGCCCTGCTGGACTCGCTGCCCCGGCTCGACGACGCCGACGACGAGCCGCTGCGGGCCATCCCCGGCAGCCCGCCGTCCCTGCTCGACCCGTCCCCCGGCTGTGCGTTCGCCCCGCGCTGCCCGCGGCTGGCCGCCCTTCCCGAGGACGCCCCGCGGGTGCGGTGCACCGCCCTGCGGCCGGTCCTCTCGGGCCCCGCCGGACATCCGGCCGCCTGCCACTTCCCCGCGTACGAAGGCGTCGCCTCATGACCACCGACACCGCACCACCGCTGCTCTCCGTGAAGGACCTGACCGTGGCGTTCCCCGGCCGGGGGCGGCGCGGCCGGGCCGCGCCCGTGCGGGCCGTGGACGGGGTGAGCTTCACCCTCGGGGCCGGGGAGACCCTCGGGCTCGTCGGCGAGTCCGGCTGCGGCAAGTCGACCACCGGGCGGGTGGTCGTACGGCTGCTGGAGCCGACCGGCGGCACCGTCACCTACGGGGGGCGGGACATCGGACGGCTGTCGCAGCGCGAGCTGAAGCCGCTGCGCAGGGACCTCCAGATGGTGTTCCAGGACCCGCACTCGTCGCTCAACCCCCGCCAGACGGTGGCCAGGATCATCTCCGACCCGCTGCTGGTGCAGGGCGCCCCCGCCGCCGCGGCGCGGGCGCGGGCGGCGGAGCTGATGGAGCTGGTGGGGCTGATCCCCGAGCACCTCGACCGCTACCCGCACGAGTTCTCCGGCGGCCAGGCACAGCGCATCGGCATCGCGCGGGCGCTGGCCACCGGCCCCCGGCTGGTGGTGGCCGACGAGCCGGTGTCCGCCCTGGACGTGTCCGTGCAGGCGCAGATCGTCAACCTGATGGAGCGGCTCCAGCAGGAGCTGGGACTGGCGTACCTGTTCATCGCCCACGACCTGTCCGTGGTGCGGCGGGTCTGCGACCGGGTCGCGGTGATGTACCTGGGCCGCATCGTGGAGATCGGCACCAGGGAGCGGGTGTACGGGGCGCCCGCGCACCCGTACACGCGGGCCCTGCTGTCCGCCGTGCCGCTGCCCGACCCGGCGGCGGAGCGGGCCCGGCGGCGGATCACGCTGCTGGGCGACCCGCCGAGCCCGGCCGCTCCCCCGCCGGGCTGCACGTTCCACCCGCGCTGCCCGAAGGCGCAGCCGGTGTGCCGTGCGGAGGCCCCGCCGCTGCGGGTCCTCGCGGCGGGCGAGCAGCGCGAGGTCGCCTGCCACTTCCCGGAGGAGCAGGCCGGGGCCGCGATGCCCTGAGGCTGTCGGTGCAGGATGCAACCGGTGGGGTGGCCGGGACGTCTTGGCGGGTGTCCGCCCGTCGACAGAGAGGAACAGTCATGGATCTCCTCCGTGACCGTGCACGTCCCGGCCGCCGCGCGTTACTGACCGCGGGCGCCGCCGCCGCGCTCACCGTCGCCGCGGCCTCGTCCGGCACCGCGCAGGCCGCCCCCCGCTCGTCCCGCACCACCGGCCGGCTGCGGGAGCTGGAACGGGAGCACGGCGCACGGCTGGGCGTGTTCGCCTACGACACCGGCACGCACCGGATGGTCGCGTACCGGCAGGGCGAGCGCTTCCCGATGTGCTCGCTGTTCAAGCCGCTCGCCGCGGCGGCGGTGCTGCGGGACCTGGACCGGGACGGGGAGTTCCTGGCCCGGCGGATCCCGTACGGCGTCGAGGACCTGGAGCCCGGCTGGTCCCCCGTCACCAAGGACCACGTGGGTGCGGGGCTGACCGTGGAGGAGCTGTGCGACGCCGCCATCCGTCACAGCGACAACACCGCGGCGAACCTGCTGCTGCGGGAACTGGGCGGGCCCACCGCGGTGACGCGGTTCTGCCGGTCGGCGGGTGACGGGGTGACCCGGCTGGACCGGTGGGAACCGGAGCTGAACTCCGCCGAGCCGTGGCGGGAGACCGACACGACCACGCCCTACGCCATCGCCCGGACGTACGGGCGGCTGGTCCTCGGCGGGCTCCTGGAGCGGCGGGACCGGGAGCGGCTGACGGGCTGGCTGCTCTCCAACACGACCAGCACCGAGCGCTTCCGCAAGGGCCTGCCGGCGGACTGGGTGCTGGGCGACAAGACGGGCGGCGGGTCCTACGGCACCAACAACGACGCCGGGGTCACCTGGCCCCCCGGCCGACCGCCGATCGTGCTGGCGGTGCTGACGACGAAGCCGGAGCCGGCGGCGCTGCCCGACAACCCGCTGGTCGCCGAGGCGGCCCGGATCGTGGCGGACGCCCTGGGCTGAGCCCGTGCCGCACGGGCCGGGCCGGCCCCCGTCCGCGGGGGCCGGCCCGGTCCGTCACTCGGCCTTCTCGACGCCGGGCGGCCACGGCTCGGGCTCGTCGGGGTGGCCGCGCAGCCGCAGGATGGCGGCGATCAGGCCGCCCCAGACGATGCCGATGGCGACGATCATCATGACGATGGCGCCTGCTGACATCACGTCTCCTTCCGGTCGGCGGGAGCCTCCATGTCGAGGTCGATGTCCTCGCCGCCCTTCTTCCAGTGGACGAGGGTGAGGAGGACGCCGACGACGAGGGCCCCGGCAGCGACGCTCCAGCCGGTGGCGAGGAGGAACCCGGTCGAGTAGCCCTCGTAGTTCTCGTCGAACTCGGTCCGCAGGCTGTCGACCATCATCCAGCCGAGGACCAGGGGGGTGATGACGCCGAGGCAGATCCGCCACCAGTGGCCGAGGCGGATGGCGGAGGTTTCGTCCGCGTTCTGCTGGAGCATCGGCAGGGCCCGCAGCACCCAGGCGATGACGATGAGGGAGACCAGGGCGGCGAGGGCGATGCCGTACTGGTTGATGAAGTGGTCCGCGGAGTCGAGCAGGTAGAGCCCGCTGTCGGTCGGGTACAGCAGGATCGACGCCAGGGCGACCAGGCCGCCGACGCCGAACACGGCGGGCATGCGGCGCAGGCCGGTGCGGTCCTGCACGGCGGAGACCACGACCTGCACGATCGAGATCAGCGACGACAGGCCCGCGATCACCAGCGACACGAAGAAGACGACGCCGAACAGGCTGCCGAGCGGCATCTCGTTGATGACGGCCGGGAACGCGACGAACGCGAGGCCGAGGCCGGAGCTGGCGACCTCGCTCACGGGCACGCCGGCGTTGGCGGCCATGAAGCCGAGCGTGGCGAAGACGCCGATGCCGGCGAGGATCTCGAAGGAGCTGTTGGCGAAGCCGGCGACCATCGCGGAGCCGGTGAGGTCGGCACGGCGGCGCAGGTACGAGGCGTAGGTGACCATGATGCCGAAGCCGATGGACAGCGAGAAGAAGATCTGTCCGTACGCGGCGACCCACACCGTGCCGCTGCCGAGCTGGGACCAGTCGGGGGAGAACAGCGCGTCGAGGCCCCGGCTCGCGCCGTCGAGGGTCAGGGAGCGGATCACGAGGGCGGCGAAGAACACGACGAGCAGAGGGATGAAGATCTTGTTGGCCCGTTCGATGCCGCGCCGGATGCCGAAGGCGAGGATGACGAGGACCACGACCCACACGGCGATGAGCGGCCAGAGGACGCCGGGGACGTAGGTGGACGGCCCGCCGGGCGCCGCTGCCACCTTCAGGAAGGAGCCGAAGAGGAAGTCCTCCGGGTCGGCGCCCCACTGACGGCCCACCGAGAACCCCACGTACCGGACGGCCCAGGCGAGGATCAGGGCGTAGTACGTGGCGATGACGAAGCTGATGACGACCTGCCACCAGCCGAGGACCTCGGCGGGGCGCGCCATGGCGCGCAGCGCGGCGGGCGGGGACATGCGGTACTTGCGGCCGATCGTGTACTCCATGATCAGCAGGGGGATCCCCGCGGTGAGGAGTGCGACCAGGTACGGCAGGAGGAAGGCGCCGCCGCCGTTCTCGTAGGCGACGGCGGGGAAGCGCCAGATGTTGCCGAGTCCGATGGCCGAGCCGATGGCGGCCAGCAGGAATCCGGTGCGCGAGGCCCACTGCTCGCGTGGCTGCTGGGTCATGGGGGTGTCCTTGGGGTCGGGTACGCCGGGATGCGGGTACGCCGCGGAACTGACCTGACGGCACGGTAACCCGGGACGGCGCGGGCGGCACGGCGGGAGAGCGCCGCGGGGACCCCGCAGGCGCGCGGGCGGGTGGTCGTGGCCGGCCGAGCGGACGCGGGACGGCGCCCACCCGACGGCGCGTCACCCGGTGACGGCGCACCTCGCGGTGACGGTGACGGCCGCCGGGGCGGTGAGCACGGCGACCGGCGCGAACGGGGAGGGCGCGGGGGTGGCGGCGGGCCGGGCCCACGGCAGGGCCCCGCGGCGGACCGGGCCCACCGCACGGCCCTCGTAGCGGACGGGGCGGCCGTGCCGCCGCGCACGCCTGTCACCGGCCCGGTGCGGCGGATCATCCGCTTCCCGCCGCGGCGGGTTCCGCGGCGGCTCCGCGACCCGGTCGCCGCGGGCGGCGTCGCCGTCCGGTCGGCCGCCGGGACCGTGCCCGGTCGTGCCGGGGCGCCTCCCCCCTTCCCGGCCTGCGCGGGGCGTCCGTTACATTGCCGGGGCGCGGCGGCCCCCGCCCGCGCCGGCGCCACCGCTGCCGCCGGACCGCCCGGTGGCCGCCGGACCGTCGTCGTCGCTGATCGGGGGATGTCCCGCCCATGGTTCTGGTCGCTGTCTTCGGTGCAGCCCTGCTCATAGCGGTGCTGCTGTCCGGGCTCGCCGCCCGGACCGTCCTGTCCACGTCGTTCCTGTTCCTCGTCGGCGGCGCCCTCGTCAGCGACGGTTTCCTGGGGCTCATCCACATCACCCCGGACAGCCCGATCGTGGCGGTCACCGCCGACCTGGCGCTGTTCGCGGTGCTGTTCACGGACGGCATGCACGTGTCGTTCCCGAAACTGCGGGAGAACTGGCGCAACCCGGCGCGCGCCCTGGGGCTCGGCATGCCGCTGGCGCTGGTCGGCCTGGCGCTGATCACCCACTACCTGGTGGGCCTCGACTGGACGACGTCGTTCCTGGTGGGCGCGGTACTGGCGCCGACGGACCCGGTGTTCGCCTCCGCGATCGTCGGCAAGAAGGAGGTCCCGTCGAAGCTGCGGCAGCTGCTGAACGTGGAGAGCGGCATCAACGACGGACTCGCCCTGCCCGTCGTGCTGGTGCTCATCGCGGCGGCCGGCCCCACGGCGAGCGGCACGGCGGAGACCTCGTACGGGGCGATCGGTCTGGAACTCGGACTCGGGCTGGCGTTCGGTGTGCTGCTGCCGCTGCTGGTCAACGCCCTGGTGCGGTTCCGGCTGCTGGGCGCGGAGCCGAAGCTGCAACCGCTGCTGCCGCTGGCCGTCGGCATCATCCTGTACGCGGCCTGCCATCTGACGCACGCGAACCCGTACCTGGCGGCGTTCTCCGCGGGCGCGGTCCTCACCGCGGTCTCCCCCGAGGCGCACAAGGCGTTCGAGCCGCTCGGCGAGGCGCTGGCGGAGCTGGCGAAGTTCGCGGCGCTGCTGGTCTTCGGCGCGCTGCTGACGCCTGCGCTCTTCGGGGACCTCTCCTTCGGCGGGTACGTCGCGGTGGTGCTGGCGATCGTGCTGATCCGGCCGGCGTCGATGCTGGTCTCGCTGGTCGGGACGCGCTTCGACCGCCGGGAGCGGCTGGTGGCGGCCTGGTTCGGGCCCAAGGGCTTCGCGTCGGTGGTGTACGGACTGCTGGTGCTGCAGGCGGGCATCCCGAACGGGGAGGAGGCGTACACCCTGATCGCCGTGTGCATCGCGTTCTCGATCGTCGCGCACAGCAGCACGGACGTGCCGATCGCGAAGCTGTTCCACGTGGAGAGCCTGGCGGGCATCCCGTCGGACGACGAGACCGGCGACGGGGCGGCGGCCGGCCCGGAAGAGGGGGCCGAACGGCCCGCGCGGGGCGCGGCGGCCACTGCTTCACTGGGCGGGGGCTCCTCGGAAGCGGCGGGGTCCCCGGGCGGCGGCGACGGCGGGCCGCGTCCATGATGGACGGTGCAAGCGTTGCGTACGGCGCCGTGGAGCGGCCCGGGCCACCGGGCGGCACACGGCGGACGACGGGAGGAGACGCCCCATGACGGCACGCACGGCCCGCAGCCCGGTGGTTCCCGCGCTGCGGGCCGTGCGTGCTGTCGTGTGCGACACGGACGGGGTCGTCACGGACTCGGCGCGGCTGCACGCCGCGGCGTGGAAGGGCGCGTTCGACGCCTACCTGGCGGGGCTGCCCGGCACCCCGCAGCCCCCGTTCGACCCCGTCGGCGACTACCTGCGCCACGTGGACGGCCGGTCGCGGCTGGACGGGGCGGCGGCGTTCCTCGCGGCGCGGGGCCTGGACGCGGACGGGTCGGCCGTGGCGGCGGTGGCGGCCGACAAGGAGGAGCGGTTCACGCGGCGGCTGCGGGAGGGCGGCGTCGACGCCTATCCGGGCACGGTGCGGCTGCTGCGCGCGCTGCGGGACGCCGGGGTGCCGCTGGCGGCCGCGTCGGCGTCGCGGCACGCCCGCGAACTGCTGGAGCGGGCCGGGGTGCGGGACTGCTTCGCCGCGCTCGTGGACGGGTCGGAGGCGGCGCGGCTGGGACTGCCCGGCAAACCGGACCCGGCGCTGTTCCTGGAGGCGGCCCGCAGGCTCGGCGTGCCACCGGGACGGTGCGCGGTGGTGGAGGACGCCCTGGCGGGGGTGGAGGCGGGGCGGCGCGGGGGGTTCGGACTGGTGGTGGGCGTCGACCGTGCGGCGGGGCCCGGCACGGGGGCGGCCCTCGCCCGGCGCGGCGCCGACGTCGTCGTTCGGGACCTGGCGGAGCTGCTGGACGACGGGGGCGCGGCCGGTGGGGGCGGGGGCGGGGACGTGTCCGCGGACCCGTCCGGGGGCGGCCGGGCGGGGGCGGCCGGGGCGTGCGCGGGCGGGGTCGGCCGAACGGGTGAGGGGTGGGCCGGGTGAACGACTGGACGTGGGGGTTCGAGGGCTACGCCGGCGAGTGGGAGAGCCTGCGGGAGTCGCTGTGCACGCTCGGCAACGGGTACTTCGCGACGCGCGGCGCGATCCCGGAGTGCGCTGCCGACGGCGTCCACTACCCGGGCACCTATGCGGCGGGCTGCTACGACCGGCTGGTGTCGGAGGTGGCGGGCCGCCGGGTCGAGAACGAGGACATGGTGAACCTGCCCAACTGGCTGCCGGTGCGCTACCGGGTGGTCGACGGGCACGAGCCGGGGGCCGCCGGAGGCGGGTGGCCGGAGCCGGGGCCGTGGCTGACGCCCGCGCACGAGTTCCTGACCGACCACGCGCTCTCCCTGGACCTGCGCGGCGGCACCCTGGAGCGGCGCAGCCGGTACGAGGACGACAGCGGGCGGCGGCTGGCGGTGCGCCAGCGGCGGCTGGTCCATATGGGGGACATGCACCTGGCGGCTCTGAGGACCGAGTTCACGGCGGAGAACTGGGCGGGCGTGCTGGAGGTGGAGGCGGAGCTGGACGGCTCGGTCGCCAACACGGGCGTGGCCCGCTACCGGCAGCTGTCCTCGCGGCACCTGGAGCACATCGAGACCGGTGAGGCGGCCGGGCACCGGGTGTGGCTCGCATGCCGCACGTCGGCGTCCGGCATCCGCATCGGGATGGCGGCCCGCACCACCGTGCAGGAGGAGGCGGCCGTCGAGTTGTCGGAGCGGGCCGTGCGCCACGGCGACCGGCGGGTGACGCAGCGGTTCCGGCTGCGGATGCTGCCGGGCGCCACGGTCACCGTCGACAAGGTGGTGGCGCTGCACACCTCCCGGGACCGGGCGATCTCCGATCCGCTGCACGCGGCGGTGGACCGGGTCGGCCGGGCGGCGGGGTTCGAGGGACTGCTGGCCTCGCACCGGGCGCGCTGGCAGCAGTTGTGGCGCCGCGCCGAACTTGAGGTGCCGGACAAGGCGGGCCGGATCCTGCGGCTGCACCTGTTCCACGTGCTGCAGACGCTGTCGCCGAACACCGCGGACCTGGACGTGGGCGTACCGGCGCGGGGCCTGCACGGGGAGGCGTACCGGGGTCACGTGTTCTGGGACGAGCTGTTCGTGCTGCCGTATCTGAACCTGCACTTCCCCGAGGTGTCCCGGGCGTTGCTGACGTATCGTCACCGACGGTTGGAGCGGGCCCGGTTCTCGGCGCACGACGCGGGCCGGGCCGGCGCGCTGTACCCGTGGCAGAGCGGCAGCGACGGGCGGGAGGAGACCCAGCAGCTGCACCTGAACCCGCGGTCGGGGCGCTGGCTGCCGGACCACTCGCACCTCCAGCACCACGTCAACTCGGCGATCGCGTACAACGTGTGGCGCTACTGGGAGGCGACGGGGGACGACGAGTTCCTGCACACCAAGGGCGCGGAGATGCTGCTGGAGATCGCCCGCTTCTGGGCGGACTCCGCGACGTACGACGAGGTCTTCGAACGCTACCGGATCCGGGGCGTGATGGGCCCGGACGAGTACCACGACGCCTATCCGGGGGCGCAGCGGCCGGGGTTGGACGACAACGCGTACACGAACGTCACGGCGGCCTGGGTGCTGGCGCGGGCCCTGGAGCTGCTGGCGGGGCTGCCGGAACCGCGGCGCCGGGAGCTGGTGGAGCGGATCGGGCTGCGCGACGGCGAGCTGGCCCTGTGGGAGGACGTGTCGCACCGGCTGTACGTGCCGTTCCACGCGGGGGTGATCAGCCAGTTCCACGGCTACGGCGAGCTGGCGGAGCTGGACTGGGACGCGCTGCGGCGGAAGTACGGCGACATCCGGCGCCTCGACCGGATCCTGGAGGCGGAGGACGACTCGGTCAACCGCTACCAGGCGTCGAAGCAGGCCGACGTGCTGATGCTCGGCTACCTGTTCTCGCCCTCCGAACTGCGGGGACTGATGCGGCGCCTGGGGCACGAGCTCGACGACGAGACGTGGTGGCGGACCGTCGACTACTACCTGCGGCGCACCAGCCACGGTTCGACGCTGAGCGGGCTGGTGCACGGCTGGGTGCTGGCCCGGGTGCGCCGGGCGGAGGCGTGGGCGTTCTGCCAGGAGGCGCTGGAGTCCGACATCGCGGACCTGCACGGCGGGACCACCGGTGAGGGCGTCCACCTGGGGGCGATGGCGGGCACGCTGGACCTGGTGCAGCGCGGGCTGACGGGACTGGACACGCGGGACGGGGTGCTGCGCCTCGACCCGGTGCCGCTGCCCGAGCTGTCGGAGTACGACTTCGTGCTGCGCTTCCACGGGCACTGGGGGGTGCGGCTGCGGATGCGCCCGGGCAGCCTGCACGTGTCGGTGCCGGACTCGGGCGTCGCGTCCATCGACATCCTGCTGCCGGAACGCTCGGTGTCGATCGCACCGGGCCGCGCCATGACGCTGGACCTGTCGGACTGAGCCCGGCCGGGGGACGCGCGGTCTGCGGACCGGCCGGATCCGGCGCTCGACCCGCCCGGTCGGCCACCGGCCCCCGACGGCGGCCACCCGGCCGGCGGACCACCGATGCCGCCCGGTGAACCGAACCCAGTCGGCCCGCGGCCCCGGTCGACTGGCCCCTGCCGCATGGTCCGCGTGGCCGCATGGTCCGCGTGGCCGGATGCCCGGGGGCGGCCGGCAGGTCCGCGGCCGCAGGCTGATCCGGTGGAACGAACCGTCCGCGGGCTGGTTCTGCGCTGTCACACCGTCAACAACCGTTGCGCCGCGCACCACATCGAGCATCCGGGGGCGCAACAGGAGGCGTGCGGGCGGGTATTCACTCCCGTGACGTTGGAGTGCCGCGGCTCAGCCACTTGATCTCAGGACAGGTTAGGCTAACCTAACCATCCGTGCGCTAGTGCGCGACCCTCCGCAACACGACCGAAGGGCATCCGCCATGCCGAACGGTGCGCTGCGCGCCGAGCTCCTCGAACGCCAGAAGCGTCGTGAGTCCTCCGCCCGTACCTACGCCAGCACCCTCCCCGTCGCCCCCGTGCACGCCTCCGGCGCGGTCGTCACCGGCGCCGACGGGCGCACCTACCTCGACTGCCTGTCCGGTGCCGGCACCCTCGCCCTGGGGCACAACCACCCGCCCACGGTCGCGGCCCTCCAGGCGGTCCTCTCCTCCGGAGCGCCCCTGCACACCCTCGACATGATCACCCCTCAGAAGGACTCCTTCTCGGCGGAGTTGCTCCGCAGGCTGCCCGGCGGGCTCCGGGACGCGGCGCGGCTGCACTTCTGCAGCCCGGCCGGCACCGACGCGGTGGAGGCCGCGCTGAAACTGGCCCAGCACGCCACCGGGCGGCGCGGGATCGTCGCCTTCACCGGCGCCTACCACGGGATGACCCTGGGCGCCTCGGCCGTGTCCGGGCCGCCCCGGATGAGCGGGGCGGTCGGCGCGGACGGCGTGCCCGTGACCCGCCTCCCCTACCCGTACGGGATGCGCTGCCCCTTCGGGACCGGCAGCGCCGAGCGGTCCGGCGAGCTGTCGGCGCGGCTGCTGGAAAGCCTGGTCACGGACCCGAGCAGCGGGGTCGGACCGCCCGCGGCGGTGATCCTGGAGGTCGTCCAGGGGGAGGGCGGGGTCGTCGAGGGCCCGGACCGCTGGCTGCGCGAGATCCGCCGGATCACCGCCGACCACGGCATCGTCCTCGTCCTCGACGAGGTGCAGACCGGTGTCGGCCGCACCGGCGGCTTCTGGGCCTGCGAGCGCGCCGGCGTCACCCCGGACGTCCTCGTCACGTCCAAGGCCGTCGGCGGCGGCCTGCCGCTCGCGCTCATCGCCTACCGCCCCGAACTCGACACCTGGCTCCCGGGCCACCACACCGGCACGTTCCGCGGCAACACCCTGGCGATGGTCGCCGGCGAGATCACCCTGCGGACCGTCGCCGAGGAGGAACTCGCGGAAAGGGCCCTGAAACTGGGCGAGCGGCTGCGCCGGGGCCTGCGGGAGATCGCCGCCCGCCGGCCGGTCTTCGGGGAGGTCCGCGGCCGCGGCCTGATGATCGGCGTGGAGCTGGTCGACCCGGACGGCGCACCCGACCGCGACGGCGTCCTCCCGGGCCACCCGGCGCTGGCCCGCGCCCTGCGCACCGCCTGCCGGGAACGCGGCCTGCTGCTGGAACTGGGCGGCCGCGACGACACCGTCCTGCGGCTGCTGCCCCCGCTGGTCCTCAGCGACGAACAGGCCGACTCGGTCGTGGAACGGCTCGCGAGGGCCCTGGAGGACGTGCTGTGACCGCGCACCGGAACGACACCGCACCCTTCCCGGGAGCCGGTGCCCCCGCGCTGGCCGGCGGGGTGCACGGAGCCGACGCCCTGGCGAAGCTCACCTCGGTCGTGCTCGACGCGCTGGCCGAGGGCGCGCAGGCCCGCGGCGGGCCGCTGCCCGCGGGCGGGCCCGAGGAGGTGGCGCGGAGGTTACGCCGGGCCCTGGCTGCGGGCACGGACGCGCCGGACCCGGCCGGGGCGGTCCTGCCCCCGCACGGCACCGGCCCCGAGGAGGCGCTGCGGACCGTGGTGCGGGCCGTCGCCGAGGGAGCCGCCGACCCGGCCGACCCCTGGTGCGCGGCGCACCTGCACTGCCCGCCCCTCGCGGTGGCCGCGGCAGCCGACCTGGCCGCCGCCGCGCTCAACCCGTCGATGGACTCCTGGGACCAGGCGCCCGCCGCCACCGCCCTGGAGCAGGAGGTGACCCGGGCCCTCGCCGCCCTCGTCCACCCCGGGCGGGCCGCGCCCGACGCCCTGGTCACCAGCGGCGGCACCGAGTCCAACCTCGTCGCCCTGCTCCTCGCCAGGGAACGCGCCCGGGCCGCCGGCGCCCCCGGCCCGCGCGTGGTGTGCGGCACCAACGCCCACCACAGCGTGCGGCCCGCCACCTGGGTCCTCGGCCTCGCCGACCCCGTCACCGTGCCGTGCCGGGACGGGCGGCTCGACGCCGACGCCCTCCCCGCGGTGCTCGCCGCCGCGGACGGCCCGACCCTCGTCGTCGCCACCGCCGGCACCACCGACGAGGGTCTCATCGACCCGCTGCCCGCCATCGCCGCCGCGGCCCGCCGCCACGGCGCCGAACTGCACGTCGACGCCGCGTACGGGGGGCCGCTGCTCTTCAGCGAGCGGCTCGCGCCGCGGCTCGACGGGCTGGCGGACGCCGTCTCCGTCACCTTCGACCTGCACAAGCTGGGCTGGCAGCCGGTCGCCGCGGGCCTGCTCACCGTCCCGGACACCGCACTGCTGGCGCCCCTGGCGCTGCGCGCCGACTACCTCAACGCCGACGACGACACCGAGGCCGGGCTGCCCGACCTGCTGGGCCGGTCCCTGCGCACCACCCGCAGACCCGACGTCCTGAAGATCGCCGCCACCCTGCGGGCCCTCGGCCGCAGCGGGCTCGGCGCGCTCGTCGAGCACTGCGTGGCCGCCGCGGAGGAGTTCGCGGAACGCGTCGACGCGCATCCGGCGCTGCGCCGCCGCCCCGGACCGATCGGCATCAGCACCGTCCTGTTCCGCCCGGTCGCCGCCGACACCCTGCCGCCGGATGAAGGCGACGCGCTCGTGGCCGAGGTCCGGCGCCGGCTGCTGGCCACGGGCGGGGCCGTCGTCGGGCGGGCCGTCGCCGCCGGCACCGACGGGCGCGGGCGCTTGTGGCTCAAGGCGACGCTGCTGCACCCCGCCGCCTCCGGCGCCGACCTCGCGGGACTCCTCGACCTGGTCGCCGGCACCGCGGAGGCGGCCGCCGCCGGGCCGGCCCCCCGCACCGCGCACCACCCACCGGAAGGAACACCATGAACCACCATCCCGCGGACGACGCCGACGGCACGGGGGACCTCGGAGCCGGCACCCCGGCCCCCGTCGACCTGCTCGGCGTGGGCATCGGCCCGTTCAACCTGTCGCTCGCCGCGCTCGCCGACGGCGTGCCCGGGCTGGACGCCGTCTTCCTGGAGCAGCGCACCGCCTTCCGCTGGCACCCCGGACTGCTGATCGACGGCGCGACCCTCCAAGTGCCTTTCCTCGCCGACCTGGTGAGCCTGGTGGACCCCACCAGCCGTTGGTCCTTCCTCAACTACATCCGGTCGCAGGAGCGGCTGTTCCCGTTCTACTTCGCGGAGCGCTTCCACATACCGCGCGCCGAGTACGACGCCTACTGCCGCTGGGTCAGCGAGCGGTTGACGTCGTGCCGGTTCGGCCACCGCGCCGACACCGTCCACTGGGACGAGTCGCGCCAGGCGTTCGAGGTCGCCTACACCCGCCTCGGCGCGGACGGCGCACCCGCCGGCCGCGGCACGGTCCTCGCCCGCCACCTGGCCCTGGGCGTCGGTACCGCACCCCACGTGCCCGAGGTGCTGCGCCCGCTGGCCGACGACCCGGACGTGCCGGTGCTGCACTCCGCCGACTACCTCGCCCACCGCGAGCGGCTGCTGGCCGCGGAGCACGTCACCGTGGTCGGCGCCGGGCAGTCGGGCGCCGAAGTGCTGCTCGACCTCCTGCGGGCCCGCCCCCGCGGCCGGGAGGGGCTGGCCTGGCTGGCGCGCACCCCCGCGTTCGCGCCCATGGAGTACAGCAAGCTCGGCCTGGAGCACTTCACCCCGGACTACACGCGCTACTTCCACGGCCTGCCGCAGGACGCACGGGACCGGCTGCTGCCCGGGCAGTGGCAGCTCTACAAGGGCGTCAGCGCCGACACCCTCGGCGA
>NZ_MKXB01000085.1:0-3866 GCF_001865245.1 Streptomyces sp. CC53 | reverse complement strand
GGTGACCGGCGCCGCCCGCCGCGAGGGACGCATCGACCTGGCGCTGCGGCACACCGAGGAGGGCTCCGCGGCGTCGCTGCGCACCGACGCGGTCGTCCTCGCCACCGGGTACGCGGAGCGGCCCGTCGACGCGCTGCTGGAGCCGCTGGGCGCGTATGTCGCCCGCGACACCGCGGGCCGCCCCCTGGTCGACCGGGACCAGCGGCTCGCCCTGGACGAGAAGGTCGGCGGCAAGGTGTTCGTGCAGAACGCCGAGCGGCACACGCACGGCGTGGGCGCCCCGGACCTCGGACTCGCCGCCTGGCGCTCCGCGGTCATCCTCAACGCGCTCACCGGCCGCAGCCCCTACCCGCTGCCCGGCCGCACCGCGTTCACCACGTTCGGCCTCGCGGACGCACACCGCTGACCCGACCGCCACCCCCGACGCACGCGTACACGAGTACACGAAGGAAGGCCGCATGACCCAGATCCAGGAACCGCCCCTCGCTGTCGCCGACCGCGCCGCCACCGACGGCCTGCTGCGCTGCTGGGTGCGGGAGACCGGGGTGGAGCGCCCCGACGACGGCGTGCTGCGCCTGGAGTTCCCCTCGTCCGGCACGGCTGTCGAGGTGCCCGTCCTGTACTGGTCGCCGGTCGGCTGGCACCGCTTCGGTCCGGCGCGGCTGCGCTCCGGCACCCCCCTGCCCGCCGCCGCGCTGGCGGCGCTGCTCGGCACGGAGGCCGCCGACGGGGACACCGAGTGCGTCACCGACCTCACGGGCCGGGTCGGCGACTCGGTCCGCCGGACCGCCGCGTTCGTGCGGGCCAGGTCCGCCGCGCCGCGGGACCCGGACGGCACGACCGCGTTCCTCGCCTCGGAGCAGGCGCTGATCACCGGCCACCCGCTGCACCCGACGCCGAAGAGCCGCGAGGGCCTGACGGAGGCCGAGGCGGCGCGCTACTCCCCCGAGGCGCGGGGCGCGTTCCCGCTGCACTGGTTCGCCGCGGACCCGTCCGTCGTCCAGTCCGACTCCTCCCTCGACCGGACGGCGCAGGACCTGCTGGCGTCCTTCGCGGGCGGCCTGCGGCCCCCCGCCGGCACGGTCCTGGTACCGGCGCACCCGTGGCAGGCGCAGGACGCGGTGCACCGGCCGGCGGTGCGGGCGCTCCTCGACGCGGGACTCCTGCACGACCTGGGCCCCGCGGCCCCCGCCTGGTCGGCCACGTCCTCGGTGCGGACGCTGTACCGGGCCGACGCGCCGGTGATGCTGAAGTTCTCGCTGGGCCTGCGCATCACCAACTCCCGCCGCGAGAACATGCGGTCCGAGCTGCACCGGGGCCTGGCCGTGGACCGGCTGCTCACCGCCGGGCTCGCCCGCGCCCTGCGCGCCGCGCACCCCGGCTTCGCGGTGGTGCGGGACCCGGCGTGGCTGGCGGTCGACGCGCCCGACGGCCACCGCGAGTCGACCGGCCTGGACGTCGTGGTGCGGGACAACCCCTTCCCGGCGGGCGCCGCGGAGCAGGCCGTGTGCGTGGCCGGTCTCGTCGCCCCGCGCCCCGACCTGCCCGACGGCCGGTCGCAGCTGGCGCGGCTGGTGCACCGCCTCGCCGAGGCGAGCGGGCGGCCCGCCCACGAGGCCGCCGGGGAGTGGTTCGACCGGTACGCCGAGCGGGTCGTCGCCCCGGTGCTGTGGCTGTACGCGACGTACGGCCTGGGCCTGGAGGCGCACCAGCAGAACACGCTCGTCGTCCTGGACGGCACCGGCCTGCCGGTCGGCGGCCGCTACCGCGACAACCAGGGCTACTACTTCTCCCCCGCCCGCAGCGAGGCCCTGTACGGCTGGGTGCCCGGCATCGGCCGGGACCTGGGGACGTACGTGGCGGACGAGGTCATCGACGAGCGGCTGGCCTACTACGTCGGCATCAACAACCTCCTCGGCCTGGTGGGGGCGCTCGGCTCCCAGGGACTCGCCGACGAGGAGGCGCTGCTGCGCCGCGCGGACGCGTTCCTCGCCGGGCTCGCCGCCGAGCACGGCGACCGGCTGCGCCTCGCCTCGCTGCTGCGGGACGAGCCGGTGCTGCGCTGCAAGGCGAACCTGCTGACGCGGGTGCACGGCATGGACGAGCTGACGGGCCCGCTGGAGGCGCAGTCGGTCTACGTGGACCTGCCCAACCCGGTCGTGGAGGTGCGCAAGTGACGGCTGACCCGCCGACGGTGGCAGAGACACGGCTCGACGCGGGGCTGTTCGCGCTGCGCGCCGTGGACCCCGGCCAGGACGCCGGGCTGGTCCACGCCTGGATGAACGACCCCGAGGTGGCCGCGTACTGGGAGCTGGCGCAGCCCGCCGAGCGGATCACCGCGTATCTGCGGGAGCAGGTGGCGAGCGCCCACTCCACGCCCTGGCTCGGCTGTGTCGACGGCGTCCCGATGAGCTACTGGGAGCTGTACCGCGCCGACCTGGACCCGCTGAGCCACCACTACGCCGCCCGCCCCAGGGACGCCGGGGTGCACCTGCTGCTGGGGCCGTCGGCGTACCGGGGCAGGGGGCTGGGCGCGGCGCTGCTGCGGGCGGTCACGGACTGGCAGCTGCGCAGCGACCCGTACGCGCAGCGCGTGGTGGCGGAACCGGACGTGCGCAACGCCCGCTCGGTGCGGGCGTTCGAACGGGCCGGGTTCCGGTCGGCCGGGCTGCTCGACCTGCCGGTCAAGCAGGCCGTGCTCATGGTCCGCGAGCGCACGGTGTGACGGGGCGGGACACGGGATGGCGGGGGGCGCGGGATGACGGGGGCCGGGATGGCGGTGGCGCGCGGACGACCGGTGCTGCTCGCGGCGGCGGGGCTGCACATGGTGACCCAGTCGGCGCTGGCCCCCTTCTACCCGGCCCTGTTCCGGGCCGCCTACGGGGTGGAGGCGCTGGCGGCGACGGGGCTGTTCCTGGTGGTGTGCCAGCTCGCCGCGGTCGCCGCACTGCCGCTGTGGGGCCGGGCCACCCACCGGTTCCCGCTGCCCGCCCTGGTGACGGCGGGCCAGTCGGCGGCGGTGCTGCTGGCGGGCGGGCTGGTGCTGGCCCCGTCCTACGCGGCGTTCACGGGGGTGTCGGTGCTGCTGGCGGCCGCGAAGGCCGTGGTCCTGCTGGCGTACCCGGGGCTCGCGCGGAGCCATCCGCGCGGGGTGCTCCCCGGGGTCGTGCAGTACGTGGCCGTGCTGCACGCCTCGGCGGTCGCCGCGACGCTGCTGGGCGGTGCCGTGGTCTCCGTGCCCGAGCCGCGCACGGCGCTGCCGCTGCTGGTGCTGCTGGAGGCGGCGCTGCTGGCGGCCTGCGTGCGGGTGCTGCGGCGCCCGGGGCCGCCGCCGCAGACCGCGCCGCACCGCGGGGGCGGCGCTGCGGACCGGCGGGTCCTGCGGCTCGCCGGGTACGTGCTGGTGACGACGGTCGCGGTGTACGCGGCGCGGCCGTACTTCACGGAGTACGCGACGGGAGCGGGCGCGTCCGCGGTGACGGCGACCGTGCTGTTCCTGCTGCCGCACGTGGCGGTGCTGGCGCTGCTGCCGCTCGTCGGGCGCCTGCGGCTCGGTCCGCGGCTGCTCCCGTACGGGCTGCTGCTGGCCGCGGCGGGACTGGCCGTACAGGCCGCCGCGGTGTCCCCGGCGCCGCTCGCGGGGGCGCGCCTGCTGTTCGGGGCGGGGCTCGCCCTGAGCCAGGTGGCCGTGGACGAGCGGGTGATCGCGGCGAGCGTGTCGGGGGCGGCGTACAGCGTCGTCGCCATGGCCCAGAGGGCGGGCCTGGTGCTGGCCCCGCTGGTCGCCACCACGGCGGCCGCGGCGGCACTGTGGGCACCGCTGCTGGCCTCGGCGGTGCTGCTGACCGCCCTGGCGGCGCTGACCC
>NZ_MKXB01000084.1:48004-64161 GCF_001865245.1 Streptomyces sp. CC53 | reverse complement strand
TGGCGGCGCGGTGGTCCGTGCGCCGCGGTGGCCCCGGCTGCCGGGCGTGGCGCCGGCTGCCGGCGGGGTGCCGGTCACCGGCCGTCCGCGCACCGTGCCGGTCGGGTGGCCCGGCGGCCGTTCCGCGCCGTCCCGGCCGGCCCGCCCGAACGCCGCCGTCAGCAGCCCCGGGGGCAGGCGGGGAGCCCGTCGGCCTCCGTGCCCGCGGTCGGCGCGGCGGTGCAGCAGCCACCGGTCTCGGGGGTCGGTTCGGGCTCGTCGAAGAGGCCCGCACCGCCGCACACGCCGGTCTCGGGAAGGGTCAGCTCGACGCGGTCGGCGGACTCCGTGTCACCGGCGAGGGCGGCCGCGACCGAGCGCACCTGCTCGTAGCCGGTCAGGGCGAGGAACGTGGGCGCGCGCCCGTAGGACTTCATGCCCACGAGGTAGACACCGTCCTCCGGGTGGGAGAGCTCGCGGTGGCCGTGGGGGTAGACCGTGCCGCAGGAGTGCTGGTTGGGGTCGATCAGCGGGGCCAGCGCGGTCGGGGCCTGGAGGCGCTCGTCGAGGCCGAGGCGCAGCTCGTCGAGGAAGGACAGGTCGGGGCGGAATCCGGTCAGCACGACGACCCGGTCCACCGGGTCGAGGCGGCGGCCGTCCTCGGCCACGAGGACCAGCCGGCCGTCCTCCGCGCGCTCGACCGCGGTGGTGCGGAAGCCGGTCACCGCGTCCGCGTGCCCCTCCTCCACCGCCGCCCTGGCCGCGAGGCCGAGGGCGCCCCGCGCGGGGAGCTGGTCGGCCGCGCCGCCGCCGAAGGTGGAGCCGGAGAGGCCGCGGCGCAGGACCCACACGGCCTTCGTGCCCGCGCCGTCCTCGGCCCCGGCCAGCTCGGCCAGCCCCGCCAGGGCGGTGAAGGCGGAGGCGCCCGCGCCGAGGACGGCGGTCCGCAGGCCCGTGTGCCGGGCCCGTACGCCGGGGTCCTTCAGGTCCGGGACGCGGTAGGCGATCCGGTCGGCGGCCGCCCGCTCCCCGAGTGCCGGGAGGCCCTCGCCGCCCGCGGGGCCGGGCCTGCCCCAGGTGCCGGAGGCGTCGACGACGGCGCGGGCGAGCAGCCGCTCCTCCCGGCCGTCGGCGTGGGCGACGTGCACGGCGAAGGGCCGGCCGCCGCGGTCCGCGTCGACGGTCCTGTCCCGTCCGGTGCGGGAGACGCCGGTGACGCGGGCGCCGGTGCGGACCCGGCCGCCGAGGGCGTCGGCGAGGGGCTGGAGGTACTGCACGGCCCAGTCGCCGCCGGTCGGGCAGGCCGCCGGGTCGGGGCGAGTCCAGCCGGTGGGGGCCAGCAGCTTCTCGGCCACGGGGTCGGTCAGTTCGCCCCAGGTGGAGAACAGCCGCACGTGCGACCATTCGCGCACCGCCGCGCCCGCCGATGCCCCCGCCTCCAGGACGAGGGGCTCGATGCCGCGGTCGAGCAGGTGGGCGGCGGCGGCCAGGCCGACGGGTCCGGCCCCGATCACGGCGACGGGCAGCTCGGAGGCAGGCGGGGTCATGGGAACCTCCAGGTTGTATCGACATCTGTCGATGTGGCGTGTCGCCAGCATGGCACCGGCTTCGACGGGCGTCAACATAGACAGATATCGATTTAGCGGGTGTCCCGTCCGCCCCTGCCCCACTGGTTCGATGTGTGTCAATATGTGACGGTGACCATGTCCCGTTCGAAGCCGCTGCCGCTGTCGGAGTCCGCGGTCGGCCAGGGCGCCGCGCCCTGCTGCCCGCCCCTCAACGAGCGGCCCCTGACCGCGGAGGAGGCCGAGCGCACGGCCAGGATGTTCAAGGCGCTCGGCGACCCCGTGCGCCTGCGGCTGTTCTCCCTGGTCGCCTCGCACGAGGGCGGCGAGGCGTGCGTCTGCGACATCTCCGACGTGGGGGTCTCCCAGCCGACCGTCTCCCACCACCTGAAGAAGCTCAGGGAGGCCGGACTGCTCTCCTCCGAACGTCGCGGGACCTGGGTGTACTACCGGGTCGAGCCGTCGGTGCTCGCCGCGATGGGCCGCCTGCTGACCTCGGCCGCGGCGGGGTCGTGACCGCGCGCATCGTCCCGCTGACCGCCGAGCACGCCGCGCAGGTCCTGGCGATCTACCAGACGGGCATCGACGAGGGCGACGCCACGTTCGAGGCGGCCGCTCCGGCCTGGGAGGCGTTCGACCGCGCGAAGCCGCCCGCGTACCGGTTCGCCGCACTCGACGAGCGCGGCACCGTCCTCGGCTGGATCGCGGCAGGCCGGGTCTCCGACCGCCCCGCCTACGCCGGGGTGCTGGAGCACTCCGTGTACGTCCGGCCCGACGCCCGGGGCCGCGGCCTCGCCTCGGCCCTGCTGGGGGCGCTCCTGGAGGCCGCGGACGCGGCGGGCGTCTGGACCGTGCAGGCCGGCGTCTTCCCCGAGAACACCGCCAGCCTCGCCGTCCACCGGCGCGCCGGCTTCCGGGTCGTCGGCACCCGCGAGCGCCTCGGCCGCCACCGGGGCGTGTGGCGCGACGTGGTCCTCCTGGAGCGCCGCAGCCCCGCCGTGACCTGAGCCCGCGCCCGGCAGTCCGGGCGCCGCGGGCGCCCCCGAGCGTGCGGGGCGTGGCGGGGGCCAGGCCGCACGGAGCGTCGAACGGGACCGGGCGTACGGCATAGGCCCGCCGGGCACCGCAGGTGCCGGCCGCCCCCGGGCCGTCACGCGGGCCGACCGGCCTCCGACCCCCCGCGCGCGAAGATCACCGCGACGAGGGCCAGCCCGACCACCGCGCCCGCCAGCTGCGCGGCGACGAACGCAGGGACGGAGGCGGGAGCGATGCCCGCGAAGGTGTCCGTGAAGGCGCGGCCGACCGTCACCGCGGGGTTGGCGAAGGACGTCGAGGACGTGAACCAGTAGGCCGCGCCGATGTACGAGGCCACGGCGACCGGCGCGAAGCGGAGCCGGTCCGTACGGGCCAGGCCGAAGATCAGCAGCACCAGGCCGGCGGTGGCGACCACCTCGCCCAGCAGCAGGTGGCCCGCCGAGCGGTCGTGCGTCGACCACTCCACCAGCGGCCTGCCGAACATCGCGTCCGCCAGCACCGCGCCCGCGATCCCGCCCGCGACCTGCGCCGGGACGTACACCCCGGCCTCCCGGGCGGTCACCCCGGCGCCGCCGCGGCGGGCCGTCCACCACTCGGCCAGGGTGACGGCCGGGTTGAAGTGCGCCCCGGACACCGGGCCGAGCAGGGCGATCAGCACACCGAGGCCGAAGACGGTGGCGGTCGAGTTGGCGAGGAGCTGGAGGGCGACGTCGTCGGTGAGCTGCGTGGCCTGGATGCCGGACCCCACCACGACCGCCACCAGCGCGGCGGTGCCGACCAGTTCGGCGGCGGCCCGGGCGGCCAGCGGCGCGCGCGGCGGAGTGCCGCCGGGTGCGGGTGCCGGTACGGCGGGTACGGGTGCGGTGGGCTCCGCCAGGGGCTCGGCGTGGGCGGTCACGGGTGCTCCTCGGGGGTGCGGGCAGGGTGTGCGGCGAAGGGGGTGAGGGGGCTCGGGTGGGGCGGGTGACGGCAGGGCACGGGCCGCGGGCGCCGTGGGCGGAGGGGCCGTCCACGGCGCGGCGTCCGCGGTACGGCGTCCGCGGTAGGGCGGGCGAGGGGGTGCGGGTGGCCCGGGAGGGGGTGGTGGGGGAGGGCGCCCCGGGCTCAGGGGCAGGAGCGCTTGCGGTCCGCCGCGGCGTTGGCGCGCGCGGTCTCCGCGAGCTCCGCGAACCGGCCGGCGAGTGCGGCGATGACGTCGGGGCGGAGCCGGTAGTACGTGAAGCGCCCGCACGGTTCGGTCTCCACGACCCCCGCCTCCCGCAGGACCCGCAGGTGATTGGAGAGGTTCGTCTGCCGCGCCCCCGTCTCCTCGACGAGGTGGGTGGTGCACAGGGTCTCCTGCGCGAGCAGGGTCACGATCCGGAGCCTCAGCGGATCGGCCAGCACACGCATCAGCTCAGTGTCGACTGACGTCATCATGCGCTGATACTGTCACATCATCGGCAGCTGATGCCATCGTGCATTGCGACCCGCCTGCCGCCGCCCGCCTCCGCGAGAGAGAACCCGACATGCCCGACAAGCCCTCCGTGCTGTTCGTCTGCGTCCACAACGCCGGACGCTCCCAGATGGCCGCCGCCTGGCTCACCCACCTGGCCGGTGACCGCGTCGAGGTGCGTTCCGCCGGGTCGGCCCCGGCCGACGCCGTGAACCCCGCCGCCGTCGAGGCCATGCGGGAGGTCGGCATCGACATGTCCGCCGAGGTCCCGAAGGTCCTCACCGTGGAGGCCGTGAAGGCGTCCGACGTCTGCATCACCATGGGCTGCGGCGACACGTGCCCGGTCTTCCCGGGCAAGCGGTACCTGGACTGGAAGCTCGACGACCCGGCGGGGCAGGGCGTCGAGGCCGTGCGCCCCATCCGCGACGAGATCCGGAAGCTGGTGGAGGGTCTCATCGAGGAACTCGCCCCGGCGGCGGGCGCCTGACCGCCTGCGGCGAGCCGCACCTCCCGTACCGGGGCACTGCCCCCGCCGGCACCGCGCCCGTCCCGGCGGCCCGCACCCCGGTCCGGGCAGCGGCGGTGCCGGGTGAGGGCGCGGCGCCCAGCCGCTGTGCGGCGCCTCACCATCGCAGAGGCGTGGGCGGAGATGGACCGTACCGGGAAGTCCGGCGCATGCGTGGTCGGTGAGTGCGGCTCCTGCACCTCTCCGCTGGATGCGTCCGTGGCGACGGGCGGGCGGCCGCTCGTCGGCCCGCCGGTCGTCTCCGTCCGGTGCGCGTGTGCCTGCCACGAGGGCCGAGCCGTCCGGCGGGTCGTGATCGGGGAGTAGGCGCCGGGGCGTACGCGGGAACGACCGCCCCCGGCGGGCCGGGGGCGGTCGTTCCGTGTGCGGTGCGGGTCAGTGGCTGGTGAGCTGTCCCGCGAGCTTGCCGTGCATGTCGGCGCTGGGTTCGTTGAGGCCGACGATGGTGACCTTCTTGCCGCGCTGGGCGTACTTGGTCTCGATCGCGTCGAGGGCGGCGACGGAGGAGGCGTCCCAGATGTGGGCGGCGGACAGGTCGATGACCACGTCGTCCGGGTCGTCCTTGTAGTCGAACTGCTGGACGAGGTCGTTGGAGGAGGCGAAGAACAGCTCGCCGGTGACCGCGTAGACGACCTGGGTGCCGTCGGGGTCGACGACGCCGGTGACCTCGGCCATGTGGGCCACCCGCCTGGCGAACACGATCATGGCGGTGACCGAGCCGACGATGACGCCGATGGCCAGGTTGTGGGTGGCGACGACGACGGCGACGGTGACGACCATGACGGTGGTCTCGCCCAGCGGCATCCGCTTGAGGGTCTTCGGCTGGACGGAGTGCCAGTCGAAGGTGGCCACCGACACCATGATCATGACGGCGACGAGCGCGGCCATGGGGATGTCGGAGACGACCGGCCCGAAGACCACGCACAGCACCATGAGGAACGCGCCCGCGAGGAACGTCGACAGGCGCGTCCGCGCCCCGGACACCTTCACGTTGATCATCGTCTGGCCGATCATCGCGCAGCCGCCCATGCCGCCGAAGAATCCGGTGACGATGTTGGCGACGCCCTGGCCGACGGACTCGCGGGTCTTGTTGGAAGGGGTGTCGGTGATGTCGTCGACCAGCTTCGCCGTCATCAGCGACTCCATCAGGCCGACCAGCGCGAAGGCGAAGGCGTACGGGGCGATGGTGGTCAGGGTGTCCAGCGTGAACGGCACGTCCGGCAGACCCGGCACGGGGAGCGACGACGGCAGCTCGCCCTTGTCGCCGACGGTGGGCACCGCCAGACCGGCACCGATGGTGATCACGGTGAGGACGACGATGGAGACGAGCGGGGCCGGGACGACGGTGGTGAGCTTGGGGAAGAAGACCATCATCAGCAGGCCGCCCGCGATCAGCGGGTAGACCACCCACGGAACGTTCTCCATCTCCGGCACCTGCGCCATGAAGATCAGGATCGCGAGGGAGTTGACGAAGCCGACCATCACCGAGCGCGGGATGAAGCGCATGAGCTTGGCGACGCCGAGCGCGCCGAGCGCGATCTGCATCAGGCCGCCGAGGATGACGGCCGCGATCAGGTAGCCGAGGCCGTACTCGCGGTTCAGCGGGGCGATGACCAGCGCTATCGCACCGGTGGCGGCGGAGATCATCGCCTTGCGGCCGCCGACGACCGAGATGACCACGGCCATCGTGAAGGAGGCGAAGAGGCCGACGGCCGGGTCGACGCCCGCGATGATCGAGAAAGAGATCGCCTCGGGGATCAGCGCCAGGGCCACGACGAGGCCGGCGAGGACCTCGGTGCGGAAGACCCGGGGGGAGGCGAGCCAGTCGGGCTTGGACAGCTTGGACGGCTTGGGCGCAGCAGCGAGCGGTGAGGACATGCAACCGTTTCTTGATCCGGGCGCACACGTCCGTCGTACCGCTGGACGCAGGCGCGCTTCGTACGCGACTCCTCTGCCGAGGGGAGTCCCCGGCGGGCCCGGTCGCGACGGGGGTCATGCCGGTGGGGTGGCGGTCGGAGACCGCCGGTCGGGCATCATTGCCCGGAAGCCTTGGGTCGCCGCCCGGGTGCAGCCCGATCGGGACCACACGGGTGGCGGACACGGATGACTCTACCCTGACGTGAGGGCAGAGTGCGACTTGCGGCTTGTGAAGTACAGGTAAACAGCACGTCGGGGCTGTGATTCCAGGCACCTGTCTGGGGTGGAGCCGCCCGTCGCGGCGTGCACGGCGGGACGGAGAAGGCAGGCGATGGCGGACCAGGCGCGGCAGATGCAGATCGGTGAGGTGGCCGAGAGGACCGGTCTGTCGCTCCGCACGATCCGTCACTACGAGGACGTGGGTCTCGTCACACCCTCCGCGCGCAGCAAGGGCGGCTTCCGGCTCTACACGGAGTCCGACGTGGAACGGCTCATGGTCGTCCGGCGGATGAAGCCACTGGACTTCTCGCTGGAGGAGATGCGGGAGCTGCTGGGCGTCGTCGACCGGATCTCCGCGACCGACGACCCTCCGGCCGAGGACGAACGACGGCGCCTGCGGGAGCGCCTGGACGCGTACCAGAAGATCGCGGAAGCGCGGTGCGAGAAGCTGCGCGCGCAGCTGATGGCGGCCGAGGACTTCGCCGCCACCCTGGCCCGCAAGCTCAGCGCGGCGGGCTGACCGACCGCGCGGCCGACCGCGCCTCGAACCCTTCCGTGCTCCGGCCCTGCTGTGTCCCGGCCCTGCGTTCGGCGGGTCCTGCCGCGGTGGTGCGCCGGGTGGCGGACCTAGGGGTGGAAGACGTGCAGGCGCCCCGGGAGGGCTTCCAGCCTCAGCGGGGTGCGCACCTCGTGCGTCGGCGTGCCGTCGATGTCCAGGCGGTGCGGCCCCCACGGGCGGGCGTAGCGGACGCGGCTCACGCGGCGGGCGGCGAAGGCGCCGTCCACGTGCAGGCGACCGTCCGGCGTGAGGCGGATGCGCAGTTCGCGGTCGGCCGGTGAGGTCACCTTCTCGTTGTCGAGGAGGAGGTGGGCCGGGCCGGCGTGCGGCCGCAGGCAGGCCACGGCGGCGTGCCGCACGGCGAGGTCGACGCCGCCCCCCGGCAGCCGGATGCCGATCACCGGGCGCCGGTGGCCGGACGGCCCTGCGGGCCCGGCGGACGCGCCACCGCCGCCCGCGCGCCCGGTGAGGATCGGCAGCCCCCACAGGGCGGCGGTCCGCAGCGCGGGCTCGGCGGCGGAGCCGCCCGGGTGCAGGAGGAGGTGCACGGGGGGAGGCGGCGCGTCCTCGGGGCTCCGGTGGCGGCTGTCGGTCTCCGGTACGGGACCGCACTGCACGGCCCGGACGCCCCTGTCGTCGAGCGCTTCGGTCACGGCCGCGGCGCGGTCGAGGCGCTGCGGCCCGCGCAGGACGCCGACGACGGGGCGCCGCGCGGGGAGCTCCGCCACCAGGCGTACGGCGGCCGAGACCAGGGCGTCGAGGTCGGCTTCCCCGCGGGGAGCGGGCGGCCGGGCGGGGGAGGGGGAATGCATGGGCGTCTCCTTGCGGCGGGCGGCCGCTCGTGTCGAGTCGTCCACCTGTCCGGACCGTGGCGCCGGCGGCGGACCCGCGAGGCCGGGGGTGTGTCAGGGCGGACACCGACCCCGCGGGGGCGGCGCGCGTGGCCGCCTCGGTGCGTCGGCGGCGGCCCGCCCGAGTGGCCCGGGGCGGGACGGCCACGGGACGCGTCCGACCGTCCAAAACTAACCCAGCGCGAGGGTTCCGTGTCGTGAATTCACGTGCCCGATAGGCCAATTGAGCGTGCCGCGTGTTCCGCGTGCGCAGAGTTCCGGTGATGGGCGGCCGCCGTTCAGCGGGGCTTCGCCGCAGCGTCGCCGCAGCCGCCGGACCGTCGGGCGGAAGCCCGGCTCCGCCGTGCCGCCCTGCGCCTGGCGCACCCCTCGGCGGCGACCGTCCCGCCCGCGGCCCCGGCCCCGCGCTCGGACCGGGTGGCCCGTCCGCGGGACGGCGGTACCTTCTGGCCGTGGGGCCCGTGCATGCCGCCGCCCCACCGGCGGCACCCTGCCCGCTCGGGCAGGGTGGCCCGTCCCCGCCAGGCCGGCGGCACCTCCCGGCCGTGCGGCCCGTGCACTCCGCCGCCCCGGCGGCGGCGCCCTGCGTCCGCGGAGGGCTCCCGGGCCGCCGGGCGGTGTCAGGTCGTCGCCGCGGCCGGCAGTTCCGCAGGTGCGGCCGGGTGGCCGGGGGCCTTGGGGAGGGCGAGGACCATGGTGAGGCCGCCGCCCGGGGTGTCCTCCGCCGTGAGCGTGCCGCCCATCGCCTCCGCGAACCCGCGGGCGACCGCGAGGCCCAGGCCGACGCCCGCGCCGCGCGGGGCGTCGCCGTACCGCTGGAACGGGGCGAACACCTGCTCCTTGGCCTCGTCCGGGATGCCCCGGCCGCGGTCCACGACCCGCAGCTCCACGCGGTCGCCGAGCGTGCTCGCCGCGACGATGACCGGGACGCCGGGCGGGCTGTACTTGACGGCGTTCTCCACCACGTTGGCGACGGCCCGCTCCAGCAGGCCGCGGTCGACCTCGATCATCGGGAGGCTCTCGGGGATGTCCAGCTCGACGCTGCCCTCGGGGACGCCGCCGAGGGCCATCGGCACGACCTCGTCCAGGTCGGTCTCCCGCAGCAGCGGCGTGACCGTGCCGGTCTGGAGCCGGGACATGTCGAGCAGGTTGCCCACCAGGTGGTCGAGCCGGTCGGCGCCCTCCTCGATCGCGGCGAGCAGCTCCGCCTGGTCCTCCTCCGACCACTCCACGTCGTCGGAGCGCAGCGACGTGACCGCCGCCTTGATCGCGGCGAGCGGGGTGCGCAGGTCGTGGCTGACGGCCGCCAGCAGCGCCGTACGGATCTTGTTGCCCTCGGCGAGCTTGCGGGCCACCTCCGCCTCGCCGACCAGCCGCTGCCGGTCCAGGACGACGGCCGCCTGCGCGGCGAACGCGCCCAGCACCCGCCGGTCCTCGGCCGGCAGCACCCGCCCGATGAGGGCGAGCGCCAGATGGTCCCCGACGGGCATGTCGACGTCCGCGTCCTCCGGCCGCTGCGGGTACGCGCTGTCGGAGCCGACCCGGCCCGCGCACGTCCACGGCTCGCCGTCGCCCGCCCGCTCCAGCAGCGCCACCGACTCCATCTGGAACGTCTCGCGGACCCGGTCCAGCAGCGCGTCGAGCGTGGTCTCGCCGCGCAGCACGCTCCCCGCGAGCAGCGACAGCGTCTGCGACTCGGCGCGCAGCCGCGCCGCCTGCTGCGTGCGGCGCGCGGCGAGGCCCACCACCGAGGCGACGGACACGGCGACCGCGAAGAACACCACGATCGTGACGATGTTCTCCGGGTTCGCGATGGCCCAGGTGTGGAAGGGCGGCGTGAAGAACCAGTGCAGCAGCAGGGACCCCGCCGTCGCCGAGACCAGCGCCGGCCACAGCCCGCCGATCAGCGCCGCCCCCACGGTCAGGGCCAGGAAGAGCAGCATCTCGTTGGCGATGCCCGGTCCGTCCCCCGTCAGCGTCAGCAGCCAGGTCAGCAGGAACGGCCCGATCCCGGCGACCAGCCACCCGGCGACGACGCGGTGCCGCGCCAGCCGCGCCCCCCGGGCCGCGGGCAGCCCCCGGCCCTTGCCCACCGCGTCGTGCGTGACGATGTGGACGTCCAGGTCGGTGTCCGAGTTGCGGGTCACGGTCGCGCTGACGCCGGGCCCGAAGACGTACTGCCAGGGCTTGCGGCGGCTGGCGCCCAGCACGATCTGGGTGGCGTTGACCCCCCGCGCGAACTCCAGCAGCGACGACGGGACGTCGTCGCCGATCACGTGGTGGAACGTTCCGCCGAGGTCCTCGACCAGGGTCCGCTGCACGGCCAGCTCCTTCGGGGAGGCCGAGCACAGGCCGTCGCTGCGGGCGACGTAGACGGCCAGCACCTCCCCGCCCGCGCCCTTCTCCGCCAGCCGCGCGGCGCGGCGGATCAGGGTGCGCCCCTCGGGGCCGCCGGTCAGGCCGACGACGATCCGTTCGCGGGAGCCCCAGATCTTCGAGACCTGGTGGTCCTTGCGGTACTGCTGGAGGTAGGCGTCCACCCGGTCCGCCACCCACAGCAGCGCCAGCTCCCGCAGGGCGGTGAGGTTGCCGGGGCGGAAGTAGTTCGACAGGGCGGCGTCGATCCTCTCCGGCCGGTAGACGTTGCCGTGCGCCATGCGGCGGCGCAGCGCCTGCGGGGACATGTCGACCAGCTCGATCTGGTCGGCGCGGCGGACCAGCTCGTCCGGCACGGTCTCCTGCGGCCGGACGCCGGTGATCGACGTGACGAGGTCGCCGAGGGACTCCAGGTGCTGGATGTTCACCGTCGAGATCACGTCGATGCCGGCGGCCAGCAGCTCCTCGACGTCCTGCCACCGCTTGGCGTTGCGGCAGCCGGGGACGTTCGTGTGCGCGAGCTCGTCCACGAGCGCGACCGCGGGACGCCGCGCGAGGACCGCGTCCACGTCCATCTCGGTGGCCGTGCCGGGACCGGTGCCGTCGTCGGCGGTGATCTCCCGGTGCGGCACCTGCTCCAGCCCGTGCAGCAGCGCCTCGGTGCGGGGCCGGTCGTGGTGCGCGACGAACGCGACGACGCAGTCCGTGCCGCGCTCCACGCGGCGGTGCGCCTCGGACAGCATCGCGTATGTCTTGCCGACGCCCGGAGCCGCACCGAGGTAGATGCGTAGCGTGCCGCGTGTCATGGTCCTCCGCCCGTCCGTTCCGGTCCCGCTCGTCCCGCTCGTCCCGCGGGGCGCCGCCCTCCAGTGTGCGCCGCGGCCCGCCCGGACCCGGTGCCGAGTGACCTGCCCCACACGGTGTCACGGGGGGCGGGGGCGCGGTGTCTGAAGGACGAACCTCTGAAACGAGAGGAGACGCCATGAGCGGCAACACCGAGGTGGTCGTGGTCGGCGGCGGGTACGCCGGGGTCATGGCGGCCAACCGGCTCACGCGGCGCGACGACGTGACCGTGACGCTGGTCAACCCGCCCGTCCTTCGTCGAGCGGCTGCGGCTGCACCAGCTGGTGGCCGGCACCGACGACGCGGTCGTCGACTACCGGGACGTCCTGGCACCGCGCGTCCGGCTGGTCGTCGACACCGTGACGCGGATCGACGCGGCCGGGCGCGGCCTGGCGCTGGCGGGCGGCGGCACGCTCGGCTACGACTACCTCGTCTACGCGGTGGGCAGCGGCACCGCCGATCCGGGTGTGCCCGGGGCGGCGGAGTCCGCCCACCCGATCGCGACGCTGGAGGACGCGCGGCGGCTGCGGCCGGCCGTGGACGCGGCGCCCGCCGCGGCCGCCGTGACGGTCGTCGGGGCCGGCCCCACCGGCATCGAGACGGCGGCCGAGCTGGCGGAGGCGGGCCGTGCCGTGACCCTCGTGTGCGGCGGGGTGCTCGGCCCGTACCTGCACCGCCGGGGCCGCCGCGCGGTGGCCGGGCGGCTGGCGCAGCTCGGCGTGACGGTGCTCCAGGGGCCCGGCACCCGGGTGACCGAGGTGGCGCGGGACTCCGTGCGGCTCGCGGACGGCCGCACCCTGCCCAGCGGTGTGACCGTGTGGAGCGCCGGGTTCGGGGTGCCGCAGCTGGCCGCGCGCAGCGGTCTGACCACCGACGCGCTGGGGCGGCTGCTCACGGACGAGACGCTGACCAGCGTCGACGACGCGCGTATCGTCGCGGCGGGCGATTCGGCGGCACCGTCCGGGCTGCCGCTGCGGATGAGCTGCCAGCCGGCGATGCCGATGGGGGCGCGGGCCGCGGACACCGTGATCAGCCGCCTTGAGGGCGGGCAGCCGGCGACCCTCCACCAGTTCTTCGCCGGGCAGTGCCTCAGCCTGGGCCGCGGCGCCGGGCTCTTCCAGTTCGCCCGTCGCCACGACGAGGCGGTGGGCTTCCACGTCGGCGGCCGCCCCGCGGCCCGGCTCAAGGAGTACGTGTGCAGGACGACGGTCAAGCACCTGGCGGACGAGGCCCGCAAGCCCGGCGGCTACTCGCTGCACAACGTCTCGGGCAGCCCCAGGCGCCGGGAGGCGCTGCGGGCCCGGCCCGGCCGGGCCGCGGCCGCCTCTGAAAGGACGGCGTAGACCCGCACGGCCCGCCGCCCGCAACGGCGGCGGGCCCCGCACCCGGGGCAGCCCCCGACCCGCACGGGCCGCTCCGCCCCCCACCGAGCCCACGGGCCGACCCGAGCCCCCTCGCACGGACCCGGGCGGGCCCCGGCCGCCCGACGACGAGACGGAGAGACCGACCGATGCCCGAGCACGCCACCGACCCGGCGACCGAGTCCTTCGTCGCCCACCGCAACCTCCTCTTCACCGTCGCCTACGAGATGCTCGCGTCGGCCGCCGACGCCGAGGACGTGCTCCAGGAGACCTGGCTGCGGTGGGCGGGGGCCGACCTGGAGCAGGTGCGCGACCACCGCGCGTACCTGGTGCGCATCACGACCCGTCAGGCCCTCAACCGGCTGCGCGCCCTGAAGCGGCGCAAGGAGGCGTACGTGGGGCCCTGGCTGCCCGAACCGCTCCTCACCGCCCCCGACGTGGCGGAGGACGTCGAGCTCGCGGAGAGCCTGTCGATGGCGCTGATGCTGGTCCTGGAGACGCTGTCGCCCACGGAACGCGCCGTGTTCGTGCTGCGGGAGGTCTTCGACGTCGGGTACGACGAGATCGCGGAGGCCGTCGGGAAGAGCCCCGCGGCGGTGCGTCAGGTCGCCCACCGCGCCCGGCGGCACGTCGAGGCCCGCCGCCCCCGCAGGGCCGTGTCGTCGGACGAGACGCGGGCGGCCCTGGAGTCCTTCCGGCGCGCCCTGGAGACCGGCGACCCGCGCGGCCTGCTCGACGTGCTGGCCCCCGACGTCGTCGTCATCGGGGACGGCGGCGGCCTGAAGAACGCGGCGCTGCGACCGGTGACCGGCGCCGACAAGGCGGTCCGGCTGTTCGTCGGCGGCCTGCGCAAGGTCCCGGGCACCCTGACGGGGGAGCCCACCGTGGTCAACGGCAACCCGGCGCTGCTGGTCCGGCTGGACGGCGAGCTCGACGGCGTCATGGCGCTGCGCGTCGACGACGGCCGCGTCACGGGCGTCTACTACGTCCGCAACCCGGAGAAGCTGTCCCGCGTGGAGTCCGAGACGCCGCTCACCCTCCGGTGAGCCGCCGGCCCGCGCCGCGCTCCCGTACGGGGGCCGGGCGGGCGGCGCGGCGGGCCGGCGGCGGGGGCCACCGCAGGAGACCGCGCGGGCGCGGCGGTGCGCCGCCCCTGCCCCCGGCCCCGGCGGCAGCGCACCGCCGGGGCCGGGTGGCGGAGGGTCAGGCGCGTCCCGCGGTGCCGTCCTCCACCGGGTCGAGCATCTCCTCCTGCGGCGGCACGACCACCATCTCCAGGGGGGCGCCGCCGCGCTCGCGGGTGAACCGGCCGGTGAGCCGGGTGGCGATCGGCTCCGTGTAGCGGGCGGTGAGCGGGCCGAGGACGACGAGGATGAGCACGTACGCGGTGGCCAGGGGGCCGAGCGCGGGCTCGATGCCCGCGGTGACGGCGAGTCCGGCGATGACGATGGAGAACTCGCCGCGCGCCACGAGGGTGCCGCCCGCGCGCCAGCGGCCCTTGCGGGAGATCCCGGCCCGCCTGGCGGCCCAGTAGCCGGTGGCGATCTTCGTGGTGGCGGTGACGAGGGCCAGGGCGAGGGCGGGCAGGAGGACGGGCGGGATGCTGGCGGGGTCGGTGTGGAGGCCGAAGAAGACGAAGAAGACGGCCGCGAAGAGGTCCCGCAGCGGGCTGAGCAGGTTGTGGGCGCCCTCGGCGACCTCGCCGGACAGGGCGATGCCGACGAGGAACGCGCCGACGGCCGCGGACACCTGGAGCTGCTGGGCGATGCCCGCCACCAGGAGGGTGAGGCCCAGGACGACCAGGAGGAGCTTCTCGGGGTCGTCGCTGGAGACGAAGCGGGAGATGACCCTGCCGTAGCGGAGGGCGGCGAAGAGCACCAGCCCGGCGACGCCGAGCGCCACCGCCAGGGTGATGCTGCCGGCGGCGAGCCCGGTGCCGGCGAGCAGCGCGGTGAGGATCGGCAGGTAGACCGCCATGGACAGGTCTTCGAGGACCAGGATGCTCAGCACGATGGGCGTCTCGCGGTTGCCGAGCCGCCCGAGGTCGCCGAGCACCTTGGCGATGACGCCGGACGACGAGATCCAGGTGACTCCCGCGAGGACGACGGCGGCGACGGGCCCCCACCCGAGGAGCAGGGCCATGGCGGCCCCCGGCAGGGCGTTGAGGCAGGCGTCGACGAGGCCGGCGGGGTACTGCGTCTTGAGGTTGGTGACGAGGTCGGTGGCCGTGTACTCCAGGCCCAGCATCAGCAGCAGCAGGATGACGCCGATCTCCGCGCCGATCGCCACGAACTCCTCGCTGGCGCCGAGCGGCAGCAGGCCGCCCGTGCCGAAGGCGAGCCCGGCGAGGAGGTAGAGGGGTATCGGGGAGAACTTCAGCCGTCCGGCGATCCGGCCCAGCAGGCCGAGGCCGAGGATGATCGCACCGAACTCAATGAGGAAGACGGCGGACGAGTGCACTCATCACTCCCTTCCGAGGATCGCGGCGGCGGCGTCGACGCCTTCGCGGGTGCCGATGACGATGAGGGTGTCGCCGCCGGCCAGACGGAAGTCCGGCCCCGGCGCGGGGATGGCGTCGGCTCTGCGCAGCACGGCGACGATCGACACGCCGGTCTCGGTCCGCATGCGGGTCTCTCCGAGCAGCCGCCCGTTCCAGTGCGAGGTCGCGGTGAGTTCGATGCGTTCGGCGACCAGCCCCAGGTCGGTGGTGGACAGCAGGTTGGGGCTGTGGTGCGCGGGCATCAGGGCGTCGATCAGCGCGTCCGTCTCCCCCGCGGTCAGCCTGACGGACAGGGCGCACGCGTCGGGGTCGTCCCGGTGGTAGGCGTTCAGCACCCGCGTACCGTCCCGCTGCGCGACCACCGACAGTCGGCGGTCCTCGCGCGTGGTGAGGTCGTAGCGGACCCCGATCCCGGGCAACGGCGTACTGCTCATCCGCGGAACGGGCACAGCGACTCTCCTCGACGGCGCGACACACGAGCGAGGCGTCCCGCGTACGGGTGACGCCTTGGCGATTACTTTACTTGGCGGACAAACAGGGGTAAGAGCGGCAGAACGTCGGCCTCCCGGGGGCGGCCGGCGCCGGTGGCCCCCGGGCCGTCCGGCCCGCCCGCCACGCCCCCGCCGCCGGACCGAGGCTTCGGCGGTGGCGGCAGACACGGCAGGTAGGGTGACGACCCGCCGGACCCCGGGCCGAGGACGTGCTGTCGACACGGCCGGCGGGCGACCACCGGCACGACGAGGAACCGGGCCAGCCCCGGACCAGCGGGGAAAGCCGGGAGCGAGCAGTGGCGGGAAGCGTGGCGAGGCTGTGGCAGACGCTGTTCACCACGCACCCGGCCAGGACGACCGTCATGTCCTTCGCCACGGTCATCCTCGGCGGCACCGTCCTGCTGACCCTGCCGGTGTCCGCCGCCGACTCCACCGCGACCAGTGTGGTCACGGCCCTGTTCACCGCCACGTCGGCGGTGTGCGTCACCGGCCTGGTGGTG
>NZ_MKXB01000084.1:36620-47994 GCF_001865245.1 Streptomyces sp. CC53 | reverse complement strand
TGACGGCGGCGGCCGAGACCAAGAGCCTCGGCATCGGGGACGTGCGGCAGGTGCTGCTCGGCGTCGCCGGGACGACGGCCGCCGTCGAGCTGGCCGTCTGGGCGGTGCTGGCGCTGCGCTTCCGGTTCGGCTACGCCATGCCGATCGGTGACGCCGTCTACCACGGCTTCTTCCACTCGGTGTCCGCGTTCAACAACGCCGGGTTCGCCCTCCAGCCGGACAGCCTCACCCGCTATGCCACGGACCCGCTGGTGACGCTGCCCATAGCGGTGGCCGTGGTGCTCGGCGGCATCGGTTTCCCCGTCCTGCTGGAACTGCTGCGGCACCGCACCCGGCGCCGCTCGGGAGGGCGGCGCGGCTGGTCCCTGCACACCAAGCTCACCGTCCTCACGGCGGCCGGCCTGCTGGTGACCGGCACCGTGCTGACCTGCCTCCTGGAATGGGGCAATCCCGGCACGCTCGGCCAGTTCAGCTGGGAGGACAAGCTGCTCAACGGCTTCGTGCACTCCGTCATGACCCGCAGCGGCGGCTTCAACGCCATCGACATCGGCGCCCTGGAGAACGCGACCCTGCTGATGACCTGCGCGCTGATGTTCATCGGCGGCGGCAGCGCGGGCACGGCGGGCGGCATCAAGGTCACCACCTTCGCCGTGCTGGCCGCCGCGATGGTCGCCGAGGTGCGCGGCGAACCCAACTCCACGATCATGGGTCGCCGCCTCGCCCCGCACGCCCTGCGCCAGGCCCTCACCGTGGCCCTGCTCGGCGTCGGCTTCGTCATCGCCGCGTCCCTGGCCCTCATGACGGTGGTGAAGGCGCCGTTCGAGGTGGTGCTGTTCGAAGCGGTGTCGGCGTTCGGCGTGAACGGACTGTCCGCGGGTGTCAGCGCGCAGCTCCCGGTCCCCGGCCAACTGATCGCCGTCCTGCTGATGTTCGTGGGCCGCCTGGGGCCGGTCACCCTGGTCTCCGCGCTCGCCCTGCGGGAGCGCACCCGGCGCTACGAACTGCCGGAGGAGCGCCCCGTCATCGGCTGACGCGCTCCCGTCGTGCCCGCCGCTGCGCCCGGCGGCGCCCCCCGTACCGCCGCCGGCCGACGCCGCACGGCCGACGCCGCACGCGCGGCGCCCTCCCCGCCACGCCCGTCCCGTCGCCGTACCGTCCCGTCGCCGTACCGCCCTGTCCTGCGGTGCAGCCCTCCGGGGCGGACCCGCAGGGCTGCACCCAAGGCCCACGCTGCCGCTAGAGGCCCACCTGCCAGGCGAACGGCGGCAGTTCGGCGGCGCGGCAGTAGACGTCCACGGCCCAGGGCAGCAGCGCCGCCATCGGATGCAGCCGCGCCCCCTGGAGGCTGGCCAACTGCCGTGCGCTGTGCCGCACGCAGCCCGTGATCTCCGTGCCGTCCGCCGTCACGACGGTCACCGCCGTCAGGGGACCCTCACACGCCGTCGGGTCCTTGTCGTCCGCCGCCGCGCACCGGCACCCCGCCCCGTGGCCGCGGCTCTCGTTCCCGTCACCCATGTCGCCCCCTTGGCCGAAACCGCCTCCACACCCCGGAGTACCCGCAACCGGCCCACTCGGGCGCGGGCTTGACCGCATCGGGGGCAGCTGTTTCCCGTCCGCTTACCGTCGTGCGCCCGCACCCCACCACCCGCGTCCCGCGGTTCCCTGGCGCCACGTGCGGCGGTGACTCCGGCGCACCCGGACGGGGCGTGCACCTTGCCGCCCGCTCTCCGGCACCGGTCCACCGAGGGCACCTCGTGCACCCCCTGCCCGCCGGTCTCCGACGGCCCGACCGGAGCCCCCGTACCCCGCACACCGCCCGCGCGCCGGACCCGGGGCCGCGGACGGCGTCCCCCGCCACAGCTGCCCAACGCCCGTCGGCCCGCCGCGCCCGTCGGCGGCGTCCTGGGCCGGGTCACGGGAGTGCTTTGGGAAGGTGGGGGCATGAGCGGCTACGGAACCGGCCCGGCAGGCGGGGCGTCGACGTGGTCGCCCGCGGTCCCGGGCTCCCCGGGAGACGCCGGAGGCTCGTGTGACCGATTTCCTGACCGGGCTGTGGCCGCTGGGCTGGAGCCTCGCGGTCTTCGCCGTGGCCACGTCCGTGACCGTCGTGTGCAGTGTGCGGCTCGCCGTGTACGGGGACGTCCTCGCCGACCGGACGGGCTGGGGGGAGGCGCTGTTCGGCGCGGTGCTGTTCGGCCTGGTCACCTCGCTGTCCGGGATCGTGATGACCGCAGTCAGCGCGGGCCTGGACCAGCCCCGGCTCGCGTACGGCAACGCCGTGGGCGGGATCGCCGCGCAGACGGTCGCCATCGCCGTCGCGGACGCCTTCCTGCGCGGGGTGAACCTGGAGCACGCCGCCGCCTCCGTGAGGAACATGCTGTTCGGCTGCCTGCTCATCGGCCTGCTGGGCATCGCCGTCATGGCGTCCCTCGGGCCCGACGTCACCCTGGGGGGCGTGCATCCCGCGTCGCTGGTGATGGTGGCGTTCTACCTGGGCGGCCTGCGCCTGATCCGCCGGCAGGAGCAGCCCCTGTGGCGGGCCGTCCCCACCCGCGACACCGTCCCCGACGTCCCCGGCGAGGACGCCCCGGAGGCGCGCGTACGGACCTCGGGCCTCTGGTGGAGGTTCACGCTGACGGCCGGGCTGGTCGTCGTCGGCGGCTGGGCGGTGGCGCGGGCGGCCGCCGGCATCCTGGAGCACACCGACCTCAGCGCCGGGTTCGTCGGGGCG
Organism: Streptomyces sp. CC53; assembly: GCF_001865245.1. Taxonomy (GTDB): domain Bacteria; phylum Actinomycetota; class Actinomycetes; order Streptomycetales; family Streptomycetaceae; genus Streptomyces. Next base: position 45,263 of record NZ_MKXB01000084.1, on the reverse strand, counting down.
GTCCTGATGGGCCTGGTGAACGCGCTGCCGGAGACCGTGACCTCGGTCGCCGCCGTGCGGCGGGGCGCCGTGACGCTGGCGATCGCCGCCGTGGTCGGCGGCAACTGCCTGGACGCCCTGAACCTGGTCGTCGGTGACGTCTTCTACCGGGGCGGCTCGCTCTTCCACGAAGCCGCCCGCCAGGAGCTGTTCCTGACGAGCAGCGCGATCGTGATGACGGCGGTCCTGCTGGGCGGGCTGCTGCTGCGGCAGAAGACGGGCTGGCTCCGCGTCGGCTTCGACGGGATCCTGCTGGTCGTGCTGTACCTCGGCACGGTCGCCGTCCTCGCGTTCTGACGCGGCCGGGCCCGTCCGGTCACGGGACGCGGGCAGGAGCGGCCGTCCGGCGTCGGCGACGCCCAGGCGGCGGCCGGCCGCCGACCGGAGTGCCGGCGGCCCCGCGCCGGACGGGGCCGCCCCGCGAGGCGGGCGGGGCCACCCAGAAGGGGGCGTGCCGACAGTCCGGCGTCCCGGGTTCCCGCGACGGGCGCGGGAACCCGGGACGGATCAGCCCTCTTCGCCCTCGTCGTCGCCTTCGAAGAAGTCGCCGACCTCGTCCACGATCTCGGCGGCGACGAGACCGCCCGCCACGCCGACCGCGAGCCCCGCCGCACCGGCGGCGACGGCCGTGCCCATGCCCGGCCCGGACCGGTGGCCGTGGTGGCCGTCGTGCCCGTGGTGGTCGTTCTTGTGGGCGTACGGGTCGCCGTGGCCGTACCCGCCGGGTGAGCCGTACGCCGCGTGGCCGCCGTGGCGGTCGACGAGGCTGCGCACCCAGCTCTCGACCGTCGCGTTCCAGTCGGTGCGGGCCACGTCGTCGTGGTTCACGGTGAAGCGGTTCAGGGCGTCGTGCCCCCCGGAGAAGAAACCGCCGCGCTTGTCAGCCTCCACGATGACCTCCATGCCGCCGGCGTGCGCGAGGAAGGTGACCTCGATCTCGTTGACCTGGTGCGCGTACTGCGGCGCCGGGGCCATCTCGATCTCCTGGTAGAACGGCAGCTGCTGGCCGGTGCCGCGGATGTGGCCGTACTCCAGGTCGGCCGACCGGAAACCGAAACCGAGCTGCCCGAACGCCTCCAGGACGGCTTCCTGCACCGGCAGGGGGCCCACGGCGAGCGGGTCCGTGTCGCCCTTGTCCTTGGCGCCGGCCACACCGAGTTCGGTGCGCACACCGAGGACGATGCCGAGGGGCTGCCCGTGCAGCTCGTTGACCGGCGTCTCCCACGGCAGCGTCACGCTGAAGGGGACGGTGCGCTGCTCTCCCTCGGCGAGGCGGAAGCCACCGGCGACGGTGTACCGCTCGAAGGCGACGGCGCCCTCGGCCTCCCCTTCCTCCAGCTCCGCCTCGACGCGGGCGACGAGTTCCAGGGTGATGTGCTCGATGTCGAAGTCGGCGTTGCCGCCCTTCAGGTGGACCTCGCCGGTGAGGGCGCCGCCCGGCCGGACCGCTCCGGGCGTGAGGACCGTGTCCACCGAGGGGCCGCCGATGCCGATCGACCCGAGCAGTCGCTTGAACACCATCGTGGCGTCCACTCCTTCATGTTGCGCGTTGCCGTACGGAGAGGGGGCCGCCGCCCGTACCGGCGGCGGCCCCGCAGGAGGTGCTACTTCGCCGCGTCGAGGGCGGCGAGGGCCTGGGCCCAGCGGACGTACTTGAGATCGGCGAGGTCGGCCACCGTCTTGACGCCGAAGGCCTGCTCCAGCAGCTCGCCGTCCTTCTCGGAGACGCCCTTCAGCGCGCCCACCGGCGCGGCGAGGATCTCCGGCAGGCTCTTGTCCGCCCACGCCTTGTCCAGCACCTTGTCCAGATCCACCGAAGCCACGAAGCCCCTCCCACAGGTCACGGGGCGGTAGGAAGCCAGGCCAACGAGCCTGTCGGACACGCTTTCTGACGCTCCGTACCGCCGCTCATCTACACGTATGTAGAAGCATAGGCCCGGATGCCCTGCCGTGGGGGCGGTCCCGGTGAACGGACGGTGTACGTCACGGATCCGGCCACCTGCGGCGGGGGCACCCCCGGGTGGGCGGCGGGGTGCCGCGCCGTGCGGCCCGCTGGGCCGGGGCTGCGTCCCCCGCCGCAGTGCGGGGGACCCGGGGCGTGCGACACCCGCACCGCGCCACGGAACGCAAGCGGGCCGCGCGCCCCGCTGCCGCCCGTCCCCGGGCTGTGTCCGCCCCCGGCCTGTGCCCGACCTTGGCCTGTACTCGTCCCCGGCCCGTGCCCGCCCCAGCCAGTTCCCGCCGGCTCGTGCTCGTGCCCGCCACTGCGGGTCCGCGTCCGCCATTGCGGGTCCGCCCGCTCCCGGCCTGTGCCCGCCCCGGGCCAGTGCCCACCGGCTCGTGCCCGTGCCCGCCACTGCGGGTCCGTGCCTGCCACTGCGGGTCCCCCCGCTCCCCGGCCCGTACCCGCCGCTGCGTGCCCGTGCCCGCCGCCGCGGGTCCGGGGCCCCGCCCCCGGGGGTCCGTGCCTGCCGCCGGGGGCCGGCAGGCCGCTGCCCGACCGGCGGGCGGGCCCGGGCCGGGCGTGTGGGGCAGGGATCCCGGGGAACACAACGGGGGGCCGACGCGTTCTCTACACAGGCGTAGACCCACGAGCCGACGGCTCTTCCCGGATGCTTTGCCGCACCTTTACCATGGGCAGTCCGGGACGCCGTCCCGCCACACACCACACACGAGGACCGCCCGCCGGCGGTCCTCCGCACTGAGAAGGAGCAGCAGACCCGCAATGGGTGAACCTCCCAGTACCGGCCGTGCCGCATCCCGTCCGCTCGTCAGGGGACGGGGGGTGGCACGGTGACCGAAGTACTCCTGCTGCTTCTCGCTCTCGCGCTCACCCTGGCCTGCGCCGTCTTCGTCGCGGCCGAGTTCTCGCTGACCACGGTGGAGCGCGGCGACCTGGAACGCGCCGCCGAGGCCGGTGAGCGCGGTGCCGGAAGCGCCCTCAAGGCCGTGCGGCGCCTCACCTTCCAGCTGTCCGGCGCCCAGCTCGGCATCACCGTGACGTCGCTGGTCATCGGCATGCTCGCCGAGCCGTCCGTGTCCGTGCTGCTGCGCGGGCCGCTGGAGGCCGCCGGCCTGCCCGGCGCCGCCGTGTCGTCCCTGGCGACGTTCCTCGGCGTGGCCGCGTCCACGGTCGTGCTGATGGTCGTCGGCGAGCTGGTGCCGAAGAACTGGGCGATCTCCCGGCCGCTGGCCGTGGCGAAGGTCGTCGCTACGCCGCAGCGCGGCTTCACGGCGGCGTTCGGCCCGCTGATCCACCACCTGAACAACACGGCGAACCGCATCGTCCGCCGCTTCGGCCTCGAACCGGCCGAGGAGCTCGCCTCCGCCCGTACCCCCGAGGAGCTGGTCGCGCTCGCGAAGCACTCCGCGAGGGAGGGCGCCATCGAGGCGGACTCCGCGGAGCTGTTCGTGCGCACCCTGCACCTGGGCGAGCTCACCGCCGAGAACGTGATGACACCCCGCGTCGACGTCAAGGCGCTGGAGATCCACGCCACGGCGGCCGACGCCGCGAACCTCACCCTGGCCACCGGCCTGTCCCGGTTCCCCGTCTACCGCGACTCCCTCGACGAGGTCGTGGGGACCGTCCACATCCGCGACGTGCTGGCGCTCGACGAGGACAAGCGGCGCCTGACCCCGATCGCCGACCTCGCCACCACGCCGCTCCTCGTCCCGCACTCCCTGCCGGTCGACAAGCTGCTGGGCCGGCTGCGCGAGGCGCGCACCATGGCCGTGGTCGTCGACGAGTACGGCGGCACCGCCGGCGTCGCCACGGTCGAGGACATCGTGGAGGAGGTCGTCGGCGAGGTCCGCGACGAGCACGACCCGCACGAGACCCCCGACCTCGCCGAGAGCGAGCCCGCCGCCGACGGCCGCCGTGTCTGGCACGCCGACGGCAGCGTCCGCCTCGACCAGCTCAGGGAGATCGGCTTCACCGCCCCCGACGGCCCGTACGAGACGCTGGCCGGCCTGATCGCCACCCGCCTGGAGCGCATCCCCACCGTGACCGACCGTCTGGACATCGACGGCTGGCAGCTCGCCGTGCTGCACGTCGAGCACCACCGCGCCGACCGCGTGCGCGTCACCGGCCCGGCCCCCGAGGCCGCCGAGCCGCTCACCGCGCTGAGCGAGGAGGCCGTCCGATGACCACCCTGCAGTTGCTGATCGGCGCGCTCACCCTCCTCACCAACGCGTTCTTCGTCGGCGCCGAGTTCGCCCTGATCTCGGTACGCCGCAGCCAGATCGAGCCGGCCGCCCTCAAGGGCAACCGCCGCGCCCGGACCACCCTGTGGGGGCTGGAGCACCTGTCGGCGATGATGGCGACCGCCCAGCTCGGCATCACCGTCTCCTCCCTGATCCTGGGCGCCGTGGCCGAACCGGCCATCGCGCACCTGCTGGAACCGCCGTTCCAGGCCGCCGGCGTGCCGGAGGGGCTCATCCACCCCATCGCCTTCGTCATCGCCCTGACCCTGGCGACCTACCTGCACATGCTGGTCGGCGAGATGGTCCCGAAGAACATCGCCCTGGCCGCGCCCGCGCCCACGGCCCTGCTCCTCGGCCCGCCGCTCGTCGCCCTCACCCGCGCCCTGCGCCCGGTCATCTTCGGCATCAACGCCTTCGCCAACGCGATCCTCCGCCTGATGAAGGTCGAGCCGAAGGACGAGGTGTCCTCGGTCTACACCGACGACCAGCTCGTCCGCCTGGTGAAGGACTCCAGCGAGGCGGGCCTCCTCGACCCCGAGGACGGCGACCGGCTGCGCGACGCCCTCGAACTGGGCACCCGTCCGGTGGGCGAGGTCATGGTGCCGCTGAACCGCATGGTGACCGTCGGCCATGCGACGACCCCGCAGGAGCTGGAGCGCACCGCGGCCGTCCACGGCTTCTCCCGCCTGCCGGTCACCGGGCCGGGCGCCACGATCCTCGGCTACCTGCACATCAAGGACGCCCTGGGCGCCGCCGACCGGACGAAGCCGTTCCCGCGCAACACCCTGCACCCGGTCACCAAGGTCGCCCTGGACACCCCGCTGGACGACACGATGACCGCGATGCGCGCGGCCGGCACCCACCTGGCGGCGGTCACCGGCAACAAGGGCACCGTCATCGGCTTCGTCACGATGGAGGACGTCCTGGAGGAGCTCGTGGGACCGCCCCCCGGTCCCGTCGCCGCGACCTGACCCGTCGGCCGCCGGCCCGGCCCCGCAGGGGTCAGCGGGCCCCGCGGGCCCGCCGGCGCCGGTCCGCCGGCCCGGCAGCGGCCTTGAACGCTGCCGGGTGTCAGGCCACTTCCACTCCGTGGTCCTGCACGAGGGCCTCCAGGCCCCCGGGGTAGCCCCTGCCGCCCGTGACGAAGTCCCAGTCGCCGCCCGCCCGCCTGCGGAACGAGCCGAGGACGAGGGCCGTCTCCCCGGGGCGCCCGTCCGACACGGTCAACCGGTCGATCTCGGCTCCGGAGGCGTCCAGCAGCCGGATGCCCGCGCCGGTGAACCCGGACAGGTCGCCGTCCGGGTCGGCCCCCGGGTCGACGGCGGCGACCAGGACGAGCCGGTCGGCCCGGCGGGGCAGTGCGTCGAACGCGACGTGCAGGGCGGCCCTGTCCCCTCCGGACGGCTCCGCCGTGCGGACGGCGCCGTCCGGGGTCGCCGGGTTGTTGAAGAACACGAAGTAGTCCTCACCGAGGACCCGCCGGCCCTCGCAGACCAGGGCGCACACGTCGAGGGCCGCTGACCCGGTCCAGAACATGCCGAGCACGTTGCGGTCGCCGTCCGGCCCGCCGGAAGGCGCGGGCGGCCCGCCGGCCCCGGCCGGTTCCGCGGAGCCGGTGCCGCAACCGGTACCGGTGCCGGACCCCGAGCCGGTGCCGGTGCCGTCGCCCAGCCGGCCCCGCAGGCCGTGGCGGTGCAGCAGGCCGACCAGCTCGGCACCGGACACCAGCTCCAGCGGCTTGCCCTGCGCGAAGGTGTGCGACCCGGGGCCGAAGCGGGAGGTCGTCACCAGCACGCCCTTGTTCGCCCCGGCGTCCTGCATCGTGCCGTACAGGTCGCGGACCGCCGTCGGCGGCACGGTCTGCCGGTAGCGCTTCACCTGTACGACGATCTTGCCGCCCCGGATGGGCGTGGGGTCCACGGCCTCGACGTCCACGCCCCCGTCGTTCGAGCGCTGTGTCGTCACGGCCCGCATCCCCATCGCCCGGAACAGGTCCGCGACGAGCGACTCGAAGGCCACGGGGTCCATCGCGTACAGGTCCGGCTCGTCGTCGTCCTGCGAGACCACGTCCGAGCCCACCTCGTCGGGCCTGCGGCCCGGCCGGATCGCCGTCCGCTGGTCCGGGCGGGCCGACAGCTGCCCGCGCACCCCGTCCACCAGGCAGTCCACCGCATTCACCTGCTCCAGGTGCAGCCCCTCGAAAGCCGACCGGGACACCAGCGCCGTGGCGAGGAAGATCTGTGTGCGCCGGCCCGTCACCGGGTCGTGGTCGTCGACGAACCCGTTCAGCGCGACGGAGTCCAGGCTGCCGAACTCGTCGGCTGCGAAAAGGTCGTTGAGGGCCAGCAGTACGCACTGCGCCAGCACGTCCCGGTACAGCGCCCTGCGTTGGGTGACCGGCCGCGCGGTCTCCTTGTCCTGGTCGGTCGAGGGCATGTACCGGACGGACTTCGCCTCCGGGACGATGTCGTACCGGGGCAGCTCCCAGTCGAGCACCAACTGCCGGGCCGCGGCGTCGTACGCGGCGGAGAACTGGCGCGGCAGGCCGTCGGGCCAGGAGGACGACGACGACAGCGCGGCGGAGAAGTACTCCACCGCCGCCTCGGGAGAGCCGGCGCGGACCGCCGCCGCCAGCTCGGCGACACCGGCGTTGTGGCGGCGGATCTCCGCGAGCCGGGCCTGCGCCCAGGCGTCGTACTGCTGCCGGTAGGCGGCCAGCTGCGCCTGGCGCTGGGCCTCCGCCGCCTGCGCGGCCTGCCAGTCCCGCTCGAACCGCGCCCGCGCCTCCTCCTGGGCGCGCCGTCCCCCGCCGAAGCCCCAGCTGCCCTGCGGCTGGTACTCGTGCGGCTGCGGCATGCGCACGGGCTCGGCGAGCGGCCCGGGCGCGAACGGCTCGACCTGCTCCGGGTGCGTCATCGTCGCGGCGCGGAACGCGGGAGCGCGGCACCCGGTGGCCAGCAGCGACTGCAGGGCCGCGACCCGGGCGTCCAGTTCGTCGGTCCGGCGTCGGGCGTCCGCCTCGCGGTGCTGGCGGTACGCGGCCTGCTGCTCGCGGTGCGTCCTGGCCAGATCGCGTTCGTACGCGCGTCGGCGCCGCTCTTGCTCCCGCTGCTGCTGTTCGTGCGCCCGGCGCTCCGACTCCCGCTGCCGCTGCTGCTGCCGCTGGGCCTCGGCCCAGGCACCGATCAAACCGCTGGAGCGACGACTCATCGCGCTACCGGCCCCCTCCCTGCGACTGCGCGGCCCGCGCACCCGGCCTCCGGTCCCCACCCCGGGAATGGCACGACTGTAGTAGGAGATCGATGAACCTCTCATGTGCTTGCACGAGAAAGGCCAGGCCGGATGTCGCCGCGTCGCCCGGACGGTCGGAACTCGAACGCGCGACCGGTGACGAGGGGGAGGGGTGGGGTGCCCGGAGCGGCCGTGGCGCCGGCTCCTCCGGCCGCCGGGCCTGCCCCGGCAGGGCCCTCGGGCCCGGTCGTCGCGGCGCGGCCGCCCGGGGCGGCGGGGCCAGCCCCGGTCGGGCTCCTCGGTGCGGGGCGCCACCGGTGCCCGCCGGTGCCGTAAGGCGCGGGGCCTGTGGCCGGGACACCGGGCCGCGCGGTCAGCGGACCGGCGCCGCCTTCGCGGCCTCCCACGGGAAACCGTCGGGGTCGGTGAACGACGCGCCGGTGCTGCCCCCGATCACGAGGCGGTGCGATCCGCTGCCGTCGGGGGACACGCCGAGGTCCTTGGCGAGGGCGCGGCGCCGGTAGAGGGCCAGCTTGACGGCCCCGGCCTCGGCGGCGAACTCGGTGTACACCCGGCCGAAGCCCTTCGCCACGGTCAGGCCGTGCCCGACGTAGAAGCGCTTGCTGGCGGTGGGGTCCACGACGCCGATCAGCAGCACGAACTCGTCGATGTGCCCGGTGGCCGGCCCGGTGTTCTTCTTCGCCGAGGTGGCGACCTTCCAGATCGTCCCGTCCGGGGCCTGCACGACACCGCCGTAGCCCCACATCGACTTCGCGAGCCGCTTGAGCGACGTGGCGCCGGCGTCGAGGGCCGTGCCGACCAGGAGGTCGACGTCCGCCGGCTGCGCCACGGTGAGCCCCAGCGTGTAGCCGCGGAAACCGCTCGTCGGGGCGTCCGAGGCGCGCAGGTGGATCCGGTCGCGCAGACCGAAGGCGGTGTAGAAGCGGTCGGCGGCCTCGACGTCGGCCACCTCCAGGGTCAGGGAGGCGAGGGATTCCATGCCCCTCACGCTACGGACGGCACCGCTGCCCGCGCTTCTCGAATCCTGACCGGTCTGCCTGCCCCTGCCATGCCCCTCCGGGCCGCCCCGGCACGGTTCGCCGGCGCGCGGGGTGCCGGCCTCGGCCGTCCTGCCTGCCGGGCGGTGCTGCGCCACGTCGAGCGGGCGCC